>DATJRV010000075.1:0-143429 GCA_035504435.1 Solirubrobacteraceae bacterium
GATGAAGCGGCTGCGACCCTCGGGCGAGGTCAGCTTGAGGATCAGCATGTGCTCGGCGAGCCAGCCCGCGTCGCGCGCCATCACCGAGGCGATGCGCAGCGCGAAGCACTTCTTGCCGAGCAGCGCGTTGCCGCCGTAGCCGGAGCCGAACGACCAGATCTCGCGCGTCTCGGGGAAGTGCACGATGTACTTGTTCTCCGCGTTGCACGGCCACGGGACGTCTTCGATGCCGTCGCCGAGCGGCATGCCCACGGAGTGCAGGCAGGGCACGAACTCGCCCGTGCTGCCGAGCGCGTCGAGCGCGCCCTGTCCCATGCGCGTCATGATGCGCATGCTCACGGCCACGTAGGTGGAGTCGGTGAGCTGTACGCCCACGTGGCTCTTGTCCGAGCCCAGCGGCCCCATCGAGAAGGGCACGACGTACATCGTGCGCCCGCGCATGCAGCCGTCGAACAGCTCGTTCAGCGCTTCGCGCATCTCGCCCGGCTCGCGCCAGTTGTTCGTCGGCCCGGCCTCCTGCTCGCTGGCCGAGCAGATGAACGTTCGATCCTCCACGCGCGCCACGTCGCCGGGGTCTGACAGCGCCAGGTAGGAGTTGGGCCGCTTGGCGTCCGACAGACGCTCGAAGGTGCCGGCGTCGACGAGCTGCTGGCATAGGCGCTCGTACTCCTCGGCGGAGCCGTCGCACCAGTAGATGTCGTCCGGTTCGGTGAGCCCTGCGACCTCGCCGACCCACTCCAGCAGGCGCTCGTTGGTGGTGGGTGCAGAAGCGGTTGTGCTCATGGGCTGGATGCAGCTCCCTCGTGTCGCGGTCTCGAAGGTCGCAAAGACGCCGGTTCCTGGGGCGTGCTTGCCCTGAAACGGAAAACGCCCTTGCGGACGATGCAAAAAGCGTACCGTACGACTCAAGCCCAGACGCGCGCGGCGTCCGGCTGCTAGTCGATATTCCCCTCAGCCGAATCCACGCCGGGGTACTTGCGCGGCACGAGCACCAGCCGCTTGAACTCGGCCACGAGCACGCCGTCCTGGTTGAGCACGCGCGTGTGCACCTTGACCGTGCCGCGGTCGGGCTTGGACTGGGACTCCTTCTTCTCCAGCACCTCCGACTCGCAGAACAGCGTGTCGCCGTGGAACACCGGCGCGGGGTGCTTGAGCTCTTCGGTGGCGAGGTTGGCGATCGCCTTGCCGCTGACGTCGCTCACGGACATGCCGAGCGCGAGCGAGTACACCAGCGGGCCCACGACCACGTTGCGCCCCTGCTGCGATTTGTGCGCGTACACGTCGTTGATGTGCAGGGGATGGTGGTTCATGGTGATTAGGCAGAAGAGGTGGTCATCGGCCTCCGTCACCGTCTTCGCCGGCCAGTGCTTGTAGACGTCGCCGACCTCGAACTCCTCCAGGTAGCGCCCGTACGGATGCGCGCCGCTGGCCTCGCGGGCGGCCTGGTCGGTCTCGAACTCAAGTGTCTCGGTCATCGGTTTTCGGGGCTCTCCTGGAGTGGTCGATTCCCCGCGCTCTCCTGGCGCGGCCGTCATGGCACCCTCAATTATCCCGGACAAGCGTAGCCGGGAGCCGGTTGGCAGCCTTCGCCGGGAAGTGTGCCCACCGGCGGCGACGGTGTGGGCGTGGTCGACGTGGGCGTCGTGAGCGTCGTGGTCGGCGGCGGCTGGGTGGGCGCGGTCGGCGTCGGCGGCTGCGAGCTCGCGGAGGGGCGTTCGACGAGCTGCTTGAAGGCGCTTGCGTGCGGCAGTCCGCAGGCGAGGTCGTAGGCCTGCGCCACCGCGCTCGCAGCGGCGAACCCGTCCAGCGGCGACCCGCGTGAGCCGAGCGCGCGCAGCTGGCCGGCGGCGAGCGGGGAGCCGTGCAGCGGCAGGTCGCACAGCGACGCCTTCGTGCGGGCGCCGGTGCGGGCCGACGCGGAGCTCACGGGCGTAAGCGGGTTCTCCAACGTGACGATCGTCGCGGGGCCGAGCGCGCGCTTGGCGGCGAGCTTCAGGTGCACGAGCACGGGATCGAGCAGCGGGGAGGCGCGATTGACGAGCAGCACGAGCGCCCGTTGAACCCTGGGCGCCGCGGCGGGCACGCCGGCCACGGCCAGGTAGTCGTCCCCGAACGGGCCGCTGACGGTGGCCCGCAGCGCCGACGCCGACAGGCGCAGGCGCCGCGCGGGGTGGAAGCTGATCTGCGCCAGCGCCAGGTCGCCGGGCTGCGGCGAGAGCGTCACCGGCCAGCTGCGCATCGAGCTGCCCGAGCTGCGGATCAGGCTGGCGCCGAGCGCCGCCACCGCCGCCAGGGCCAGCAGACCGCACACGCTCACGAGCGTCAGCATGGTCATAGGACGGCGCATCGTCGATAATCCCTTCTGGAGCGATCGTAGCGCCACCCCCCAACCCGACCAGGAGACCCTTGTGCGCAGTCCCCGCGACTTCTTCAAGCCCCTCGCCATCGACGCCCCCGAGCCGGCGCGCGAGATCCCCTTCAAGCCCTCGCGGATGATCCACTTCATGGACTTCTCGAACCCGAAAATGGTCGAGAAGACACCGGACCTCGCGCCGAAGGTGGACATCCTGCTCGGCAACCTCGAGGACGCGATCCCGCTGGAAAAGAAGGAGGCGGCGCGCGCGGGGCTGATCAAGGTCGGCAGGGAGATGGATCTCGGCGAGACGGCGCTGTGGACGCGCGTCAACGAGCTCGCCTCGCCGTTCGTGCTCGACGACCTGATGCAGCTGGCCAGCGAGATCGGCGACAAGCTCGAGGTGATCATGATCCCGAAGGTGGAGGGGCCGTGGGACATCCACTACGCCGACCGCCTGCTCGCGCAGCTGGAGGCGAAGGCGGGCCTGCAGCGCCCGCTGCTGATCCACTGCGTGCTGGAGACCGCGCAGGGCGTCGCCAACGTCGAGGAGATCGCAGCCGCCTCGCCGCGCATCCAAGGCATGAGCTTCGGGCCGGCCGACCTGGCGGCGTCGCGGCGCATGAAGACCACGCGCGTGGGCGGCGGGCACCCCGGCTACCGCACGATCGCCGATCCCGACCCCGACGATCCGGACGCGCCGCGGGCGAGCTACCAGCAGGACCCGTGGCACTACTCGATCGCGCGCATGGTCGACGCGTGCACGTCCGTCGGCGCGCTCCCCTTCTACGGCCCCTACGGGGACATCAGCGACGAACTGGGGTGCGAAACGCAGTTCCGCGCGTCGTTCCTGCTCGGCTGCGTGGGCGCGTGGTCGCTGCACCCCAGCCAGATCGCGATCGCCAAGCGCGTGTACTCGCCCGACCCCGAGGAGGTCGCGTTCGCGAAAAAGGTGATCGAGGCGATCCCCGACGGGCGCGGCGTGCACATGATCGACGGCAAGATGCAGGACGACGCCACCTGGAAGCAGTGCAAGGTGATGGTCAACCTGGCGGAAATGCTCGCGCGCAAGGACCCGGAGCTGGCGGAGGCGTACGGGCTGGCGCCGGTAGCCGCCTAACCACGGCGTGATGCGTGGCGCTCGAGAAGCTGGTGGATGAGCAGCGAAGGCGACGCATAGGAGCCGAAATCGTCGCGGGGTACGAACGTCGTCCCGAGACGGACGAGGAGCTCGCACAAGCGGAGCGGGCGACCCGCGCGCTGATAGAAGAGGAGCCCTGGTGAGCGTCCCGGAGCAGGGGGACATCTGGTGGGCCGGCACCGAAGACAAGCGCCGACCGGTGTTGGTGATCACGCGTTCGCAGGCGCTGCCGGTGCTCAAGCGCGTTGTCGTCGCCCCCGTCACCCGAACGGTGCGCGGAATCCCGACCGAGATAGCGCTGGGACGCGGCGAGGGTCTCGACAGCGATTGCGCCGCCTCGTTCGACAACCTCCAGACGATCATGCAAGCGTCGCTCACCGAACGCGCCGGCACGCTCGGCTCCAGACGGCACGAGATCTGCGAGACGCTGCGAACGCTCGCCGACTGCTGAGCCGCGTCCAGGGCATGACGAGCGTGCCCGCGAGTCCGTTGGAGCAAGCATGGCAGGCGCCATCTGCACACAGGGCGAGCGAGGAGCTCGAGCAGGCAATCGTCGCCGAGGGCGGTGTGGCGGCGGCGGTTCGCGGGCACGAGCAGTGGCTTGCTCATCCCCAGGGCCGGGCCGTCGCGGGTCTCGGGCTGCTCGACGTCGAGCACGGCAGCTCCGTGCCGAGCACAACGCGTCTGGCGCAGCTGCGCAGCCCCGGCGCGCTGCCCTGTGGCGGCCTGCGCGTGCTCGACCTCACCCGTGTGATCGCCGGTCCCGTGGGAACACGGATGCTCGCGGCACTGGGAGCGCAGGTGCTCCGTGTCGACCCTCCCGCGCTGCCCGAGCTGGAGCTGCAGGTGCTGGACGGCATGGTCGGCAAGGGCAGCGCCCACCTCGACCTGGCGACCGACGCCGGACGCGACGCCATCGAGCGCCTGCTGGCGGGCGCCGACGTGCTCGTCCTCGGCTACCGACCGGGGGCGCTCGCGGCCTTCGGTCTCGACGCGCACGCGCTGGGTGAGCGCCACCCCCACCTGGTCACCGTCACGCTGTCCGCGTGGGGCGACGTTGGCCCGTGGGCCACTCGCCGCGGGTTCGACTCGCTCGTCCAGGCCGCCTGCGGGATCGCGCTCGCCTGCGGCCAGGACGGCGCTCCGGGAGCGCTGCCGGTGCAGGCACTCGACCACGCCACCGGCTACCTGCTCGCCGCCGCTGCCCTGCGCGGGCTTACCCTGCGCACCCGCGAGGGTCGCGCCGCGCACGCGCGGGTCGCGCCGCGCACGCGCGGGTCGCGCTTGCGCGCACCGCCGCGTGGGTGATGAGCCACCCAATCCGCGATGAGCGTCCGGTCGAGCCCGCGCGCGCTCGATCGGAGCTCAACCCCGGTTGCTATCTGGTCGAGGTGCAATCCCCCTGTGGACCGCTGCGCTGCCTCTCGCCGCCGGGCTCGCTCGACGGACGCGCGCTCGCGTGGCCCAGCGGCGTGCCCGCCCTGGGCGCCGACCGCGCCTGCTGGCGCTGAGCAGGCCGCTACGGCGTGAACGCCCGGCGCCGTATAGGCTTGCGCGCCGCATGAGGTTCTTCGAGTACGAGGCGCGCGAGCTCGTCAAGCGCGCCGGCATCCCCGTCACCGACTACGGCTTCACCACCGACCCCGCCGAGGCGCGGCAGATCGCCGAGCGCATCGGCGGGCCGACGGTGATCAAGTCGCAGGTGCTGACCGGCGGGCGGATGAAGGCGGGCGGCGTGAAGTTCGCGGACACGCCCGAGCAGGCCGAAGCCGACGCGCGCGAGATCCTGGCGCTGGAGATCAACGGCCACATGCCGCGCGGCGTGCTCGTCGACCCGAAGGCCGAGGTCGAGCAGGAGTACTACGCGGGCGTCGTGTGGGACGGGATCAGAAAGCAGCCGGTGATGATCTTCTCGCCGGTGGGCGGCATCGACATCGAGCAGGTCGCCGAGGAGCAGCCCGAGGCGGTCGGCCGCCGGCACTTCTCGAACATCCTGCCGTTCAGCGAGTTCATGGCGAAGGAGGTGATCTCCTCGACCGGCGTGACCGGCTCGGCGCTCAACAAGCTCGTGCCGATCCTCACGCGCTTGGCGAAGCTGTTCGTGGAGAACGACATGATCCTCGCGGAGATCAACCCGCTGGGGCGCCTGGCGGACGGCTCGTTCGTGGCGCTGGACGCGCACATGGACATGGAGAACGAGGCGCGCGGCCGCCACAAGCAGCTGCTGGCAGAGCTGGGCGTGGGCGAGGAGGAGACGCGCCAGGCGCGCGAGGCGACGCCGTTCGAGCTCGCCGGCGAGGCGGTAGACGCCCAGGACCACCGCGGCGTGGCCGGCAACGTGACCGAGTTCGACGGCAACCTCGGCCTGGTGATCGGCGCGGGCGGCGGCTCGCTGACGCTGTTCGACGCGGTCCGCGCGCACGGCGGCAAGCCGGCGAACTACTGCGAGATCGGCGGCAACCCCTCGGTGGCCAAGGCGTGCGGCCTGGCAAAGCTGGTGCTGCAGAAGCCGGGTGTGGACAAGATCGCGGTGATGATGTCGATCGTGTCGAACACGCGCGTGGACATCGTCGCGCGCGGCGTGATCAAAGCATGCCTGGAGCTCGGCTACGACCCGGCGACCCAGATCGCCATCTTCCGCATCCCCGGCGCGTGGGAGGAGGAGGGCTTCAAGATCCTGGAGAAGTACGGCGTCGACTACGCCGACCGCAGCGTGTCGCTCAACGAGGCGGCCCGCCGCGCGGTGGAGAAGATCCAAGGGGGGGCGGCGTGAGTCATATGTCCCTTAAAAATCGCTGTATATCTATCGTTATACGGCGTTCGCGAGGCAATACACGCCCCGCCTGCGAGCGCAATGCCATGGTCATACAGGCGCCGCCGCAGGCGCCAACCGACGCGCGGAGGGCACGGCCGTGAGCATCCTGATCGACGCGGACACGACGTTCATCGTCCAGGGGATCACCGGCCGCGAGGCGGTCAACCTGACCCGCGAGTGCCTGGACTACGGCCAGGGCGCGAAGATCGTCGGCGGCGTGACCCCCGGGCGCCTCGGGCGCGAAGTGCACGGCGTGCCGGTGTTCGACACGGTCGCCCAGGCGGTGGCCCACCACGGCGCGCCGATCTACGGCTCCGTGGTCACGGTCCCCCCCGCGTTCACCAAGGACGCGGTGTTCGAGGCGGTGGACAACGGCATCAAGCTGGTGGTGATCGTCACCGAGCGCATCCCCCGCCGCGACGTGGCGCAGATGGTGGAGCTGGCGAGCCTGCGCGGCGCGCGCATCATCGGCCCGAACTGCCTGGGGATCATCGTGCCGGACGTGATCAAGATGGGCGGCATCGGCGGGCCAGCGAAAAACGCCGCGCAGGCATACAAACCCGGCCCGATCGGCGTGATCTCGCGCTCGGGCGGGATGACGACGGAGATGTCCTCCACCCTGTCGGCCGCCGGCCTCGGGCAATCGACGGCGGTGTCGATCGGCGGCGACGCGATCATCGGCTCCAGCTACGCGGAGCTGATGCCGCTGTTCGAGGCCGACGCCCAGACGCAGGGCATCGTCATCTACACCGAGCCGGGCGGGCGCATGGAGGCGGAGCTTGCGCGCTGGGTGACCGACAACAACTCGCGCCTGCCGATCGTCGCGTTCATGGCGGGGCGCTTCATGGACGAGATGCCCGGCATGAGCTTCGGCCACGCGGGCACGATCGTGGAAGGCATCCAGGACACCGCATCCGAGAAGATCGCCCGCCTGGCGCAGGCCGGCATCGCGGTGGCCGAGCGGATCGAGGACATCCCGGGGATGATCCAGACGAAGATCGCCGAGCGGGGCGCGGCCTGATGCGCAAGGACGGGACGTTCATCGCCGTAGAAGTCGACGACGCGCTCGCGGGCGACGCGGCGGTCGCGGCCAAGCTGGCGGAGGTCTGCCCGGTGGACATCTTCGCCGACGCCGGCGGACGCGTGGAAATCGTGGAGCAGAACCTCGACGAGTGCGTGCTGTGCCGGCTGTGCCTGGACGCGGTTGCTTCGGATCCCACCCACCCAGTGCGCGTCCTGAAGCTCTACGAGGACGGCACGGCGCTGTAACGGGTGTAGCTGAAGCCGGGCAAACGCCCGCGCGCGGCGGCTGCCTGACGCCGGCCGCAGCGCTTGGCACGGACACGGCGGAGCGCTTCGCGCGCGCCGGGCTGCGCTTCACGCTCGCCGGCTGACCACCGGGTCCATTAGTCTTGATGGCAGGCGCCATGAACGAAAACTTCTCGCTCATAGTCATGTGCATCTGCCTGCTCGCCTCGCTGGCGTTCCTGGCCGAGCAGCTGTCGTCCTACCACTGACGCTGCCGCCAGGCGCTCTCACTCAGCTCAGCGGCAGGCTGAGGCGGTGCGAGCGGGCGATCTGCTCGGTCATCTGCTCGTCCAGCTCTGTCTCCGCGGCGATCGTGCGCCAGCGCCCAACCGCGCCGGTCACCTCCGTGAGGATTGCGTCGGCGCGGCCACGCTTGAGACCGGCGACACGCGCAACCGCGCGCAGGTCGGCCACGCTGAAGCCGTCGCGCTTGCCGTTGATCGACATCTGGTGGCTGCCAAGCCACGGGTTGCCCGGCTGCCACGCCCAGGTGACGTCGTAGGCGGGCGCCAGCGCCCACGCGCCGCTGCGATCCATCAGCAAGGCGATGTTCTTCACGTGATCGTCCTGGTTGCGCGCGACCACGTTGAAGACCATCCGGCGGAACAGCTGCTCGCTGCTTGCCGCGCCGAGCCGCAGGCGACGGACGAGCAGCAGCGCCTGCTCGTAGCTGTACGCGCCGGGCTCGTTGTAGCTCACGTGCTCGAGCGCGCCGACGCTCTGCATGTGCAGCTTGCCGCCGGCGTCCGGGCGATCGAAGCGCCGCGTCATGAAGTGCCTGCGCCCGTGCTCCGCCAACAGGCGACACTCGCTCATCTCCACTCCGGCCGCGCCCGCCATGAGCGAGTACGCGTACTCGACCGCACACCAGCCCTTGGGGTCGGTGAGCCCGTGGTCGCCCGCGCGGGCGACGCCGTCGAACTTCAGCAGCCAGTGGCGAAAGCCCTCATCCACCTCCACCTGCCCGGAGCGCACCTGGCCGGTGGCCTCGTTGTAGGCGATGATCGCCTTCGGGCGCGCGCCGCCGGCCGACGTGCCGATCGCGAGGATCGCCTTGATCGCGTCCTCTTCGGGATCTTTCGCGAGCTCGGCGACGAAGCGCTCGCGCTGGGAGAGCACCTCGCCGGCCAGGCGTACGAGCGCGTCGAACTGCAGGTCCTCAGAGGGCGGGCTGACGGGCTCGTGGGCGGGCTGGAACTCCAGCGCGCCCATGCCGCGCGTGCCCACGTAGCAGAGCCTCTGCACAACGTCGAAGCTCGTCTCGTCGCGTCCCTGCGACGCCAGCCACGCGTTGACGAGCGCGGTGCCCCAGCGGTCGGGCAGCGAGTCGGCGAGCATGCCCGGCAGACCGGCGAAGGCGTCCTGCGGCAGTCCGGGGAAGCGGTAGGGCTGCTCGCGCAGCGGCATGCGCACGGGCGCGACCTGCACGCCGCTGCGCGCGAACGCAGGGTCGTATTGGAACGTCGCATAGCGGGCGCCCTCCGCGATCGAGACCGCTGCGATGCGGCTCCCCCACAGCCTCACTTCGGCGACGGTCATGCGCCCGCTTGGGGCTCATCGCCCCACCGCCACGGCTCGCGTCGGGGTCGTGACTCGCGCCGCGGGCGGGACTCGCTTGGCTGGCGGGGCCCGCTTGGCTGGCGGGACTCGCGCTGCGGGCGGGTGTGGTGGTCCGTGCGGCGTCCGCTGGCCCGTTGTCGGGTGCGTCTTTGCTGGCGTTCCAGCTCGGCGATGGGCAGCTCGACGGACTGAGGCACGGCGGCGTCGAGCGCCGGGAGGAGCTCGAGTGCGCGGAGCACCTTGATCAGCGACTCCGTCTGCACCGACCGCCCACGCTCCAGGCGCTGCAGGGTCGCGCGGCCGACCTGCGCTTCGTGGGCGAGCTCGGCTTGGGTGAGGTTGCGCTGCAGGCGGTGGCTCTCCAGCCGTCGGCCGAGCTCGGCCAGCACCGCGTCGTTCGTCAGCAGACCGTCGAGCGACATCATCTATAAAGCTTTATACGCCATGATCGATCTAGCACATCATATCTGATGCACCAGCATGGCCGGCTTCAGGCGTGCTTGCGCGCCTTGGGCGTGCGTTCGCGCTCCTGCTGGCGTTCGACCACGTTGTTGATCAGGCGCAGGATCTGCTCGGGCCCGGAGGCCTTGGCCTGACCGTAGGTGAACGCCTCGATCCAGTCCGCCACCTTGCCTTCGCGCGCCATCACGTTGAAGAACTCGCGGCGCATGTCCACGCGTATCCGCGCGTCCGCCGCAGGGCCCTTGGTGACCTTGGCCCCTGGCATCTCCAGACGGAAGTGCTGCACGTCGCCGCGGCCCCGCAGTTCGACGCCCACCACCAGCTTCATGGGCTCGAGCGCGGGCACTTCGCCGATGAACCTGCGGGTGGCGAGTTCGATCAGAGACTTGGCGTCATCGGCCATGTGGGGTCGTCTCCCCTCCCGGCCGGCTGCGCGGCCGTTGAGTTGTGATGTCAGATCTTATGGCGCTGCAGCAGCTTGCGGCCGATCACCATGCGCTGGATCTCGGAGGTTCCCTCGCCGATCAGCAGGAGCGGCGCATCGCGGTACAGGCGCTCGATCTCGTACTCCTTGGAGTACCCGTAGCCGCCGTGGATGCGAAACGATTCCTCGACGCAGAAGCGGCCGGCCTCGGAGGCGAACAGCTTGGCCATGCCCGCCTCCAGGTCCGAGCGCTCGCCCGCGTCCTTCAGGCGCGCGGCGCGCAGCGTGAGCAGGCGCGCGGCCTCCACCTGCGTGGCCATGTCGGCGAGCTTGAACTGGATCGCCTGGTGCTCGGCGATCGGCTTGCCGAAGGTCTTGCGCTCCTGCGAGTAGCGCAGCGCGAGCTCGAGCGCGCGCTGGGCGATGCCGACGCCGCGCGCGGCGACGTTCACGCGCCCCACCTCCAGCGCGTCCATCATCTGCGCGAAGCCCTTGTTCAGGCCCTCCTGCTCGCCGCCGAGCACGTTCTCGGCCGGGCAGCGGTAGCCGTCGAACACCAGCTCGGTGGACTCGACGCCCTTGTAGCCGAGCTTCTTGATCTTCGGCGGCACGTTCAAGCCCGCGTAGGGGCCCGTGTTCTCGCTCGCACCGGGCTCCTTCTCAGCGATGAAGCACGTGAAGCCCTTGTGGCGCGGCTCGGCGTCGGGGTCGGTCTTCACGAGCACGAACACGAGGCTTGACAGCAGGCCGTTGGTCACCCACATCTTCTGGCCGTTGATCTCGTAGCTGCCGTCCTCGAGCTTCTTGGCCGAGGTTTTGATCGCCTGCACATCCGAGCCGAGCTCGGGCTCGGACAGCGAGAAGGCGGCGCGCATCTCTCCTGTGGCCATGCGCGGCAGGTACTTGTGCTTCTGCTCCTCGCTGCCGAACTTCATCAGCAGGTAGGAGCCGATGAAGTGCGTGTTGATGGCGCCCGAGATCGAGATCCAGCCGCGCGAGAGCTCCTCCACGATCATCGCGTAGGTCGTCAGGTCGAGCCCCATGCCGCCGTACTCCTCGGGGATCGTCACCCCGAACAGGCCCAGCTCCTTCATCTGCTCGACGATCGGCTCGGGGAACGTGTCCTCGTGGTCGAAGTGCTCGGCGTTGGGCAGGATCTGCTCGTCGGCGAACTGATGCACCATCTCGGTGATCGCCTTCTGCTCGTCGGTCTTCTCGGTGTACTGGGAGGCGGCTACGGCCATTCTGTTAGCGCTCCGGGTTCGTTTTTGCGTTAGCGGGGAGAATACCGGCGTGAACTTCGCGCGCGATGTGTTCGCGCCGCGCGAGCGGCGCCAGCTGGCCCTGCTGGAGCTCGCTCGCGACGGCGGCAGGCGGGAGTGGAGCTTCGGCGAGGTGGCCGACCGTTCGGCGCGCGCGGCGGGAGCGCTGCAGCGCCTTGGCGTGCGTCGCGGCGACGTGGTGATGACGTTGATCGGCAACCGCCCGGAGTGGGTGCTGAGCATGCTCGCCTGCATGCGCATCGGCGCGGTGGCGCTGCCGTGCACCGAGCAGCTGCGCGCCAAGGACCTGCGCCTGCGCATCGCTGTGACGCGGCCGGCGGTGATTGTTTCTGACGTGCGCAACCGCGAGCAGCTGCAGGCGGCGCAGCCCGCGTGTCGCGTGCTGTACGTGCCCGACGACAGCCTCTTCGCCGGCGAGCCCGCGCCGGCGGTGGAGCTGGACGAGACCGACCCGTGCCTGATCACGTTCACCAGCGGCACGGCGGGCGCGCCGAAGGCGGTGGTGCACGCGCAGCGCTATCTGACCGGCCAGCGCGTGCAGGCCGCGCACTGGCTGGGCGCGCGCCCCGGCGAGCTCGTGTGGTGCACGGCGGCGAGCGGCTGGTCCAAGTCGGCGCGCAACGTGTTCATCGCGCCGTGGACGACGGGGGCGGCGGCGCTCTTGCACGACGCGCGCTTCGACCCGCACGAGCGCCTGGAGCTGCTGGAGCGCGAGCGCGTGAACGTGCTGTGCATGGCGCCCACCGAGTACCGCGTGATCGCCAAGCGCGCCGAGCTGCGCCCGCTGCAGGACCTGCGCGGCATGGTCGCCGCGGGGGAGGCGCTCAACCCGGAGGTGCTGCGCGCGTGGCACGAGGCGACGGGCCTGGAGATCCGCGACGGCTACGGCCAGACGGAGACCGGGCAGACGACGGGCACGCCGCTGGACGCTCCCGCGCGGCCCGGCTCGATGGGCAGGGCGCTGCCGGGGATGCAGCTGAGCATCCAGGACGGCGAGCTGACGGTCGCGCCGGCCAGCGTGCCCACGTTCTTCCTCGGCTACCTCGGCGAGCACGTCGATCGCGGCGAGGACGGCGCCTGGCGGATCGACGACTGGCGATCGGACCCCGCCCGCCCGTGGCACACGGGCGACCGTGTCACGCAGGACGACGACGGCTGGCTGTACTTCGAGGGCCGCGCCGACGACGTGATCGTCTCCGCCGGCTATCGCATCGGCCCGTTCGAGGTCGAGTCCGCGCTCGTCTCCCACCCCGCCGTAGCTGAGGCGGCGGCGGTGGCCGCGCCCGACGAGGAGCGCGGCCAGGTGGTGCGTGCGGTGGTGGTGCTGCGCGACGGCGACCACGCCCCCTCGCGCGAGCTGGTGCGCGAGCTGCAGGAGCACGTCAAGCGCGAGACCGCGCCGTACAAGTACCCGCGCATCGTCGACTTCGTGGCCGAGCTGCCGAAGACGGCGTCGGGCAAGGTCAAGCGCGCGGAGCTGCGCACGGGCGCGCGCTGAGACGCCCGGCGCGCGAGCTCACGCCGCCTGCGCGATCGGCTCGGCCAGCTCGGCGCTCGCGCGCTCGGCGTCGGGGACCTCCTGCGGCTGGCTGCTGCCGGGCGTGCGCAGCACGAGGAACGCGGCGAGGATGCCGCCGGCCACGAGGATGGCGGCGACCACGTAGGAGAGGTGGTAGCCGCCGGTGAGCGCGCTGACGAGCGGGTGCCCGCTGTGGCTGAGCGCCTTGGTGTGGTCGGTGGCGATCGTGCCGAGCGTGGCGAGGCCGATGGCGCCGAACAGCTGCACGGAGACGTTGATGATGCCCGACGCGAGGCCGGCGTCGCGCTGGGGGGCGTCGGCCATGCCCATCGTCAGCAGCGGCAGGAACGAGGCGCCGGCGCCGAGGCCGAGCGTGAGGAACGCGAAGAACAGCCCTGGGAAGTAGCTCGCGTGCACGCCGGCGTGCGCCAGCAGCAGCAGCCCGGCGATGATCCCCGCGAGCCCGCCGGCGAGCGTGGCGACGGCGCCGAAGCGTTCGACGAGCCGCGCGGAGATGCCCATGGACATGGCGGCGATGGCGAACGTGAGCGGCATGAAGGCGAGGCCGGTGTCGATGGCGTCGTAGCCGAGCACCCGCTCGAGGTACAGCGCGCCGAGGAAGAAGGCGGAGAACATGCCGGTGACGAGCAGGCCGCGCACGAGGCTGGAGCCCATGAGCGTGCGCAGGCGCAGGATGCGCAGCGGCATGATCGGGTTCGCCAGGCGCCCCTCGAGCGTGAGGAAGGCGGCGAGCAGCACCAGCGAGGCGCTGCCCACGCCGAGCGTGCGCGCGGAGAAGAGGCCGTATTCGCTGGACTTGACGATCGCGAACGCGCCGAGCATGGTGGCGAGCGTGATCAGGATCGAGCCGAGCACGTCCACCCCGCCGGACAGCCCGATGCCGCGGTTCTCGACGATCAGCGCGGAGCCGAGCACGAAGGCGATCGCGCCGATGGGGACGTTGACGAAGAAGATCCAGTGCCAGCTCAGCGACTGGGTGAGCGCGCCGCCGGCCAGCAGGCCGATGGAGCCGCCGCCGGCGGACACGAACGCGTACATGCCCATCGCCTTCGCCTGCTCGGCGCGCTCGGGGAACTCGGTGACGATGATCGCGAGGATCACGCTCGAGGCGACCGCGCCGCCGACGCCCTGCACGAGCCGCGCGCCGATCAGCATCGCCTGGCTGCCCGCCGTGCCGCACACGATCGAAGCGAGCGTGAACAGCACGAGCCCAGTCAGGAACACCTTCTTGCGCCCAACCAGGTCGCCCATCCTGCCCGCCAGCAGCAACAGGCCGCCGAACGTGATCAGGTAGCCGTTGATCACCCACGTGAGGTTGCCTTGGCTGAAGTGCAGGTCGCGCTGGATGGAGGGCAGCGCGACGTTCACGATGGTCGCGTCGAGCACCATCATCAGCTGGCCCAGGCACAGCACGGCGAGCGCGATCCAGCGCCTGCGCTCGGCGGCCTGCTCCCTTTGCGGCGAGGATGCGGCGGTCTCGATGCGGTCTGGTTGGGTTGTCATGGTGGGCACCTCCGGGTAGCGGAGAACACACCATAGCATGTATCATCACTCCTGCAAGGATGATCTATATAAAATTAACGATCGTTGGTAATGTGATGATTGATGCATTGATGAGAGATACACTCCAGGACATGGTTGACCAGGGCGGCTGTGCGCCGGGCTCGGCGGTGCTGCTGAGCCGGTTGTCGAAGCAGATATACAGGCGCAGCAACGAGGAGCTGCTGGGCATGCACCTACGCCACCTGGTCGCCCTCAGCTACGTCAACGACCACGCCTCCTGCCCGCAGCAGGAGCTGGGCGACGCGTTCTGCATGGATGCCAACAACGTCGTGCTGCTGCTCAACGAGCTCGAGCAGCTGGGTTGGGTCACGCGCGTGCGCGACCCCGGCGACCGCCGCCGCCACCTCGTGCGGATCACGCCCGCGGGATGCAAGGCCCTGGCGGGCGCCGAGCGCGCGCAGGCGACGATCGAGGACGACGTGCTCAGCGCCCTGGACGCGCAGGAGCGCAGAACCCTGCACGAACTGCTGACCCGCGCGCTGCGCAGCATCGAGCCGGCGGACGGCGAAGACGCCGCCGGCGCGCCGGTCGCGCCGGTCTCCGCCTGAGCGCGCTACAGCGCGACGATCGCGTCGATCTCGACCTGCGCGCCGCGCGGCAGCGCGGCCACGCCGACGGTCACACGCGCGGGCGGGTCCTGGCCGGCGAAGAACTCGCCGTAGACCTCGTTGACGGCGGCGAACGCGCTGAGATCGCGCATGTACACGGTGACGCGCACGGCGCGCGCGAGCGTGGTGCCAGCCGCGTCGCACACCGCCTGCAGGTTCTCCAGACAGCGCCGCGCCTGCTCGGCGGGCGTCTCGCCGACGAGCTCGCCGGTGTCGGGGTGCAGCGGGATCTGACCGGAGCAGAACAGCAGCTCGCCTGCGCGTACCGCATGGCTGTACGGCCCGATCGCGGCGGGCGCGCCGGCTGCTTCGATGCTCGCGCGCTGGGCGGCCACGGACGGACCCTACAGCGGCGCTGGCCGGCCGGCGCCGGCGTCGCCGGCGGGCGACGGCGACGGACGGCCGCCGCGGTCACTAGATTCCGATGGGTGCAACCGCCGCTACGCAGGCTCGTCGCCGTGCTGGCCGTCGCCTGCGCGTGCGCGCTCGCGGGCGTGCGGTCGCCGGCGGCGGCGCAGGCGCAGATCGCGTTCGTCCCGTGCGGCGACAGCAACAACTTCGCGTGTGGCCACCTGACGGTGCCGTTGGACCCCGCGGGGGCGAGCCCCGGCACGCTGACGCTGGCGATACGCCGCCACCGGGCGCCGGTGGGCGAAGCGCGCAGCGCGATCGTCGCGCTCGCCGGAGGGCCCGGGCAGCCGGCGCTGCCGTTCGCGGAAGAGTTCGCCGAACTGCTCGGCCCGATCGCCGCGACGCGCGATCTGATCGTCTTCGACCAACGCGGCATCGGCCTGTCCGACCCGCTTTCCTGCCACGCCTTCGAACGCCCCGACCTGTACCACTCGTTCGGCGCGTTGATCGAAGCGTGCGGCGGCCAGCTGGGCCCCGACCGCGCGTTCTACACGACCGCGGACACGGTCGCCGACATCGAGGCCATCCGCGAAGCCGGCGGCTACGAAAAGCTGGTGCTGTACGGCACGAGCTACGGGACGAAGGTGGCGGAGGAGTACGCGCAGCAGTACCCGAGCCACGTGGAAGCGCTGGTGCTCGACTCGGTGGTGCCACCCAACGGGCCGGAAACGCTGGAGCGCCCCACGTTCGCGGCGATTCCGCGCATCCTGCGCCAGCTGTGCGCGCATCGCGCGTGCACGCGCACGACGGCGAACCCCGTCGCCGACCTGGCGAAGCTCGTCGCGCGCATGGATCGCGCGCCGCTGCGGGGGCGCGCGATCGACGCGGACGGCAAGGCGCACGCGGTCGCGCTGTCCGCGAACGAGCTCGTGGAACTGCTGCTCGCGGGCGACTTCTCACCGCTGCTGCGGGCCGAATTCGTGACCGCGGTGGCCGCGGCCGCGCGCGGGGACACCGCGCCGCTCGCACGGCTGATCGCGGCGGCGTCGCACGCGGAAGGCGAAGGCCAGGAAGACTTCGACAACCCGCTGTACTACGCCACCACCTGCGAAGAGCAACAGTTCCCGTGGAACCGCGGCGCCAGCCCCGGCACGCGCCTCGCCGAAGCGACCGACGCAGCGCGCGCGTTCGGCGCGGGCGCGTTCGCGCCGTTCACCGCCGCCAACGCGCTGGCGCTCAGCGACGTGCAGGCGTGCGCGCACTGGCCGTACACCACGCCTGCCCCGGCCGCCGACGACGCGCCGCTGCCGAACGTGCCCACGCTGATCCTCAGCGGCGCCGATGACCTGCGCACGCCCACGGCCAACGCCAGGGAAGTCGCCGCGCAGATCCCCGACGCGCACCTGCTGGTGGTGCCGGACACAGGCCACTCGGTGCTCACCACCGAGCCGACGGCGTGCGCGAGCAAGGCGCTGCAGGCGCTGTTCGCGGCCAAGCCGATCGCGCCGTGCGCGCCTGCGCCCACCTCGCCCCTCTTCACGCCGCCGCCGCTGCCGCCGGTGCGCCTCGCGCAGGTCTCCCCGCTCGCGGGTGTCAGCGGTCTCACCGGACGCACACTGCACGCGGTGGCGCTCACGCTCGCGGACTTCTCGCGTCAGCTCGAGCTGCAGCTGACCCTGAGCGGCGCGGCGGAAGGCCTCTCCCCCAGCCTGCGGATCGGCGGGCTGCGCGCCGGCTGGGGCGCCCTGAGCAGCCGCGCACTGACCTTGCACGGCTACTCCTACGTGCCGGGGGTCACGCTGTCGGGCACGATCAAGCTGGAAAGCGCGAACCTGCAGGTGGGGGGCTCGGCTGCGGTGCACGGCACGCTGCACAAAGGCGCGCACAACGCCCTCGTGGGAAGCCTCGGCGACCGCAGCGTGAGCCTACCTACGAGCGCGATCGCGTCGGCGGCTATTGTCGGGGGCGATGCGCAGGAGAGCTTCCACCGTGGCGCCGGCGCTGGCGGCGCTGCTGACGCTCGCCTGCTGGCCCGCTTGCTCAGCCGCCTCTAGCTTCATACCGTGCACGGAAGCCGCGTTCTCGTGCTCCACGCTGAGCGTGCCGCTCGACCGCACGGCCGCGCTGCCGGGCACGATCTCGCTGAGCGTCGCGCGCAAGCTCGCCGGCCCCAGCCCCAGCCGTGACGCGGTGCTCGCGCTGGCGGGCGGCCCCGGACAGGCGGCGCTGCCGCTCAGCAAGTTCATCGCCGAAGCGATCGCCCCGGCGTTGTCCACGCGCGATCTGCTCGTCTTCGACCAGCGCGGCACCGGACGCTCGGACCCGCTGAACTGCCCGATCTTCAGCGACCTGCAGGCGCTGGAAGGGACGAGCGCGAGCGCGTTCCCGACGTTCGTCGAACAATGCGCGCTGCAGCTCGGCCAAGCGCGTGGGGGCTACACGAGCGAGGAATCGGTCGAAGACATCGAGGCCATTCGCCGCGCGTACGGCTATGAAAAGCTCGTCCTGTACGCCACCTCGTACGGCACCAAGGTGGCGCTCGAGTACGCGGAGCGCTATCCCCAGAACGTGGAAGCGCTGGTGCTGGACTCCGTCGTGCCGGCGGACGGGCCGGAACCGTTCGAGACCGCGCGCTTTCAGGCGATCGCGCCGGTGCTCGACGAGCTGTGCAGCGACGGCGCGTGCGCGGGAATCACGGCGAACCCGCTCGCCGAATTCGCTCGCCTGGTGGCCGAGCTGCGCGTCCATGAACTCAAGGGCTACGCCTATGACGGCGCCGGCCATCGCCACGCGGTGTCGATGAGCGAGCTGGACCTGTTCGGGACGCTGATCGCGGGCGATCTGAACCCCGCGCTGCGCGCGCTGCTGCCGGCCGCCGTGCGCTCGGCGCTCGACGGCGACGCCGCCCCGCTGCTGCGCTTGAGCCTGCTCGCGCAGGGCTACGTGCCGAGCCTGCCCAACGGGCCGCTCGACCGCGAAGCGGAACAGACGGCCAAGGAAGAAGAAGACAACGCGCTGTTCACCACCACCACCTGTGAAGACACGCCGTTCCCGTGGCAGCGCAGCGCCCCACCCGCGACGCGCGCCAGCGAAGCGCTCGCGGCCCTGCACGCGATGCCGGAAGGCGACTTCTACCCCTTCGATGCCAACACCGCGCTGCACGTCGGCTCGGTGCTCGAATGCGAGGACTGGCCGAACGCGGCGCCGCCGACGGTGTCGAGCAACCCGCCGCCGGACGTCCCCACGCTGATCCTCTCCGGCGAGCAGGACATGCGCACGCCGACCGCGTACGCACGCGCGGTCGCCGCGGAAATACCCGACTCCCAGCTGCTGCTCGTGCCCTTCACCGGCCACTCGGTGCTCGGCAGCGACCTCAGCGACTGCGCTGAGCTGGCGGTGAGCAGCTTCTTCGCAAGCGAGCCGGTGCAGCCGTGCACGAGCACCACCAACCTGTTCGCGCCCACCCCCGTGACACCCACCAAGCTCGCCGCCGTGCGGCCCCCGGCAGGCTTGGGCGGCCGGCCGGGGCAGACGCTCGTGGTGGTGCTCGACACGCTGCTCGACCTCAACCGCCAGGTGATCGCGGCCACGCTGCAGGCCAACCAGGAACTCCCCAGCGGCTCGAGCTTCGGCGGCCTGCGCGGCGGCTACGCGAAGATCACCAAGTCGGCGCTCACCCTCAAGGACTTCTCGTTGGTGCCGGGCGTCGAGCTGACCGCCACGTTCCCGATCCGCGACCACCGGCTGGCGACGGCCAACATCAACGTGTCGGGCACGCAGGCCGCCCACGGGGTCGTCCGCTTCGGCACCGGCGCCACACGTGCGACCGGCACGCTCGGCGGCAAGCGCTTCGACATTGCGATCGCCACGGTCAAGCTCTCGCGGCGCGGCGCCGGCGAATGGCCGTCGCTGGAAGCCGTCGCACGCTCGCTGCCCCGCGCCGGGCTACGCTGAGCCGGTGCCCAACGCGCTCGCGCAGGAGACCTCGCCGTACCTGCGCCAGCACGCGGAGAACCCCGTCGAATGGCTGCCGTGGGGCCCGGCGGCGTTCGCGCGAGCGCGCGCCGAGGACAAGCCGGTGCTGGTGTCGATCGGCTACTCCGCCTGCCACTGGTGCCACGTGATGGAGCACGAGTCCTTCGAGGACGCGGCCACCGCGCGGGTGATGAACGAGGGCTTTGTGTGCGTGAAGGTGGACCGCGAGGAGCGCCCGGATGTGGACGCGCTGTACATGGAGGCCGTGCAGGGGATGACCGGGCGCGGCGGCTGGCCGCTGAACGTGTTCCTCACCCCCGAGCAGCTCCCCTTCTACGGCGGCACCTACTTCCCGCCCGAGCCGCGCCACGGCATGCCCGCGTGGACGCAGGTGCTGCAGGCGATCGCCGAGTCGTGGGAGCAGAACAGCGAGGAGATTCGCGCGGGCGGCGAGCGGGTGCGCGAGCGATTGTCGGGCGCCGCGCGGCTGACGCCGTCGGCCGAGAGGCCGAGCGAGCGGGCGCTGGAGGAAGCGGTGACGCGACTGGCCGACAGCTACGACGCACGCCGCGGGGGGTTTGGAGCGCCGCCCGCCTACGCGCCGAAGTTCCCGCAGGCGCCGGTGCTCGAGTTCCTGCTGCTCGGGCGTGGAGCGGCCGGCGGCGCGGACGGTGGAGCGGCCGGCGGAGCGACCGGCGGGCGCGGTCAGGCGATGGCGCTGCAGACGCTGCAGGCGATGGCCGGCGGCGGCATCCACGACCAGCTCGCCGGCGGGTTCGCACGCTACAGCGTCGACGCCGCGTGGACGGTGCCGCACTTCGAGAAGATGCTCTACGACAACGCACTGCTCGCGTGCGCCTACCTGCACGGCTGGCAGGCCGCGCAAGACGCGCGCCTGCTGGCGGTGTGCAGGGACACGCTCGACTGGGCCTTGCGCGAGATGCACGGGCCGGAGGGCGGCTTCTACTCGGCGCTCGACGCCGACTCAGAGGGCGTGGAGGGGCGCTTCTACGTGTGGACGCTGGCCGAGCTGCACGAGGTGCTCGGCGACGACGCCGACGCGGCGATCGCGTGGTTCGCCGCGACCGAGCAGGGCAACTTCGAAGATCCGCACCATCCGCAGCCGGGCTTGAACGTGCTGCAGGGGCACGGCCCCAAACCGCTGGCGCCGGTACAAGCGCGCATCCGCGAGCGGCTGCTGGCGGCGCGTGAACGGCGCACACGCCCGGCGCTCGACGACAAGCGCCTGACGAGCTGGAACGCGCTGATGATCGGCGCGCTCGCGGAGACCGGCGCCGCCCTCGCGAACGCGCAGGGACGCGCTGACGGCGCAGGCGCGCCCGCCGGTGGGGCCGGCGCGGACGCCCGCCGCTACATGGACGCGGCGGTTGCCTGCGCGGAGTTCCTGCAGCGCGAGATGCGCGACGAGCACGGCCGGCTGCTGCGCAGCTACAACCACGGGCAGGCCAAGATCGAGGCCTACCTGGAGGACCACGCCTTCCTGCTGGAGGCGCTGATCGCGCTGTTCGAAGCGAGCTGCGAAGAGCGCTGGTTCCACCAGGCGGTCGCCCTGGCCGACGAGCTGATCGCGCGCTTTGCCGACCCCGAGCACGGCGGCTTCTTCTCCACCGCCGCCGACGGCGAACCGCTGATCGCGCGGCGCAAGGACCTCGAGGACTCCCCCATCCCCTCGGGCTCCTCGAGCGCCGCCGCCGGCCTGCTGCGCCTGGCGCAGCTGACGGGCAACGACGAGTACGAGCGCCACGCGCTGGGCGCGATGGCGCTCGTCGCTGAGATCGCGCCGCGCCATCCTGGTGCGTTCGGGCATATGCTGCAGGCGCTGCACTGGTCCCTGGCGCCCGCCCGGCCGATCGCCTGCGCGACACCACCGAGCACCGGATGATTAGATCATTTGCGCGGTGATTGTCTCCGTTCTCTCAATGGATTGCCACCGCTCCACGCACCGGGTGCTCGAATTCGTGGTTCCCGGCAAAAGTCTGCCGATCAGCTTCACGACCAGCGGCGGGGCGGTGAACGCTGAATTGGCGAACTTCGAAACACTCGTGCACTGCGCCGCATCTCACGGCGAAGGTGAAATCACGGGAACGCGCACGGCTGTTTCGAGTTATGTGTTCACGGGTGCGAAACGCAGAACGGCCTCAATCCCCGATCGGTCTCCACCAGCTCACACAGCAACTTTTGTAGCCGATAACGGTCGTATGGGCATGAGGCGACGAGCGGGGGTGCTTTCGTTTGTGCTCGGGGCCTTCGCAGGTGCCGCACCCGCGCTGGGGGCGCCGGCGCTGACGCCGAGCAGCATCGTCTCACCGCTGCGCGAGCGAGTGAGCGAACCGACTGTGGCCGTGTCCGCCGAGGGGCGCATGTTGGCCGCGTGGGACGCGGTCCGAGGCGAGCTCGAACCTGACCGGTATCCATCGTGCGGGTCCACCGGCACCTACGGCCTCGTCGAGGCGCGGCTGGGTGCGGTGGCTCACGGATGGCACGGGGTGCAGGTGCTGGGCGTTGACGGTGTGGGCCCAGTCGCGGCGGTCGGGGCGAATGGAACCGCCGCGGTTGCGTGGTGCTCGCTCGCCAAGCCGAACGTCCAGTCGTTGTACGTGAGCATTGCCCGCCCAGGGCGGCCGTTCGGCCGCGCGATGCGAGTGCCGATCGACTGCTTCGTCCCGGAAGGGCTGAAGGTTCAGCCGGACGGACGCGTCGTCGTCATCTGCTCAAAGACGCTCGAATACGTTCTCACCCCGCTCAAGACCAGGATCGAATTTGCGCTCCTGTCCCCCCACGGCGGCCAGCCTGTGATCGGCCCCATAGCGACCAGTAGCCCTGGCGCAGGCGTAAGCATGGCCGAGACCGAAGCTGGCGATGTCCTGGTCGCCTTCCCTCCCCTGGCGCCACAGGGAGTCAAGTACCCGCAGGATGTCTCGCAGCTCACTCCCGCCGCGCGAGCTTTCGCGGCGGCGCAGGCAATTGAGCCGAGCAAAGCCGCCTTCATACGCGCCGCAAAGGTGGTGGCCGGCCCTGGCGGTGCCGCGCTCGACTTCGACGCCTCCCAGGAGGAAAACGAAGAAGACGGGATGGCCGAACAGCTACCCGATGGCATGTTCGGCCCGTCCGCGCCGACCATCCCACTGCCCTCGCAATCGACCGGCGGACAGTTCACGCACGAATACGGTGGCCCTGACATCGCGTTTCCGGCGGGCGGCGAACGGGTTGCCATATGGGACAGCATCCTCAGGCTCCCAGCCCCTCCCGGCCCAGGCGAAGAAGGGGCAGTCCAATCCGTGACCATCCTGGCAGCCGTGCGCCCAGCAGGCGCCGGCGACTTTCAGGCACCTGTCCAGCTCTCCGTCGGCCCCGGCCTCTCCGGGCCCCCCAAAATCACCACTGCCGGTGGCACCACGCTCGCGCTCTGGGTCCAGGACGAACCCCACTGCAGACAGCGCGTCTATGCCGCCACCGGAGCGCTCGGCACGGCGGCGGCTCAAGTGCGTGCGGTCTCGGATAGCTACACACCCGCGAAGGGGGAATGCGGAGAAGGGAACGGACAGCTGGTGCTCGCTGGCTCCGGTCCCAACGCGATCGCCGGATGGATGCAGGGCTCCGCGCTGCACATCGCGACAGAGACCGCCGCCACGCCGTAGTGCATCGACACGGCCGACGCCAGCCAGCCGGAGCCGACAGGCGGAGGCTCGTCAAATAGATCGAGCGCCTACAGGATCGCCAGATAGCGGTCGAGCTCCCACTGCGTGACCGTCACGCGGTAGTCGTCCCACTCCTGGCGCTTGATCTCCACGTAGCGGTTGAACATGTGCTCGCCGAGCGTGCGCAGCACGAGCTCCGACTCCGCCGTCAGCTCGATCGCTTCGCCGAGGCTCTCCGGCAGCTGCTCCACGCCCAGGCGCCGGCGTTCCTCGGCGGACACGTGGTACAGGTTCTTCTCCATCGGCTCCGGCAGCTCGTAGCCCTTCTCGATCCCCTCCAGGCCAGCCTGCAGGAGCGCCGCGAACGTCAGGTAGGGGTTGCACGCCGGGTCCGGGCAGCGCAGCTCCATGCGCGTGGCCTTCTCGCGGCCGGGGTGATACAGCGGCACGCGCACCAGCGCCGAGCGGTTGCGCCGCGACCACGCCACGTACACCGGCGCCTCGAAGCCGGGCACCAGGCGCTTGTACGAGTTGACCCACTGGGCGAAGATCGAGCAGATCTCGCGCGCGTGCTTCAGCTGGCCGGCGATGAACGCCTTGCCCACGTCCGAGAGGAAGTACTGGTCGTCGGGGTCGTAGAAGGCGTTCTTGCCGCCCGCGAACAGCGACTGGTGGGTGTGCATGCCCGAGCCGTTCTCGCCGAACAGCGGCTTGGGCATGAACGTCGCGTGCCAGCCGTACTTCATCGCGTACTCCTTCACCGTGATGCGGTAGGTCATGCAGTCGTCCGCCATCTTCAGCGCGTCCGCGTAGCGCATGTCGATCTCGTGCTGGGAGGGCCCCACCTCGTGGTGGGTGTACTCCACGTGGATGCCCAGCTGCTCGAGCGCCAGCACCGTCTCGCGGCGCACGTCCGAGCCCGCGTCCAGCGTCGTCAGGTCGAAGTAGCCGCCCTGGTCGAGCACCTCCGTCGAGCGCGCGTCTTTGAACAGGAAGTACTCGAGCTCCGGGCCCACGTTGAACGTCTCGAAGCCCATGTCCTGCGCCCGCTGCACCGCGCGGCGCAGCACGTGACGCGGGTCGCCCTCGTACGGCGTTTTCTCCGGCGTGATCACGTCGCAGAACATCCGCCCCACGCCCTGCTCCTCCGGGCGCCACGGCAGCACCGCGAACGTGCTCGCGTCGGGCATCGCGATCATGTCCGACTCCTCGATCGCGTTGAAGCCCGTGATCGACGAGCCGTCGAAGCCCATCCCCGCGTCAAACGCGTCGTCCAGCTCCTGCGCGTTGATCGAAAACGACTTCAGCTGCCCCAGGATGTCCGTGAACCACAGGCGGATGAAGCGGATGTTCCGCTCCTGCACCAGTGCCTTCACGTCCTGCGCGGTCTTCGGCCCCTCTGCCATCCAAGCGGATCTTATTGGCGGCCCAAGCGCGCTGCTATCGACGGCTGGCTAAACACGCACCCGAGCAGGCCGCCGGCCGCTCAGTGGTGGCCGGCTACCGCCGCCACGAATTCGGCGACGTCTTCCGCTTCCTTGCCCACGAACAGATCCCCCGGCATGTTGCCTTTGCCCAGCGCCGGCCCTTCCAGGATCGTGCTCAGCACGAACGCCTTGCGCTCTTCGTAGCCCCCGATCGTCGGCACCAGCACGTCCAGGTCCGGGCCGATGCGGCCCACCGACTTGACCGCCGCCAGCGTGTGGCAGACGTTGCACGTGTGCGCGAACAGTTCGCGCCCTTTTGTCTGATTGGCCGTCAGGTGCACCCCCACCGCTTCGCTGCCCGCGTCCTCGCCGTTGTGCGCGAGCACCAGCGCCGGGACCACCAGGCCGAACGCGAACGCCACGATCACGCCCAGCGTGATCAGGCGGTTGGCGGCCTTCGATTCCTGTGGCGGCGGACTCATCGGCGCAGAAGATATCGGGTGGCGCCGTCGAGCGTCCGCGGATGCCGCGGTGCGCCCGCTCGAAGGCCGCCGCCACGCGTGCTTCCCCGCGTTCACTCGCCGTGAACGCGGCGCGATACCCTGGAGGTGTACGGCTACCCCAAGGACGTGGATCCGCTGGCCATGAACCTGCTGCGACGCCTCCCCATCTCGCGCCTCCTGCTTTTGTGCGCGCTCGTGCTTGCCATCGGCGTGTCAGCCACCGCGCTCGCATTCGCGCTCGGCGCCGGGCCCACGCCGCCGCCCAAGCCGCTCGCGCAGGCCGTCCACGACGCGCTCGCCGGCGGCAGGACGCACCCCGTGCAAGGGGTGAGCGCCAGCATCACCTGGACCGACCACCTGCTCGAAGGCGCCAACCTCACGAGTGGCGATGCTGGCGCGGGCGGCAACGCGTCGTCCCCGGCGGGGGAAATCACCTCCAACCCACTCCTCACCGGCGCCTCCGGGCGGCTGTGGCTGTCCAAGGACGGACACGCGCGTCTCGAGCTGCAATCCGAAGACGGCGACACGCAGGTGCTGTGGGACGGCCACACGCTCCAGCTCTACGACGCCGCCACCAACACGCTCCATCGCTACACGCCGCCCGCTCACGAAGACACCGGCGACGAAACAGCCCCACCGCACCAGCCTCACGAAGCCCCGAGCGTCGCCAAGATCGAAGAAGCCATCGGCCGCCTGAGCGAGCACACCGTCGTCTCGCCCGCCAACCCCACCGACGTCGCCGGCCAGCCCGCCTACACCGTCCGCATCTCGCCCAGGGAAACGGGCAGCCTGCTCGGCGGCGCCGAGCTGTCGTGGGACGCCGACAACGGCGTGCCGCTGCGCACCGCCGTCTACTCGTCGGCCAGCAGCTCGCCGGTCATCGAACTGGCCGCCAGCGAAGTGTCCTTCGGCCCAGTGGAAAGCTCCGTCTTCTCCTTCACGCCGCCCGCCGACGCGAAGATCGAAGAAATCAAGCTCGCGGAAGGCGCCGGCCACACGCCCACCGGCCACGACAAAGGCGAACGGCCGAGCGTCACCACCCACGGAGAAGGCCCCGCCACGATCGCCGTGATCGAAGCCAAGAGCAAGGGCGACTCCACCGGCACGAGCGAATCGCTCGGCCCGCTGCCCAAGGTGCAGATCGACGGCGTGAGCGCCGAGGAGCTGCGCACCGAGCTCGGCACGGTCCTCACGTTCGTGCGCTCCGGCGTTCGCTACGTGGTCGCCGGCGCCGTCGGTCCCGCAGAGATTGAAGAAGTCGCACGGGGTCTGTAGCGGTGAGCGACGACGCCCAGCCCGTCAGGGCTAGGGGGCTGGTCAAGCGCTACGACGATGTGCTCGCGGTCGACCACATCGACCTGAACGTCCACGCCGGCGACGTCTACGGGTTCCTCGGACCCAACGGCGCGGGCAAGACCACCACGCTGCGCATGGCCCTCGGGCTGATCATGCCGAGCGAGGGAACCGTCGAGCTGTTCGGGCGCGACCCTGTGCGTTACGGCGCACGCGCCCTGGAGGGCGTCGCGGGGTTCGTCGAGGCGCCGCGCTTCTACCCCTACCTGAGCGCCCGCAAGAACCTCGAGCTGCTCGCCGCGCTCGACGGCGACGGGGCGAGCGCGCGCATCGACGAGGTGCTCGCCGTCGTCGAGCTGACCCCGCGTGCCGCGCACAAGGTCGGCGGCTACTCCCACGGCATGCGCCAGCGGCTCGGCATCGCCGCCGCGCTGCTGCGTCGTCCGCGCCTGCTGATCCTCGACGAGCCCGCCACGGGCCTGGACCCCGCGGGCATGCGCGACATGCGCGAGCTGATCCGCCGCTTGGCCGAGCAAGGCATCACCGTGCTGCTCTCCAGCCACCAGCTCCCAGAGGTGCAGGAACTGTGCGATCGCGTCGCCATCGTCGACGCCGGCCGCGTCGTCTACGAGGGCGCGCTCGCGGACCTGCGCCGTCAGGGTGGCGCCAGCTACCGCCTGCACACGACCGACGACGCCCGCGCGCTGCACGTGGCCCGCAACCACCCCGGCGTCGAACACGCCGCCGAAGGCGAGCACGGCCTCGTGCTCCACGCGCACGAGCGCGACGTCGGCGAGCTCTCGCTCGCGCTCGCGCGCGAGGGCATCGGCGTCCTCGCGCTCACGCCCGAACTGGCCACGCTCGAGGACCTGTTCTTCAGGCTCACCGAGGACGCCGGCGCCGACGCCACCACGCAAGCCCCCGGTGTCCCGACCGGAGCGACGCCCGCCGCCGCGACGGCCACGCCCGCCACGCGCGCCGTGGAGATCGCATGAGCGCGGCAGCCGGCGCGGCGCCCGCGGCCCCCTCCGCCGGCGCCCGTGTGCGCCCACGCCGCCCGTCCGTGCTCACCGTCTACCGCTGGGAGCTGCGCAAGCTGCGCTCCCAGAAGCGCACGTACCTCGGCTTCGCGCTGATCGTCCTGCTGCCGCTGATCTTCGTGATCGTCGAACACATCCACCAGCGCCAGCATCGCGGCGCCAACAGCGTGTTCGCCTCCGAGATCACCCGGTCGGGGCTCGCCACGCCAGTGCTGATGCTCACGTTCCTCGTGCTGTTCATGCTCCCGCTCGTCGCCGCGCTCGTCGCCGGCGACATCCTCGCCAACGAGGACGGCAACGGCACGCTCAAGACGATCCTCACCCGCTCGGTGGACCGCGGCCAGGTGTTCGCCGCCAAGGCGCTGGCCGCCATGACATACGCGGCTGCCGCCGCCTTCCTATCCGCCGCCGTCGCCACCGTCGCCGGCGTCGCCTCGTGGGGCTTTCACTCCCTCATCAGCCTGTCCGGCACGACCGTCTCCGCGCCCGAAGCGCTGCTGCTCGTGTTCGCCGCCAACGCCGTCTACCTCATCCCGCTGCTCACCGTCGCCAGCATCGGCGTGCTGCTGTCCACCGTCACGCGCAACAGCGCCGCCGCCGTCGTCGCCACCATCGGCGCGGTCATCCTGCTCGACATCGTCTCCGCCATCCCCGGCCTCGAAGGCATCCGCCCGTACCTGCTCACGCAGCAGTTCGAGGCCTGGCAGGGCCTGCTGCGCACACCCACCGACTGGACGCCCATCGCCCACTCCGCGTGGCTGTGCGCGCTGTACGCGCTGCCGGCGCTGCTCGCCGGCTACCTCGTGTTCCTACGCCGGGACGTCGCCGGCGGCTGAGCGGCGCCGGCCGCCTCGGCGGCAGCGACGCGAGCCGTCTCAGCAGCAACAGCGCGCGCTACCTCTCCCCTAGAGCTCATCCGCAGCTTGCGCAGGATGTTCGTCATGTGCCGCTCCACCGTCTTCGAGCTGAGAACCAGGCGCTCGGCGATCTCGCGGTTGGTGAGATGGTCGCTTACCAACCGCGCGACCTCGAGCTCGCGGCCACTCAACGAGGGGATGCCCTCCGTGCCACGAGCACGGCGTCCGGCGCGGGGGACATGCCGGCCGAGGGCGCGCAGCTCGCGCGCCGCGAAAGGCTCGAGCCCGTGAGCGCCAAACGTGCTCAGGCGCGCACGCGCCTGCTCGAACGCCTCGACCGCCGCACGCTTCTCACCCGCAGCCGCGAGCGCACGGCCGAGCACGAGTCGCGAGCGCTCCCGCTCCAGCGCGTGCACCCCCGCTGCAGCGACCACCGACGCTCGCGCGCAGCGCACGGCCGTCGCGCTGTTCCCGCGCGCGAGCGCTACCTCCGCTCGCGCGCGAGCCGCCCACATCCGTGGCCCGCCCAAGCGCACGCGCTCGGCTGAGCTCAGCGCCAACCGCGCCCAGCGCTCGGCCTCCTTGTCCTCGCCCGCGCGCAGCGCGGCACGGGTGAGAACCTCGTGGAAGTAAGCGCGCTGCGAGGGCTCCATGCGCGGCAGCTCGGCGCCACCGGCCGCCACCACGATCGCCTGACGGCCAACCTCCGAGGAGCCGCTCTCGCTCTGCGCCTCGCCCAGCCACGCCCGCGCGAGCACCGCCTGCGGTGCCGCGGGCTCGCGCGCGAGCGTGGCGATAGGTCCGGCAGAAGCGGCCAGCACCTCGGGCAACGCGCCGACGCGTACTGCCAGCCAGCACCGCAAAGCGGCGGTCAGCGCGATCAGCTGCTCGGAGCCGATCATGTGCGCCGTTTCCAGCGCCTCGTCGACCTCCTGCGACGCCAGCCGCAGTTCGCCTCGCCACGTCCGCGTGATCACCGAGCCTGCGAGCATCGGTACCAGCAGATGTCGCTGGCCGCTGCCGTGGCCGAGAGCCAAGCCGCGCTCGTAGTGACGCAGCACGTCTGCATAGCGCTCCAGGTGGTGCTCACACCAGCCCACCCAGTGCACCGCGCCCAGGTGTACGCGGACCTGGCGATCGCTCAGAGCATCGAGCAGGCACGCTCCCTCCAGCATGTGCCGGCGGGCGCTCGCCGTGTCGCCCTGGTTGAGCTCGCCCAGCCCCAGCACGGCCGCAGCCGCCGCTGTGAGGCTGTCGTCGCGCAGATGCCGCGCGCTCGCCAGCGCCACGTGCGCGTGTGCCGCCATCTCCTGCCAATCGCCGTCGAAGTAGCGGTCGGCCGCGAGCTCCAGCTCCAACGTCGCGCTCTCCAGCGAGCGCTCACCGTCTAGCTCCAGCAGCGTCGGGCCGAGCGCGCCGCGCGCCCTGCCGCCGTGACCGAGCAGGCGCTCGATGACCGCCATCGCGACCAGCGCACGAACACGAAGCGCGGCCGAGCGATCGACCAGCAGGTCGAGCACCTCGCCCAACACCTCCCCCGCGCGGGCGAGCTGCCCCGATGCGCTCAGAGCGGTGGCCAACGGGATGAGCACCGCAATCCGCCGGTCGATCGGGGTGCGCTCGGGAAGCAGTCGCAGCGCCGCCTCGAACCAGCGGGCGGCGCTCGCCGGAGCCAGCCGCGCGGTTTCGCGGCCGGCCTCGAGCAGCAGCGCGATCGCCGTCTCATCGCCCTCGCGTGCCGAACACTCGACGTGGTGCGCACGGCTGGACGCGCGCGCCCCGCGCGCCGCGAGCGCCGCGGCAGCCCGCTCGTGCGCTCCGACCCGCCACGCCGGCCGGCAGGATGCATACACCGCGCGGCGCACGATCGGATGGCGGAAAGCGAAGCGCCCAGGCGTCTCAGCGCTCACCAGCAGACCGCGGTCGAGCGCCTCGTCGAGCCCCTCGAACACGACCGCGCGATCAGCGTCCGCCACCGCCGCGACGAGGTCGCACGAGAACGGCTCGCCCGCCACGGATGCGGCATCTACCGCCAGCCTCGCGCCGCTCGACAGCTCTGCCAGCTCCGCCACCAAGGCGCGTCCGACCTCACGCGGCACGTCGGCCAGCTCGCCATCGCCGGGCCAAGCGTCGCCCGCCCCATCACCGCGGATGAGCTGCTTGATGTACAGCGGATTGCCGCCCGCTTCGCGGTAGATCGCCTCACGACGATCCGCGCGCTCGACCGTGCGCAACAGACGTTCCGCGTCCTCGCGCGACAGCGGACCGAGCTCCACGCGCGCACAGCGACCGTTCGCGCACGCCGCGGCCAACGCGTGTCGAAACCACTCCGGCGCTTGCGCGGAGCGCATCGCCACCAGCACCAGCACAGGTGCCGCCAACGGGCCGTTGAGCAGTCGCACCAGCATCTCCAGCGACGCCTGATCCGCCCACTGCAGGTCGTCGAGCACGAGCACCACCGGCCGCTGCCCAGCCAGCGCGCGCAGCAGCTCGCTCACCGCGCGGTGCAGGTGACTCGGTCCGCGGCTCGGGCCGGACTCCGCGAAGCCACCGTCTGCCACAGCCGCAAACGCCGGGAACACCGACGCCAGCTGTGTCCGTTGCGCGCTGCCCAACGATCCGAGCACGCGCGGAGCGATCGCATCCAGGCAGCCGTCGAATGCTTCGACCAGTATCCCGAAGGGCAGCTGGCGCTCGAACTCGGCAGCGCAACCCCGCAGGACCAAGGCGCCCTGGCCACCGCCGTCGAGCGCCTCGGCGAGCAGGCGAGACTTGCCGATGCCGGGCTCCCCCAGCACCGCGATGGCAGCCAAGGACGTCGCTCGCGGAAGCGCCTGCAGCGCGGCCTGGAGGGCCTGCAGCTCAGGCTCGCGGCCGAGCAGCTCGGTGGCTGTCTGTGAAGGCACCGCTGTCTTTGAAGACACTGCATCCACTTCTGTCAGCAATTGGGCGTCGCTCAATTTGGAAATATGGGGGATTGTCCCCGATGCGCGCGTTCACGCGGGCGCCCAATAGTGCGCTGATGGCCTCGGGGAGCGCTCACGGCCGCAACCGGTCGCGTTTGCGCCGCCGCGTTCGCTCGCGCCTGGCCTCGCCAGCCACACTCGCACTCGCGTCTGCCATCTGCGTCAGCGCAGGCGTCGCGCCTGGCGCGTCAGCGGCGCCACGGTCGCCGTTGCGCATCGGCGCCACGAGCGCGAGCGCGGTCGCCTCCAGCGACTCCTTCAGCCCCGGCGCCGTGCCCGTCGACGACACGCCCGCGGCTGAACTGAGCGAACTCAGCAGCGAAGGCTTCGGCGCCTCGGTGGCAATCTCCGGGTCCACGCTCGTGGCGGGCGCGCCCACCGAAGACGACGCCGAAGGAGCCGCCTACACGTTCACCGGCTCGGGGAAATCGTGGTTCAAGCAGGCGGAGCTCACCGCGGGCGCGGGGAGCGTACTCGGCGGCGTATTTGGCCGTGCCGTGGCGATCTCGGGTGACACGATGGTCGTGGGCGCCCCGGGCGACAACGGTCGCCCGGCTGGAAGGGCATTCGTGCTTACCTACTCCGAAGCGGAAGGTTCGTGGTCTGAGCCGGTCGAACTGGCCCCGGGCGAAACCGGCCAGGAAAGCAATTTCGGCTATTCGGTGGCGATCTCCGGGTCCACGGTGGTGGTTGGCGCCCCGGGAGAGAACGGCGATCCGGCCGGCAAGGCGTACGTGTTCACCGGCTCAGGCGCTTCCTGGTCGAAGCCGACAGAACTACCTGGCCCATTCGAGAACAGGGACTTCGGGGCCTCGGTGGCGACCTCCGGGTCCACGGTGGTGGTTGGCGATCCCACCGACGACGACGGCGAAGGGGTCGCCTACACGTTCACCAGCTCCGGGAAATCGTGGTCGCAGCAGGCTGAGCTCACCGCCGCGAATGGCGCCGAACTCGACCGCTTCGGCGCGGCGGTCGCCATCTCCGGCTCGACTCTGCTCGTAGGGGCGCCGGGGCGTGCGCAAGAAGCAGGTGCCGCCTACGTGTTCGTCGAATCGGCTGGCTCGTGGTCGGAAAAGGCCGAACTGACCGCCTCTGAAGGCGCGGAAGGCGATCGCCTGGGTGAAGCTGTGACGCTCTCCGAAACCGGGGCCACGGCCATCCTCGGCGCACCCGGCCGCGACGATGAAGCGGGTGCCGCGGACGTGTTCACCAGCTCGGGCGGCTCCTGGTCGGAGCAGGCGGAACTGACCGCCCCGACCTCCGTCAGCGGTGCGCTGTTCGGCGCGGCGCTCAGCATCTCCGGCTCCACCCTCGCCGTCGCGGGCCCCCGCACGCACACAGACACCGGAACCGCCTATGTGTTCGAACTCGCGCCAGCGCCGCCGTCTCCCGAACTCAGCATGACGGCGAGCGCCACGCCGAATCCGGTCGCGGTCGGGCAAAACCTCGAAAACGCGTTCACGATCACCAACACGGGCTCCGCAACTGCGGAAGCACTGGTGTTCTCCGATGAACTGCCCACCGGCGTGACGCTGGAGCTGGTGCGCCCGCCCGCGGGCGCTACCTGCAAAGAAACGGGCGGCGCCAAAGCGATGGCATCCTGCACGCTGGGGTCGCTCGAACCGGGCAAGAGCGTGACCGTGGAAGTGATCATCCGATCGACGTTCGTGGGCCCGCTCGCGAACACGGCGACGGTCGCCAGCACGACCGATCCGAGCCTGAAGAAGTCCGCCACCGCGGAAGCGACGGTCGAGCTGTCGCTGCCGCCCCCCAGCGCGACGTGTGAAGGAAGCATGCCCGCCGGCGTGGTGACGGTGCTCGCCGACTGCATCTCCGAACTCAGCAACGGCACATACCTCGCGGAAGGCAACACGCGCTTCTCAGACGGCGCACGCATCGTCCTCACCGGCACGCAGAACCCGGCGCCGCTGATCATCGACCCGGCGAAGAACACGATCACGATCGCCCCGGCGAGCGGCGGCGGCGCGCAGACGGGCGAGCTGGAGGTCGCGGGCGTGGATGTCGCCAGCGGCCAGTTCGCGGTCGAAGCCGAGGGCCAGCAGGACCCCGTCTCCGGCGTCGCCGGCGCAGCCAAGCTCACGAGCCTGGAAAGCGTCGCGCTGTCACTCTCCGGTTGGACGTTCGAAACGATCGGCGTCAAACCGACCGCCTACCTGCTGCCGAGCAGCGCCGGCGGTGGCGCGATCGTCGACGGCCGCCTCACGCTTCCCTACTACCTCGGCACGCTGCTCGACTTCGGCTCGCTGAGCAGCATCTTCTCCGGCGGCGTCACCGGCCAGCTCGCCGTGCAGGTCGCCGCCAGCGGCGCGGTGAGCGTGCACAACGGCGGCATCTCCGTGCACGAAGTTGGTCTTCCTTACACGCCGTTCGCGATCAAGCAGGCGCGGCTCGAATACACGGCGGCTGGTGACAGATGGACGGGGAACGGCACGCTCGTCACCCCTGAGATCGCCAACCTGCTGCTGAACCCGGTGGTCATCAGCGACGGCAAACTCGACGAACTGATCGCCCGCTTCCAGTGCGGCAAATTCTGCTCCGGCGGCTCGGAACCGACGATCGGCGTGATCATCGAAGTCAAGGACGTGAACCTGGAAATCATCAACCTCCAGGGCCTCAACTACACGCCGCCGGGCGGCGCGCTCGGAGAAGGCGGGCTCTTCGTGAGCGAGTTCACGCCCATCTACGTCTGCCATCCGCTCCCCACGCTGCACCTCGCCTGTCCCGCGCTCACGCCACCGCCACCGCCGCCGCAGATCGACGGCGAAATCGTGATCGGCGTGCTCGGCGGCAAGATCATCGCCGGCGGCGGCTTCAAGTACCTGCTCAACGGCGACTTCGTAGCCAACGGAGAGATCGCGATGGCGCCGCTGTACGGCGGGCACTTCCCGATCCCCACGAGCACGCACGGCCTGGAAGACACACTCAGCTCGGCCAAATACGGGATCAACATCGCCACCGGGACGATCAGCTTCGAACCGCCGCACACGCTCATCGCCTCCGGCACGGTGCTGTTGCCGCCGCTGCCCTCGCCGCAGTTCCTCAAGGGGACAGTCAGCATCGGCATCGACCCGCCGCACTTCACCGCCGAGGGCTCGCTCGACCTGATCGTCCCGTACGGCGCGCCGATCCTCGGCGGCGATGACCTCGGCGGCGTAACCGCGCTGATCTCCGATGAGGCGGCCGCCGGTGAAGTCCACGCCGAAGTGTGCGCTCCCAAATGGCTGTTCGGCGGCGGCTGCATCAGAGAAAGCCTCGTGATCGCCTACGTGTACGCGAGCAACAGCTTCAAGTTCAACCTGGGCGGCAACGTCAGCGAATACGCGACCGTCGCGCAGGCCGCCAGCGCCGCGAAGGCTGGCGCCGACACGCGCACGCTGCACGTGCCCGCCGGCAAGCGCTCCGCGTCGTTCACGATCCGCAGCGCCCACGGCACCCCTAACGTGGAGCTGATCAGCCCGTCCGTCAACGGCCACCGGTTGGTGCTCACGCTCGCGGACGCCAGGCGGCGCGGCAACCACAGCGGTGGCCTCGCCACCGTCGCCCCCGTCGCGCACCAGGAGAGCTTCCTGGTGGCCACGCCACCAGGCGGCAGCTGGACGGTGAGCCGCCTGAAGGGACCGAAGATCCTCTCCGCGCGCGTGTCCGTGCCGCGCCACGGTGCGCACGCGAGCGCCCGCCCGCGCGTGCTGGCGCGCGCGGGCGACCTACCCCGAGGCACGGTCTCGACCAGCGCCACCGTCACCCTGCGCTACAGCGTTCCGAGCGCGCCGGCGGGGACCACCGTGCAGCTGTGGGCGGGCACGCGGGACCACGGCGCGGGCGGGGTGCTGATCGCTGAAAACCTGCCAGCTTCCGGCAGCGTGGAGTGGAAGCTAAGCGGGCTTGGCAGCGGACGCTACTGGCCATACGCGATCGTCACCGAGCACGGCATCCCCGTGGCCATCGACTACTGGCCCGGCTCGGTCGACGTCGCCGACCCAGCTGCGCCGGCGAGCCCGAGCGGCGTCAGTGCGTACGCCAACTCCAGCGGCGCGGAAGTCATCTGGAACCAGGTCGCGGGAGCGATCGCGTACACGATCACCGCCAGTCCCGCCGGTAGCCAGGCGGCTGGGGGCGGTGGAGGTCCGATCGTCGACGCGGTGCCCGCCACCCAACTGGAGGGCGCGCTGGAGCTCCCGCGCGGCGAGTGGACGATCACGGTGCAGGCGGTGGGCGCACAAGACACCGCCGGGCTGCCCAGCGCCCCTACGAGCGTCAGCGTTCCCTGACACGAGCAGCCGATCGTCGCCGGAGAAGTGCCGTGCCTGCGTCTGCCGTCGGCAGGCACGCGGATCAAGGTGCCGCTCAGAGGTCGGCGATCACCGCCCAGCACGGCTGAGATCTGGGGCACGCGCGTAGCCACCGGTTTGAGCTCGTCGGCGTTCGCGCGAGCAGCCCCGCGCAGCCACCCAGCTCAGCGCCGGGCGCCCACGCCGGCCCGATGAACGGCTGCTGGGCAAACGGCTCCAGCTTGAACTCCTGCTGGCAGTTGAGGCTGGACAGCTGCCGAAGACGACAATAGTTCCGGCTGCGCAAAAAATCAAGCTAGCGGGCACCGTTCACACTTTCGCAACCGCGGGTGGCGCCCCGGTCTCGGGGCGCCCGCCCCGTCACGCCCTCAAGTGACCTCAGCCGGGAGCTCGATCACGCTCAGCTCCACGTCGCCCATCAGCCGCCGCGCCTCGCGCGCGTCGATCAGCCCCGCTCCCAGGCGGGCGGTGGAGTCCGCCCCGCAGGCGACGCCGAAACGCACGCACTGGTCGGGCGGGCGCCCTTCGTAGCGCGCCGCCAGGTAACCGGCGAGGAACGCGTCGCCCGAGCCGCTGCGCGCGACCGGCTCGCGCGGCGCGATGCGCGCGCGCTTGACCACCCGCTGCCCATCGACCAGCACCTGCGCGACACAGCCGTCGGGGAGCGTCATGATCGCTTCGCGCGGACCCAGCGCCGCGATCTCCACCACCCCGTAGGTGCGCTCCTCTTCGCTGGCGAACTCGTGGCCGACGAGCTCCTCGGCCTCCACCACGTTCGGCGACACCACGTCAGGCTCGGCGCGCACCGCCTGGCGCAGCGGCTCCCCGTCGGTGTCCACCACGGTGACCACGTCCATGCGCTCGAGGTCTCTGATCAGCGACGCATACAGGTCCGGGTCCACGCCACGCGGCAGCGAGCCGGCGAACACCACGATCGCCGCCCCGCGCGCCAGGTACAGCAGCTTGTCGCGGAACAGCTCCACCTCCTGGTCGGACACCGACGGCCCACGTTCGTTGATCTCCGTCTGGTCGCCTGTGGTCGGGTCGAGCACGGAGGTGTTCGTGCGCGACTCCTCGCGGATGCGCACGAAGTCGTTGAGGATCGACTCCTCCGTCAGCTGCTCGACGATGTGCGTGCCGGTGGCCCCGCCGGCGAAGCCCGTGGCGATCACCGGCTGGCCGAGCAGCTTCAGCGTGCGCGCGATGTTCACGCCCTTGCCGCCCGCCATCGTGCGCTGTTCCACCGTGCGGTGGCGGCGTCCGAGGCGGAAGTTCGGCACCGCCAGCGACTTGTCGATTGCCGCGTTGAGCGTGACCGTGATGATCATTCCCGGCCTCTACCCGCCTTGCGAGCAAACTGCGCGGCAGACCATCCCCGGACATGCACGCGACACAGGCTAGCGGACCACGGACAGCTCCCACGCGGATCTTCGCAGCGATTCCGCCTCTTCGCATGCCGCCGCCGCCGGTTCTCCGCCGCGCACCCGGTATGCGCCGGCGATGCTGCGCGACGCCGACACCAGGCCGCCGGCGCGTCCGGGCGCGAACGCCGCCGCCAGCTCCTCCACGCGCCCGCCCTGCGCACCCACGCCCGGCAGCAGGAACGTCGCGTTGGGCATCAGCTCGCGCGCGCGCTGCAGGTGCCACGGCGCGGTCGCACCGAACACCGCGCCCACGTCGCTCAGCCCGCCCGCACCCACGCCGGGGCGGCCGACCTCGTCCACCAGCTGCGCGATCCGCTCCCACACGCTCCCGCCATCCTGCAGCCTCAGCTCCTCGATGTCAGCAGCGCCGGGGTTGGACGTGCGCACCAGCACCAGCACCCCGGTGCCCGCCTCGCGGGCTGCGCCGACGAACGGCGCTAGCGCGTCCGCGCCCAGCAAGGGATTGACCGTCACCAGATCAGCGCCGAGGCCCGCGATGCGCCCGAACGGGCTGTCTGTGCCCGTGCCCATCGCGGCGGCGTACGCCCGCGCGCTCACGTCGATGTCGCCCCGCTTGGCGTCCGCGATCACCAGCAACCCGCGCGTGTGGGCGTGCGCGACGAGCGCTTCCAGCGCCGACCAGCCCGCGGCGCCCAGCAGCTCAAAGCGCGCGAGCTGGGGCTTGACCGCCACGCACGCGTGCGCGGCGGCGTCGATCAGCGCGCGACAGTGCACGAGCACGGCGCGCGCGGCGAGCTGCGCCGCTGTCAGCTCCTGCGCCGCCTCAGCCGCGACTCGCGCCGCCGTCAGCTCGCTCGTCGCCCCAGCGGCGCGCGCCGAGCTCCCGTCCGCCGGCCACAAGTCAGCGGGATCGGGGTCGAGCCCGAGCACGATCTGTGACTCGCGCTCGGCGACGCGAGCAGCGAGCGTGTCGCCAAAGGACGCGGCTGTCAGCGACCCTTCACCGCACTCTTGAGGCTGCTGCCGGCCGTAAAGCGCGGCACGCGCGAGGCCGCGATCTGGATGCGCTCGCCGGTGCGCGGGTTCACACCCACGCGCGCCCCACGCTCGCTGACGTGGAACTTGCCGAACCCAGACACCGTCACGTCGCTGCCGCGACGCAGCGCGTCCTCCACCGTGGCCAGCACCGCGTCCACCGCCCGCGAGGCATCCTGTTTGGTCAAGTCGGCGCGATCTGCAACCTGGTCGACCAGCTCAGACTTAGTCACTGCACCCTCCTCAAGTCGTGAAACTGTTGTCGCGACGCTAACACCGGCTGCGGACATGCGCATCCGCAACAATACGCGCGTGTCGATCACCCGCATCGCGTGGCTGGTGACGGTGCTGGTGGCGCTGGTCACCGCGCTGCTGCTGGCGCTTTCCGGCTACACCGGCTACGCGGGTCTCGGCCTCGCCGTCGCGGCCTCCGCGGCCATCAACCTGCTCTAGCCAGCATCGGCTGGGGCTTGTGTCGGTCATGTCCGCCGAGCACGCCGCGCAGCGGCGGCCTCGCCGACTTCATCCTTCCAGCCACTGCAGCAGCGCGCGCGCTGCGCGTCCGCGGTGGCTGATCGCGTCCTTCTGGGCGTCCGAGAGCTCCGCCATCGTCCACCCTTGCCCCCGTGCGCCAGGCGGCTGCTCGTCAGGCACGAACGCTGGGTCATAGCCGAAGCCGCCCTCCCCGCGTGGCTGCGCCGCAAGCCGCCCGCGACAACGGCCCTCGAACGTGCGCTCGACGCCGCCCTGCGCGTCCACGTAGGCGATCACGCACACATACTCCAACGGGCTGCCCGCGGGAGCCTCGCGCAGCAGCTTGCGCAGGTTCTGCTCGTCGCTCGCGTGCTCGCCCGCGTATCTCGCCGAGCGCACGCCTGGGGCGCCACCGAGCGCCTGGGCGGCGACGCCCGAGTCATCGGCGATGCTCACCCTCCCCGTCGCCGCAGCCGCTGCGCGGGCCTTGCCGAGCGCATTCTCGGCGAACGTCTCGCCGTCCTCCGACGGCAGCGTGACGGCGTCCGGAAGCGCATCCAGCTGCCAGCTGCGCGCACCGCCCGCACGTTCCAGCAGGCGCGCGAACTCGCGACGCTTGTGCTCGTTGTGCGTGGCCAGCAGCAGCCTCACAGGACGGCCGGCACGGGCTTAGGGATGCCCCACCGGCGACGCGCCCGTGGCGCCCGGCGCGCCCGCGGCGCCCGCGATCGCGCGCTCCTGCTCGGCGCGCAGGCGCTCGATGCCGCCGCCTGCGAGGACCAGCAGCTCGTCCAGGTGCGCGCGCGAGAGCGGCGTGCGCTCGGCCGTCGCCTGCACCTCCACGAGGCCGCCGTCGTCGGTCATCACCACGTTCGCGTCCACCTCCGCGGAGGAGTCCTCCTTGTAGTCGAGATCGAGCAGCGCTGCACCGGCGATGATCCCGCACGAGACCGCCGCCACCGACCCGCTCAACGGCGAGCGCTCCAGCCGCCCTTCCCCCTGCAGGCGTGCGCCCGCCAGCGACAGCGCCACGTACGCGCCGGTGATCGACGCGCAACGCGTGCCGCCGTCGGCTTGCAGGACGTCGCAGTCGAGGTACACGGTGCGTTCACCGAGCGCCTGGAAGTCGACGATCACGCGCAGCGCGCGCCCGATCAGACGCTGGATCTCGATCGTGCGCCCGTCCTGGCGTCCGCGTGTGGCGTCGCGCTGCTTGCGCTCGCCGGTGGACGCCGGCAGCATCCCGTACTCGGCGGTCACCCAGCCGCGGCCCTGCCCGCCCATCCAGCGCGGCACGCCCTCCTGCACGGAGGCCGTGCAGATCACGCGCGTCTCGCCAACGGAGATCAGCGCGGAGCCCGTGGCGGTGCGCACGAAGCCCGGCTCGATGCTCGTCGGACGCAGCCCGTCCGGCCCACGCCCGTAGCTGCGCTCGCTCTGCTCGCTGTGCACCCGCGCCATCATTCCAGAGCGCTACGGTCGGGGGATCGTGCGCGCGCTGGTGGTCTCCAACATGCTCGGCGACGCCGCGCACCCTGGGCGCGGACGCTTCGTGCGCGACCAGGTCGCCGCGCTGCAGCAAATCGACGGGCTGGAGGTCCAACTGCACGAGTTCGCCCCCGGCGCAGCGGCGCTCCTGCGCGCTGCACGCGAACTGCGCGCCCGCTTCGCCGCGGAGCGCTTCGACGTGGTGCACGCCCACTTCGGCCTGACCGCCTGGCCGTGCTTGGCACTGCGCCCGCGCGTGCGGGCGCTGACCGTGCACGGCACCGATGTGCGCCATCCCCGCACCCGCGTCGCCACCGCGGCGGTGCTGCCGGCAATCGACCTGCTGGCCGCGGTGTCGGCCTCGCTGGCAAGCGAACTCCCCTGGCCGAGCGCAAGACGACGCGCACGTGTGCTGCCGTGCGGCGTGGACATGGAGCGCTTTCGGCCCCTGCCGCGCGCGCAGGCGCGCGCCGAGCTGGGGCTCGACGGCGAACGCGCGTATGTGCTCTTCCCCGCCGATCCCGCGCGCCCGGAGAAGCGCCACGACCGCGCGCTCGCGCTCGCCAACGCGGTCGGCGCACAGCTGCTCACCCTCGGCGCCGTCGCGCCCGAGCGCGTGCCGCTGTGGGTCAACGCGGCCAACGCGGTGCTCGTGCCCTCCGAGCGCGAGGGCTTCGGGCTGGCGGTGCTGGAGGCGCTCGCTTGCGACGTGCCGGTCCTGGCCACGCCCGTCGGCATCCACGGCGAGGCCCTGTCGGGGGTGCCAGGGACCTTGTGCGCACCCTTCCAGCTCGAGCGCTGGCGCGAGACGCTGGAAGCGCCCGTGCACGCGCAGGACCCGCGCATCGCCGGGCGCGAGCGCGCCAGCCGCTTCTCCGCGAGCGCGATGGCCGCACGCGTGGCCGACGCCTGGCGGGAGGCGCTGTCCCGCTCCAGCCAAGGGTCTGGGTAGCATGATCAACGCGTGGACCACCCATCCGCCAGCACTCCGATAGGCGCTCCCTCGCAGGAGCGCCAACCCCAAACGCCGCCGGCGCAGGCAGCCGACACGGGCGCCGCTGCCGCCGCGCCCTCGACGCCCGCCGACGCGCCCGCAACGCCTGCCGCCGCGCCCTCGACGCCCAGCGACACGCCTTCGGCGCCTGCGGGCGCCGAGCCGTCCGCGTCTGCGCCGCCGGCGGTATCCGCCGGCGCCGACGCAACCGCGCCGGCCGGCTTTCAATCGCGCGGGCGGGCGCGCCGGCGCGCTCGATTCTTGCGCCGGGCGCGCGAGCTCGCCTACCGCGATCTCGGCGGGCTGGTCTTCAACCTGCACCGCTTCGGACAGCGCAACGACGCGCTGGTGGTCGCCAAGCTCGCGACACTCGACCACATCGACGGCGAGCTGCGGGCGATCGAAGCCTCGCTGCGCGAGCGCCGGCCGATCACCGTGCTGCGCGAAGCGGGGATCACCGCGTGCCCGCGGTGCGCCGCGATCCACAGCAGCGAAGACAACTTCTGCCCCAACTGCGGCCTGTCGATGGGCCGCCACGCGGACCTGCCGGCGGGCTTCCAATCCGGCGCTGGTCTCCCCGCGACACCCTCGGTGCCCGTGCCCGCGAGCGGCACGGCGCCGGCGCCACCGGCTGCGAGCGCGGCTGAGGGCGCGACTGAGATCCTGCGACCGCCGGTGCCGAAGGGATGAGCGCGGCGAGCGCAGCGCACGAGCGCCCGGCACCCGGCCACGGCGCGCCGACGCCGGCGTGGGACGGCGAGCCCTGCCCGTTGTGCGGCGCGCGCCTGCACCCAGAGCAGGAGTGGTGCTTGAGCTGCGGCGCAGCGGCACGTACGCGCCTCGCGCCGGCCCCAAGCTGGAAAGGCGTGATCGTGACGCTCGCGGTGATCGTGGCGCTGTCGGTCGGCGTGCTGGCCGCAGCGCTCGTCAAGCTGGCCGCCGGCACAACCACGCCGGCGACGCTGACGCGGACAGTGACCACCCTGGCGCTGGCAACGACGCCCGCGCGCACCACACCCGGCGCAGTGCGCAGCACGAGCACGCCGGCGAGGCGCTCCGCCCCGGCGACCAAGAGCACGCTCGGCAAAAGCCTCGCCGCCGGCTCCAGCGCCGCCACGACGACCCCGGCGCGAGCGGTGGAACAGATCGCCAAACGCTTCGGCCTGCACAAGCGCATAGCGGAAGCGCTGCGCAAGCACAAGCTGCTGCCGCACGGGTTGCTCAAATAGCCGCCGGCGGGCCGGATGCTTCCCGGCATCCGCGCGAGATACGGTTCCGGCGATGCCCGTCCGCCCCTCGGCAGGGATTCACGAGGCCGATATCGCAGTAGCGGGCGCTGGCGCAGCCGGGCTGTACGCGGCGCTGTGCGCGGCGCGCGCGGGGGCGCAGGTGGTGCTGGTGTCGGCCACGCCGCTGGCGCAAACCGCCTCCTACTGGGCCCAAGGCGGGCTCGCGGCGGCACTGGGCGACGACGACAGCTTCGAGCTGCATCTGCACGACACGGAAGTCGCCGGGCGCGGGCTGGTGCGCCGCAGCGCGGCGGAAACGCTCGTGCGCGAGGCTCCCGAGCGCGTCCACGACCTACAAACGCTGGGGGTGCGCTTCGACACCGATCGCTACGGGCACCTGGCGCTGGGCCTGGAGGGCGGGCACTCGGTCAGGCGCGTGGTGCACGCAGGCGGCAGCGCCACCGGCCGGCGCGTCGTGCGTCAGCTCTCGGCGCTGGTCGCGGAGCACCCACGGATCGCCGTGTTCGAGGGCGCGCGCGTGCAGGCGCTGTGGGTCGACGGCATCGTGCCCAGCGGTGGAGCTTCCGCCGGCGGACGCTGTCGCGGACTGGTGTGCGATGACGGACGCGCGATCGCGGCGCACGCGGTGGTGATTGCCACCGGCGGGGCGGCTGCGCTGTGGGCACGCACGACCAACCCGCCGGGTTCGCAGGGGGTCGGCCTGCTGCTCGCGCACACGGCGGGCGCGGCGCTGGCGGACCTCGAGCTGTTGCAGTTCCACCCCACGGCGGTGATCGGGGTCAAGGGACGCGAGGGCTTCCTGGTGACGGAGGCGATCCGCGGCGAGGGCGCCACCCTGCACGACGCGAGCGGCGAGCGCTTCGTGGACGAGCTCGCGCCGCGCGACGAGGTCGCACGCGCGATCCAGGAGCGCCTGGAGCAGACGGGCGGGCAGGCGGTGGGCTTGGACATGCGCGCGATCGACCCAGCCCGCTTCCCCAACGTCGTCGCGGCGCTGCGCGAGGCGGGCGTCGACCCCACGCGCGAGCTGATCCCGGTGGCGCCGGCGGCGCACTACATGATGGGCGGGATCGTCACCGACCTCGACGGCCGCTCCACGCTCGCCGGCCTGTATGCGATCGGCGAGTCCTCGTGCACCGGCCTGCATGGCGCGAACCGGCTGGCGTCGAACTCGCTCAGCGAGTGCTTCGTGTTCGCGCGCCGCGCGGTCGCCGACGCCCTGTCCGAGCAGCACGGCGCGCACACGCCGGCGAGCGCGGCGGAGCTCCAGGCACTGCGCGCGCTCGAAGCCCCGCCGCAGGCCAGCGCACAGACGCGCGCGGCGATGTGGCGTGACGCGGGCATCGTGCGCAGCGAGCAGGGCTTGCAGGCGCTGCTCGGCGAGGCGCATCCGCTCGCGCGGCTGGTCGCGCGCTGTGCGCTCGCGCGCACCGAGAGCCGCGGCGCGCACCTGCGTAGCGACTATCCCGAACGCGACAGCGCGTTCGATCTACGACACATCGTGGTGAGCTCCGACGACGAGCTCTGCGTGCAGCGCTGGGGCTGAGCTTCGCCGCTCCGATGCGCGCGCGCGTGTGTTCCTTGCTTGCGGAAGTTCCTACAGTCGATGGAGTCTCTAGGAACGGCGGGTGTGCTCTAAGACCATCACAGTCAGCGGAAAAGAGGGCGAGGAGTAGACACCATGTACCAGTTCAGCCGGGCCATCTACAGGGAGCTCGCTCCCTACGTCCACCCCCCAGCGCCCGGCTCCCCCCCGACGAGCAACCACGCGGCGGTGCTGCGTGCGTGCGAGGCGGTCATCACCCGCCTGGCGACCGACCGCCACTACTTCGCCAGGCCGGCGCGCACGCTGTTCCTGGACATCCGCAGCTACTTCCCGATGTCTGCACAGAGCCACGTGCACCAGGTGATCACCCGCTACATGGGCTACGCGCAGCTGTTCCTGGCCGAACACCCGCACGAGGGCTACACGGCGGTCAGCGGCGCGCCGCCGCAGTGCCGCGCGACCACGCGCAAAGGCTCGGCCTGCCAGCGCACGCCGCTGCCGCACAACGGCTACTGCCCCTCCCACCAGCACCTGGCCGACACCGAGAACCGGGAGCTGGCGGCCGCGTAGTCTGCATGCATGCTCCTCGGGGTTGACGTCGGCGGCACCTTCACCGACGCGGTCCTCCTCGGCGACGACGGCGCGATCCACACCGCCAAGGTCGCCTCGACCCCCGCCGAGCAGTCGCAGGCGGTGCTGGAGGCGGTGCAGGCGCTGCTCGCGCGAGCGGGCGCGCGAGCGCAGGACGTGGCGCGCTTCGCGCACGGCATGACGGTGGCCACGAACGCGCTGCTGGAGGGACGCACCGCACGCACGGCGCTGCTGAGCACCGCGGGCTTCACCGACGTGATCGCGCTCGCGCGCCAGAACCGCCCGCACCTGTACCGGCTGTGCGCGTCACCGCCAGCGCCGCTGGCGCCCGCAGAGCTGCGCTTCGGCGTGCCCGAGCGCATGGGTCCCGACGGTCCGCTGCAGGCGCTGGGACGCGCGGCGGCCGAGGACGTGGTGCGGGAGCTCGCACGCGCGCAGCCGCAGGCGGTGGCGATCTCGCTGCTTCACTCCTACGCCGACGGCACCCACGAGCGGCTGCTGAAGGAGATCCTCGCCGCGCGCTTGCCGGACACGCACGTGTCGCTGTCGTGCGAGCTGGTGGGCACGTTTCGCGAGTACGAGCGCACGGCCACGACCGTCCTGGACGCCGCGCTCTCGCCGCTGCTGGCGAGCTACCTGCGGCGCCTCGCGCGCGAGGCGCACGCGCTCGGCGTGTGCGAGCCGCTCGTGATGCAGTCCTCCGGCGGGCTCACCGACGCCGCACGCGCGAGCGCACACGCCGCGCTGACCGTGCTGTCGGGCCCCGCGGGCGGCGTCGGCGGCGCGCTGGCGCTGGCTGAGCTGGCGGGCGAGCCGGACGTGTTGTGCTTTGACATGGGCGGCACCTCGTGCGACGTGTGCGCGATCGAGCAGCTGCAGGTTCCGGAGAGCGCCGAGCGCAGCGTCGCCGGCCGGCCGCTGTCGCTGCCGGCGCTCGACATCCACACGGTCGGCGCGGGCGGCGGGTCGATCGCGTGGCGCGACGGCGGCGGCGCGCTGCGCGTGGGACCGGCCTCCGCCGGCGCCGAGCCGGGGCCGGCCTGCTACGGGCGCGGCGGGCGCGAGCCGACGGTGACCGACGCCAACCTGCTGCTCGGGAGGCTGCCGGCGGACGCGCCGCTCGCGGGCGGCCTGTCGCTGGACGTGCACGCAGCCGAGCAGGCGGTCGGTGCGCTGGCGCGCGAGCTCGGGCTGGAGCTGCTGGCGTGCGCGCAAGGCATCGTGCGCGTGGCCGAGGCGCAGATGCTGGGGGCGCTGCGCGTGATGAGCGTCGAGCGCGGCGTCGACCCGCGTGGCTTCGCGCTGATGTCCTTCGGCGGCGCCGGCCCGCTGCACGCCGCGGCGCTGGCGCGCGAGCTGGGCATCACGCGCGTGCTGTGTCCGCGCGCGTGCGGGGTCCTGTGCGCGCTCGGCCTGGCCGCGGCGGCCCCCCGCTGGGACGCCGCGCGCACGGTGATGCTGGACGCCCGTGCACTCGGCGCCGAGCGCCTGACCCGCGAGCGCGAGCGCCTGATCGCCACGGCCGCGGCCTCGCTCACGGGCGCGCCGGAGCGCGTGCGTGTGCGCCACGAGCTGCGCTACCGCGGGCAGTCCTTCGAGCTAGCCGTCGACGAGGAGCTCGCGCCCGACAGCGAGCGGCGCGACGCCGCCGCGGCGCTCTCCCCGCAAGCGCTGTGCGCGGCCTTCGCCGAGGCGCACGCACGCCGCTACGGCTACAGCGAGCAGCAGGGTGAGGTCGAGCTGGTGAACATGCGCGCCTCGGTGTGGGGACACGCGCCGCGGCTGCGCCTGCGCGGGCCGGTCGCCGCGAGCGCCACAGCAGAGCAGGAGCGGGCGGTGATCTTCGACGGACAGCCGCTCGCGACGCGCATCCTGCGCGGCGAGCTCGCAGCGGGATCGCGCCTGCAGGGACCGGCGCTGTGCGCGCTGCCGGAGGCCACGCTGCTCGTTCCACCGGGCTGGTCGGGCACGGTGGACGAGCACGGCACGATCCACCTCCAGGACGATGCTCGCTGACCCGATCGAACTGCAGGTGCTGACGGGCGCGCTGCGCGCGGCGTGCGAAGAGATGGGCGTGGTGCTGATCCGCGCGGCGCACTCGGCGAACATCAAGGAGCGCCGCGACGCCTCGACGGCGCTGTTCGACGCCGGCGGCGAGATGGTGATGCAGGCCGAGCACATCCCGGTGCACCTGGGCGCGATGCCGGCGGCCGTGGCGGCGGTCCTGCACGAGCGCCACGCGCCGGGGGTGTCGTGGATCCTCAACGACCCGTTCGCCGGCGGCACCCACCTGCCGGACATCACGGTGATCACACCCGTGTTCGCCGCGCGCGAGCTGCTCGGCTTCGCCGCCAGCCGCGCCCACCACGCTGACGTGGGCGGGCGCGTGCCGGGCTCGATGCCGGCGGACAGCCACACGCTCGCCGAAGAGGGCGTGGTGATCGCCCCGCAGCGCTTGGACGAACGCACGCTGCAGGCGCTGGTCGCGCGCATGCGCCAACCGCGCGAGCGCGCAGCGGATTTGCGCGCCCAGCTGGCGGCCAACCGTGTCGGCGCCCAGCGCCTGGTGGAGCTGGCGGCACGGGTCGGCGCTGGGCGCTTGCGCGAGGCGACCGCCGCGGTGCTCGACTACTCCGAGCGGCGCACCCGCGCGTGCCTGGCGGCGCTCCAGGACGGCGTGCTGCACGCCGCGGACGTGCTCGAGGCACCGGAGGGGGACCTGGCGTTGAAGCTGCGCGCGGTGATCGACGGCGAACGCCTGCTGCTCGACTTCGCCGGCAGCGCACCGCAGCACGCGGGCAACCTGAACTGCCCGCTGGCGGTCACGCGCTCGGCGTGCCTGTTCGCGGTGCGCGTGCTCACCGACCCGGACATCCCCGCGTCAGCCGGCGCGTACCGCCCGATCGAGCTGCGCGTGCCCGCGGGCAGCGTGCTGAACGCGCGCCCAGGCGCGGCGGTGGCCGCCGGCAACGTCGAGACCTCCTCGCGCGTGGCCGACCTCGTGCTGGCGGCGTTCGACCGCGCCCAGGGACAGGGGACGATGAACAACCTGACGCTCGGCGCCGGCGCCGTGGGGGCCGGCGCGGGTGGCTTCTCCTACTACGAGACGCTCGGCGGCGGCCAGGGCGCGTGCCCCGACGCGGACGGCCCGAGCGGGGTCCACGTGGCGATGAGCAACACGCTGAACACGCCGATCGAGGCGCTCGAGCGCGAGTTCCCGCTGCGCGTCACCGAATACGCGCTGCGCGCGGGCTCCGGCGGCGCCGGGCGCCATCGTGGCGGCGACGGCGTGGTGCGCGAGCTGGAAGCGCTCAGCGAGATGACCTTCTCGCTGATCGGCGAGCGCCGCCGCCACCATCCGCGCGGCGCCGCGGGCGGCGAGCCGGGCGCGTGCGGACACGACGCGCTCGACGGCCGGCCGCTGCCGGCGAAGGTCACCGGCGTGCTGCGCGCCGGACAGCGGCTACGCATGGAAACGCCGGGTGGGGGAGGATTTGGGCATGCCTGAGTCCCAACAGCGCGAGCGCATCGGTTTCCTCGGCCTGGGCATCATGGGTTCGCGCATGGCGGCGAACGTGGCTCGTGCGGGCTTCGAGCTGTCGGTGTGGACGCACACGCCGGGCAAGGCCGAGCGGTGGGCGAGCGAGCACGGCGCGCGCGCGTACGAGTACCCGGCACAGGTGGCGGCGCAGAGCGACGTCGTGGTGAGCATGGTGGTGGACGGCGAGCAGGTGGCCGCGGTGCTGCTCGGCGAGCATGGCGCGATCGCGGGCGCACACGAGGGCCTGCTGTGTGTGGACATGTCGACGATCGGGCCGACCGACACGCGGCGCATCGCCGCGGTGCTCGCCCAGCGCGAGGTGGCGATGCTGGACGCCCCCGTGACGGGTTCCTCGCCCCGTGCGCAGGACGGCACGCTGACGATCATGGTCGGCGGCGAGGTCGGCGACTTTGCGCGCGTGCGGGCGCTGCTGGAGACGATGGGCAAGCTGGTGGTGCACGTGGGCGAGCTCGGGCAGGGCCAGATGCTCAAGCTGATCAACAACTCGCTCGGCGCCGCCAACGCGGCGGCGCTCGCGGAGGCGCTGCTGCTGGCAGACGCGACGGGGATCGACTTGGACGCGTTCGTGCAGGTCACCTCGGCCGGCTCGGGCGCATCGGCCCAGCTCCAGCTGAAGTCGGGACCGATGCGCGAGCACGACTACGCCACGCTGTTCAAGACCGCACACCTGCTCAAGGACGTGCGTCTGTGCATGCAGGAGGCGGAGAGCGCGGGCGTGCCGTTCCCCGCAGCCGCCCATGCCAAAGACGTGCTGGCGGCGACGGTAGCGCGCGGCCACGCCGAGGACGACTACGCGTCGCTGATCGAGGCCGCCGAGGGCTTCGCCGGGCGTCGGCTGTAGCGTTCCGGCGGCAGCCCGAGACTGGCCATGCAGCCAAAAACAGCCCGATTTGCAGGGGATTTGGGATTTCTGCTGATGTTTCGTATCTTTAACGGTCTGTGCGGCGCTCCCCCTCGGACCTCGCGCGGCGAATTGTCTGCAGTGTTTCTTTCTCGTTTGTAGTCCATGCCAATCGCTTTCAAAGAATGGGCTGTCACCGTACGCGCGCTGGCAGAAGGTGAGCAGCTGATAACCCTGCGAAAGGGCGTTCCGCCACAGGCGGGCAAGCCCTTCAAGCTCGCCCACGAGCGTTTCTTCCTGTACCCCACTTTCGATCACCAGCCGGGCGATCTGGTGCGCGAGTCCCACCAGCCCGAGCTACGGCGCGCGCTCGAGGAGGGCGTGTGGAGCGACGGCGAGCCGCCGCTGCACACGTTCGTCTCCGGCGCACCGTTGCAACAGCCCGACCGTGTGCGCATCCGCGCGTGGGCGGAAGTCACCGACCACTTCACGATCATCGACCCGCGCTGCGTCGACGCGCTGTCGCCCTTCTACGTGTGGACCCCCGACTACGCCGAAAAGCGCCTCGGCTGGCGCGGGCGCCAGCCGCTGCACGTCCTGCTGCTGCGCACCTATCGCATCCCGCGCCCGGTGACGGTGAAGGTCAAGGACGAGTACATCGGCGCGAACCCGTGGCTGGAGCTGCAGCGCGAGCTTCCCTTTGAGGGCACGCCCGTGCTCGCGGACGCCGAGTTCGAGCGCGCCTCCGAGGAGATCCGCACGATCGCCGGCGAGGCCGCCGGCCAACCGGTCCTCGTCTGAGGGCAGTCGGGCGGGCGCCGCGGCGACCGTTCAGGCGAGCGCGGCGGCGATCAGCGTCTACGGCCGCTCATACGCGAGCGCTTCGCGCGCGGCCTCGGCGGCGGATTCGGGGACCATCACGGCACGCGGGCCGATCATCGGCGAGTAGCCGCCGATCGCGTTGCGCAGCACGCATGGAATGCCCTCCTCGAGCAGCAGGTTGGCGATGAACTCGGCCTGCGGCTGGTCGCCCGCTCGCGCGACTTCTACGAGTTTGCCCTCGGTGTACTGCGGCTTGATCTTGCGCGCGCGGCGTTGGCGCTCGCTCGCCGGGTGCTCCCGCTTGGTGGACGATGAGGAACCGGTCGCGTACACCAGCGGCATCCCACAGACCTCGCAGAAGCGCTCGCTGGAGGAGTACTCGCGAGCGCAGCTGGGACAGAGGAGGCCGTCGGACGCCATCACGCCACCTGCAGCGGGACCTCCCGGACGACGCCGTCCTCGATCAGGTAGGAGCGCACGTCCGGCTCCCCGCCCCCGGCGAGGCCGACGATGATCCACTCGACGCCCGGCCAGTTGGCGGCGAAGTTGATGTCCGTCTGCGAGGGATACGGCGCGCTGCGCACGTGCGAGTGATAGATCGCGCCGATCCTCGCCGCGCGCTGCTCGATCGTGTCGTACAGCGCCAGCAGTTCAGCGGGCTCGATCTCGAACTTCATCGGGCTCGCATGCTTGTTGGCGGCGCGATACACCTCGACTGCGGTCGCGCTCTGCGAGTCTCCCTGCGGGGAGGCGTCGTCATCCACCTGCGATGACACCTCGGAGGTGGATGCGCCGTCGCCATCCTGGACAGCGACGATCCCGCAGATCTCGTTGGCGGGGTCTTCCAGCACGTGTGCGAGCAGATCGTCGAGCAGCGCCCTGGAGATGTTCACGCCGGCTCCCTTCGGATGTGCGCGGGCGCTACCACCACACCGTCGACTCGAGGTTCTCGACCTCGTCGACGGGCAGCGTGTAGATGCCGCTGGACAAGTACTTCCAGCCATCATCGGCGACCACGAACACGACGTTGCCCTCGTCGAGCTCGGTGGCGATGCGCACGGCGATGCTGGCGATCGCGCCGCTGGAGACGCCGGCGAACAGGCACTCCTCGTCGAGCAGCTTGCGCGTCCAGACGATGGCGTCGCGGTTGGTGACGAAGATCTTGCGGTCGAGCAGCGAGATGTCGATGATCGGCGGGATGAAGCCGTCGTCGAGCGAGCGCAGGCCCTGCACCGGCTCGCCCTGCATCGGCTCCGCGGCGACGATCTTGACGGCGTCGCCGAAGGTCTCCTTCAGGCGCCGGCCGTTGCCCATCAGCGTGCCGCCGGTGCCCAACCCCGCGACGAACGCGGCGACCTCGTCGAGCTCTTCGAGGATCTCCACGGCGGTGCCGTTGTAGTGGGCGAGCGGGTTGGCCTGGTTGCCGTACTGGTAGGGCATGTAGCACGAGGAGTCCGCGGCGGCCAGCTCCAGCGCCATCGCCACCGCGCCGTTGGAGCCCTGGTCACCGGGGGAGTAGACGATCTCGGCGCCGTACATGCGCAGCAGCTGCGTGCGCTCGCGGGTGACGTTCTCGGGCATCACCACCTTCAGGCGGTAGCCCTTGCGCGAGCAGATCATCGCCAACGAGATGCCGGTGTTGCCGGAGGTGGGTTCGAGGATCGTCTGTCCGGGGCCGATCGCGCCTTTCTCCTCGGCGTCCTCGATCAGCGCGCGCGCCACCCGGTCCTTGACCGACCCGGTGGGGTTGCGCGACTCGAGCTTGGCCCAGACATGCACGCCCGGCTTGGGCGACAGGCGCGGCAGCTCCACGAGCGGCGTGTGCCCGATCGACTGCACGATGTCGCCGTAGCGCCCCCCACACGGCCTGTTCCTGAGCCTCTCCGCCGCCATTACTTCACGGAATATAGCGAGGCTGAAGAAGGCTGTGGACGGCACCGCGCGTGGCCGGTTGGCCGGGCGGCCAAGCGAGGGATAAGATCCACGGGCGATGGCACCGGTGGGCCGCTTCGACTTCGACTGGCTGGTCATCGGCTCCGGCTTCGGCGGCAGCGTCTCGGCGCTGCGCCTGTCGGAGAAGGGCTACGCGGTGGGCGTGCTCGAGTGCGGGCGGCGCTTTGCCGACCACGAGTTCCCGCGCGCGACAGCCGATCTGAAGCGCTACTTCTGGAACCCGCGCCTGGGGATGAAGGGGATCTTCCGGCTGACGACCTTCAAGGACGTCTCGGTCGTCTCCGGCTGCGGCGTGGGCGGCGGCAGCCTCGGCTACGCGAACACGCTGTACGTGCCGCCGAAGGCGTTCTTCGAGGACCGCCAGTGGGCGGAGATGACCGACTGGCAGAGCGCGCTCTCCCCCCACTACGCCGAGGCGCAGCGGATGCTCGGCGTGGTGGAAAACCCGCACGAGGACCCAGCCGACCAGCTGCTGCGCGAGCTCGGCGAGGAGCTGGGGGTGGGCGACACCTACAAACGCACGCCGGTGGGCATCTTCTTCGGCGAGCCCGGCGAGACCGTTGCCGACCCGTTCTTCGGCGGCGAGGGGCCAGATCGGACCGGCTGCCATCTGTGCGGCCGTTGCATGGTCGGCTGCCCGCACGGCGCGAAGAACACGCTGGTCAAGAACTACCTGTACTTCGCGGAGAAGCTCGGCGCGCAGGTGGTGCCCGAACGCACCGTGATCGACATCCGCCCGCTCGGCTCACCTGACGGGCGCGACGGCTACGAGGTCGAAAGCGTCCGCTCGGGCGCGTGGGTGCGCAAGGAACGCCGCGTGCAGCGCGCCCGCGGGGTTGTCGTCTCCGCCGGTCCGCTGGGCACGAACAAGCTGCTGCAACGCTGCCGCACCAAAGGCTCGCTGCCGCGCATCTCCGCGCGCCTGGGCGAGCTCGTGCGCACTAACTCCGAGTCGATCCTCGCGGTGACGGTGCCCGAGGACTACCCGGACGACCTGATCAAACGCGTGGCCATCACCTCCTCGATCTACCCCGACCCGCACACGCACATCGAGACGGTCACCTATGGCGACGACGGCGACTCGATGCACCGCCTGAACACGTTGCTCGTCGGCGACGGCACGCGCGTCACGCGCCCCTTGAAGCTGATCGCCCAGAGCATCCTGCATCCCAAGCGCGTCGCGCAGGTGCTGTTCCCCAAGCACTGGTCGCGGCGCACGATCATCCTGCTGGTGATGCAGACGCTCGACAATGCGATCGCGCTGCGCCCGCGCAAAGGGCCGTTCGGCACGTTGTGGCTGCGAACCGAGCAGGACCCCGCGCGCCCAATCCCCACGTTCATCCCGATCGCCAACAAGGCCGCCGAATGGTTTGCCAAGCGCACCGGCGGGATCGCGCAGAGCTCGGTCACCGAGGCGCTGTTCAACATCCCCACCACCGCCCACATCCTTGGCGGCGCCGTGATCGCGCCGGACCCCGAGCGCGGCGTGGTGGACGCGCAGCAGCGCGTGTTCGGCTACGAGAACCTGCTCGTGTGCGACGGCTCCGCCATCCCGGCGAACGTCGGCGTCAACCCGTCGCTGACGATCACCGCGCTGGCTGAGCACGCGATGAGTCACGTCACGACCAAGGACGGCGCGGAGGTGGCTGCCGTTGTGGCGCCGAGCGGCGCGGGCGAGACGGCACCGAGCGACGTTTCGACGTCAAACGCCGCGTAGCCAGGCCATGCTCAGATCCGGCTACGCGTCGCCGGCACAGCCACCGGGGCGGACACCAGGGCGCCCGTCTGCAGGCGCAGCTGCATCGCACCGCGCAGCGCGACGAGCGCATTGAGCACCCCGGCGCCGTCGGCGCGCAACCGCGCGATCGTCCGCCAGCGCGCGCCGCGGCCCCGGCTTTGCAGCACAGCCGGCTGGTGGGGAGCGTTCAGCAGTGCCCACACGCGGACCCGCGCGGCATTCACGCGCAGCGGATCGAACGGCAGCGTGAAGCCACGCAGGAACGGCTTGGGGGTCGCCTCCGCGGGGTTGCCGTTGGCGGCCGCGGCATACAGGCCAGCCGGCCGTGGCACTTCGACGACTCCACCGGTGGGGGTGCCCACGCGCGCGCCGGGGAAGGGATCGACGAGGAACTGCCAGGCGACGACGCTCACGCCGGCGACCCACAGGCGATGAAGCGCTCGCGAGACCCACAAGGCCTGCAGGCGCGGTGGGACGCCCTGGGGGGACTGAGGCGCGCTTTCCCAGTTGAGCTCGGTCACCCACACCTGCTTGCGCCCGACGGGCAAGGCGGTGTGCGCGCGTTCGGCGCGCGCGAGCAGGCCGGTGATCTTGGCGGCATCTGCGATCGATACTTCCAGTGAGGATGGCGCAGGCACGTCGGGGTTGCCCACCGACAGCGGGTGGAAGTCCAGCGCGTCGAAGTGCGGAGGGTCCGGGCAGCCGCCGGAGCCGGGGGTGGTCGCGGGCGTCAGGCAGAGCAGCGAGCGTAGGAACTGCAGGGGCGTCATGCGCCCGACGCCGGCGGGTTCGCCGTTGGGTGCGACGCCGGCGGCGATCACGACGTCGTCGGGCTCCACGTCCTTGACGCCGGCGTAGAAGCCGTTGAGCAGTTCGCGGTAGAGCGACGGCGAGAACGGCTGCCAGTGTCCTTCGACGGCCACCCACTGCGGCTCGAGATAGCGGGCTAGGTTGGGCTCGTTCCAGCCCTGGAAAAAGCGCACCCTCGGCAGTGGCCGCGCTGGATCGAGCGGATCAGGGAAGTGGCCGCTGTAGCGGAGCGCCAGCGCCGTGGCGAAGGCGCGCAGCGCTTCCGGGCTTGGGTCCCAACTGCCAGGGTAAGCAAAGGGCCAGCGCGAGGACGCTTCGGCGAACGCGGGGGCGTGTGAGACCACGAGCAGCGGTGTGAGCCCGGCGGAGACGACGCTGCGCACGGCCGCATCGATGAGAGCGAAGTGGTATTCGGGGCTCGCCGGATCGGCGGCATCGAAGCCGGGGGCCGGATCGGCGCTTACGACTTCGCGCCAGTCGACGGGGATGCGCGCGAGTCGTGCGCCGCTCTCGCGGATGCGGCTCACGGTGAGCGCGCGCACCGCGGCGATTTCTGAGAGCAGCAGCACGCCGTCGGAGATGCCCCGCTCGAGCCCGCCGCTAGGAAACGGCCCTTCGAGCAGCGCGCGATTCTGCGCGCGCACCGAGGCGTAGCGCGTAGCCGGGGCTTCGGCGCCGAAGGGCGGTGTCGCGGTCACCGGGCGAGGCGGGCCTTCGGGACCGGTGCGCGAGGGCAACGGCAGCACCGGCGGCGGGAGGAACCACACGAGTGCGCTCAGCGCGAGCCCCAGGGCGCCGGGCACGGCGCGCTCAGCGGTGGAACGTCAGCGACTTCGGTGCCAGCGTCGCGATCTGGCCGCTCTTGGTGCGCAGGGTGGTGAGCAGGATGGCGCTCACGCGCCGTGATGCCTTGAGCTTGCGCCGCCCGGCGGGGGTGAGCTTGAGCACGATGCCGACCGTGCCGGCCCCACTACTGGTGGCGGTCCCGCGCGCCAGCAACAGCGCCGGGGGAATCTTGTGGTGCTTGTGGGCGCTAGCCGCAACCGCGGGGAGTTTCCCCCCGCGCAGATAAAGGTCCTGGGTGATCGTGCCCGCCTGGTTGATGCGTACGTGGTCGCGGTAGCCCGACTTCAAGATCAGGTGGATCTTGGTGTGGCCGAGCGCGACGAGCGCACCGGCGAGCGGCGTCACGAGTGGCGGGGGCGGCGGTGGCGGCGGGGGCGTGGGGCAGGTCTTGTTCGCCGGTTCGGTGCGTTCGCTGATGTACGTGTAGGTCGCTTCGCCGGAAAGTTGGGTCTTGAGCGACTCCTTGACAGTGACCGTCGCGCCGGAGGGGATCGGCGTGAGGAAGCTCCCGCCGAAGCTCGTCCCGGTCAGCGTTTTGACCTGCGCTTGGCTGAAGTTAGATTCGTTGTACCTACGATGCTTGGCGGAGAGGAGCGTGTAGGTGACATAGGAGCCTTCGACGGTGAATCCCGAGGTGTTGTCGCCTTCGAAGGTCGTTGCGCCAACGCATGTGCTGGGGTCGATCGTCGGCATGCCGTCGTAGACGTCCGATCCGATCACGTGCCCGACCGGCGATTCCAGCACCACCGTTTCGCCGGGCTGCGGAACCTGCGGCACGTTGGCGTAGCCTTCGTTGCCTTCGCTCTTGTAGACCGTCGTGCCGTTGCGAATGATCGCTACGGCCACCTGCCCGCCCTGGGAGTCCTTCGCAGTCGTCCCGGCGACCGATACGAATTCCGGAAGGGTGGTCTCGCCCTCGCCCACTTCGAGCGTGTATTCGGTTCCGTGGCCGGACCACGCCGCCGCCGGCGTCGGGGCCATGCAGGCGAGCGCCAGCAGCGAGAGCATGCCGGCGAGCAGCAGCCCACCGCGAGTACGGAGACGGCAGGGAATCATGAGATGACAGCAAGCGATCTCATCAGACCGCACACCCAATCGTTCAAGGAAATACGAAGAGTTAGCTTCACCGCGGAGCGATGGACACGAAGACTAGGCTGTGCGGCGGCGGAAAACCGGCGGCTCAGCCGCCGGCCATCGCCGGCAGGATCACCAGCGTGTCGCCCGCGCCGACGGACGTGTCGAGCCCCTCGAGCACGCGCACGTCCTCGTCGTTGAGGTACACGTTGACGTAGCGGTTGAGCTGGCCGTCGGCGGAGAACAGCTGGCTTTCGGTGGCGGGATGGTTGGCGGCGAGGTCGCGCAGCACCTCGCCGACGTTCGCGCCGCTGGCCGAGACTTCCTTCTCCCCGCCCACCGACGCCCGCAGGACGGGCGGAATCTTGATCGTCGCCATCGCGGCCGTGAGCCTACCCTGCGGCCGCGCAGAACGCCTCGTAGTCGGGGAACACGCCCATCTCCTCGTCGGCGATCTCGTGCGGATCGCGCGAGCAGATCGGGCAGTCGGGGTCGCGGTGGACCTTCACCTCGGTGAGCGTGGCGCCGAGCGCGTCGTACAGCAGCAGCCGCCCGATCGCCGGCTCGCCGATGCCGAGGATCAGCTTCACGACCTCGGTGGCCTGCAACAGGCCCATCGTGCCGGGGAGCACGCCGAGCACGCCGTTGGCGCCGCACGAGGGCGCGAGCTCGGCGGGCGGCGGCTCGCGGAACAGGCAGCGGTAGCACGGCCCGTCGTAGGGCTTGAACACCGACAGCTGCCCGTCGAAGCCGAGGATCGAGGCGGACACCACGGGGATGCGCAGGCGCACGCTGGCGTCGTTGAGCAGGTAGCGCGTGGGGAAGTTGTCGACGCCGTCGACGATCACGTCGTAGCCGTCGATGATCTCCATGATGTTCGACGCGCCGATGCGCGTCTTGTACTTGACGACGTTCACGTCGGGGTTGAGCGCGTGGATGGACTCCTCGGCGGAGTCCACCTTGGGGATGCCGATGCGCTGGGTGGAGTGGATCACCTGGCGCTGGAGGTTGGACAGGTCGACGTCGTCGTCGTCGACGATCCCCAGCGTGCCCACCCCCGCCGCCGCCAGGTACAGCGCTGTCGGCGAGCCGAGGCCGCCGGCGCCCAACAGCAGCACCTTCGCGTCCAGCAGCTGCTGCTGGCCCTCGGCGCCGATCTCGGGGATCAGCAGGTGGCGCGAGTAGCGCTCGCGCTGCTCGGCGCTGAGCGCGCGCGGGATCTCGACCTCGTAGCCGCGGTCCTTCCACAGCGTGATGCCGCCGGTCATCGAGCGCACCCGCTCGTAGCCCAGGTCCTCCTGCAGCGTGCGCGCGGCGTACGCGGAGCGGTTGCCGGACTGGCAGTAGAGGATCAGCTCGGCCGCGCGGTCGGGGGCCACACCCTCGATGCGCTGCTCGAGATGCCCGCGGGGAATGCTCTTGGCGCCGGGGATGTGGCCGGTGGCGAACTCGTCGCTGCCGCGCACATCGACGATCGTCACGCCCTCGCCCACCAGCTCGTTGACCTCAGACGGGTCCACCTCTTGGATCTGGCTCTTCACTCGGCGGAGCAGCTCCGCGCCGGACGTGCTCATCTTGAAACTCCTAAACCATGGTCGGGATTCAGGGACTTCAAAAAGTGTAGCGCCAGTTGGCGGGGTCGTGAAGGGGCGAGGAACCCAACGCCCCCCACCACCGTCTGTATCACCATCGTTATACGGACATTTTGGAGGGACATATGCATCGCGACGCGGCCCACCGGCCATCGCGACGCGGCCCACCGGCCATCGCGACGCGGCCCACCGGCCATCGCCACGCGGCCCACCGGCCATCGCCACGCGGCCCACCGGCCATCGCCACGCGGCCCACCGGCCGACGCCCGGCGGCCCGGCCGCCGGCCCCCAATCCCCTATTCGACCTGCAGGTACGCTGCGATGTCCATGCGACGACGCTCGACACAGCTTACGCGGCTACGCGCCGCCACGCTTGGCTCGATAGCCACCCTGGCGCTGGCGGCGGCCGTCTCAGGCTGCGGCGGTGGCAACGCGAACCCCTCCTCATCGTCATCCTCTCAGTCGGCGTCGTCGCTGGAAAACGAATCGGGGTTCGACGGCGCGGCGCTTCCCGGCACGGTGCTCGCACCAGATTTCACGCTCCGCGACCAGTCCGGGCGCAGCGTGTCGCTGCGCGAATACCGCGGCCGGGTGGTGGTGCTGACGTTCCTGTACTCGACGTGCGGCGACACGTGCACGTTGTTCGCGCAGCAGATCCGCGGCGCGCTGGAGGAACTGGAAGAAGAGCACGCCCCGCGGCCGGCGGTGCTGATCGTGAGCGCGGACCCCGCCGCCGACACGCCCGCACACGTCGCGCGCTTCCTGGCAGCGGCGTCGTTGACCGGGCGCGCCGAGTATCTGACGGGCTCGCTCAGGCAGCTGCAGCCGATTTGGCGCGCCTACCACGTGCACGCGGCGAGCGCGGGCAGGGCGACGTTCGACGAGTACGCCTCCGTGCTGCTGATCGACGGGCGCGGTCGCGAGCGCGTGCTGTTCCAGTCGGAAGACCTGACGCTGGAAGGGATCCGCCACGACATCGCAAAGCTGCAGGCCGGCGGCTAGGGCGGCGGGCAGCCCGCTTGGCGGCGCCAGGAGTCACGGACTTCGGCTTGCCGGTGCGAGCTCCCGAGGATGACGTTGCCGGCGTCGCGCTCGCGCGCGGCGCCGCTTCGATGGCGAGCGCTTCGCCGGACAGCTCGGCGAAGCTCGACAGGTAGATGGCGTCGCCGGTGTACAGGGCGGAGATCAGGTGTTCGCCGGGGCTTTCGTACACCAGCGAGCAGCTGGCGAGGCCGCTGGCGGGATCGACGGCCACGGTTTCGCAGGATGCGATCGGTTCGTCTTCGTCGCTGAACAGGACGGTGCCGCCATCCGGCGCCGGGCTGACGAGCGCCGTGTAGGTGACCCGCTGTCCCACCTGTGCTCGTTCGGGTTCGACGGAGATGGTGATTTCGGTGTTCACCGTCACCAGCACTTCTGCGCTTGCCGGCCCAGCGGCCTGGAACTGGCCGTCACCGGTGTACGTCGCCTGGATCGCGTGCATGCCGCCCGCCTGGTAGCTCGTTTGGCAGCCCGCTTCGCCGGAGCGACCTTCAACGCTGACAGCGGTGCACGCTGGGATGGGCTCGCCGTCGTCGGTGAATGCAACGGAGCCCGCGTCCGGCGTGGGGCTGACGATCGCCGTGTAGGTGACGGCCTGCCCGGTCTGGACGGTGCTCGCGGAGGACAGCAGGCGGATGGACGTGGGGCTGAGCGGCTGCGCCTGTGCGCCCGGCGCTGGCACAAGCCCCGGAAGAGCTCCGCAAGCGACGGCTGTCGTGGCGAGGATGACGGCGAACGCGATCTTCCGAATGGGGCGGACCATTGCCTATCCATCGAGCGCCACCGGCGTTTGCCACCTGGTAGAAGCCCGCGAAGGGACGGGGGCAGGCACGGATGCACCCACGCCGTGCTGATACCCTAGCTGCCAGGTAGGAAATGCGATGATGTTCTCGACGAAGGCGGAGTACGGGGTGCGCGTGATGGTTGAGCTCGCGCGGCGGGCCGGCGGCGACCCGGTGCCGCTGGCGGAGATCGCCGCGCACGACGGCCTGCCGCTGGCGTACCTCGAGCACCTGGTGGCACGTCTGCGCAAGGCCGGCCTGGTGGACTCGCGCCGCGGCTCGCGCGGCGGCTACATGCTCGCGCGCGGCGCGAGCGAGATCACGATGGCTGAGGTGGTCGCCGCGCTGGAGGGCGCGATCGCGCCGATCGAGTGCATCTCGGAGGCGGCAGACGGCTCGATCGTGTGCTCGCGCGAGTCGAGCCCCGACCACGTGTGCCCGACGAAGATCCTGTGGACGAAGGTGAGGATGTCGATCGTGAGCACGCTGCGCGAGACGACGCTCGCGGACCTGGTGGCGAGCCCGGTGCTGTCGGGCTCCTACCCCGTGCACCCGACGGGAGCGACGCTGCCGTCGCTCGACATGCAGCGCCTGCCGCCGGAACCGACCCGATCCCCCACCCTGACGACTGGAGCTTGATGGCCGACCTGGAGATAAAGGACCTGCACGTACGGACGGAGGAGCGCGAGATCCTGCGCGGCGTGAACCTGGAGATCAACCGCGGTGAGATACACGCGCTGATGGGCCCGAACGGCTCGGGCAAGTCGACGCTCGCGAACACCCTGCTGGGCCACCCCGCGTACGAGGTGACGGAGGGCTCGATCACCTTCAAGGGCGAGGACATCACGGCGGCCGAGCCGCACGACCGCGCGCAGGCGGGCCTGTTCCTGGCCTTCCAGTACCCGGTGGCGATCCCCGGCGTGTCGGTGGCGAACTTCCTGCGCATGGCGATCAACGCGAAGCGCATCGGCGAAGGCGGCGAGCCGATCCAGGTGAAGGAGTTCCGCACGCAGCTGCAGCACGCGGTGGAGCTGCTGGACGTCGATCGCGCGTTCACCTCCCGCCACCTGAACGACGGCTTCTCGGGCGGCGAGAAGAAGCGCGCGGAGATCCTGCAGATGGCGATGCTGACCCCGGACGTGGCGATCCTCGACGAGACCGACTCGGGCCTGGACATCGACGCGCTGCGCACGGTCGCGGAGGGCGTCCAGCGCCTGCACGACGAGCAGGGGCTGGGCGCGCTGATCATCACCCACTACCAGCGCATCCTGCACTACGTGAAGCCCCAGTTCGTGCACATCCTGATGGACGGGCGGATCGTGCTGGAGGGCGGCGTGGAGCTGGTGGAGCGCTTGGAGCGCGAAGGCTACGACCAGATTCGCCAGGAATACGGCGAGCAGGGAGAGCTGGCGGCATGAGCGCCGGCAACGGCGCAACGCCCAGCCCGGCTGGAGCCGGCGCCCCCGCAGACGTGGCAGCCAAGCCGGGCCGCCACCGCGAGGCGAGCCTGTACCACGCGCTGCACGGCGCGGGCGCAGGCGATGGCCGCAGCCTGGCCGAGCTGCGCGAGGCGGCGCTGGCGGCGTACGAGCGCCTGGAGCTGCCGGTGTGGCGGCGCTCGGGGTTCTGGAGCACGAGCTTGCAGAGCCTGGACCTGGACGCGCTGCAGACGAGCATCGACGAGCGCGCGGTGCCGGACGTGGTGACCCGCACGCTCCCCGAGCGCCCGCGCGCGGGGCGGATCGTGCAGAGCGCGGGCGCGGTGGTGCACGTGGAGCTCGACGAGCAGCTGGCGGAGCGGGGCGTGCTGCTGTGCTCGCTGGAGCAGGCGTTCGCGCAGCACGGCGAGCTGGCGTCGAAGTGGTACTCCAAGCGCCTGCCGCTCGACCGCCACAAGCTGGAGGCGGCGAACGCGGCGCTGTGGACGGGCGGCGCGTTCCTGTACGTGCCGCCGGGCGTGGTGGTGGAGCACCCGTTTGAGATCGTGTACGCGATCGACCGCCCGGGCATCGCGCAGTACGGACGCACGCTGGCGCTGGGCGACGCGAACAGCGAGTTCCGCGTGCACGAGTACGACCTGGCGGAGGACTTCGATGCTGTGAGCCCACCCGCCCGAAGCGCGGGCGACCCTGAAGCGCCCACCCAGTCGCTGCACGCGGGTGCGTTCGAGCTGTATCTGAACGACGGCGCGCGCTGCCGCCTGGCCCAGTACCAGGACTGGGGCCAAGGAGAAGTGTTCGACGTGTCCACCCGCTTTGTGGGCGTGGGCCGCGACGCGTACTGCCACTGGCTGCCGGCGCTGCTGGGCGGGCACCTGGTGCGCCAGCACCTGGAGCTGGCGGTGATGGAGAAGGGCGGCGACATGGCGTTCCGCGGCGTGTTCTGCACGCAGGCGGACGAGCACCTGGACGTGTTCGCGGTGGACCTGCACGAGACGGGCCCCTCGGGCGGCGACGTGCACTGGCGCGGGACGGCGACGGGCGAGAGCCGCGCGAGCTTCGAGGGGCTGATCCAGATCGATCCTGGCTCCCAGCGGACGCACACGTACCTGCAGATCCACACGATGATGCTCTCGCCGAAGGCGCGCATCGACGCGATCCCGTCGGTGCTGGTGTCGGCGGACGACGTGTCGGCGTCGCACGGCGGCACGGTGGGCGAGCTGGATGAGACGGCGATCTTCTACATGCAGTCGCGTGGCCTCGATCGCGCGGCGGCGGTGCGGGTGATCGTGGAGGGCTTCTTCGAGCCGCTGATCGCGGAGCTGCAGGACGAGCCGCTGGCGGAGCTGGTGCGCGCGCAGATCGCGAAGAAGTTGGCGGCGGCGCGCGAGGACATCGAGGCGTATGCCACCAGTCGCTGAGAAGAACGTCTTTGAGGGGAGCCCCTCCGGGGCTCTGGCGGGCGTGCGCAGTGACTTCCCGATCTTCGCGCGCAAATTCGGCGGATCGGACTCCCGCCCGCCCAGCCCGCTGATCTACCTGGACTCGGCGGCGACGACGCAGAAGCCGCGGGTGGTGATCGACGCGTTGGCGGAGCACCTGCGCGACCACAACGCGAACGTGCACCGTGGCGTGTACGAGCTGGCGCAGGAGGCGGACGCGGCGTTCGAGGGCGCGCGCGCGCGGATCGCGGCGTTTGCGGGCGCGCGGCGACAGGTGACGATCTTCACGAAGAACACGACGGAGGCGATCAACCTGGTTGCGTACTCGTGGGGCCGCGCGAACGTGGGGCCGGGCGACGCGGTGCTGATCACGCAGATGGAGCACCACGCGAACATCGTCCCCTGGCAGGTGCTGTGCCGCGAGCGCGGCGCCATCCTGCGCTACCTGGACGTGGACGAGCAGGGGGAGCTCTCGCTGGACGCGCTGGACGCGGAGCTGGCGCGCGGCGACGTGCGGCTGGTGGCGTTCGCGCACGTGTCGAATGTGCTCGGCACGATCAACCCGGTGGCCGAGATGCTCGCGCGGGCGCGCGCGGCGGGCGCGAGGACGCTGATCGACGGCGCGCAGGCGATCCCGCACATGGCGGTGGAGGTGGACGCGCTGGACGCGGACTTCTACGCGTGGAGCGGGCACAAGGCCTTGGGGCCGACGGGCATCGGCGTGCTGCACGGCCGCCGCGAGCTGCTGGAGGAGATGCCGCCGTTCTTGACGGGCGGCGACATGATCGCCTCGGTTGACTTCCAGTCGGCGACGTGGAACGAGCTGCCGTACAAGTTCGAGGCCGGCACGCCGCCGGTGGCGGAGGCGGTGGGGCTGGGTGCGGCGGTGGCCTACCTGCAGGCGCTGGGCATGGAGCGCGTGCGCGAGCATGAGCGCACGCTGACGGCGTACATGCTCGAGCGCCTGGCGGAGGTGCCGGGCCTGCGCGTGGTTGGCCCGGCGAGCGCCGAGCGCCGCGGCGGGCTGGCGTCGTTCACGATCGACGGCATCCACCCCCATGACGTGGCCGAGCTGGTGGCGCGCGCGGGCGTGTGCATCCGCGCGGGCCACCACTGTGCGCAGCCGCTGATGCGCTGCCTGGGCGTGGGCGCGACGGCGCGGGCGAGCGTGGGCGTGTACAACGACCGCGCCGACGTGGACGCACTGGTGGACGCGCTGCTGGCGGGCCGCGAGGTGTTCGGGCTGTGATGGACGACCTCTACCGCGACTACATCCTCGACCACTACAAGCACCCGCGCAACTTCGGTGAGCTCGAGCCCCACGACCTGGAGGCGCTGGAGCACAACCCGTTGTGCGGCGATGAGCTGGCGGTGCAGATCCGCGTGCAGGACGGCCGCATCGAGGACCTGCGCTTCCAGGGCCACGGCTGCGCGATCTCGCAGGCGGCGGCGTCGATCGCCTCGGAGGAGCTGAAGGGGATGGCGCTGGCGGAGGTGGGCGAGCTGGGCGCTGACTGGATGATCGAGCTGCTCGGCATCCCCGTGTCGGCGACGCGGCGCAAGTGTGCGCTGCTGAACCTGAAGGTCGTGCGCGGCGCGGTCACGGGCGATCACGCCTGGCCGGCGTAGCGGGCCGCACGGGCAACCTGCCCGCGATCTGCTAGGAATCCCTACTGGCAGAACAGGTTCATTGATCGGCCTGTGCCGCGCTATCAGCGAGGGCAACTTGAACCGCCTCCGGCTACATGACGTCGTGCGCGTGACGGTCCCGCAGGAAACGGGTGGTGGCTTCAGGGCGGTGGTGCTCGCGTTCTCCGAGCGGGGCATGACGCTGGAGTGCCTGGAGAAGGGCCGCCTGCTGCGCCTGCGCGACGTGACGCCGGACGCGTTCGTGACCTTCCGCCACGAGAAGTCGCTGGTGGCGCTGCCGGGCACGCTGTACTGCGTGAAGCCCGCCGGCGACCTGCGCTTCCAGGTGTCGGAACGGAGCTTGTATCGCAGTCGCGGCACGCGGATGACGTTCGAGATGGCGATCACCGCGCGCGCGAGCGCCACCGGGGCGCAGGCGGAGGGCAAGACCGTGAACGTGGGCCCGGATGGCCTGCTGATCGAATGCGACTTGGACGTGACGGTGGGCGAGCGGCTGGAGCTGTCGTTCGTGTCGCCGCAGACCGACGAGCAGGTGAGCGGGGTCGCCGACGTGGTGCGCGCCGGCGAGGGGATGGTGGCGGTGCACCTGCCGCCTGAGAGCGCGGAGGCCCGCAACGCGCTCGGCTACATCGTGGTGGCGATGAGCCGCGTGGAACTCGCGCGCACGCTCGAGGAGCCGGAGGCGGGCCCGGGCTTTTAGCCGCCGGCCGACCGGCGCTTGCGGCGCGGCGCCGGGGAGCGACCCCGCGCTCGATACAATTCCTACTCCGCAGCACAGGATTCCTCCCCCATTGCGGAGGACACGCAAGCTAACCTGGAGCGAGGAGCAGCATGGCCACGATTGAGCGCCCGAACATCACCAAGCCCAGCCCCGTTGTAGAGGACGAGCAGGGGCAGCTGCGCGCCCGCCAGGGCATATCGCGCGAGGTGGTGACGGAGCTCTCGAAGATCAAGGGCGAGCCCGACTGGATGGCCGACAAACGCCTGAAAGCGCTGGAGATCTTCGAACGCAAGCCCGTCCCCAGCTGGGGCGTCGATTTGTCGGGCCTGAACCTCGATGACCTCGTGCTGTACTCCCCCCCGACCGCCGGGCGCTTCAACAGCTGGGACGAAGTGCCGGCGGAGATGAAGCAGACCTACGAGGACCTGGGCATCCCGCAGGCCGAGCGCGAGCACCTGGCGGGCGTCGTCGGCGTGTGGCGCCAGGAGCCGGTGTACGAGGGGCTGAAGGAGGAGTACGCCAAGCTGGGCATCCTGTTCTGCTCGATGGACACGGCGATCAGCGAGTACCCGGAGCTGGTGCAGAAGTACTTCATGAACAAATGCGTGCCCGCGCAGGACAACAAGTTCTCGGCGCTGCACGGCGCGGTGTGGTCGGGCGGCTCGTTCCTGTACGTGCCGAAGGGCGTGAAGGTGGACCTGCCGCTGCAGGCGTACTTCCGCATGGAGGGCGCCGGCGAGGGCACCTTCGAGCACACGCTGATCGTGGCGGACGAGGGCTCGGACGTGAACTACATCGAGGGCTGCACCGCGCAGACCTACTCGGTCAACTCGATGCACTCGGCCGTGGTGGAGATCTTCGTGCACGAGGGCGCGAAGGCGCGCTACACGACGGTGCAGAACTGGTCGAAGGACGTGTACAACCTGAACACCAAGCGCGCGGTGGTGGAGGCGGAGGGCACGGTCGAGTGGGTGGGCGGCTCGATGGGCGCGAAGTACGTGATGCTGTACCCCGGCTCCTACCTGATGGGCGAGGGCGCGCGTGCGGACCACCTGAACGTGGGCGTGGCCTCGGGCGGCGTGCACAAGGACACGGGCGCGAAGGTCGTGCACCTGGCGCCGAACACCACCTCGAACATCCTCGCCAAGTCGATCTCCAAGGACGGCGGCATCATGGGCTACCGCGGCCTGGTGAAGATGGGCCACAACTCCGCCGGCTCGAAAGCGCGCGTGCAGTGCGACGGGCTGATGATGGACGGGCGCTCGCGCTCGGACACGTGGCCGGACATCCAGATCCAGAACCCGAACGTGACGGTCGCGCACGAGGCGACCGTGGGCCGCATCTCCGACGACCAGCTGTTCTACATGGGCTCGCGCGGCTTCACCGAGGACGAGGCGGCGGCGATGATCGTGAACGGCTTCATCGAGCCGGTGACGAAGGAGCTGCCGATGGAGTACGCGGTCGAGCTCAACCGCCTGATTCAGTTGGAGATGGTCGGCTCGATTGGCTGACGGGCGCGTTGCGTGCGCCTGTAGACAACATCGTCGCGCCGCTGTTCCCGCGCGGGCTGCCGTGGGTGAACGCGCCGGCTGCCGGCGTGAGCGTGATCCAGCGCGAACGCCCGCTGCTGGTTGAGTTCTGGGACTTCTGCCGGCCGAACTCGCTGCGCACGCTGCCGTACGTGAAGGCATGGCACGCGCGCTACGCGGACGCGGGCCTGCGGGTGGTGGGCGTGCACAGTCCGGGCTTCGACGCCTCGCGCGAGGAGCAGGCGGTGCGCGCGGCGGTGGCGCGCCTGGGCATCGCGCACCCGGTGCTGATCGACAGCGAGCTGGCGCTGTGGCGCGAGTACGAGAACGGGGGCTGGCCGGCGCGCTACCTGTTCGACGGCCGCGCGCGGCTGTTCGACTACCACTTCGGCGAGGGCGCCTACACCGAGACGGAGCTGGCGATCCAGGAGCTGCTGGGCGTGGAACGCGAGCCGCTGGCGCCGCTGCGCCCGGAGGACACCCCGGGTGCGCGGCTGGAACCGCAAACCGAAGATCAGCCTGGCGCGTACTCGGGCCCGTACGAGGCGGGCGGCGTGTGGGCGGTGCTCGACGGCGCGGGAGCCGTGACGGTGAACGGCGGCCCGGCGACGGGCGGCCGGGAGCTGACGGTCGCCCACCCGGGCGCCTACCCGCTGCTCGAGCACGAGCGGCACACGGAGGGCGTGCTGCGAATGCAGGTTGGCAGCGGGGTGGTCTGCCTGGCGACGTGCTTCACGCCGGGTCTCGCCCGGTGAGCGCCCGCCGCGGCCCGCGAATGGCGGTCGGGGCGCGGTCTTCAGGCCTGGAACGAGTGCACGATTTCGCCCATCTGCCGGGCCGCGCGATCGGCGCTCCCACGTAGGGTGATGTCCAGCTCGTAGGCTGCGCTGGGGGTGGAGATCACAACCTCGCTCTGCACGAGCTGGTGCGCGGTGCGCGCGAACGTGTACACCCAAGCCGGGCCGGCGAGCGTCCTGGTCGTCCCGGTGCTCAGCAGCTTGAAGTCGGCAAAGCGACGGCGCAGCGACTCAGTGAGCTGGACCGCGAGCGTGGAGAGCGGCTGCGTCAGCGGCTTCTCGGGCCGCACGAACAGCAGCACCTTGCCGCCTTCGGCGATGAGCCCCGCGGCGGGCGGGTTGGCGATCCTCGCCAGCTGTGCTGAGGTCAGCCGCGTCCAATCGCTCGGGTAGTGCACCACGAACGGCGCTTGGCCTGACACCGATGCCACCCCGGGCTGCCTCAACCCCGCCTGTGCCTGGGCGGCCGCCCGCGCCGTGGGGGGCGCCTGGATGTCGGTGACGTGGGACCCCGACTTGAACACGCCGGCGAGAAGGAGGACGAGGGCGAGGGCGAGGGCGGCCGCGGCGGCCAGCGCCGCGATGCGCTTGCGGTTGTTGGCGCCGCCGGGTATGCGCCATCTCGGCGCGCTTCGCTCGCCGCGCGGAGGGACGTAGCCTGGGAGGGCGCCGGCGGCCGCGCCCCGCGAGACGTGCGGAGGGGGAATCGGAGGCGCGCCAGCCATGCTCACGGGCTGTGCGGGGCCCTGGGTGCTCGTCGTCATACCTACCACGGGTCCTTGGTTGCGGGGTGGGCGGACGCTGCGATCGATGCGCCCGCGGTAGTTCTTCGCCGCACCCCACTCGTTTCCTGCACGCCGAGGGGACCGCTACAGCGTCTGGAAGACAGGAATGACTTTTTCCGCTTCGGCGAACGTGATCTTCAGCTTTTTACCGGCCGGCACGATGCCCGTCCAAGTGGCGGTGATCGCTTTATTTTTTTCGAGGCTTTCGAATTCGCCCGCGACCACGCCGCCGACTTCGATTTTCATGCTGCCGGTTTTTTCGGTTTTGAACTTCCAGTGCAGGTAGACCATCGTGGGCCTCGTGGCGCTGGGTTCTTTTTCTCCATTGCCTTTGCCCGATTCAGTCACTTCCGTCTGCACGGCGGGCGTCGTGATTTCAGCCGCGGCCGATTCTTTCAACGATCCCGCCAGCTTTGAGGCGACGACCGCTTCGTTTTTCAGCTTCGCTTCGGAGACCGCTTCGTTCTTCAGCCTGGTTTCGGAGACGGCTTCGGGCTTGAGCTTGGTTTCGGAGACCGCTTCGTTTTTCAGCTTCGCTTCGGTCACGGCGCCGTTTCTCAGCTTTGCTTCGGTCACCGCTTCGGAGGCGAGCTTCGCTTCGGAGACCGCTTCGCTCTTCAGCTTCGCTTCGGCGACCGCTTCGCCGGCGAGCTTGGCTTCCGTGACCGCCCCGTTCTTGAGCTTGACTTCGGTCACCGCTTCGGCGCCCAGCTTGGTCGCCGTCACCGCTTCGGAGGCGAGTTGGCTCGCGGTGATCGTTTCTTTCGCAAGCCTTTCGGCGGTGACCGCTTCTTTCTTGATCTTGGTCGTTTCGACGGCTTCGCCTTTGAGCTTTTCTCCGCTGACGGCTTCGCTCAGGATCTTCGCCGTTTCCACCGATTCTTTGCCGAGCCCGCTGGCCGTCACCGCTTCCCCGGCGAGCTTTTCGGTGGTCACGGCGCCGGCGGACATTTGCGCTGCGGTGATCGTTTCTTTGGCGATCTTCGCCGCCGTCACCGCTTCGTTCTTCAGCTTGCCTTCGGAGACCGCTTCAGCGCCGAGCTTCGCTTCGGTCACCGCTTCGTCCTTCAACTTCGCCGTTTCGACAGCTTCTTTGCCGAGCTTGCCGGCGGTCAGCGCTTCCCCGGCGATCTTTTCGGCGGTCACGGCGGCGGCGGCCAGCTGGGTTGCGGTGATCGTTTCTTTGGCGATCTTCGTCGCTGAGACGGCTTCGGAGGCCAGCTTCCCCGCGGTCACCGCTTCGGAGGCCAGCTTGGCTTCGGTCACCGCTTCAGAGCTCAGCTTCGCGGCCGTGACCGCGGCGGAGGCCAGCTTCCCTTCCGTGACCGCTTCGTTCTTCAGCTTGCCCGTTTCGACAGCTTCTTTGCCGAGCTTGGCGGTGGTCACCGCTTCCCCGGCGATCTTTTCGCCGGTCACGGCGGCGGCGGACAGCTGGGACGCGGTGATCGTTTCTTTGGCGATCTTCGCCGCCGTCACCGCTTCGTTCTTCAGCTTGTGTTCGGAGATCGCTTCGGGGGCGAGCTTCGCTTCGGTCACCGCTTCGTTCTTGAGCTTCGCCGTTTCAACGGATTCGTTGCCGAGCTTGCCGGCGGTCACGGCTTCGCCGGCGATCTTTTCGCCGGTCACGGCGGCGGCGGACAGCTGGGACGCGGTGATCGTTTCTTTGGCGATCTTCGCGCCCGTCACGGCGCCCACGGCGAGCTGAGTGCCGGTGATCGCTTCTGTGGCGATCTTCGCCGCGGAAACCGCTTCGGAGGCGAGCTTGCCTTCGGTCACGGCGCCCGCCGCAAGCCGTTCTTCGGTCACCGCTTCGTGGGCTAGCTTGCCTTCAGTCACCGCTTCGTCGGCGAGCTTTTCTTCCGTAACCGCTTCGTCGGCGAGCTTTTCTTCGGTGACCGCTTCGTCGGTCAGCTTGGCCGTGGTGACAGCTTCCTTGCCGAGCTTGCCCGCCGTCACGGATTCGCTGGCGAACTTTTCGGCCGTGACGGCGCCGGCGGACAGCTGAGCCGCGGTGATCGTTTCTTTGGCGATCTTCGCGGCGGAGACGGCTTCGTTGGTCAACTTCCTTTCCGTCACGGCTTCGTCGGCGAGCTTCACTTCTGTCACGGCTTCGTCGGCGAGCTTTGCTTCGGTCACCGCTTCGTTCTTCAGCTTCGCCGTTGTCACCGATTGGTTGCCGAGCTTTTCGGCGGTCAGCGATTCGCCGGCGATCTTTTCGGCGGTGACAGCACCGGCGGCCAGCTGGGCGCCGGTGATCGTTTCCTTGGCGATCTTCGCCGCGGACACCGCTTCGGCGGCCAGCTTGCCTTCGGTCACCGCCTGGGAGGCCAGCTTCCCCGACGTCACCGCTTCAGCGCCCAGCTTTCCCGTCGTCACCGCTTCCGCCGCTAGCTTTTCTTCCGTCACCGCTTCGTTCTTCAACTTCGCGGCATCGACGGCTTCTTTGCCGAGCTTCCCGGCCGTGACGGCTTCGCTTGCGAACTTTTCGCCGGTGACAGCGCCGGCGGCCAGCTGGGCGGCGGTGATCGTTTCCTTGGCGATCTTCGACGCGGAGACCGTTTCGTTCGCCAGCTTGCCTTCCGTCACAGCTTCCGCGGCGAGCTTCCCCGAGGTCACCGCTTCGTTCTTCAGCTTCGTCGTTTCGACAGCTTCTTTGCCGAGCTTGCCGGCGGTCACGGCGTCGGTGGCGAGCTTGTCGGTACCGACGGCGCCGGCGGCGAGCTGCGTCGCGGTGATCGTTTCCTTGGCGATCTTCGACGCGGACACCGCTTCGGCGGCCAACATCGCTTCGGTCACCTGCTCGGGGGCGATTTCCACGCCGTTGCCCGCTTCGCCGCGTTCGCCTTTTTCACCGCGCGCGCCCTGCGGTCCCTGTTTGCCTTCCGTGCCCGTTTCGCCCCTCGCACCCTGCGATCCCTGTTTGCCTTCGAGTCCGGCGACGCCCGCATGGCCTTCCTTGCCTTCGGGCCCGGCGGCACCGGCGGGCCCTTCCTTTCCCTGGGGTCCGGCTGGCCCCGTTTCGCCCCGCGGACCGCGCGAAGTCTGTTGCTTGCGTTTTGCCTCTCGACCGACAGCGTGCACGGCATCCACGGGACTTACCGGTGCGACAGACCCGGAGAGCATTCGCTCGGCGTTGGCGACCAGCAGTCCGCTGCTGTCAGCGGTTCCCGACCCACTTTGAGCTCCGCGGCCAGCCAGCGAGTGCGCACCCACCGCGGCGAGGACCAGCAGCAGGACGATCGGCGTGCGACGCATAAGTGTTCGTGCCATGCGGTTGCCTTGCTGACGGCTGGTCGTTGGCCCACATAGTTGAGCTGGTGGTGAAATGCGCCGGAGATGGCGTTCCAGATGCCAGTCGGAGGACTTCCGCTTGTTCGTTATTTCTGGCAGCCTTCCTGCACGAAACCAAACAGCGCGGCCTTCATGCTGTCTAGCGGTGCTGGGGCTCAGCGACCGCGAGGCTAATGGGCGGAGAGCCGGCCGCGGGGTGGCGGCGCGAGCTGCTGGTGCGTGCGGTCGCCGAGGAGTTGGACGACCGCGGGCGGGCCGTCGTCTTCGATGAGCACGCCCGTCCCCGGCCAGTAGGGGCTCACGCCGGGCTGACCGTCGAGGAAGAAGCGCGAGTAGGTCCAGCTGCCCGCGTTCACCAGGCGCGCAGCGCCGCGCCCACGCCACTCGGTCCGCGGGTCGCCGGCGAGCGGGCCGGCGCGGTGAGTGTGGCCGAAGACGACGTACGCGTCGCCGAGATCGAGACGTGCGGCGACCTCGCCCATCGCGGCCAGCCCGGCGCGGCGCAGCTCGGTGAGCGACAGATCGGCGCGCAGTGGCCCGATGCCCGCGCGATTGAGCGCGGCGACGGCCGCCGGGAAGAGGGCGACGAGCACGCGCCGGCGCGCCCGGCGGCGCAGGGAGTCGCGCGGGCGCCCGTTGCGTTGGCCGGAGCCGGTGAGCGCAGACCACGCGGATGCGGTCGCCATGCCGTTGAGCACCGCGCCCGTTGCCGCGTCCCTGGCGACGGCGTCGCGCCACGCGAACAGCGGTGCGCTCACGGCCTCGTAGTCGCCGACGGCGGCGAACGCGGTGGCGGGCCGTGCGAGCACGCGGCACATGGCGCCGATGCTGAGGCGCTCGAGCGTGGGCATGGTGAGGTGAGCGTCCAGGTAGTGCCCGTGGGTGGCGTACACGTCGTCGCGCAGCCACAGGCCGGGGTAGGCGACGCGGGCGACGGCTGGCAGGGCCCAGCGGGCGATCTGCTCGAGCGCGGGCGAGACGCGCGCGGGGTCGAGCAGCTGCTCGACGCCCAGCGGTGGCGGCTCGTGCTCACGCCCGCGCTCGGCGAGCCACGGTTCGACGAGCGCGTGGTCGTGGTTGCCGGCCACGAGCACGAGCTCACGGCCGTCGAGCGTGCGACCGAGATCCGCGAAGAAGGGGCGCGCGGCGGCCAGCGCCTCGCGCATCGGGCCGTGACGCAGCTCCAGCACGTCGCCGAGCAGCACCACCCGGTCCACGTCCGCGGCGGCTGCCAGCAGTGGCGCACGCAGCTCCTCGCGCCGCAGCAGGTCGGTGCGCGTGCGGCTGCCGAGGTGCAGGTCGGAGACGACTAGAGTGCGCAGGCCTGGCGGATCGGCTTGGGGAGCATGAAGCGGACATCCTCGCGGATCACGTCGAACTCCGAGATGTCCGACACGCCGCGCGCGCGGAAGAAGTCGACCAGCTCGCTGACGAGCTCCTCGGGCGCGCTGGCGCCGGAGGAGATGCCCACGACGCGCACGCCGTCCAGCCACTCCTCACGCACCTCGCGCGCGGCGTCGATCAGGTGCGCGTCGGTGCCGCAGTCGCGCGCGACCTCGACGAGCCGCACCGAGTTGGATGAGTTGCGCGAGCCGATCACGAGCATCAGCTCGCAGCTGCCGGCCATCTGGCGCACGGCCGCCTGGCGGTTGGTGGTGGCGTAGCAGATGTCGTCGGTGCGCGGGCCGACGATGCTGGGGAAGCGCGCGCGCAGCCGCTCGACGATGGCGCTCGTTTCCCCCACGGCGAGCGTCGTCTGGGTGATGTAGGCAACCCGCTGGGGGTCGTCGATGTGCAGCTCGTCGACGTCCTGCTCGCTCTCGACGAGCACGATCTGCTCGGGCGCCTCGCCCATCGTGCCTTCGACCTCCTCGTGGCCGTCGTGCCCGACGAGCACGATCGTGTACCCGTCGCGGGCGAAGCGGGCGGCCTCGCGGTGGACCTTGGTGACGAGCGGGCAGGTGGCGTCGATCGTGCGCAGGCCGCGCTCGTCGGCGCCCTCGCGCACGCTGGGGGCGACGCCGTGGGCGGAGAACACGCACACCGCCCCCTCGGGCACCTGCGTGTGCTCGTCCACGAAGATCGCGCCGCGCTCGCGCAGCTGCGCGACGACGTGCTTGTTGTGGACGATCTCCTTGCGCACGTACACGGGCGCGCCGTGGATGGCGAGCGCGCGTTCGACCGTCTGCACCGCGCGATCGACCCCCGCGCAGTAGCCGCGCGGGGCCGCCAGCAACAGCTTCTCGACGGTGTTTGACACCTCGCTTGTGGCGCTTGCGGGCACGGGTGTCATTGTAGGGGGCAGCTCGATACGCTAGACCGCGTGAGCCAACACCACCTGGACAGACTGACGCCGGTAGACGCCTCGTTCTTGCACCAGGAGAGCTCCGTCTCGCACATGCACATCGGCGGGCTGACGATCATCGAAGGCCCGCCGCCGAGCATGGATGAGTTCCTCGAGCAGATCCGCCGGCGCCTGCACCTGGTTCCCCGCTACCGCCACAAGCTCGCGCACACGGCGCTCGACAGCGGCCGTCCGGTGTGGATCGACGACCCGAGCTTCAACCTCGACTACCACGTGCGCCACACCGCGCTGCCCGCGCCGGGGCAGTGGGAGCAGCTGCAGGATCTGACCGCGCGCATCTTCTCCCAGCAGCTCGACCGCTCGAAGCCGTTGTGGGAGATGTGGCTGATCGAGGGGCTGGAAGACGACCGCTTTGCGCTGATCACCAAGACCCACCACTCGCTGATCGACGGCATCGCGGGCGTGGACCTGGCGACGGTGCTGTTCGACCTGTCCCCCGATCCGCCACAGAACCAGTACGTGGGTCGCCCCTGGCAGCCACACCCTGAACCGGGCACGGCGCAGCTGGTGGCCGCCGGCCTGCTCGGCGCGGTGCGCGCGGGCGTGCGCCTGGCGGAGGCGGCGATGGATGCGGTGGCGCACCCCGAGCGCGCGCTCTCGCACGCGCGCGAGGCGGCGGAGGGCATCGGCGAGATCGTCTGGGCGGGCCTGAACCCGGCGCCGGAAACGCCGCTGAACGTGCCGATCGGCCCGCACCGGCGCTTCGTGGGCATCACCAGCGAGCTCGACGACTTCAAGGCGGTGAAGAACGCCTTCGGCGGGACGGTCAACGACGTGGTGCTGGCGGTCGTCGCGGGAGCGCTGCGCGCGTTCTTGATCGCGCGCGGGCGCCACACCGCGGGCGTGGAGATGCGCGCGCTGGTGCCGGTGTCGGTGCGCACGGAAGGCGAGCACCACGAGGGCGGCAACCGCATCGTGGCGATGCGCGGCCCACTGCCGATCTACATCTCAGACCCGGTCAACCGCCTGCGCTTCGTGTCGGGCGCGATGGAAGGCCTGAAGGAGTCCAAGCAGGCGCTCGGCGCGGAGGTGATCGCCGGCGCCCAGGACTTCGCCCCGCCGACGATCCTCGCGCAGGCCTCGCGGCTGAACTTCTCCACGCGCCTGTTCAACCTGATTGTCACCAACGTCCCCGGCCCGCAGTTCCCGCTGTATGTGCTCGGGCGCGAGATGCTGCACGCGATCCCCGTGGCCTTCCTGCCGGAAAACCACGCGCTGGCGATCGCGATCATGTCCTACAACGGACAGATGAACTTCGGCCTGCTGGGTGACTTCGACGCCATGCCCGACCTCGACGCGTTCGGCCAGAGCATCGCCGACGAACTGGCGAAGCTCGTGTCGCTCGCGCGCGAGTCGGCGGGCGCGCCAGCGTAGCCGTTCCCGCTTCGGGTAGTCACCGCCGATGCCACGCAACATCAAGACGCTCGGGCGCCGGAGGGTTTCGCGACCAGCTCGCCAGCCGTTCATCGAAGGGCTGCGCACCATCGAACAGGGCAAGGCCCGGACCTTCAAAGCCGTCGAACCTGTCTTCCTGCACACGATGGCAGACTTCGACCGGCTTGTGAGCGCCGGCAGGACTGGTCAGGGCGACCGTCAGAACGGCAAGGGCGACTTCCTTAATGACGTGCTCGCGTTGCTGCTCGAACGCTGCTCCGGGAAGAGACTGCACACTCGCCGCGGTGTGCCGGGGCTTTTGTTTCGTACACACAACCTGGATATTGCGTATCCCGTCAGCGGGATGGTGCAGCTCACGATAGAGACCAAGGCCACCGGGGGTCCAAAGCATCCTGGCAGCCCCAAACAGACGGCACAGGGCCGCGCGGGAAGCGCGGACCTGGAGAAGCGCATCAAGGAGGCGGCGTTTAAGGACATAGATGTCAAGGGAGAGTACGCGCGGGCCCTGGGTGAGGGTGGCGGCGCGACGTCCGATCTCACCTTGTGGCTGCGACGTACGCCTCCGCACAACTGGTTGTTCCTCAGCGTTCGCGTGCGTAACCAAACGGACCTCGAAAAGACGGTTGATTTCGCGCACATCGCCTCGCGATGGTTCGAGGCTTGTGGCCTCTTCGCGTACGGGCATGAGAACTGGGACTTGACCAAGCCTTACGAGGTCAAGCGAGTGCCGACAACCGTAGAGCTCGATCGCGTTCTCGCAGGCGTCTGCGTGGCACTTCGCCACCTCTGAGGATGCTCCTCGGTCTGCCGCGTGCGCCGGACGCGAAGGAGAGTTGCGGCGTCCTGGATGGCGATGATCTCGGCGTTAGAGAGGCCGAGCGTCTGCTTGAGCAGCACCTGATCGACGGCGGCCACTACTGTCCACCACTCGCCGCGCTTGAGGGCAGCATCCAAATCGGGCGCCCGCTTCGCGAGCACTCGCCAGGCTGATGCAAGCGCCTCCGGCGCGGGTACTGGCAGAGCGGCAGCCTCGCGAGGCTCCATCTTGAGGATGCCGCCACCGTAAGAGCGGCCCATGATCTCGGCACCAAGCATGGTGACTGAGTTGAGTGCCACCAGTGGCAGGGCGCTACGCGCTTGGTCGGGAGCGTCGTCTCGCAGGCGCAGCCCGTGCATCGAATTAACGAATGCCGCACCGGCCGTATTATCGATCAAGCGAGGATAGCGGTGAGACATGTAAGTGAAGAAGAGATCCGGCACTGGGACGACCGGCGGACGCCACCACGGCTCGCGTACAGTGCACTTGTACGCCTCGTGAACCGCTTCTTCGCGCCCGCGCTCGAGATAGCGCATCAGCGCCTTGTCGCGGATCGTCTGCTTTGGGTACAGGAGCCACACGCGCTTACCGGAGAGCTTGAGCTCGTCCCACTGCTCCCGTGAGAAGTCCAGCCCCTTCAAGTGCCTCGTGCCGGGAGGGCTGATGCGAGTCAAATGGCGCTCCGCGATGCCGTATTCGGCGCGTGTAGCCTCGGACATCGTGAAGTAGTCGTTGTTACCGGTCACGGTGCCCAATTCTGGTGTGCCGTAGCCATCGAGCCTCACCATCTGCTCCGCCACCGAGCGAAAAAGCTGGCGGACATCGAGCGACAGCGCCAGATCGCTCCACTTGCCCTCGGCCGCCGGGTTCGCTCCGACCGGATCGAGAGGGTGGACCTCGGCCAGATCGTCTGCGCTATCCACGTGGAACAGGCAAAACGAGTCGCACGGCCCGGTCCCGTGCGCGACCAGGAGCACGACTTGCTCGTCGGCGCCACGGAACTGCAGCCGCTCGAACATCACGAGGTTGACGATCGCGAAGCGCTGTTTGAGCCACCGACGGATCGGCTCGGCGTAACCGACCGTCAGGAGCTCCGCCGGCAAAACCATGGCCAGCCGACCCGCTGGCGTCAGAAATCCCGAGGCATGGACCAGCGTGGCCGCCCACGACGACGCGAGTCCCGACAGTCGGACTCCTTGGGCCAGCGCGGCGGCAGCCGATCGCTTGCGCAGTTGGCCGCGGTGCTCTTGGTAGCGCACGAACGGCGGATTGCCGATGACAGCGTCTTGCCAGCCGATCTGGTCTCCGATTTGTGCCGGCGTCGAGAGGTCGAAGAAGTCCGAGCGCACGAGGTTGGCGCCGACCCCCGTCGAGCGCAGAAATGCGGCGGAGGCGTCCAGCGACGGCTGATGCAGATCAACTCCGGTCAACTGCTCGGCGATCGCGTTTGGCGATGTCCCCAGGGTTTCAAGCCGGTCGGCTGCCGCCAGCAGAAAGACCGCCTCGCCGCAGGTCGGATCGAGCACCCTCGCGTTGGGTGTTCGGACTGCCCAGCGGCTCAGGAAATCGGCGATCGCCGGCGGTGTAAAGAAGGCTCCGCGAGCCTTCCGGTGGGCAGGGGGAGACTGGGGCGCCGCCGACATGGCAGCTTATGCTACTGTCGCCACAGGACGGGAACGTATGTTCGCGTCAGCCTGGGGCAGGCCTTTCCGACTCGACCGGTCGGCGTCAGTACCCCAGCGCGAACTTCGCGTCCTCGCTCATCATCTCCGGCGACCACGCCGGCGTGAACACCATCTCGGACTCGACGCTCGTTACGCCGTCGACTTCGCCGACGAACTCTTCGATCTGTTCGTTGACGTGCGGGCCGATCGGGCAGCCGGGCGTGGTCAGCGTGAAGGTCACGCGCACGTTGCCCTCACTGACCTCCACGCCGTAGATGAGGCCCAGCTCCACGAAGTCGAGGCCGAGCTCAGGGTCGATCACGTTGGACAGCGCGTCCATCACGTCTTCCTCGGTGGGCATGCTGCGAGTGTAGCTTGGCGCGAGGCCGGCTGGATTGGCGCGAGGCCGGCTGGGTTGGCGGGAGGCCGGCTGAAGCTAGGTCGGCGGCGCGCAGCCTACGTCAAGCTGCGTGGGCCGCCGGTGCCGCGCCGCTGCGCCAGCCAGCGAGCACGCCGAAGTGCAGGTGCTTGAAGAAGCAGTCGCAGTCCTCGAAGCCGGCTGCGCGCAGCCACTCGAGTTGCGTGGCGACGTCCACCGAGCGATCCGTCGCCATGCGCTCGACCGCCGCCGCGATCTCGTCCTCCCCCGCCCCCGCCGCGCGGCACGCCGCGCGCCACAGCTCGCGGTAGACGCCCGCCAGCCACGCGCTCGGCCCGGCGACGTGCTCGGCGTTCACGAACGCGCCGTCGGGACGCAGCACGTTGTGCACGCGCGCGAACAGATCGCGCTTGTCGGCGTCCTCCAGGTGGTGGATCGCCAGCGCGGAGACGACCGCGTCGAACGGGCCGTCGGGCAGCGGCTCGCGCAGGTCGGCGCACACGGTCGCGATCGCCCGACCTGCGAGCTGCGCACGCGCCTGCGCCAGCATCTCCTGCGCGCCGTCCAGCAGGATCACCTCCGCGTGCGGGTAGCGCTCAATCACCGCCGCGCTCATCAAGCCGGTGCCCGCACCGAGGTCCAGCACCCGCCGTACCGGGCCGGGCTTCAGCGCCAGCAGATCGACCGCCGTCCCGTAGAACAGGTCGAAGGACGGCACCAGGCGCCGGCGCTGGCCGTGGTACTCGGCGGCATGCGCCGCAAACACCCGTACCGAATCCGCCACGCTGCGTACGCTATCACGTACGAAAGTACGTCATGCACGCGGCATCGCGCCGCCCATCGGCGTCCTAGTTGTCGGACCCCAGCCGGTCCCACATGTACAGCTGGATGCACTCGTTGGCGAGCTCGACCGCGCGCTCGCTCGACAGCCGCGGCAGCACTGTGTCCAGCGCCTGATCCTCGGCCACCCCGGCCTGGAAGGCCTCCTCGCCGCGGAAGCCGGCGGCGATCTTCAGCGCCTCGCGCCGGTTCTCGCCGAGGCTGGGGAAGACGCCGACGAGGAAGTCGGTGTTGGGGATCGGCTGACCGACTTCCAGCGAGGCGTGCCAGGCGGCCAGCAGGTGCAGGTCGTCCTCGTCCAGGTCTTCGATCGCCTTCGCGTAGTGGACGGACAGTTCCTGGTCGGGGATGTCATCGACCCATGCGCGCACGACCTCGCCGACGAGCTGGCGGCGCGCCTCACGGCCGACCGAGTCGGCGATGACGCGGATCGCATCCTGCGGCTCGATGAAGCAAAGGGGCATCGGCGGCTCCTGGGTTGGAAACGACTTGCTGCCAGCACTGTAGGCACCGGTGTGGACGGCATTGCACGCCCCTCTCGGCGTCGCGTGTGCGCGCGCGTCTCGTCGCGTGTGCGCGCGCGTCTGCTACACGCCCAACGCGTCGCCGGCGCGCTCGAAGGCGCCCTCGTCGACGACCTCGCGTGGGAATCCCAGCGTGGCCGGCTGCGGGCCGGCCCAGTTGGCGAGCGCCAGGTCGAGCGCCTCGATCGGCACCGACACGGCCTGCGCGAGCGCCGTCGAGCGCCGCTCCAACAGCAGCGGATCGGCGATGCCGAACACGCGCTTGGCGGCCAGCGCGGTGGCGTCCTCCGCCGCTGCGCCCCTCACTCCGGCCAGCTGCAACGAGTCGGGCCTCAGCGCATACAGGCCGAGCCGCCCCAGCAACACGAGCAGCTCGTAGCGCCCGGCGCGCGAGAACCCAGGGAGCGCGAGGCGCTCGAACAGGCGCTCGAAGCGCCGCTCGGGGCTCCATGCGGGGTCCCCGGTGAAGGCGATCGCCTGGGCCTCCCCCGCGCGCTCGACCCACTGGCGGTAGGCGATCAGCGTGCCGGCGCCGCGCGCCGGGTCGTGGCTCGTGCGCGGCCCGAGCGGCACGTCGCTGAGGTCCGGCAGCTCGCCGGGCGCAGCGGCGAGCGCCTGGCGGATGCCCGCGAACGGGTCTCCCCCGTGCGGTGTGGCGCCCTGCTCGAGCGGGCACAGGTAGGCGGTCAAAAAGCACGCCCAGGTGGCGCGCTCGAGATCGTCCTCGGCGAGCGCGCGGATCTCGCCGTAGAGCCCGGGCGGGTCTGCGGCGAGGGCGAGCAGCCGCCCGCTGGCGAACGCCAGCTCCTCGGCCAGGCGGACCGCGTCCGCGGAGGCGCGCAGACCGGGGACGAGCTCGCAGCGGTACCCGTCGTCGGCCGTTCGCCCCTCGCGGCGCACGCGCAGTCCGTCGCTGTGCGCGCGCGTGCGCGCCGCGCGCTCGCCGGCGGCGCGCGGACGGGCGGTTGCCTTGGCGCGTGGCGAGGACGCTCGGGCGGGCTCGTTGCTGGGCAGCGTCTTGCTGCAGATGGGACAGCGCTCGATGAAGCGGTTGTGGCGGCAGAAGGTGGGCATCGGTTGCCGCTGGGATATACCTGTTGGCGCGTGCGCGTGCGCCGTCCCGGCGCCGCTCAGGCCGCTCAGCCTTCGGCCGCGCCCACCCCTGGGGTGACGTGCAGCGGCGGCCCCTCCGGGCCGGAGTCGGCGTCGGCGTGACCGGCCAGGCCATCGTCTTGGTGGTCGCCGGCGAGCGATGCGGAGCCACCGTCGCGTCGCGCGAGGTAGCGATCGACGATGCGCGCGCACTGGCGGCCCTCGTTGATCGCCCACACGATCAGCGACTGGCCGCGGCGCGCGTCGCCGGCGGCGAACACGCCGTCCACGGAGCTCGTGTACGGCTGCGTGCACGCGATGTTGCTGCGCGCGTCGCGCTCCACCCCCAGCTGGTCGAGCAGCTGCTGCTCGGGCCCGAGAAAGCCCATCGCGAGCAGCACCAGCTGGGCGGGGAGCTCGCGCTCGCTGCCGGGGATCGGCGCGAACGGCGGCGTGGGCTCGGCCTGTGCGATGCGCAGGCCGGCGAGCGCCCCGGCGCCGTCGGCGTCGCCGGCGTCGCCGGCGACGAACGCGGTGGTGCTCACCGAGTAGTCCTGCTCGCCCGCACCCGTCGTCTGGGCCTCTTCCATGGCGTAGCTGAGGCGGTACTTCAGCGGCCACTGCGGCCACGGGGTGAGCTCGTCGGGGCGGTGCGCCGGCGGCTCGGCTAGCAGCTCCAGCTGCACGATCGAGCGCGCGCCCTCGCGTAGCGCGTTGCCGACGCAGTCGGCGCCCGTGTCGCCGCCGCCGATCACCACCACGTCCTTGCCCGCGGCGGTGATCTCGCGCTCGCTCGGCGGTTGGCTGCTGGTGGGCGCCGGGCCGAACTCGCGCGCCGCCCAGCGGTTTCGCTGGTAGAGGTATTCCATCGCGAAGTGCACGCCGTCGAGCCCGCGTCCGGGAACTGGCAGATCGCGCGGCACGCGCGAGCCGGTGGCCAGCACCACCGCGTCGTAGTCCGCGCGCAGCTCCTGCACGCTCACGTCGGTGCCCACCTCCACGCCGCAGCAGATCTCCACGCCCTCGGCGATCAGCTGCTCGACGCGCCGCTGCACGACCGCCTTCTCGATCTTGAAGTCGGGGACGCCGAAGCGCACGAGCCCGCCGATCGCCTCGTCGCGCTCGAACAGCGTCACGCTGTGCCCCGCGCGGCGCAGCTGCTGGGCGGCGGCCATGCCGGCCGGGCCCGAGCCGACGACCGCGACCGCCCGCCCGCTTTCGTGGCGCGGCGGCTGGGCCTTCACCCAGCCCTCCTCCCATGCGCGGTTGACGATCGCGTTCTCGATCTGTTTGATCGTCACCGCTTCGCCCTCGCGGATCTCCAGCACGCACGCCGCCTCGCACGGCGCCGGGCACAGCCGTCCGGTGAACTCGGGGAAGTTGTTGGTGGCGTGCAGCTGGGCGATCGCGTCGGCGAAGCGGTCGCGGTAGACGAGGTCGTTCCAGTCGGGGATCAGGTTGCCGAGCGGACAGCCGTTGTGGCAGAACGGCACGCCGCAGTCCATGCAGCGGGCGCCCTGGTCGCGCAGCTCCGCCACGGGGCGCGTGAGCAGGAACTCGCGGTAGTCGTGCGCGCGCTGCGTCGGGTCCCGGTAGGGCACGCCGTGGCGCTCGATCTGCAGGAAGCCGCCGAGCTTGCCCATCAGCCGCCCGCTCCGCCGAGCGCGTCCACCGGCCCAGCCAGCGCGGCCGGCGCGACCGGCGCGCTGCCCGGCACGCCGTTCCCGGCGGCATTGCCAGCCAGCGCCTCCTCCTCGGCGAGCTCGCGCAGCACGCGCTTGTAGTCGTGGGGCATGACCTTCACGAACGCGCCGGCGGCGAGCAGCTCCTCCCAGCGCGCGAGCACATCGGCGGCAACCGGCGAGTCGGTGCGCAGCCGGTGCTCTTCGATCATCGCGCGCAGCTCTATCGCGTCCGCCTCGGAGAGCGCTTCAAAGCCGACCATGCCCATGTTGCAGCGCTTGTGGAAGCTGCCCTGCTCGTCGAGCACGTAGGCGACGCCGCCGCTCATGCCCGCCGCGAAGTTGCGCCCGGTGGGGCCGAGCACGACCACGCGCCCGCCGGTCATGTACTCGCAGCCGTGGTCGCCGACGCCCTCCACCACCGCCCACGCGCCGGAGTTGCGCACGGCGAAGCGCTCGCCGGCGAGCCCGCGGAAGAACGCGCGCCCGTCGGTGGCGCCGTACAGCACGGTGTTGCCGACGATCACGTTGTGCTCGGCCTTGAAGTGCGCGCCCATCCCCGCGCGCGGGCGGATCGCGAACACGCCGCCGGAGAGGCCCTTGCCGGCGTAGTCCTGGGCGTCGCCGTGCAGCGTGAACGTCACCCCCGGCGCCAGCCAGCAGGCGAAGCTCTGTCCGGCGGAGCCTTCGAAGTCGACGACGATGGAGTCCGCCGGCAGGCCCTGCTCGCCGTGGCGCTGGGCGATGTGGCTGGAGAGGATGCCGCCCACGCAGCGGTTGCGGTTGCGGATCGGCAGCTCGAGCTGGACGCGCGCGGGGCCGGCCACGCGGCGCTCGCCGGCGACGGCGTCCACGCGGCTGTTGAGCGCCGGCTCGGCCTCCTGCACGAGCTGCCAGTCGAGCGCGTCCTCGAGCACCGCCGGCGGCGCCTGCACGCGCCGGCGCGGGGCGCCGGCGGGCAGCGGGATGTGGGTGAGGATGTGGCTGAGGTCGACGCCGCGCGCCTTCCAGTGCGCGATCGCCTGCTCGGCGCCGAGCAGGTCGACGCGGCCGATCGCCTCGTCGAGCGAGCGCAGGCCGAGCGAGGCGAGGAGTTCGCGCACCTCCTCGGCGACGAAGAAGAAGAAGTTGACGACGTGCTCGGGGGTGCCCTGGAAGCGCTTGCGCAGCTCGGGGTCCTGGGTGGCGATGCCCACCGGGCAGGTGTTCAGGTGGCAGGCGCGCATCATGATGCAGCCGGTGGCGATCAGCGGCGCGGTGGAGAAGCCCATCTCGTCGGCGCCGAGCAATGCGGCGATCACCACGTCGCGTCCGGTCTTCAGCTGGCCGTCGGTCTGCACGACGATGCGCGAGCGTAGGTCGTTGAGCAGCAGCGTCTGCTGGGTCTCGGCCAGCCCGATCTCCCACGGCACGCCGGCGGCCTGGATGGAGGACAGCGGCGAGGCGCCGGTGCCGCCGTCGTGGCCGGCGATCAGCACGCGGTCGGCGTTCGCCTTGGAGACGCCGGCGGCGACCGTGCCCACGCCGACCTCGGAGACGAGCTTGACGGACACCTGCGCGCTGGGGTTCGAGCAGCGCAGGTCGTAGATCAGCTGCTTGAGGTCCTCGATCGAGTAGATGTCGTGGTGCGGCGGCGGCGAGATCAGGCCGACGCCGGGGGTGGTGTGGCGGATGGAGCCGATGTATGCGTCCACCTTGTGCCCCGGCAGCTGGCCGCCCTCGCCGGGCTTTGCGCCCTGGGCCATCTTGATCTGCAGCTCGTCGGCGTTGACCAGGTAGTGGATGGTCACGCCGAAGCGCCCGGAGGCGACCTGCTTGATGGCCGAGCGGCGACGGTCGCCGTTGGCGTCGGGCTTGAAGCGCACGGGGTCCTCGCCGCCCTCGCCGGTGTTGGAGCGCCCGCCGAGGCGGTTCATGGCGATGGCGAGCGTCTCGTGCGCCTCGCGCGAGATCGACCCGAGGCTCATGGCGCCGGTGCAGAAGCGTTTGACGATCGCGCTCGCCGGCTCGACCTCCTCCAGCGCGATCGGCTGGATGCCGGCGCTGCCTCCCAGTCGCAAGAGCCCCCGCAGCGTGGCCTTGCGCGCGGCGTCCTCGTTGACCTGACGCGCGTACTCGCGGTACTTCTCGAACGCGGCGCTGCCGCGCACTGCGGCGTGCGCCTCGCGGTCGCCCTGCAGCGCCGCCGCCACGTCGCCGTTGGCCGCGCGCACGGCGTGCTGCACGAGCGCGATCGTGTCGGGGTTCCACATGTGGTGCTCGCCGTCGCGCCGCCACTGGTAGACGCCGCCCACGGGCAGCAGCGGGTCGTGCGGCCGTGGATACGCGCGTCCGTGGCGCTCCAGCGCCTCGGCTGCGAGCACGTCCATGCCGACGCCGCCGACGCGCGAGGCGGTGCCGGTGAAGTGCGCGTCGACGAGCGCGCGCTCGAGCCCCACCGCCTCGAAGATCTGCGCCGCGCGGTAGGACTGGATGGTGGAGATGCCCATCTTGGAGATCGTCTTCAGGAGGCCTTTGCCGATCGCCTTGACGTAGTTCTGGGCGGCCCGCTCGAGCAGCTCGCCCAGCTCCTCCGGGCGCGGCGGGTGCGCCGCGCCGTTGCCGGCGCTCGCGCCGATGCGCCCTTCGACGACCAGCTCGTCGAGCGTCTCGAGCGCCACGTAGGGGTTGATGGCGCTCGCGCCGTAGCCGATCAGCGTGGCGAAGTGGTGCACCTCGCGCGGCTCGCCGGACTCGAGGATGATGCCCGCCTGCAGGCGCGTGCCCTCGAGCACGAGATGGTGTTGGCTGGCGGCGACCGCGAGCAGCGACGGCACCGGCGCGCGCGCGGGACCGACGTTGCGGTCGGAGAGGATGATGATGTTCACGCCGCGGGCGATCGCCTCGTGCGCCTGCGCGCAGATGCGCTCGAGCGCGCGGCGCATCCCGCTGGGTCCGTCGGCGACGGGCCAGGTGATGTCGATCGTTTCGGCGGCGTACACCTCGTGCTGGACGTTGCGCAGCGTCTCGAGCTCGCGGTTGAGCAGGATCGGCTGTTCGAGCACCAGCTTGTGCGCGTGCTCGGGGGTCTCTTCGAACAGGTTGCGCTCGTTGCCCAGGCTGGTGGACAGGCTCATCACGATTTCCTCGCGGATCGGGTCGATCGGCGGGTTGGTGACCTGGGCGAACAGCTGCTTGAAGTAGGAGAACAGCGGCGGCGCCTGGTCGGAGAGCACCGCCAACGAGAGGTCGTTGCCCATCGAGCCGACCGGCTCGGCGCCTTCGCCGGCCATTGGCGCGAGCAGGATGCGCAGGTCCTCCTGGGTGTAGCCGAAGGCGCGCTGGCGCACGTGCAGCGGCTGGTTGGAGAGCGTCACCTGCTCGGAGGGGGGGAGGTCGCCGAAGGGGACGGCGTTGCGCGCGTACCACTCGCCGTAGGGCCGCTGCGTGGACACGGTCTTCTTGACCTCCTCGTCCTCGACGATCCGCCCGCGCTCGAGGTCGACGAGGAACAGCTTGCCCGGCTGCAGCCGGCCGAGGCGCTTGATGTGCGCGGGCTCGATGTCGAGCAGCCCGGACTCGGAGCCGAGCACGACGTGGCCGTCGGTGGTCTCCACCCAGCGCCCCGGCCGCAGCCCGTTGCGGTCGAGCGTCGCGCCGACGACGCGCCCGTCGGTGAACGCCACGGACGCCGGCCCGTCCCACGGCTCCATCAGGCACGAGTGGTAGGCGTAGAAGCCCTTGAGGTAGTCGGGCAGGTCGTCGCGGTCGCGCCACGCCTCGGGGATCATCATCATCGCCGCGTGCGGCAGCGAGCGCCCGGCGAGCATCAGCAGCTCGAGCACGTTGTCGAACGTGGCCGAGTCGGAGTTGCCGGGCGTGACGACCGGCAGGATCTTCGGCAGGTCCTCGCCGAACAGCTCGCTGCGCAGCTCGGACTCGCGGGCGCGCATCCAGTTGACGTTGCCCATCACGGTGTTGATCTCGCCGTTGTGGCAGATCACCCGGTAGGGGTGCGCGAGCCGCCAGCTGGGGAAGGTGTTGGTGGAGAAGCGCGAGTGCACGAGCGCGAGCGCGCTCTTGGTGCGCGCGTCGCTGAGGTCCGTGTAGAAGGCGCCGAGCTGGTAGCTGATGAGCATGCCCTTGTAGTTGAGCGTGCGCGAGGAGCTGGAGGCGACGTACAGGCCCTCGCATTCGCCGCTCAGCTCGCACACGCGGCGGATGACGTACAGCTTGCGCTCGAACGCGTCGCGATTCGCCTGCTCGGCCGCGCCGGCCCGTGCCCCGACCTGGGGTGCGCCCACGAACAGCTGGCGGATGACCGGGCGGCAGGCGGCGGCGACCTCGCCGGTCTGCTGTGGGTCGATCGGCACGTCGCGCCAGCCGAGCAGCCGCTGGCCCTCCTGCTCGACGGTGCGCTCGAGCACGGCCTGCACGCGCGCGCGTGCAGCGTCGTCGGTGGGCAGGAAGCACATCAGCACGCCGTAGCAGCCGAGCGGCGGCAGCTCGAAGCCGACGGTCGCGCGCAGCAGCTCGTCGGGCATCTGCATGAGGATCCCGGCGCCGTCGCCGGTGCACGCGTCGGCGCCGGTGGCGCCGCGGTGCTCGAGGTTCTCCAGCGCGGTGAGCGCGCGCGTGACGACCTCGTGCGTGGGCACGTTGTCGAGCCGCGCGACCATCCCCACGCCGCAGGCGTCGTGCTCGAAACGAGGGTCGTATAGTCCGACGGCCTGTGGCGGCTGCTTGATGTGCGTGTTCATGGCAGTGCTCCGTTGCGGCTGTGCGTCCCCGCAAAGGGTGGATAGTCCACTCGCGGTCGCCCCCACCATCGCGTGCCTGACGGGCACAGGCGGTAGGCGGGCACCTGAGGCGGAGTAAAAAGAGTATCAGCGCACAGGCTCGTGGACAGGGATTTTCCGTAGCGTTTCGGCCTCTCCCCACGAGCACAGGCCGGCCCTGCCGGGGCACGTGAGACACAGGCCGCGATGCGGTCGCGAGCTGACGGAGAACGTGTGTTCCCCTGCGCGCGCGACGCGCGCCTGCACGCGCGTTTGCAGCTCGTCGCGGTCCGCGGCGCGGTAGCGCGCGGAGACCCACTCGTGCGGACGCTCGAGGAACCAGTGGACGACCTCCACGCGGGCGGCGCCGGCCAGCAGCAGCGCGAGCGCGTACAGCTCACGCTGCACCGCGTACTGCTCGTGCACGAGCGCCGCCAGGTCGGCGTCGGGCTCGACACGGTCGCTCTTGTAGTCGACGATCAGCTGGCTGCCGTCGGCCTCGCGCGCGAGCAGGTCGATGACGCCGGTGACGAGCGGCGCGTGCGGGCCCACGGAGAAGGCGAACGCGTGCTCGCGCCGCACGCTGGCGGCGGCCGCGACGCGCGCGGCGGGGGCTGCGCTGCTGGCGCGCGCGATCAGCTCGGCGATCTCCTGGCGCTCGTCGCGGCCGACGCGCATGCCGAGCTGCTTGGCGACCTCGCCCACGCGCTCGGGGGAGATCGAGCCGCCGGCGGCGAGCGCGCCCGGCCACGCAAGGCCGAGCTCCATCAGGCGGTGGATCAGCGTGCCGCGCGCACGGGCCTCCAGGCCGTGATGCTCGTGGTCGAGCGACGCCGGCGCGCTCTGCTCGGGCAGGCCGAGGATGCGTTCGAGGTAATAGCGGTAGCCGCAGCGCTCGAGCTCGCTGAGCGCGGTGTAGCTGAGGGTGGTGGCCAGCGGTTGGGCCTCGGGGGGCTCGGGCCGCCCGGCCGGCGACGGCGCGGGTCGCCCTGCCCTGCTCGACGCCGCGGTAGCCATAGTATATATTAATGATGGATCGTCATCGCGTATGGACGATGGCGCACGCTCGGCGAAAAAAGACAGTTGCTCGCCCGCCTGGCTCGCGCGCTCGGCGGCTCCCTCCGGCGCCCCCTCGAGCCGCAGGACGCTCGCGGCGGTGGCGGGCGTGTTGAACAGGCAGCGAATGCGCGTGGCGCCGCCGTCGCCGTCGCCGACCGCGAGCTCGTGCACGGCGTCGTCGCCCGTCTGGGCGATTGCGGGGAGCGCGGCGGACAGCGCGGGCACGAGCCAGGAGACAGGCGTGGCGCCCTGGCGCGCGCTCGCCCCGCCCAGGCGGGCGAAGTCGATCGCGCCGCTCAGCAGCAGGCGCTCGCGCGCCCTGGTCATGGCGACGTACAGGATCCTGTCCTCCTCTTCGGCTTCGCGCTCGCGGCGCTCCCGGCACAGCGCCTCGTAGTCGAGCGCGGGGGTGGAGCGGGCGCCGTCGAGGCCGACGAGGCGCAGCCCGACGCGCGCGCCGTCGACGAGCAAGTCTGGGGTCTGCAGGTTGGGCTGGCGGCCGAGGTCGGCGACGCACACGACCGGGAACTCGAGGCCCTTGGCCGCGTGGATGCTCATCAGCTGCACGGCGTCGCCTTCGGCGTCCTCGCCCTCCCCCTCCGCGGACGACGCCGGCGAGGATGCGACGGGCGCGTCGGGCTCGAGCTGGGCGGCGCGCTCGAGGTATTCGACGTGGTCGAGGAACGCGCGCAGGTCGCGGCCCTGGCCGGCTTGGAAGCGGCGCGCGAGGCGCAGCAGCTTGTGCACGTTCGCCAGGCGTCGCTGGGGGCGATCGAGCGCGAGCACGTGCGCGCGGTAGCCGCCGGCGTCGAGCGCCCGCTCGAGCAGCTGGGAGACCGTGTGCCGGGAGGCCGCAGCGCGCTCGCCTTGCAGCCGGGCGCAGAACGAGACGAGCGCAAGGCGGTCGTCCGCGTCGAGCGCGAGCCCGCCCTCGCCGCGCACGAGCCCACCCTCGCCGCGCGCGAGCCCACCTTCGTCGCGGGCGACGGCGAGCGCCGTCTGCCAGATGCCCTGCCGGCGCTCGCGCGCGGCCTGGGCGAGCAGCGCCAGGCAGTCCAGCGAGCAGCCGCCGAGCGGCGAGGCGAGCGCCGCGTACACGCCCTGCTCGTCCAGCGGGTTGGCGAGCGCGCGCAGCCAGCAGATGAGGTCGGCGATCTGCGGATGGCCCCAGAAGGCGCCGACGGCCGCGAGCGTGCGCAGCCCCTGCAGCTGCAGCGCGCGCTCGAACACCTCGAGGTCGCCCATCGCGCGCAGCAGCACGACGACGTCCCCCGCGCGCGCCCGCCGGGAGCGCACGAGCTCGGCCACGCGCTGGGCGAGCATCCGTGCCTCCGCCTGGCGCCACAGCTGGGCGTGGGGCAGCCCGGCGGCGAGCGCGCCGGCGAGCGCTTCGCGCTCCTCCCAGCCGCGCACGTCGCTCAGCAGCAGCTCGACCCGCGGCTCCTCGGGGGCACGGCCGGGCGCGGCGATGGGCGGCGGCTGCCCTCGGCGGCTGCCCTCGCCGCCACCGGTCCGGCCGGCACGCTCGGCCTCGGCTTCGCCGGCGCGCAGCGGGCTGTAGGCGTCGAAGCGCTCACTGAACACGGCGTTGATGACGTGCAGCAGCGACTGGTGGCTGCGGAAGTTGTGTGTCAGGCGCAGGCTCCCCCCCACCTCCTGCAGCCGTTCGCGCCGGTCGCGGAAGAGGCTCACGTCGGCGTGGCGAAAGCCGTAGATCGACTGGAGCTCGTCGCCGACGGTGAACAGGTTGCCGCGCTCCAGCGCCGCCAGGATGCCCAGCTGGCGCGGGTTGGTGTCCTGGAACTCGTCGACCATCAACAGCTCGAAGCGCTCGCGCCACGCGTTGCGCAGCTCCTCGCGCTCGGCGAGCAGCTGGCGCGCGAGCAGCTCGAGGTCGTCGAAGTCCACCGCCGCGCGCGCGCGCTTGAGCTGCTCGTATGCGCGGCCGAACGCGTGCAGCAGCTCGTCCAACAGCGCCACCGCACGCACCGCGTGGGCGTCGGCGCCGGCGGGCGCGCCCGGCAGCCGCGGCAGCCGCTGGCCGCGGCTGCGCAGCTCGGCATACGCCTGCTCGATCATCGCGCGCGCGCGCTCGATGCCGTAGGCCGCCAGCAGGTCGACCGCCGCGCTGCGCTCGCCCGCGAGGAAGTCGCGCACGGCGCCGGCAAACGCGCGTTCGCGCAGGCGCCCGGCGAGGCCTTCGTCGAGGATCGCGAACGCCGGGTCGAGCTCGAGCGCGAACGCGTGCGCGCGCAGCACCCTGGCGCAGAAGCCGTGGAAGGTGCCGACGAACGCCGCCTCGGTGTCGCGTGCGGCGTCGCGATCGCCCAGCTCGAGCAGGCGCGCGCGCACCCGCGCGCGCAGCTCGCCGGCGGCGCGCTCGGTGAAGGTGATGGCGAGGATGCGCGACGGGGCCACGCCGTCCTCGCGCACGGCGGCGACGAAGCGCTCGACCAGCACCGAGGTCTTGCCGCTGCCGGCCGCCGCCGACAGCAGCAGCGGCTCGCCACGGCGCGCGACGGCGCGCTGCTGCTCGTCGGTGAGGGTCACGACGCTCATCGCTCGCAGCGGCAGATCGACGGGTACATGCAGCCTCCGCGAAACGCGCACGTCTGCGGTCGCGCCTGGAGCTCGCCCCGCCTGGCCTCGCCGGCTGCCGCGCGGGCGGCGGCGAGCACGTGCGCGAGCAGCTCGCGCACGTCGGCGTGCTCGCGCACGTCGGTGCTCACGCACGCGAGCCCCTGGCCGGCGTCGCCGTCGAGCACCCCCCGCGCCCGCAGGTCCTCGCCGGTCAGCGGCTGGTAGAAGCCGCCGACCGCCTGCACGTTCAGCAGCTGCTCGACCGCGCACATGTACAGCGCCACCTGCAGGTCGCCGTCGCTCAGCCATCTGGCGCCGGCGGGCGCGCGCCCGCCCTTGTAGTCGTAGACCGCCGCTTCGCCGCCGGCGCCCACGTCGACGCGGTCGACGCGCCCGCGCAGCGTCACCCCGTCGCCGAGGTCGAACGCGGGCAGCTCGCTGCCCTCCCCGCGCTCGTCGTCGGCGGCGAAGCCGAAGGCGAGCTCCAGCGCTTGGGGCTCGAGCGGGCTCTCGCAGTCGGCCGCGTGCTGCAGGTAGCGTTCGAGGTCGCTGCGCAGGCGCCGGCGCACGGTCACGCGGCGCTCGGGCGCGACGGACAGCGGGTAGGCGGCCTCGTTCGCGGCCAGCGCGTCGCGTAGCAGCTCGCGCGCCTGGGTGAGCGTCGCGGCACTCACGCGCGCGGAGCCGGTCGCACGGCGCAGGCCTTCGAGCGTGTCGCGCAGCGCAGCGTGGGCGAGGCCGCCGCGGGCCAGCGGCTCGGGGTCGGGCTCGAACGCGTCGGGGCTGAGCAGGCGCTCGACGAACCAGCTCACCGGGCAGCCGATCCACCGCTCCAGCGAGGATGCCGACCACGGGCGGGCGCGCAGCTGCGCCAGCACGCGCTCGTCGCGCAGGCGCCTGGCCGGCGCCGGCCCGCGCCACCTCGGCGCCTCCGGGCGCGCTTGCCCGCGCGCCACGGCCGCCGGCGCCCGCACGTCGGCGGGCTGCGCGTGCCCGGCGTCGATCGCGGCGACGCTCCCCAGCGCCCGGCGCAACGTGCCTGCGACGAGGCTCGGCGCGAACAGGTCGCACACGTCGTCGACGAACAGCGACCTGGGGCTCGCCTGGCCGTCGTCGTCGGCGGTGTGCCAGCTGAGGAACAGGCGCTCCTGGGGGCGCGACACGGCGGCGTACAGCAGGTAGCGCTCGGCGGCGAGCACGTCGTGCGCCTCGCCGAGGCTGAGGCCGGCGCGCTCGGCCAAGCGCCGGCGCTCCTCCTCGCCGAGGACCGGCGGGTGCGCGCCGCGCGCGGGGAACACGCCCTCCTGCAGGCCGCACACGAACCCCGCCCGCACGCGGCGCGCGCGCAGCGCGAGCGGATCGAGCACCGCCACGGCTGCTTGCGCCGCCGCGGCTTCTTGCGCCGCCGCGGTGGCGTGCGCGCCGCCGGTCAGCTCCAGCGCCTCCAGCGAGCGCGCCAACTCGGCGGCCGAGCGGGGCGCCAGCTCCGGCGCGCTGCGGGCGAGCTCGCGCAGCTCGGCGAGCGCGCGCCGGCCGGCGGACAGCGCCTGCGCCTCGTCGCGCTCGTCGCTCGCGAGCACGTGCGCGCTCGCGCGCCGCGGCGCGCAGAACAGCCAGTCCAGCTCGCGTGCCGCGCGCTCGCACAACGCCCGCGCGCCGCGCGCCTGCGCGTCGGTGAAGCGCGCGAGCGTGTCCAGCGGCCACATGCGCTCCTCCCACAGCGCCCGCGCGCGATCGGCGCTCAGCGCGCCGGCGCGCCGGGCGGCGATCTCCAGCCGGTCCGCCGCGGACGCCTCGCCGGAGCCGTCCGGCGCGGCGGCGCTCGGCGTGCCCGGCGCCCGCAGCCACGCCAGCAGGTCCGCAAGCTCGCCGCGCGAGCCATCCGGCGGGCAGAGAGCTGGCACGCAGCGCAGCAGACCGATCAGCGCCTGGCCGATGGCGGTGTCGCTGAAGCGCCTGCGGCGGGTGAGCGCGAAGGGCACGCCGTGCGCGCGGAGCACCTCTTCGAGCAGGTCGAGGTCGGTGCCGCCGGCGCGCACCAGCACGGCGATCTCCCGCGCGGGCATGCCCTGCTCGATGAGCGCGGCGATCTCGCGCGCCACCAGCTCGAGCTCCGCGCGCTCGCCGCCGCCCTCCAGCAGCGTGAGCGCCCCGCCTGCCTGCGCCGGCGGCGCACCCGCGTCCGCGGGCTCGAAGAGCGAGCGCTCGAGGTGGCTGAGCGCGGCGCGCGCGCTGGGGGCGTAGTGCTCGGCGCGCGCCGGCAGGGCGCGGTGCTCGCTCGCGAGCGGCGCCAGCGCGTGGTAGCTGGCGGCGCGGCCCACGAAGGCCACGCGGCCGGGCTCGTAGGTCAGGGACACGCTCACCGGCGCGTCCACCACGCGGCCGAGCGTCTCGATCGCGTCGAGTTGCAGCGGCGTGAGGTCGTCGAAGCCGTACACGATCACCGGCGTGGCGCCCCACAGCGCGGGGCGCTCGCGCAGCGCGTCCAGCGCGCGCACGGCTCGCTGCTCGCGGTCCATGCGCCCGAGCCGCTCGAGCGCGGCGCAGTAGCCGGCGAACAGCTCCCCCAGGTGGGCGTGCCCGTAGTCGGGCAGCGCGGCCGACAGCGCGTGGCGCAGGCGCGCCGGCTGCACGCGCCGGACGCGCAGCTCGGCGAACAGCTCTCCCAGCGCACGCACGAATCCGGGCGTGGCACCAGCGCCCACACCGGCACCAGCGCGCCCGCCGCCACCAGCGCGCCCGCCGGCATCAGCGCGCACGCCGGCACCAGCGTCCACACCGGCTCCTGCGACCAGCGCTTCGATCACCCGCGTGCGGGCGACCGCGCCCAGCGCCGTCTCGCCGATCCCCGCGCGGCGCGCCGCCTCGCCGATGAGGCCCTGGAAGCGCTCCACCCGCACCCCCAGCGCGGCGTGCTCGCCGGCGAGCTCGCGCAGGTAGTGCTCGGCGTCCGCGCGCGTGGGCACGACCAGCAGCGGCTCCTGGCCGTGGGCGAGGTGGCGGCGTACGGCGTCCATCGCCACCTGCGCCTTGCCCGCGTTGGCGGGCCCGGTGATGAGCGTTATCGGCATGTGCGCCCATCCTGGCGCACGCAGGCGACACGCTGGACGCTAGGCCGCGCTGCGCGCCTCCACGGCTGCAGCGGTGGCCGCTGTGTCGGCCTCGGCGTCCGGCGGCTTGGCGCCCTCCTTGGCCCACAGCTCGTCGAACTCCACGCGCCATCTGCCCTCGTCGGTCTGCTGCAGCGCGAGGTGGGCGCGAAAGCTGCGCCCGCTGCGCCCGCGAAAGCCGGTGACGGCCTGCTCGGTGTAGCCCCGCTTGATGAGCTCCTTGGCGACGGCCAGCGGCAGCGTCTTGCCGGCTTTGGCCTTCCAGATCACGAAGCCGCAGCCTGGGTCGTCGCGCGCCCAGCAGGAGTAGCCCTTGCGGTTCTCCACGATCTCGTGGCCGCACACGGGGCACGGGCCGAGCCGCGCGCGGGGGATGCGCACGTCTTTGAGGTTCTCGTCGAGCTCCTTGACGGTCTCGCCGGCGAAGCCGGCGATGTCGCTCATGAACTGCTTGCGGGAGTCCTCGCCGCGCTCGATCTTGCCGAGGCGCTGCTCCCAGCTGCCGGTGAGGCCGGGGGATGTCAGCGCGTGCTCGCCCAGCAGGCGGATCACGTTGAGCCCCTTCTCGGTGGCCACCAGCGCACGCCCGTCGCGCTCCAGGTAGCCGACGGTGATCAGCCGCTCGATGATCGCCGCGCGCGTGGCGGGCGTGCCGATGCCCGAGTCCTTCATCGCCTCGCGCAGCTCGTCGTCGTCGACCAGCTTGCCGGCGGTCTCCATCGCGCCGAGCAGCGACGCGTCGCTGTAGCGGCGCGGCGGCTTGGTTTCCTTGCGCAGGCTCTCGATCTTGCGCGTCTGCACCTGCTCGTCGGCGACCAGCCGTGGCAGCTGCTGGTCGGTCTCCTCCTCGTCGTCCTCCTGCGCCTTCGTGTCCGCGCCCTTGGCGTCGGCGGCGACCTCGTCGTAGACGCCGCGCCAGCCGGGCACGAGCAGCAGCTTGCCGCGGGTGCGGAACACGTGGCCCTTGCCGTGCTCGTCATCCGCCGCCACCACGGTGGTCTCCACACGCGTGTTCTCGAACACCGCCTCGGGGTGGAACACGGCGAGGAAGCGCCGTGCCGCCATGTCGTAGATGCGCCGGTCGTCGGAGCCCATCTTCTCGAGGTTGTGCTCGGAGCGGGTGGGGATGATCGCGTGGTGGTCGGTGACCTTCTCGTCGTTGACCACGCGTGCCAGCGGCAGCACGTCGAGGCCGACCACGTACTTGGCGCCCTTGCGGTACTCGGCGTGCGCACCGACGAGCTCGGCGATCGGCTTGATCTCCTCGACCATGTCGGTGGGCAGGTAGCGCGAGTTGGTGCGGGGGTAGGTGAGCGCCTTGTGCTCCTCGTACAGCCGCTGCGCCGCCGCGAGCGTGCGTTTGGCGGAGAACCCGTAGCGGTTGTTGGCCTCGCGCTGCAGCGTGGTGAGGTCGTAGAGCATCGGCGCTTTCTCGCGCTGCTCTTTCTTCTCCAGCTTGGTGATCGTGCCCGGCCGCCCCTCGCAGGCGGCGACGATCGCGAGCGCCTCCGCCTCGCTGCCGATGCGCGGGCCCTTGGTCGATCCGGGCCCCGCCCGCCCGCCGGGCGGGGCCTGGTAGTGGCCGACGTACACGCGCTCGCCGCCCGCGGAGTCGCCGTCGGGGATCGGGTCCCCACCCACCCCGGCAGCGAACGTGGCGTCCACCAGCCAGTAGGGCTCGGGCTTGAACGCTTTGATCTCCTCCTCGCGCCGCGCGACGATCGCGAGCGTCGGCGTCTGCACGCGCCCCAGCGAGACCGCGCCGTCGAAGGAGCTGCGCAGGCGGATGGTGGCCGCGCGGGTGGCGTTCATGCCGACGATCCAGTCGGCCTCCGAGCGCGAGCGTGCGGCCTGCTCGAGCAGCTCGAACTCGCTGCCGGGACGCAGCGCGGCGAGCGCGGAGCGCATGGCGGCGCTGGTCATCGAGTTCAGCCACAGCCGTTTGACGGGCTTTTTGCCTTTGGCCTTCTCGTACAGGTAGGCGAAGATCAGCTCCCCCTCGCGCCCGGCGTCGCACGCGTTGACGACTTCGTCGATGTCCTCGCGGACGAGTTGCTTGCTGACGACCGTCATCTGCTTGCGCGAGCGCTCGTCGCGCACTTCCAGCTTGAAGCGGTCGGGCACGATCGGCAGGTCGCCCATGCGCCAGCTCTTGTACTTCGGGTCGTACGCTTCCGGTTCGGCGAGCTGCACGAGATGCCCGACCGCCCACGTGATCACGTGCTCGGGTCCCTCCAGGAAGCCCTCCTGCTTCTTGAACGGCCCCGGCAGCACGCGCGCGAGGTCCTGCCCCACGGAGGGCTTCTCGGCGACGAGCAGCGTCTTGGACATGGCGAGCAGGGTAGCGGGCGGGGGTTCGGATGCAAGCGGCGCAGGGACCGTGCAGCGCAGCTCACCGTCCCCGTCGAGAGGCGTACTGATGCTCGTATTGCGGAAGAAATACTGCTCGGATCACGGATCGCTTAGGGCACAAATCGCGGAAAATATCTCCTCGAATTGCGGAAAATCAATGCTAGGATGACGTCGTGCCCAGGGTCCTCGCAAACCTCGTCGAGCGGCGCCTCGGCGAGGTGGTGCGTGATCGGCTCGCGGTCGAGTCCGTGGTCGTGCTCGAAGGCCCACGCGCGGTGGGCAAGTCCACGCTTCTGCAAGCGTTGGCGGCGCCTCACGGAGGCGAGATCGTCGATCTCGACGATCTTTCCACGCGCGATGCAGTACGAGCCGATCCCGCGTTGTTCGTGCGGGGCGAGGCGCCGGTGCTGATAGACGAGTTCCAGCACGCGCCGGAGCTCCTCGACGCGATCAAGGCTGAGCTCAACCGCGACAGCGCACCGGGCAGGTTCGTGCTCACCGGCTCTACCCGCTATGCCACGTTGCCGGCCGCGGCCCAGGCGCTCACCGGCCGCGCTCACCGCGTGAGCGTGCTCCCGCTGTCTCAGGGCGAGGTCGCGGAGATCCGCGAGGACTTCGCCGAACTCCTCGTCAACGACCCCCGCTCGCTGGTGGACGAACAGGTCGCCACGATCGCCCGCGATGAGTACATCCGCCGAGTCGTGACGGGAGGCTTCCCGCCGGTGCTGCGCCGTGACCGCCCCGCCGACCGCGCGCGCTGGTTCGACGACTACATCGATCTCATCATCGAGCGGGATGTCGTGGAGCTCACGCGGGTCCGCCAGCGCCGACAGCTTCCGCTCCTGCTGCGCCAGCTCGCAAGCCAGACCGCACAGATGCTCAACATCGCCAAGGCGGCCACGACGATCGGCATGGACAGGTCCACTGCCGAGAACTACACCAAGCTGCTCGAAGCGGTGTTCCTCGTTCACCGGCTGCCCGCGTGGGGCACCACGCTCGGCTCTCGCGTCGGTGCCGCACCCAAGGTCCACATCGTCGACAGCGGCCTCGCGGCTCGCCTGCTGCGCCTGACGGAAAGCAAGCTCGCAGCGGCGACAGCGCCGGCGCTGAGCGAGTTCGGCCATCTGTTGGAGACGTTCGTCGTGGGTGAGGTGTGCAAGCAGCTCGGCTGGCTCGACACGCCGGTGCAGCCGGGACACTGGCGCACCCACGACGGCGACGAGGTCGATCTCGTGCTGGAGCGCGACGACGGCAAGGTAGCGGCAATCGAGGTGACGGCCGCCTCACGTGTGCCAACCGGCAAGCTCCGCAGTCTCCTCAAGCTGCGTCGCAAGCTCGGGAGCCAATTCATCGGCGGCGCCGTGCTCTACACGGGCACGCGAGCTTACGCTTATGAGAGCAGCCTGTGCGTGATGCCGATCGCCAGGCTCTGGCAGCCACAGACCGGCGGCGTCTAAGGCGCTTGGCGTTGTTCTTGGCGGCGCTTCAGCCGCTCGTGCACTGCTCGGTGCTGACCTGCACGCCTTCATGCTCGTGCTGCTGGGCTTCGCCGAGCACGGTGGCGACCGTATCGTTGGCCACGCCGTAGCCGCCGCGCGGCTGGCTGCCGACGGTGGCGGCGAACACGGTGGTCAGCACCTGCCCGTCGATGTTCACCAGCGGGCCGCCCGAGTTGCCGGGGCGCACGAGCCCGCGCAGCGGCGTCAGCAGGCGCGTGACCGGCCCTTCGCCGTAGGCGTTCTGCGTGACCACGTCCTGCGTGCGCCCGATCCTGCCCGGCTGCACGTCGAATGGCCCGTTCTCCGGGTAGCCGAGGATCGCGCCCGCCGTGCCGGACGGCGTTTCCGGCGCAAAGCCCAACGCCGGCAGGTCCAGTTCGTGCACGTGCAGCACCGCCAGGTCGTCGGTGGCGTCGAACGCGACCGGTTCGGCGGGCAGGCTCGGCGGCTGGCCGGCGACCTCCACGGTCGTGTCCGACTCGCCGGCCACGACGTGGGCGTTGGTCACCACCAGGTCGGGGGCCGCCACCCAGCCGGAGCCCTCGATCGCCAGCCCGCAGGCGGTGCCGTCGACGCGCACCACGCTGCGCGCGGCCGCGCGCACCCCCGCCGTGTGCGCGATCGCGGGTTCCGGCGCGGCCACGTCCGGCGACGGGCCGGAGATCGAGGGCAACGGGTCGAGCCGCGCCAGCGCGTTCAGGATCGGCCCGGACGGGGGCAGCACCTGGTTGAGCCGGCGCAGGATCGCCGAGCGCTGGATGTCGGCGCGCAGCTGGCTCGGCCCCGTGCCCTGGCCGGCGACGGCCGCGGCGATCCACACGATCCCCAGCGCGATCGCCGCGCCGAGCACCGCGCCCAGCACGCCGTCCAGCAGGCCCATGCCGGGGATGATCAGCACGCGGCGCAACCTGAAGCCCAGGCCCTCCAGGCCGCTGGCAAGCAGCGCACCGCCGAGCAGCGCGCCGAGCAGGCCGAAGGCGGGGGCGTACGGCGAGGCGGAGCCCTGGCTCAGCAGCAGGGCGGCCAGACGCGTGCCGAGAAACGCGCCCGCGACGAAGCCGCAGAAAGACAGCGCCCCGACGATGAAGCCCTGGCGGAAGCCAAAGATCGCGAGGATCGACGCGAACGCCACAATCACCCAATCCAACTGAGTCACCTGTCATGTTCTACAGCGCTCCGTGACCGAAAGCCGCAATCAGCGTGTGCGTCGCGCGCGCCCTGTGCTCGCGCTGGCGCTCCTGGCCTTCCTGGCCGGCGCGATCCTCGGCTCGCGCCAGAGCGCGTCGCCCGCCGACGCGCTGGCCGAACGTTTCGTGCAGGCGTGGACGCGCGCCCAGTACCTGAGCATGTACCGCGACATCACCCCCGCCTCGCAGCGCTCGATCTCGGCGGGCGAATTCGCGCAGACCTACCAGCAGGCGCGCACCATCGCCACGGCCACGAGCATGCGCCTGACCGGCCACGCGCGCGCGGCGGCGCACGGCGCCGTGACGGTGCCCGTCAGCGTGCGCACGCGCACGTTCGGGACGCTCGCGCTGACGTTCAGCATGCGCTTCAGCGAAGCCGACAGCTCGGGCCCGCGCATCGTGTGGTCGCACTCGCTCGAATTCCCCGGGCTGCGTCCCAACGAGCTGCTCAGCAACGACACGTCGCTGCCCGAGCGCGCCCCGCTGCTGGCCCGCGACGGCAGCGTGCTGGCCGAAGCGGCACCCGGCAGCGCCACGGCTGGGCAGGCGGCGGAAACGACGCGCAACTCTCCGCTCGGCGCCGTCGCCGACGACGTGCTCGGCGCCGTCGGGCCCGTGCCCGCGTCGCGCCGCCAGGCGCTCGCACAGGAAGGCGTGCCCGGCAACGCGATCGTCGGGCTGAGCGGCCTCGAGCTGGCGTTCGACGATCGCCTGCGCGGCAGCCCCGGCGGCGCGCTGCTGGCCGGTAGGCGCGTGCTCGCCTACGCGCGCCCGCACGTGGCGCCACCACTACGCACGAGCGTCTCGCCGGCCATCCAGCGCGCTGCCGTCACCGCGCTCGGCGGTCAGCTTGGTGGCGTGGTGGCAATGCAGCCCAATGGGCAGATCCTCGCCGTGGCGGGCCTCGGCCTCGACGCCCTGCAGCCGCCGGGATCGACGTTCAAGATGGTCACCACCACCGGCGTGTTGAGCGCAGGCATCGCAACCGCCAACACCGTCTTCCCGTACGCCACCTTCGCCACGCTCGACGGGGTCAAGCTGAACAACGCCAACGGCGAGGAATGCGGCGGCAGCCTCGAACTGGCCTTCGCGGTGTCGTGCAACTCGGTCTTCACCCCCCTCGGGGTCAAGCTCGGCGCCGCGCGGCTGGTGGCCACCGCGGAACGCTTCGGCTTCAACCATCCGCCTGGGATCCCCGGCGCGAGCGAAAGCACGCTGCCGGCGGCCAGCCAGATCCAGGGCGAACTCGACGTCGGCTCGACCGCCATCGGCCAGGGACAGGTGTTGGCCAGCCCGCTGGAGATGGCCACCGTGGCCGCCACCATCGCCGACGGCGGGCGGCGCCCCAAGCCGACGTTCCTCCCCAGCCCCGCGGGCGCCGGCGTGCCCGTGATGAGCGACACGGTCGCGCACACCATGCGCCGGCTGATGATCGGCGTCGTGCGCGAAGGGACCGGCACGGCGGCCGCGATCCCCGGCGTGACCGTGGCCGGCAAGACGGGGACCGCGGAACTGAAGACGCTGTGCCCCTCAGCCGCCGCGGGCGAAGGCGGCTCCGGGGCGGCCCACGAAACCGGGCACGAAGGCTGCGCCTCGAGCGAAAACGAAGCCGCCAACACCGACGCCTGGTTCGCCGCCTTCGCCCCCGCGCTGCACCCGCGCATCGTGGTCTGCGTGATGCTCGTCAAAGACGGCGCCGGCGGCACCACCGCCGCCCCGATAGCCCGCGAAGTGATCGAAGCGGCGCTAGGAGCGGAACACTGACGTCGCGCTCGGCCGCTGCGGTCCGGACGCTTATACGTCGAGCTCGGCCGAAGCCGATTCGCTCGGGTCTTCGGGGTTGACGATCTTCAGCTCCAGCGGGCGGTTGTCCAGCGAGGCGATCTCGATCTTGTACAGCAGCACGAGACCCTGGGCAGGGTCGTTGGCGGCGATCGTACCGGGGAGCGGCAGCTGGTTGTTCGCCGGCACGGTGCCCGCGCGGTAGATGAAGGGGTTGCTTTCCGCTGGGACGATCGGCGTGAAGCGGTTTTGCTGGGTGTCTTCGATCGTGAAGCTGTTCGACGCGGGATGCGCTTCGGAGGTGTTGTTGTAGACCTGCATGAACACCGCAAACCACTCTTCCCCCGGTTCGAGCTTGCGCTGCGCGGGCGTCAGCCCCTGCAGGTAGGTGGCGTCTTCTTGGTTCGCCGGGTTGAGCTCGCGCGAGAGCTGCACCTCGTATTCGAGCGGCCCGACGTTCAGGTAGGGCGCGGCGTCGCCCGCCTCGCCGGCGTACGTGCCGGTGGTCACGCGCGAGTGCCCACTGCCGCACGCGCTCAGCACGAGCGCCGCGAGCAGCGTCGGTAGCAGCAGGAGCGGTTTTCGCAGGCGGGCAGGCATCGGAGGCGGCAGTCTATCTACCCGCCGGCGACCGTCACTCGCTGGCCGCGGCCCTCGCCGCGCTCGAGGATTTCGCGCAGCCGGTGCAGCGCCCGCCGGTTGTTGCGCCGCGTGAAGGTGCGCGCGCCCAGACCCTCGACGAGCTTGTCCGCCAACGTCGCCGGGCGCGTCTCGATCGTGAAGCGCACGCGCGTCGAGCCGCCGGCCGCCGGGTCGAGCTCCCACACGCCGAGCGTGCGCACGCGGTTGTTCTTGCCCGTGCGGCCGACCTCGACGACCTTGTGCGGTCGCTGCACCTCGGCGAACGTGACGTCCCCCCAGCTGAAGCGGTTGCCCGGAGCCTTGACGCGAAAGCGCGCGCCCGCGCCGGTCCCCACCGAGTCGATGCGCGTGAGATGCCAGTCCACGAGGTAGTGGTCGGTGAACTCAGGGTGGTTGGCGATGTCCTGCAGGTAGTCGAACACCTGCTCGCGCGGAGCGGAGACGACGATCGAAACTGTCACGGGGTCCACGGCGGGCCGGAAGTCTATTGGCCGCGCCGCCGAGAAGGCGCGTTGGCCGTCGCGACCCGCCACCGGGGCGCAGCGCCGGTGCTGTGGCCGACGCGATCGGCTCAGGCGGCGCGCGTGAGACGCACGGCGTGCCCGTGCTCGCAGTGGCGCACGAGCTCGCTGGCCACGGGGGCATCCCGGTGGCGCCAGCGGCACAGCTCGCACACGATCGTGCTCTGGCGTCCGGCGTACAGGTGCACCTGCTCGCCGGTCAGCGGCGTGCGTCCGCAGTCCGCGCAGCGGTTGCGGTCGGCCTCCAACGCGCCGACGCCGCGGCGCAGCAGCACCCGCTCGAACTGCTCGACGTGCGCTGAGGGTGAGGACATGAAGGCGGGATTCGCCGCGCTCCGCACGGCTCCTGCCGCTGGGAAATGGCTCCCAGCGGCGTCGATCGTTCCCGCGCGCGGCCGTTTGCCCGCGCTGTCGTGGGGGTAGATCCAAAGCATGCGTTGCACTCTACGCATTTTGCGGAGATCCTACTATGCGGAACTTTGATGGTGCTTGACAGGCTTGTTATGATCGCCACTAGTTTCCCCCGAACCGAGGGTCGGTCCCCTCCGGCAACTCCGCGGCAACTCACCAGGGAGGAGCACAGCATGGACTCAGTTACGTCGGGCACGTTCGTCGGGGCCGGATCGTTTCGTTGTGCGCAGTGCGACTACGCGCTGACGCTCGAGGGCTCCGAGCCGCTCCCCGACTGCCCCGTATGCGGGGGGCGCAAGTTCGTGCGCGCCTCCCTGTTCAGCACCGAGCGGATCCCCGCCGGCTCGCAGGCGGCCGGCACCCCGAGCGTGGAAGGCGTGCTGGTGGAGCCGGCATCCGCCGAGCACGCCGCGCGGCTGGCAGCCGCCAGGGAGCAGATCGAGCAGCCGGGCGAGTACCTGTGCTACGAAGACGGCGAGGAGATGCGCACGGTCGCGCTGACGCGCGAGTGGACGCGGATCGGACGCAGCCTGGCGGCTGACGTGCGCTTCGACGACCCCACCGTCTCGCGCCGCCACGCGCTGATCGTGCGCCACCCCGACGGCGTGCGCCTGCTCGACGACCGCAGCCTCAACGGAGTGTTCGTCAACGGCGCCCGCGTGGACGGCAAGACGCTGCAGGACGGCGACGAGATCATCGTCGGTCGCTACCGCCTGACGTTCGTCGAGGTGTCCGCCGACGTCGAAGCGCGCGGGCCGGGGGTCACCCAGACGATGCTGCATGCGATCGGCTGACACGCCGCCGATGACCGTCGTGGCCGCGTAATATCGCGGTCACATGGCCCACACGATCGCTGTGCTCTCGCAAAAGGGAGGCACCGGCAAGACGACTGCGGTGCGCACGCTCACCGACGTCCTGCGCCGCAGCGACGTGCGCACGCTGGCGATCGATCTCGACCCGCAGGGCAACCTGTCCGACTACTTCGACCTGCCACCGGATGTGGAGCCGACGATCGCCGACGTGCTCAGCGGTCGCGCATCCGCCGCGCAGGCCATCCACGAGGACGTCATCCCCGCCAACCTCAGCCTCGCCGAGGCGGAGCTGATGCTGGGCGGCAAGATGGGACGCGAGCTGACGCTGCGCCGCGCGCTCGGGGAGCTCGACGACGAGTACGAGGTGATCCTGATCGACTGCCCGCCGTCGCTGGGCCTGCTGACCGTCAACGCGCTGGTGGCCGCCGACTACGCGCTGATCACCGCGCAGGCCCAGTACTTCGCGCTGCAGGGCGTGGAGCAGGCGATGGAGGTGGTGGAGCTGGCGCGCGACAGCCTCAACCCGCAGCTCGAGCTGTTGGGGGTGCTGCTGAACCTCGCCGACATGCGCACCGTGCACTCGCGCGAGGCGCTCGCCTCGCTGAAGGAGCGCTTCGGGCGGACCGCGGCCGGCGGGCGCGGCCAGGTCTTCGACGCGGTCATCCGCACGTCGATCGCGTACGCCGAATCGGCCGAGCGGGCGCGCTCGATCCTCGACCACCGTCCCGACCTCGGCGCCGACTATCTCGCGCTGGCCACCGAGGTGCTCGCGCGCCTCGACGGCCTGGAGGGCGCGCACGAGCGGCTCGTGCGCGCCGTCGGCGACTAAAGCGCAGCCCGGCTACAGCGCATCCACGTACGCGCCCTGCACCTCGAAGGCCACGCGCAAGAGGCTCGCCCAGCCCGCTATCTCCTTCGTGAGCGCCTCCGCCACGGCACCCGTCTGCTCGTAGAAGCACCACACGAGCACCGTCGGCCCGGCGCCCGAGATGCTCGCGCCCAGCGCGCCCAGCTCGCGCGCGCGAGTCGCGAGCTCGAACGAGCGCGGATACAAGCTCGCGCGCTGGCGCTGATGCAGGCGGTCCTGCAGCCCGCGCCCCAGCAGGTCCCAGTCGCCGCCCACCAGGCCGAGCGTCAGCAGCGACGCGTGGGCGACGTTGAACACCGCATCCTGCATCGGCACCCGCGCCGGCAGCGCCGCGCGCGCCGCCTTCGTGCGCACCGCGCGCTCGGGCACCACCGCCAGCGCCTCCAGGCCGGTCGGCGGATCGAAGCGCGTGGCCTGGCCGTCGGCGCAGATGACGAAGCCGCCGTACAGGGCTGCCGCCACGTTGTCGGGGTGGCCCTCGAGCTCGCTCGCCAGCGCCAGCAGGTCGGCGTCCAGCTCGAACAGGTGGTCGGCCGCCATCAAGCCCGCGACGATCGCCGCCGCGCTCGAGCCGAGGCCGCCCGAGAGCGGTATCTGCGAGCGGATGCGGAAGGTGAAGTCATCGGCCGGATGCAGCCGCTCGAACGCCCGCACCAGCAGGTTCTCGCGACCACGCGGGAGCGCCAGCTCGCTCTCCACCGCGAAGCTGCCCGTCTCCTCCACCTCCAGCTCCAGCGCCAGCGCCAGCGCCGCGGCCATGCAGTCGAAGCCGGGGCCCAGGTTCGCGGAGGACGCGGGTACCCGCACCCGCCGCCTACGGATCACCCAGCACCGCTTCCTCGATCGCACCGAACTCCACCGGGCAGGGGATCACGCGGCCGTCGTTGTGCGCGATCGCCGTCTCCGGGTCCTTCAGGCCGCGGCCGGTCAGCACGCACACCACCTGCTCGGCGCCTTCCGCGCCGTACTTCAACAGGCCGGCCACCGACGCGGCTGACGCCGGCTCGCAGAACATCCCTTCTTTGGAGGCCAGCAGGCGGAAGGCGGCGAGGATCTCCGAGTCGCTGACCATGCGGATCGCGCCGCGCGAGTCGGTGGCGGCGGCCATCGCCTCCTCCCAGCGCACGGGGTTGCCGATGCGGATCGCGCTGGCGACCGTTTCCGGGTGCTCGACCGGGTGCCCGAGCACCAGCGGCGCGGCGCCCTCCGCCTGGAAGCCGAACATCCGCGGCGCCATCCCCACCTCGCGAAAGCCGCGCCAGTAGGAGGTGATGTTGCCGGCGTTGCCCACCGGGATGCACAGCGCGTCCAGCTCGCCCGCCAGCGCCTCCTGGATCTCAAACGCCGCCGTCTTCTGCCCTTCCACGCGGTACTCGTTGACCGAGTTCACCAACACGATCGGGTGCGTGTCGGTCAGCTCGCGCACGAGCGTCAGCGCCTGGTCGAAGTTGCCCTGCAGCGCGATCACGCGCGCGCCGTGGATCAGCGTCTGCGCGAGCTTGCCCTGCGCGATCTTGCCCTCGGGCACGATCACCGCGCAGGTGATGCCCGCGCGCGCCGCATACGCGGCGGCGCTGGCCGCCGTGTTGCCGGTGGACGCGCAGATCACCGCCTTCGCCCCGTCGCGCACCGCCGCCGACACCGCGCACGTCATCCCCCGGTCCTTGAACGAGCCCGTCGGGTTGGCGCCCTCGAGCTTCAAGCGCACCGTCGCGCCCACCAGCTCCGAGAGCAGGGGCGCGCGCAGCAGCGGCGTCGAGCCCTCCTGCAGCGTCACCAGCGGGTCGCCCGGCGCGAACGGCAGGCGCTCGTGGTAGCGCTCGATCAGCGGCATGTGCGCGCCCGTGAACGTCGCGCCTTCCACCGTCAGCAAGCTGCGTGCGCTGGTCTCGCTCATGTGTACTCCTCTTCGATCACGCGAATGGTCCTTGGCATCGAGCGTACGAAGTCGAACGCCGCCAGCCGCTCGGCGGCGGCGCGCATGCTCGCCGTGGACACGGGGTGGGTGACCATCACCAGGCGTGCATTCTCCCCCAGCCCGCGCTGCACCACCGAGCGGATCGACACCCGCCACTCGCCGAGCACCCGCGTGACCGCGGCCAGCACGCCGGGATGGTCGGCCACGTCCAGGTACAGGTAGAACGCGCTGTCCACGTCGTCGATCAGCGGCAGCGCCAGGGGCGGGGCGGGCGGGCGCGCACCGCCGGTCATCACGCTCACCACGTCACCCAGCACCGCGCTTGCCGTGTGGCGCCCGCCGGCCCCCGGCCCCGACAGCGTGATCTCGGTGATCGCCTCCGACTCCACGGTCACCGCGTTGAACGGCCCCACCACCGACGCCAGCGGATGCCCGCTGTACAGGAACGCGGGATATACGCGCACGGAGATCCCGCCGTGCAGGCGCTCGGCCGTGCCGATCAGCTTCAGCCCCAGGCCGAGCTCGCGCGCGAACTGGATGTCGTCGCCGTCCAGGTGCTCGATGCCTTCGTAGGCCACGTCGTCGAGGTGCACCGGCGCGCCGAACGCCAGCCGCGCGAGGATCGCCATCTTCGCGGCGGCGTCGCGCCCGGAGACGTCGTCCGAGGGGTCGGCCTCCGCGTAGCCGCTGCGCTGCGCCTGCGCCAGCGCCTCCGCGTAGCTGGCGCCGGCGGTCATCTCCGTGAGGATGAAGTTGGTGGTGCCGTTGACGATCCCGTGGATGCGCTCGATCGGCGTCGCCGACAGCGACTCCTCGAGCACGCGCACCACCGGCACGGCGCCCGCCACCGCCGCCTCGAAGCGCAGCCGCACCCCGTGTGCGCGCGCCGTCTCGAACAGCTCCTCGCCGTGCTGGGAGAGCAGTTGCTTGTTCGCGCTCACCACGTCCTTGCCCGCGCGCATCGTCGCCAGCAGGTACTCGCGCGCCGGTTCCAGCCCCCCCATCAGCTCCACCACCAGGTCCGCGCCCGCGAGGATCTCCCGGAAGTCCCCCTGCGTGCGCGTGAGCACGCCGCTGATCACCGGCCGCCGGCCGTTGAAGCGCTCGATCTCATCCGCCCGTTCGCCCAGCAGCACGTCGAACGCGCCGCCCACCGTGCCGTGCCCCAGCAGGCCCACGCGAAAGGGCGCCGTCGCGCCGTCGCCCGCGCCGGCGCTAGCGGACATCGCGCGCCGTCAGATCGTCGTAGCGCTCGCGCCGCACCACCAGGCGCGCGTCGCCGTCGCGGCAGAAGACCACCGGCGCCCGCGGCACGCCGTTGTAGTTGTTGGCCATCGCATACCCGTACGCGCCCGTCGCCGGCGTCACGATCACGTCACCAGGCTGCGGGTCAGCGAGCCGCGCGTCGCGCACGATCACGTCGCCCGACTCGCAGTGCTTGCCCGCCAGCACGCACGCCGTCGCGCCGTCGCATCCGGCGGGTGAGTCCGGTGGGAGGAAGCGATCCGCCACCTGCGCCTCGTACGGCGCGCCGTACAGCATCGGGCGCAGGTTGTCGGACATGCCGCCGTCCACCGCCACCCAGCGCGAGACGTTCTGCTTGACGCTCTGCACCGTGTACAGCGTCACGCACGCGTTCGCGCACAGCGCGCGGCCCGGCTCGACCAGCAGGCGCCCGCCGCGCATCCCGTGCGCGTGCGCCGCGCCCACCAGCGCGCGCACGTACTCCTCGATCGACGGCGGCTCGCCCTGGCGCTCGGTGTAGCGCACGCCCAGGCCGCCGCCCAGGTCGTAGGTCGAAAACCCGCCCGCGCACTCGCCCAGGCCGGCGAGCTGCGCGACCTCGCGGCGGAACGGCTCCAGGTCGGTCAGCTGCGAGCCGATGTGCGCGTGCACGCCCCGCAACGACAGGCCGGGGATCGCCTGCAGCCGTGCGATCGCCTCCGGCGCCTGCGCCATCGCAAAGCCGAACTTGGAGTCCGCCTGGCCGGTCGAGATCTTCGCGTGGGTCTCACCCTGCACGTCCGGGGTCACGCGCACGAGCGCCGCCTGCTCACCGCGGCCCGCCGCACCCTCCCGCTCGCGCTCGGCGAGCAGCAGCGCGATTCGCTCTATCTCATAAAAATTATCGACCACGATCAGCCCCACGCCGCTCTCCAGCGCAGCGCGCAGCTCCGCCTCCGACTTGGCGTTGCCGTGCAGCACGATGCGCGCGGGGGCAAAGCCCGCGCCGAGCGCCAGATGCAGCTCGCCGCCGGAGGCCACGTCGCACCACAGGCCCTCCTGCGCAAACAGCTCCAGCACGGCAGTGCACGGGAACGCCTTCGACGCGAACACCACGTGGAAGTCCTCGTGGCCGGCGGCAGCGCCCGCCGCCAGGAACGCCCGCGCGCGTGCGCGCAGATCGTCCTCGGCGACCACGTACACCGGCGTGCCGAACTCCGCCGCCAGCTCCAGCGTGTCGCAGCCGCCCACCTCCAGGCGGCCGCGCTCGTTCAGGCGGCTGCCCAGGGGGAAGACGGACGACAGGGTGGTGCCGGTGGCCATTACGTGAGTGATTATCGCGTGCCGACCGTACACCCACCCCATGCGATCGGGTCTACCGCGTGCCACTCGTGGTTCGACGCTCTTGCACCGCTCAGGTTTCGTTCAGAATGTCGGGACATGGAGGTAGCTTCATCCGACAAGCCAGCGATCCCGCCGCCGCCGCTGAGCGGAGAGCAGGTGGAAGATCGTCTCCGCAAGGCAAACAGTTTCGTGATCGGACTCACGGGTCCCTTTGGCTCCGGCTGCACAACCGCTGCGCACATGTTGACCCAAGCGGACCCGTCGTTCACGTCGATCAAGCTCTCGGATGTGCTGCGGAAGGTCGCCGGCCGGGATGACGACCGCGGATCGCTCCAAGATCTCGGCAATAAGCTCAGAAGCACCGAGGGTCACGATGCCCTGGTCGTCCGAGGATTGGGAAACCTGCTCGACGGAGACCCACCGGAGCACATCGCCGTGGACGGGATACGGAACCTTGGCGAGGTTAGGTGGTTGCAGCACGCGCTCGGTGATCGCTTCTGTCTGTTTGCGATCACCGCCGACGCCGGGGAGCGATATGCGCGCCGTCGCGATCAGGCTCAATCACCGGAAGACTTCAACCGGCTTGATCAACGCGATCAGGGAGAGGGTCTGGATCACGGACAGCAGGTCAACCGATGCGTCGACTTCGCCGACGTCCTGATCCCCAACCCGACACTGAGCGAATGGGAGATCGACAGCGTATTCGGAACCAAGGTGCGGGACTTCGCCGCACTTGTCGAAGGTCGAGAGCCGCGGTACGCCACAGACGACGAGATGCTTATGAACGTCGCGTACAGCGCGAGTCACGGCTCAAAGTGCCTGAAGCGTCAGGTGGGCGCGGTGATTGCGCTTCGAAACGAGCCCTTGGCGAGTGGCTACAACGAGAACCCCAGCGGCTTGAAGCCTTGTATCGAACAGTTCGGCACTTGCTACCGCGACATTTTCCGGCATGAACAGTACGAAGGGCTCGCTGCGGCCGGCGTCAAATGTCCCTACTGCGGTGAGCCTATGCAGCGCAAGCTGGTGCCGCCGTGGCTGTGCCCCCAGTGTGGAAGGAGGCTCGACGATGCATTCTTTCCAGACCGAGCGATGAAATGGTGCACCGCGCTGCACGCGGAGGAGCGCGCGATTATCAACGCCGCAGGCAGGGATCTTCGTGAAACCGCGCTATACACCACGACCTTTCCATGTACGCTCTGCGCGGAGAAGATCATCCACGCCGGCATCCGCGACGTCGTCTACGTCGAGGCGTACCCAGATGCCTCGGGCCTCGTGCTATTCAAGGAGGCGAAGGTTGCGAGTCGCCGGTTTGAGGGCGTGCGCTCACGCAACTTCGAGCGGTATTTCTCGCCGATTCAGCCGACCATGGAGATGGAGGGCGAAGCAAAGATCCGCAGCATCGTCGGTTTGCCCTGATTCAGGCGCGATCATGGGCTGTCTGGGCCTGAGAATCAACTCGATCGGGCTCAGGCGCCGGATCGCTCAGGATTTTCGCGATAAAGCCGCCTGGCATGATCCCGATCGACCCGCTTGCACCCACCACGATTGGAATGTTCGTGCTCTTCTCGGTTTGTTCGCTCATTCTCGGTGATTCCTCCACGTTCCACGGCCCCAATCCGATCGCAGCTCTTCGACCGAACATACCGAAAGCACCCTTGCAGATGCTCCGGACATATCTCAACCGGCTTGCCCAGTTCGCCCAGCCACCGCCACACCACCGCGCCGAAGGCGAGGAAGCGGAGCGCGAACGCCATGCCCGACGTCTTGATCGAGATGCCGATGATGTCTACTTCTGGCTTCATCGCTCGGGCTCGTCCTAGAGGCGCGGCGGCGCGTGAGGGCCGCCGGCTGGCGCCCGCGGGCGAACTTTAGGGCACCCGAATCAGGTTCTGCGACAATCAAGCGCATGGCTTCCAAGCGCTCCAACTTCGGCAAAGACACCGGCCTGCAGATGCGCATGCTGATGACGATGTTCCTGCTGGGACTCGTCTACGTGGTGTTCCTCGGCGTGCTCTTCGCCGTCGGCGCCGGCGCCGGGCTGATCATCGTCGTCGCCGTCGTGCTGCTGGCGCTGCAGTTCTTCGGCGCAGACAAGATCGCGCTGGCGTCGATGGGCGTCAAAGAGGTCTCCGCGGCGGAAGAGCCCGAACTGCACGCGATCGTCGAACGGCTGTGCGTGCAGGCGGACCTGCCCAAGCCGAAAATCGGCGTCATCGAAACCTCCATGCCCAACGCCTGCGCGATGGGCAAATCGAGGAAGAACACGACCGTGTGCGCCACCCGCGGGATCTTGAACCTGCTCTCGCCGGCCGAGCTCGAAGGGGTGATGGCGCATGAGCTCACCCACGTGGTCAACCGCGACGTGATGGTCATGACGCTCGCCAGCTTCTTCGCCACGCTCGCCTCGATGATCGCCCAGTTCGCGCTGTTCTTCGGCGGCGGCTTCGGCGGCGGGTACGGGCGCGGGCGCGACGAGGAGGAGGACATCCTGGTGATCCTGCTCGTCTCCGTGATCGTGTACGCCATCTCCTTCATGCTGCTGCGGGCGCTCTCGCGCTACCGCGAGTACGCCGCCGACCGCGGCTCCGCCGTGCTCACCGGGCGCCCCAGCGCGCTCGCCTCGGCGCTGCTCAAGATCAGCGGCACGATGGAACGCGTGCCCAGCCAGGATCTGCGCCGGGCCGAGGGCATGAGCGCGTTCTTCATCCTGCCCGCACGCACCAAGAAGTCGCTGATGAACATCTTCTCCGACCACCCGCCGCTGGAGAAGCGCCTGGCGGCGCTCGAACGCTTCGAGTCCCAGCTGCAAGGCACCGCCTGACAGGCATGGCGAGCAGCGAGCGCGTGCAGCCGGGGGCCTGGGTCTAGATGGGCCTGCGCGACATCCTCACCGGACGCCACACCGTCAAGGGGCCGGCGTCGGACAAGCTGTTCGCGATCACCACCGCCTACATCACGCTGCAGTCCGAGCACCAGATCGACCCGACGGGGGCGGCGGCGATCGTCTTCCAGTCGCTCGCCACCAGCGACTTCGAATCCACGCTGCGCGACACCGAAGAAGTCGTCAAGGCCACCTGCGGGGACAGCGGCACCACCGTCGCCACCGAAGACGACACCTACGGCTACCGCTGGATGGTGCTGCGCAACGGCGCCGGCACGCCCAGCGTGGAAGACCTCGCGGTCGGCATCAACGCCGTCTCCAGCTCGATCGAGGAGGCCGGGCACGGCGAGCGGCTGCTGTGCGCCGTGTTCGCGTTCGCAGACGCGCAGAAACGCCGCATCTACTTCATCTACAACTACAAGCGCGGCTACTGGTACCCGTTCGTGCCAGTCGCCGGTGGGGCGGGCTCCAGTTCCTCTAACGAACGCTCGACCGAGCGCGAGCTGCAACTGAAGGCGCAGATGAGCTCCGAACTGCCGATCGAGCCGGAACTCGAGCGCTGGTTTCCGCTGTGGGGCATCCCGATCTGAGCCGCGGGCGCCGTTAGGCCCCCACCGCCTCCAGGTTGAAGCTCCCCACGAGCTCCTCGAGGTCGTGGGCGGTGCCGGCCAGCGCGCGGGCGGAGTTCGCGACCTCATCGGAGGACGCGCTCGTCTGCTCGGTCGAGGCCGAGACCTGCTGCGCCGCCGCCGAGGACTGCTCGGCGACGGCCGCCACCTCGGTGGTGGCCGTCGCCAGCTGCTCCAGGCGGGCGTTGATGTCGCTGACGCTCTTGCCGATCGCGGTGAACGCCTCGCGCGCCTGCTCGACGACAGCTGACGCGTCCTCGGTCAAACCCACGCTCTGCTCCACCACCGCCACCGCTTTGTGCGTCTCAGCCTGAATCTCCGTGTTCAGATCGGAGATCTGCTGGGCTGCGCTCTGCGATTCCTCGGCCAGCTTGCGCACCTCCTCGGCCACCACCGCGAAGCCGCGACCCTGCTCGCCGGCGCGCGCCGCCTCGATCGCGGCGTTCAGCGCCAGCAGGTTCGTCTGTGAGGCGATCCCGGTGATCGTCTCCACCATCCCCCCGATCTGCTCGGACTTGGTCGCCAGGCCGTTCATCGTGTCGCTGACCTCCGCCGAGGAGTCACGCACGGAGGCCATCGCCGTGGTCGCCTTCTCCGCCGCGTCGAGCCCGCCCGTCGACAGCGTCTGCGCCTCGGCAGCTGCCGTCGAGGCGCCCTCCGCGGCGCCGTTGGCCTCGTCGATCATCCGCACCTGGCGCTCCGCCCCGCGTGCGACGTCGCTGACCGCGTTGGCGATCTCCGCGATCGCCTTGCTCGTCTCGTCCGAGGAGGAGGTCATCTGGCCGGAGGCCTCGCGCAGCGTGTCGAGCGCTTTGACGATGCCGAGCATCTGACTCTGCACCAGTTTCTTCAGCTCGTCGCTGCGATCGGACAGGTCGAGCTGCTGGCTGTCCACCTTGACCCGCGCCAGGTCCACCCCCATCGACTGGAAGGTGTCGAAGTAGAACGCGTCCACGATCGCCTGCGCGTCCGCGTTCATCACAACCACGATCGCGCGTTCGCCGTCAGCGCGGAACTCGTCGCGGTCTGGGAACGCCTGCAGCAGATGGGTGCGCACGAGGTCGAAGTAGGTCGCGTAGCTGCCGAGATACCACTTCAACGGCAGGTTGATCGTGTTGTGCAGCTTGCCCACGCGCAGCCGCTGCTCGAAGTAGTCCACGCCAAACTCCCCCCGGCCCGCGGCCTCCTGGAAGATCTGGTGGAAGTAGCCCGCCTGTGCCTGCTCGAGGCCCGCGCGCAGCTGGTCGAGCGTGCGGCCGGTGGTGCTCGCGTGCGCGGAGAAGAACGTGCGCGTCGGCTCGAACGCGAACTGCACGTCGTAGAAGTCCTTCGCCAGCGGGGCCGCCGTTTCCGCCGCCCACGGCTCGAGCTCCTTGAGAACCGCCACATCCGCCGCTGTCAGCCGCAAGAACTGACGGCGCAGCCCCAGGTTGGTCTCGTTGATCCGAAACAGCTCGGCGAGTGTCGCCATGCACACCTCCTGCTCGCGGTTGGACGGACGCTATCCGGCGCCTCGTCGTTTTGTCAACATATTGGAACTATATAGACAACGGGTTTTCCACATATTTCTTTCGCATCCGCCGCAGACGCCCGGTTCGGGACGGGCGCCTGGGCATCACACCAACGCGCGATCCCCCTGCAAACTCGCGCAAATCAAGGCCAAACGCCAACGTTAGGTGGCAATAGTCAGCTACCCGGCGCGCGCTAATGTAGCCCCGCGTTCCGCCGATCAGCAGAGCATGACGACGGCAACCCCACAGATACCCAGGCAGCTCGTGGTCTTCTCGCTCGGCGACGAGGAGTACGCGCTTCCCATCACCCAAGTACAAGAGATAATCCGCTACGCCGAGCCAACTGGCGTCGCCTCCGAGATCCCCTGGATCCGCGGCGTCATCAGCCTGCGTGGCAAGATCGTTCCGGTCTGCGACCTCGGCGCCCGCCTCGGGGTGATCTCCGAGCGGGCCGGCATTGCCAAGATCGTGATCGTCGAAACCGACGCCGGCACCGCCGGCGTGGTCGTCGACGAGGTCGAGGAGGTGCTCACCGTAGAGAGCGAGCAGCTCGAGAACGTCCCCGGAGCAGGGGCCGACATCGAAGCGATCGCCAAGGTCGGCGACCGGCTGATCATCCTGCTGGACCCCGAGAGCCTGTTCTCGGGCGTCGAGCTCGCCGCCCCGCGAGCGGCGGCGTGAGCGCTCCGCTACGTGTGGTCGTCGCCGACGACTCTGCGTTCATGCGCCGCCTGCTCACCGACGCGCTGGGCAAGCACGGCTTCGACGTGGTGGCAACGGTCGACGACGGCGACCAGGCATTGGCGGCCTGCGTCGACCTGCGCCCGGACGTGCTCTCGCTCGACCTCGCCATGCCGGGCCTCGATGGCATCGGCGTGCTGCGCGCGCTGCGCGGCACCGACCTGGCGGTGTCGGTGGTCGTCGTCTCCGCGTTCTCGCCGGCGCACGGCGCGCGCGCGGTGGACGCGCTCGCCGAGGGCGCCGTCGAGCTCGTCGCCAAGCCCGCGGGCGGCCAGAACCTGAATGAGTTCGTCGCCGACCTCGGCGACAAGGTGCGACTGGCGGCCGCCTCCAAGCACCGGCACCCTGCAGCCACGCCCCAACCGCCGCGCGTGAGCCCCGCCGCTCGGCGGCCCACGGGGCGGGCGCGCACCGTTGTCATCGCCTGCTCCACGGGGGGACCGCAGGCGCTCACAGAGCTCCTGCCGAAGCTGCCCTCGCCGCTGGGCGCGGGCACCCTGCTCGTGCAGCACATGCCCGCCGGCTTCACCAGCTCGCTCGCCGCGCGGCTGGACAACGCGAGCGCCCTGCACGTATGCGAGGCGCACGGCGGCGAGAGCCTGGACCCCAGGACCGTCCTGGTCGCGCCCGGCGGCCATCACCTGCGCATCCAGGCCGACCGCACCACCGCGCTCGACGACCAGGACCCGATCGGCGCGCTGCGCCCGCGCGCGGACCTCACGATCGCGGACGCCGCGCGCGTGTTCGGTGTCGACGCGCTGTTGGTCGTGCTCACCGGCATGGGCCGCGACGGGCTCGACGGCGCGCGCGAGCTGCACCGCCACGGCGGGCGCATCCTCACCGAGGCGGAGTCGAGCTGCACCGTCTACGGGATGCCGCGCGTGATCGCCGAGGCCGGCCTCGCCGACGGCGTGTACGACCTCTCCGCCCTGCCCGAGGCGATCGCACGGGAGGCGGGAGCATGAGCCCGGCAGCCCTCGGCGACGAATACGTGCGCTTCTGCGAAGGCATCAAGGGGCTGGCTGGCCTCGACCTGCTGCAGTACAAGCGCGACCAGATGGAGCGCCGCCTGCGCAGCTTCGCGCAGCGCATGGGCATCGCCAAGCTCAGCGACTACCTGCAGCTGCTGCGCCGCGACGAGGGCGAGCTCGACCGCTTCCTCGATCGCGTGACGATCAACGTCTCACAGCTGTGGCGCAACCCCGAGCAGTGGGAGATCATCGGCAACGAGGTGATCCCGCAGCTGGCCGCCACGCGCCACCTGAGGATCTGGAGCGCCGGCTGCTCCTACGGGGCCGAGTGCTACACGATCACCGCCGTGTCACTCGAGCACGCCTCGCGGGTGCGCGTGGAGGTGAAGGGCACCGACATCGACACCCGCGTGCTCGCACGCGCACGGGCGGGCCTGTTCTCCGAGGAGGACGCCCGCACCGTGCCCCCCGCCTCGCTCAAGCGCTGGTTCGAGCACGAGGACGGCGGCTGGCGGGCAACGCCGGAGCTGCGCAAGCACATCTCCTTCGAGCGCGCCGACCTGCTCTCGATGCAAGTCCCCGAGCAGGCGTACGACCTCGTGTTGTGCCGCAACGTCGTCATCTACTTCACCGAGGACGTCCGCAACGAGCTGCACCGCCGGCTCGCCCGCTCGCTACGCAGCGGCGGCTTCCTGGTGATCGGCTCCACCGAGCGCGTCACCGGCGCGAGCGAGCTCGCGCTGGAGCCCACGCAACCGTTCATCTTCCGCAAGCGCTGAAAGCTGATGGACACCGGCGAGTACCTACCCATGTTCCTGGCCGAGAGCCGCGAACACCTGCAGGAACTGAACCTCGCGGTGGTGCGCATCGAGGAGACGCCCGACGACGCCGAGACGATCGACGAGATCTTCCGCGCCGCGCACTCGCTGAAGGGCATGAGCGCGACCATGGGCTTCGCGCGGATCGCCGCGGTCACGCACGCCATGGAGGACCTGTTCGAGGTGCTGCGCGTGCGCAGCGGTGGCCTCGACAGGGAGTCGATCGACCTGCTGCTCGAGTGCCTCGACGCGCTGTCCGCGGCCTTCGAGGCGATCGACACCGACGGCGTCGAGTCGCTCGAGGAGGGCCCGCTCGTCGCACGCCTGCAGGCGCTCGTGCGCAGCCACGAGGAGCACGCGGATGCCGCGCCAGCGCACCGTCCACAGCTCGCGGAGCTGCAGGCAGCCGCCGCCGGGCGCCGCGTGGTGCACGTGGTCCTGCAGCTGGACGACGCCACCCTGATGCCATCCGTGCGCGCGTTCATGGCCCTCGCCGCCCTCTCCGACCACGGCGAGGTGCTCGCCTCGCTGCCCGCCAGCGCGGAGATCGACGGCTTTGAAGGGCGGACCATCGAGGCCTGGCTCGCCAGCGACCACGAAGACGACGTGCTCGCCGCCGACGCGCGCGTCGTGCCCGATGTGATCGACGTGCAGCTCAAAGAGGCCGTCGACGAGCCGCACGCGCAGCCGGCCGCGACGAGCGCGCCGGCGGCGGAGCAGGTGAGCGCGCCCGCGGCGGAGCAGGCGAGCGCGCCGGCGGCGGACGAGCCGCATCCCGGCCTGTCCGCGCCCGCAGCCGGCGAGCGCAAGGCGCCCGCCACGAGCACCGTGCGCGTGGACGCCGAGCGCCTGGATCAGCTGATGCACCTGATGGGCGAGCTGGTCGTGCACCGCACGCACGTGGAGTCGCTGTTGGGGCACACCGAGGCGACCGAACTGCAGCACGCGATGAACGACCTCACGCGCAGCTCCCAGGCGCTGCAGGCGATGGTCATGCAGATACGCATGATCCCCGTCGAGGCTGTGTTCCTGCGCTTCCCGCGGCTCGTGCGCGATCTGTCGGGCAAGCTCGAGAAGAAGGTCGACCTGCGCCTGGCGGGCACCGAGACCGAGCTCGACCGCACCGTCGTAGATGCGCTGGGGGACCCGCTCGTGCACCTCGTGCGCAACTCGCTCGACCACGGGCTCGAGCCGCCGCAGGAGCGCGAAGCGGCGGGCAAGCCGCCGACGGGGACGCTCGAGATCGCCGCCTGCCATGCCGGCGGCAGCGTGCTGATCTCGGTGCGCGACGACGGCCGCGGCATCGACGCGGCGCACGTCGCGCGCAAGGCCGCCGAGCGCGGGCTGATCGCGCCCGAGGACGTCGCGTCGGTCGATCTCGCGCAGGCGATCGAGCTGCTGTTCTCCGCCGGCTTCTCAACCGCCGAGCAGACCAGCGACATCTCCGGCCGCGGTGTCGGCCTGGACGCGGTACGCAGCATGATCCGCGCGCTCGGCGGCGAGGTGCTCGTGCAATCGGAGCCTGGCGCCGGGACGACCACGCAGATCCGCCTGCCGCTGACGCTGGCGATCGTCGCCACGCTGATCGTCGACACGCAGGGGCAGCCGTACGTGGTGCAGCTGGACCGCGTCGAGATGACGGTCAAGCTCGCCGACTACCCCGTGCGCAGCGTCGCCGGCCGGCGCATGCTCGTGCTGCGCGAGGAGGTCCTGCCGATCTCCGACCTGGCCGGGGCGCTCGGCTATGGCGACTCCCAGCAGGCGGCCTACGGCGTGGTCGTGCGCGGCGCCGAGGGGCGCATCGTGCTCGCCGTGGATCACCTCGTCGGCCAGCGCGAACTGGTCACACGCTCGCTCCCCGACGACATCGGCGCCCATCCCGCGCTGTCGGGAGGCGCCGTCCTCTCCAACGGGGAGATCGCCTTGATCGTCGATTGCGACGTGTTGAGCTCAACACTGAACACCGAGGCCACCGCGCTCGCGCTGGCCAGGTAAGGAGGTTGCCCGCCATGCCCGAGTCCTATCCCGACCTGCACCTGGACGCGCTGCGCGAGCTCGCCAACATCGGCTCGGGCACCGCCGCCACCGCGCTCTCGCGGATGCTCGGACGCCCGGTTGACATCTCGGTGCCGACGGCGCTCGCGCTGCCGATGGCCGACGCGGTGGAAGCCGTCGGGGCGCCCGACACGCTGATCACCGCGGTCGTGCTGCCGCTGGTGGGCGACCTGGACGCGATCGCGCTGCTGATGTTCGGCGCACCGGACGCGGCCACGCTGTGTGGCCTCTTGGGCGTGGAGGCCGACAGCGAGATGGGCATCTCGGCGCTCGCCGAGATCGGCAACATCCTTGGCTGCGCGTACATCGGCGCGCTCAGCACGATGACGCAGCTGGCGCTGGAACCGTGCCCGCCGGAAACCGCCACCGACATGCTGGGCGCGATCGTCGCCTCGGTGCTCGCGACCACCGCTGAGGACACCGACACGGCGTTGCTGCTCGACTCCGAGCTGACCGTCGAGGGCGCGGAGTGCGCGCTCTCGTTCATGCTCGCGCCGGGCAGGGACGGCGTGGCCGAAATCCTCGCCCGACTCGGTCTGGGCGAGTGACCGGACGGGACACAGAAACGATGGTCCGCATGGGTGAGTTGGCGGTCTCGCGGACGTCCGGGCACGTGCTCGCGTCGATCGGCCTGGGCTCGTGCATCGGCCTCGTGCTCGTCGAGCGCTCGCGCTCGCTCGCCGGTCTCGCGCACATCGTGCTGCCGGAATCGGCCGGCAAGGACGACGTGGCAGCCGGCAAGTTCGCCGACAGCGCGGTGCCCGCGTTGCTGGCGGAGCTCTCCTCGCTCGGCGCGCGGCGCTCGCGGCTGGAGGCGGTGCTGGTGGGTGGAGCGCAGATGTTCGCGCTCAAATCGTCCACCAGCATGGACATCGGCAAACGCAACGAGCAGGCCGCACGCGCGGCGCTCGAGCAGCTCGGCGTGACGGTGAGCGCGGCAGCCACCGGCGGCAACCTGGGCCGCACGGTACGCGTGTATGTGGACGGCGGGCGCGTGACGGTCAAGCAGCCGGGCGCACCGGAGGAGGAGCTGTTCGCCGGCGCCGCCCAGGTTGGGAGCCTCCGATGAGCAGCGTGCTCTCAGCGGAAGAGATCGCGCGGCTGTTCGAGGGCGCGCGCGAGGGCACCCTGCCCGACAACCAGCACGCGCAGGCGCACCACACCCGCTCCGTGCACAAGATCGACTTCAGCCGCCCGATGAAGCTCAGCCTGGTCGAACAGCGGCGGTTCGAAAAGGCACACGCGAGCTTCTGCAAGCAGGCCGGCGAGCACCTCTCGAGCGAGCTGCGCGCGACGATCGAGCTCGAGGTCATCGACTGCTCGCAGCTCACCTGGCGCGGGGCGCTGGACGACGCGCCGCAGCCGTCGATCCTCGGCGTCGCCGCCTGCGCGGCCGACGAGGCGATCGCGATCTGCGTCGAGCGCGGGCTGATCCTGCGCATCATCGAGCGCCAGCTCGGCGGCAACTTCGCCGACACCCCCGCCGCACGCGACCTGACCGAGATCGACACGATGCTCGCGCGCCACGCCTTCGAGCTGCTGATCGCGCCGCTCTCCGCGGTGTGGCAGGACCTGCTCGGCCTCAGCCTGCGCTTCGTCGCGCTCGAGGTGCACGACACCTCGCTCGAGTACACGCCGGACATCCAGCCCACGCTCGCGCTCACCCTGGAGGTGCGCGACGAGCTCACCTCCGCGACGATCGTGCTGCTCGTCCCGCACACCGCCATCGAGGCCGCCAGCAAGCAGCTCGACAGGCGCGACGGGCACGGTGTCGACGGCCACCCCGGCGAGGGGCACGCCGCCGGCAACGCGAGCATGCGCGCCGCCCTGGGCGACACCTCGGTCGAGGTGCGCGCGGAGGCCGGCGCGGTGAGCCTCACGCTCGGCGAGATCCTGGCGCTCGCACGCGGTGACATCGTGCGACTGGGCGGCGCCGGCCACGCCGGCATCGTGGTCGGCGAGGACCGCCTGCACGAGGTGCGCGTGGGCCTCAGCGGCCGTCAGCGGGCGGTCCAGATCATCGAACCGGCGCGGGTGGACAAGTGAGCACCGAAGAGGCGTTGGTCACGCTGGGCGAGACGACGGCCGATGCCGCCCTTGGCGTGCTCGCGTCGCTGTGCCCCGAAGGCGTCGAAAAGGGCAACGTGGGGGTCGTGCAGCCGGGCGCCTCGCCGCTGCAGTCGCTCGCCTACCCGGCGATCGCCACCGACGTCGCCTACACCGACGGCGTCAGCGGCGGCAACGTGTTCACGATGACGCGGCTGGGCGTCCGCCGGCTGGCGGCGGCGATGATGGGCGCGGAGCTGCCGAGCGAGGACAGCGACACCGAGCTCGACGAAATGGAGACCTCGGCGCTGGGCGAGGCGATGAACCAGATGATGGCCGCGGGCGCAGCCGCGCTGACGAAGGCGCTCGGCTACCCCGTGGACATCTCCGTCCCCACCACGCGCGTGCTGCAGTCGGAGAGCGACGCGGAGGGCGCCTACCCGCAGTCGCCGCACGCCACGCGCGTGTCGTTCACCGTGCTCGGCGAGTCCTGCCGGCTGATCCAGCTCGTCCCCAACGCGTTCGTCGTGCGCATGGGGCGCGCGCTCGACAACGAAATCACCGAGCAGGACGACCGCGGCGGCGAGCACAATGCCGACCCCGGCCTGTCGTCCAAGCTGCGCCGCACGCACGTGCGCGTCGCCGCCGAGCTCGGGCGTGCCCAGGTGCGCCTCAAGCGGCTCGCGGCGCCCCTGCCGGGCGAGGTGATCGAGCTCAATCGCACCGCGCACGATCCCATCGACCTGTGCGTGAACGGTCAGCGATTTGCAACGGGCGAATTGCTGCTGATCGACCCGAACGACTGGGCGGTCCGCATCGACCACGTACTCGACGTCAACCCCGCCGACTACCTCACCCCGATAGGAGGGACATGACAATGGCCCGCATTCTTGTAGTAGACGATGCCGCCTTCATGCGCAAGGTGCTCAGCGACGCCCTCACCACCGGCGGTCACGAGATAGTCGGTGAAGCCGCCAACGGCAACGAGGCGGTCACTCGCTTTCAGCAGTTCCACCCCGATCTGACGACGCTGGACATCACCATGCCCGAGGCCGACGGCCTGCACGCGCTGCGTGAAATCCTCGCCTCCGACCCCGCCGCCAAGGTGATCATGTGCTCGGCGCTCGGCGCCGAAGACAAGGTGCTGGAGGCGATCCGGCTGGGGGCCAAGGACTTCATCGTGAAGCCGTTCCAGGCCGAGCGTGTGCTCGACGCGGTCAGCAAAGTGCTGGCGTGAGCACCTGCCAGCTTGCGGAAAAACACGCTCAAGTAGCGTGAAAATCGATCGATCAGATGTGTGAAGAGTGAAAACCCGGAAAGAGCCACCTCGACTGTGACAAACGGTCAGTAGCTACTGCCTGTCAATCGGAAAGAGATCCCATGTTCGTCAAGCGTTTCATCGCCTCATCTGTGCGTAACCAGCTGCTCGTGGGCTTCATCGGCGTGATCGTGGCGTTCGCCGTGGCGCTGGTGATCGCGATCACCGGGATCTCGTCCGTCGCGGACACCGTCCGCACCGGCTACGGCGCTTCGACGCTCGCCCAGGAAGCAGCGTCGGCCGGCCGCGACATGCGCGGCTCCCAGCTCGCGAACACGCTGTCCGCCGGCAAGGAACTAGCAAACCACCAGGAAGACATCGCGACCTTCCGTGGCCTGCTGCGCAAGCTCGAAGCGGGCGCCACCTCCGCCGCCGACCGCAAGGCGCGTGCCCAGGTGCAGGCGGCGTACGCCAAGTGGAAGACGATCGACAAGCGACTCGACGAACTCGCCCCCCACGGCGTCACGCCCGCGCTGGTGAGCTTCGCCAACGGACCCGCCAACGAAGCCTCCGACGCCCTCTCCAAGGCTCTCGACAGCTATGCCGAACTGCGCGAGCACGAGGCCAACAGCGACGCGAGCTCGGCAACCACCTCGCGCACCGTGATCGTGCTGGTCATCGCGCTGCTCGTGGCGATCGCGGCGCTGGCCGTCGGCTGGCTGCTCTCACAGGGAATCGTCGGCGGCTTGACCGGCGTGGGCAAGCGGCTGCGCGAACTCGACGAGCGCTCGCTCGACGAGCTGCGCGGCGGGCTGGAGGCGATCGCCGGCGGCGAGCTGACGGCAGCCGTGAGCGTCGACACCGCGCCGATGCAGAGCACGCGCAGCGACGAGATCGGCGAGCTGGGCCGCACCTTCGACGCGATGCTCGGCCGGCTGCAGGCGTCCGTCGCCAGCTACGAGCAGATGCGCGAGCAGCTGCGCACCGAGCTGGGCGATAGTTCGTGCCTCGATGGTCTGGTGGAGGGGATGCGCTCGTTGCAGGCGCATGGCCTGTCGGATTTGCACCACGGTCTGGAGGCGATGGCGGCTGGTGACTTGACGGTGAACGTCACCGCGCAGGCCACGCCGCTGTCCGCGCAGAACGGGCGTAGCGCCGGCCGGCTGGCGGAGATCTTCAACGCGATGCTCTCCAGCGCCCAGGCGGCGATCAGCGGCTATGGCGAGATGCAGGGCAAGCTCGCCGGCATGCTCACCGAAATCAGCGAGACCTCCACCAGCGTGTCAGCCGCCTCGCAGCAGATGGCATCGACCTCCGAGGAGGCCGGCCGCGCGGTCAGCGAGATCGCGACCGCCGTCTCCAGCGTCGCGGTCGGCGCCGAGCGCCAGGTGAAGATGGTCGACGAGGCTCGCACCTCCGCGCAGGAGACCTCCTCGCGGGCGGACGCCTCACGCGAGGTCGCCGAACAGGGCGTCGCGGCGGCGCGCCAGGCCTCCACGGCGATGGAAGGCGTGCGCGAGTCCACCGACTCGGTCAAGGACGCCGCCCGCGGCCTGGCCGAGAAATCCGAGCAGATCGGCGGAATCGTCGAGACGATCACCGGGATCGCCTCGCAGACGAACCTGCTGGCGCTCAACGCAGCCATCGAGGCGGCGCGCGCCGGCGAGCAGGGCCGCGGCTTCGCGGTCGTCGCCGAAGAGGTGCGCAGGCTCGCCGAAGGCTCCCAGGACGCCGCCATGCAGATCGCCCAGCTGATCGAGGACATCCAGGCCGAGACCCAGAAAACGGTGTCCGTGGTCGAAGTGGGCGTCAAGCGCACCGAAGACGGCGCCAGCGTCGTCGAGCAGGCACGCGAGGCGTTCGAGACGATCGGCGTGCAGGTCGACGAGATGGCATCCAGGATCGCCGCCGTCGTCAACGCCACCACTGAGGTCGCCTCCGTGGCGGAGGAGACCTCCGCCTCCACCGAGCAAGTCTCAGCCTCCACACAGCAAACCAGCGCCTCCGCACAAGAGATCGCCGGCTCAGCCCAGTCGCTCGCCTACAGCGCCGACCAACTGCAAAACCTCGTCGCCCAATTCACCCTCGCCGCGTAACCGGCACGGGATCGGCCGTGCGCCCCTGGTGTCAACCCTGAGCGCACGCTAGGCTGGGCCGCACATGGGACCGGTGCGGCCCACGACGGGCGGAGGAGGGAAGCTGCCGGCGCTCGCGCCGCTGTTGGCGAGCGCGTGCGCGGCGGTCGCGCTCGGGCTTGGCTCCAGCAACGCCGACGCCGCCACAGGCGCGCCCCAGGCGCGGGGCAAGCTGCACCTGCACAAGCGCGTGCTGGCGGCGAACCGGGCGACGACGCGCCCGCGCTGGGCGTGCCCGGAAGGAGCATGCGATGCGATCGTCGCGCCGCGGCCGGCCACGACGCCCGCCGGGTTCGCGCTCCCCGGCACCGACCGCCTGCTGGAAGGCGGCGGCAAGCTCGGCGGCCTGGACCCGGCGGAACTGCAGGCGGCGTACGAGATCCCCACGAGCGGCGCCACGGGGCAGACGGTCGCGCTGATCGACGCGTACGGCTACCCGGACGCGGAATCGGACCTCGCCAAGTACCGCTCGACGTACGGCCTGCCGGCGTGCACGGAAGAGAACGGCTGCTTCGAGAAGGTCAACGAGCAGGGCGAACAGCGCGACTACCCGGCGGAAGAACCGGAATGGGACGGCGAGGCTGCGCTGGACGAGGACATGGTCTCGGCGGCGTGCCCCGAATGTCACATCCTGCTCGTCGAGGGCACCACCGAAATGCCCGCCGACCTCGCCGCGTCGGTTGACACAGCCGTCAGATTGGGCGCCACGGAGGTCAGCAACAGCTACGGCTACCCCGAACGGATCAAGGAACTGTGCGGGAGCAAGGGCTGCTCGCAGTTCGACGAAGACTACGAGCATGCCGGCGTGATGATCTTTGCCGCCGCCGGCGACGCCGGCTACGAGGACACGTATTTCGGCATCAACCTGCAGACCGATTTCCCCGCCGCCTCGCCCGACGTGGTGGCGGTCGGCGGCACGGCGCTGCACAAGGCTGCGAGCACCCCGCGCGGCTGGCGCGAGACGGTGTGGAACGAACCCGAACTGCCTGCCGCTACCGGCAGTGGCTGCGCCAAGTTCGAGCCCAAGCCCAGTTGGCAGACCGACACAGGCTGCTCCACGCGCACCGACGACGACGTCGCGGCCGACGCCGCCGTGGAAACGGGCGTCTCCGTGCGGATCGACGGCCAGTGGGAAGTCTACGGCGGGACGAGCGTGGCCTCGCCGCTGGTCGCGGGGATCGAGGCGCACGCGAGCGCCGCGGAGCGCGCGCACGGCGCCGACGCCTTCTACGGGGACCCCTCCTCGCTGTTCGACGTCACCGAAGGCTTCAACTGGGACGCCTTCAGCGGCGCGAGCGAATGCGCGCCCAACGAATATCTCTGCAACGCCGAGCCCGGCTACGATGGGCCGACCGGGCTTGGCACCCCGGATGGCGTTCCCACGCAGTTCACCGAACCGCCGCCCACCGTCACCGGCGTCTCGCCCACGAGCGGCCCTGCAAGCGGAGGCACGCCGGTGACGATCACCGGCACGGGCTTCGAGGGCACCGAGGAAGTCAAGTTCGGGACGGTCGCGGCGAAGGAAGTCAAAGTGTCCTCGTCGACGACGATCGTGGCCGAAGCGCCGCCCGGCGCGGTTGGCAAGGTCGACGTGACCGTGACGACCGCCGCGGGCACGAGCCCGACCGGCAAGCACGACCGCTTCAAGTACAAGCGCAAGTAGTAGACGTCGGTCCGCGAATAGACGTCAGTCCGGGATCGACGTCAGTCCGGGATCAGCCCCTCGCCGGTGAATTCCTTGCCGGCTTCCGCGAAGCTGAGGTCGGCGGGCGGGAGGATCACGTCGGAGCCCTCGAGCTCGTCATCGCCCAGCGGCGTGCCGTGGCTACGCACGTAGTCGAGCGTCGCCGCGAGCGCGTCGACGAAGCCGTCTTCGCTGCCGCCTTCGACGATCGCCACGACCCCGTTCTCGAGCTCGTTCAGCTGCTGTGCGTCGGCGTCGTCCAGGCGATACTGGCCCTCGCCGGAGATGCGAACGATCATGCCTGGCCGCTCTCGCCGGCCTGGCCGGCGTCCGCGGACGCGCCCTCCCCGCCGCCGCCCGCGTCGGGAGCGGAGATCTGCGCCGCGGGGGCGCCGCCACCGAGTTCGGCCTTCATTTTCGCGAGGTCGTCTTCCACGGCCGGCGCGCTGGAGAGCTGCTTGAGCTGGCGGTCGATGTCGTCTTCGCCGCCGCCGAGCTGCGTGAGGTCTTCGAACGTGCCCGCCGCTTCGAGCTCCTGCACGGCGTCCGCCCGCGCGCGCATGTTTTCGGTCTTGTCGACGGCGCGCTGCATCGCTAGGCCCACGTCGGCCATCTGCTCGCCCACGCCGGTGGCCGCCTCGGAGATGCGCACCTGGGCTTCGGCCGCCGAGTACTGCGCCTTGATGACCTCCTTCTTGGTGCGGAAGGCTTCGATCTTGGCCCGCAGCTTCTGCTCGGAGTCGGTCAGCTTCTGCTGCTGATCTTCGAGTTCGGCTACCTGCGTGTCGAGCGTCTGCAGCTCGGTCTGGGCGACGTTCTTGCGTTCGAGCGCCGTCTTCGCCAGCGCTTCGTTGCCGGCCGCGAGCGCCTGGCGCGCCTGCGTGTCGAGCTTGACGACGTTCTGCTGCAGCGAGCTCTCCTGCATCTGCAGGCGCTTCTTGGCGGTCACCACGTCGGCTATGCCCTTCTTGACGTTCTGCAGCTGTTCGACCTGCTTCTGGTAGCTGTAGTCCAGCGTCTCAGCCGGGTCTTCGGCTTTGTCGAGCAGCTTCGAGACTTTCGCCTTCACGACGGTAGACATGCGCCCGGTCAAGCCGGCCATCTGATCCTCCTATTTACGTTCTGAGGGGCGACCGACCTGAGCTCGGCCAACACGTCTAGCGTAGCCGACCGCGGCGGCTCATTGGAGCACCGCGATCGCAACCCGACGCGCGCAGCGACCGCCGGCGCGATTACAGCCCGATCGGGTGGCGAACCGTGTAGCCGGCGTTGGACTGGCGCAGCGGACGCCAGCGCGGCCCCTGCAGGTTGGACGGGTCATCCGCGGGGCTCGTGTCCAGCCGCACGCCGGCGACGGTCATGTACGCGTGACCGGGGTTGGAGAAGATCGTCACCCACGTGCCCACGCCGCCCGCGCCCCAGCCCATGAATTCCGAGGAGTCCTCGGGCGAGGTGAGCAGGTCGGCGCCGTGCAGCGCGAACGAGACGCTGCCCGAGCAGTCGTAGCCGGGTGAGATGAACGACGCGTCGTGGCCGCCGCCGTAGATGTATGGCAGGCCGATCAACTGGTTGCCCGCCCAGATGATCTCCTGGACCGCGGCGGGCGCCGACTCGGGCGCGGCGGCGAGGCCGTCCACGATGTGCGCGAGCGTGCCGGGCACGAGCAGGTCCGGCTTGCCTTCGGCGGTTGCCGCCACCGCGGCGCCACCGGTCGCGCTGCCTTCGCCGGCGGGCGCTGGGGGAACGTAGGGCACGATCGCGCCGGTGACCGTCTTCTCGTAGACGGGGCCGTCGTAGGCGATGTTGGGCGTCTTGGCCGTGACCGGCGCGGCGGGCGTCGTCGGTGTCGTCGGGACGGCTCCGCCGCTGCTGGCGGCGCCGGTGGTGCTGGTGGTGGACGTCGTGACGGCCACGCCACCCGTTCCGTTGGCGAGGGCGGGCGCAGCCCCGGCGGCCAGGATCGTCACGCTACATAGAACTGCACCGCAGCTGCGCATCCACACGGGCGAAACCTCTTTCGTCGGCCTGCGGGGTTAGCTGACGGGCTAGCGCTAAAAGAGCCTGCGCTTCTCGCGGTCTTGCCGCGGGATTCGCCCCAACAACTTGGGTCCCCCGTTCCTTGACTCCTGGTCAAAGACTCGGCGTTCGCGCGGGCACGCTAACAGATTGCAATGACGGTTGCGGACGGTGCACGCGATCTGGCGCGTTGTTCCCGCAAACGCCGCATTTTTTGCGCCGCGGCGGGGCCGTGGGCGCGACCGCTAGGGTCATGCGCATGCGCGTCGCCCCCCACCCTCGCCTGCCGGCCACGCTGGCTGTCCTGTCGCTCGCCGGTGCCCTCGCAGGCTGCGGCAAGGGCGGGCCGGCCACGCTGACCGGCTCCGGGCCGACGCGCAAGCTCGCGCCGGTGGCCGTCCAGGGTGCGGTGAGCGTGGCCACCCGCAACACCACGCGCCTGGGGGGCGCTGCCGTCGCCGATGACGCGGCGGCCGTCGCGCGCACGGTGTACCCAGGCCTGACGGCGGCGTCGCGGCCGAGCGTCGTGGTGCTGGTGGACGAGCACGACTGGCCGGCGGCGCTGAGCGCGTCGGTGCTCGCGAGCGCCCCCACGAACGCGCCGATCCTGTACAGCGAAGGCGAAGCGCTCCCGCCGGTGAGCCGCGAGACGCTCGAAGCCATGCACCCGCTCGGCGCGCGTGCGCTGGGCGGCGCGCAGGTGATCCGCATCGGCACGCACGCCCCGCTCCCCGCCGGCGAGCGCGCGTACCAGCTGCCCGCCGGCACGCCGGCAGCCACCGCTGCCGCGCTCGCGCAGCTTGTAGCGAAGCTCGACGGAGCGCAGGCTCCACGGCAGGCGATCGTGCTGGCCGAAGACGCGAGCGCGACGCTCGCCATGCCCGCCGCCGGGCTGGCCGCGGAGAGCGGCGCCCCGATCCTGCTCGTCGGCGCGGCGCGCGTAGGCGCCGCCACGCGCGCCGCGCTGGCCGCGCTGCACCGTCCGTCGATCTTCGTGATCGACGCCGCCGCCGTCAGCCGCCGCGTCCTGCACGAGCTGCGGCGGCTGGGTGCGCTCCGCGCGATCCCCGCCGGCACGCCCGTCGCGCCCGCGGAAGCAGCGGCGCAGAACGCGATCGAAGTCGCGCGCTACACCAGCGCCACGTTCGGTTGGGGCGTCAAAGAACCAGGCCACGGCCTGGTGTTCGCCAACGCCGGACGCCCGTTCGACGCCCCCGCTGCGGCGCTGCTGTCGGCGACGGGCGACTATGGGCCGCTGCTGCTGCTGGACAGCGCGACGAAGCTCCCGAGCGCGCTCATCCACTACCTGGCGGACATCCAGCCGGCGTATGCGGGCACACAGTTCCCGCCCGTGCGTGGCGCCTACAATCACGGCTGGCTGATCGGCGACGAACAGGCGATCTCTGCGATCACGCAGGCGGAAATCGACTCCATGCTGGAGATCGTGCCCAGGGCGCAGCCGGCCGAAGAACCGTCGGCGTCGGAAGGCGAATGAGCAACCACCCCAAGCGAACGAGGATCACGTGAGCCAAGCCGAGGACCCCCAGCTGAGCCGCAAGCAGAGCGCGGGCGAGGTGACCGTGGAGGACGTGCGCCAGCTGATGGGCGCCTCGACGCCGCACTTCGCGCTGCAGCTGCGCAATCGCATCGCCAACCTGATCGCGGACCTGCCCGCCGATCACCCCGCGCGCGTGGAAGGCGAGCGTGAGATCGCGCGCCTGCAGCGCCTCGGCATCGAAGGCGAGACGCGCGGCGAGGGCGCCGCCGAGGGCGAGCGTCCGCTGCCCTCGCTGCAACTCACCCCCACCCCCGAAGCGTGAGCCTCAGCGGGCGATCCGCGCGGTGCGCTGGCGGCGAGCGCTGGTGTAGCGCGCCCGCAGCAGCTTGTAGGCGAGCACCAGCAGGGCGAGGTCGATTGGCAGCAACGCGTAGTTCAGCCAGCGCGGCGCGCGGATGAGCGCCGCCAGCGCCAGCACGACGAGCGAGTGAAAGACGATCGGCGGGATCACCGCCAGCATCGCGGTGTGCGGGCGAAAGCCGCTCAAATGCTCGCGCAGCGAGACCTCGACGGTGCCGAGGATGACAGCCCCGATGCCCGCCCCCAGTAGCGCCGCGTTGCTCTGATAGCCACGGATCCAGGCCACGATCGCGCCGATCAGGCCGACGAAGATCAACAGCTCGGACAACGGCAGTGGGTGCCAAGGTGGCGGCGGGCGTTCCCCGGCGGCCTTCAGGTCGCTGAACACGCCCACCTGTCGCTGCGAGGCGCGGGCCGGCGGCGCGTGGCCCGCGCCGGCGGCGTGCGGCGCGGCCTGCGCGGGCGCGGCCTGCGGGCTCGGCCTGCGCTTGCGCGAGCGTCCACGCCGAGGAACGTTGCGCTTGGTCACGGCGAGCTCAGAGGTCGGACGTAAGCTCGTCGCGCGGCATAGCCGTCGATCCTAGCGCCTATCCTGCGCCTCAGTGGCCGTGTCCGCCGACCCCGCCCCGCCTGCCGGCGGCATACCCGACAGCGCCCTGCCGGGACCGTACCCGGTGGGCGAGTACGCGGCCGCGCTGCGCGCCAAGCTGCGCGCGTTCGCGCGCGTGCAGCTGGTGGGCGAGCTCGTCAACCTGCGACCGTCGCGTGCGCGCGTGTACTTCGAGCTGCGCGACAGCGCCGGCGCGATCCCATGCGCGGTGTGGCGCGCCGACTGGGAGGCGATCGTCGCGCGCGCGGGGGAGCCGACGGAGGGCATGCAGGTGGTGGTGGCGGGCGGCTGTGACTACTACCCCGGCAGCGCCACCTCCTCCCCCGGCTTCTCCTTCGCCGTGCTCGACCTGCGCCTGGCCGGCGAGGGCGATCTGCTGGCGCGCATCGAGCGCCTGCGCAAGCAGCTCGACAGCGAGGGTCTGCTCGAGCGCCAGCAGCGCCTGGCGCTGCCGACGCTGCCGCGCACGATCGGCGTGATCACCGCGGAGGGCGGCAAGGCGCGCGACGACCTGCTCGCCGCGCTCGCGCGCCGCGGCTGGGCGGGCCGCATCGTGTGGGGCTTTGCCCCCGTGCAGGACCGCCACGCGGCGAGCGCGATCGTGCGCACGCTCGGCGAGCTGGTGAGCGTGGCTGGTGTGGACGTGGTGATCGTCGCCCGTGGCGGCGGCTCGCTGGCCGACCTGCTGTGCTTCTGCGACGAGACGCTGTGTCGCACGGTCGCGCTGCTGGGCGTGCCGGTGATCGCGTCGGTGGGACATCACACCGACCGCACGCTGCTCGACGACGTGGCGGCGGTCAGCTGCTCGACGCCCACGCACGCCGCGGAGGCGGCGGTTGGCGTGGACTGCGCGCGCGCACGGGCACAGAACGCCGCCGCGGCGACGCGCCTGCGCGACCACGGCCGGCGCGCGCTGCTGACGCGCGCGCGGCTGCTGGCAGGCCTCTCGCGCGCGCCGTCGGCGCACCTGGAGCGCCAGCGCACGCGCCTGCACCAGCAGCTGCGCGAGATGCGCGCGGGCGCACGCCGTCGCCGCGCCGGCGAGCAGCGTGTGACCGCGCGCCGCGCGCTGGTGCTCGAGCGCAAGCTGGCGTCGTCGCTGCGCGACTGCCGCGAGCGCCGTCCACGCGAGCTCCAGCAGCTGGCGCTCGCGCTGGCCGGGCACGATCCGCAGCGCACGCTCGAACGCGGCTACGTGCTCGCCAGCTCGCGCCAGGGCGAGCCGATCCTCACCGCCGCGCAGGCGCGCGCGGAGCACGAGCTGACGCTGCGCTTCGCCGACGGCTCGCTCGCCGCCGAGGTGAGCGAGCGTGGGTGAGCCGCTCAGCTACGAGGCGGCCTCGGCGCGCGTCGAGGAGATCATCCGCCGGCTGGACTCGGGCGAGGCGAGCCTGGACGAGACGCTCGCGCTGGTGAAGGAGGGCAAGGGCCTGATCGAGCTGTGCGCGGGCCAGCTGGAGGCGGTGGGCGCGGCGCTCGAGGAGCTGCGGCTGGACGAGCTGGTCGCGCGCCTGGAAGGCGAGGCGGGTAGGTGAGCACGTGGGAGCTGCTTGCGGGGCTGGAGCTGGAGGTCGAGGACTACGCGCTGGAGGGGCTGCAGGCGCAGGTGTCGAGCGAGATCGAGCGCAAGAGCACCGTCATCCGGCTGCGCGGCAGCGGCGAGGAAGGGCTGGGCGAGGACGTCACCTACGACGCGGTAGATCACGAGATCCTGCAGTCGGAGGGCCCCACGCTGGCGCTCGCAGGGCATTTCACGCTCGCGTCCTTCAGCGCGCACCTGGCGGAGCTGCAGCTGTTTGCGCAGCCGCCCAGGCGCGAGGTCTCGCTCCGCTACCGCACGTGGGCGTACGAGTCGGCGGCGCTCGATTTGGCGCTGCGCCAGGCGGCTACGACGCTGCACGACGCGCTCGGGCGCGAGCCACAGCCGGTGCGCTTCGTGGTGTCGCTGCGCCTCGGCGAGCCGCCCACGCTGGAGCCGGTCCGCAGTCGCCTCGCGCTGTACCCGTGGCTGCGCTTCAAGCTCGACCCGACGAGCGCGTGGGACGAGCGGCTGATCGCAGAGCTGGTGGCGACGGGCGCGGTGGACTCGGTGGACTTCAAGGGCTACTACTCCGGCTCGATCGTCGACCAGCCGGCCGACCCGCTGCTCTACCGGCGCGTTGCCGAGGCGTTCCCGCACGCGTGGATCGAGGACCCGGCGCTGACGGCGGAGACCGACGCGGTGCTCGCGCCGCACCGCGCGCGCTTCTCCTGGGACGCGACGATCCACTCGATCGCGGACATCGACGCGCTGCCCTACCCGCCGCGGATGGTCAACGTCAAGCCGTCGCGCCTCGGTGGCCTGCGCAACCTGCTCGACGCTTACGACTACTGCGCCGAGCGCGGCATCGGCAACTACGGGGGCGGCCAGTTCGAGCTGGGCGTCGGCCGCGGGCAGAACCAGTATCTGGCTTCGTTGTTCCATGCAGATGCGCCCAATGACGTGGCGCCGAGCGCGTTCAACCTGCCGCAGCCGCCCGCGGGGCTGCCGTCGAGCCCGCTCGCGCCCGCACCCAGCCGGGTGGGTTTTCGATGGGGCTGACGCGCAGGAGCGCAACTTCCATGCCATCATGCGGTTTGCGAGCCCATAGCCGATAACGTCGGGGCCGCCGGTCGGGCCGCGCAGGCGCACTTTTCGCCTACTCGACCGGGATGGTTTCTGCGCGAAGGAGTTCGACGTCTTGCCGAGCACGAGTGCCCACAAGCGATCGAGAGTCACCCGCGCCGCAGCAGTCGCACTGCTGGTTGCAGTGGCGCTAGGCGCGCACGTGCGCTCGGCGCTCGCGGCGAACCCGGCGGGCGGCACGTCGGCGGGCAGTGGCAGCTCGAGCGCGAAGCCGGACGCGAGCTCCGGCACGAAGACCGGCGGCGCAGCAAGCTCCAAGCGGGCGGCCCAGCCGAAGGCAAAACCCTCGCTGCACGTGTTGACGGTGCGCATCACCAGCGTCAACTGCGTGCCGTACGCCGCGTGCAGCGGCAATCCGCACCAGGTCTCGCTGCACGGCACGTTGGAGCTGCAGGGCGTCGGCTTGAAAGCGGGCATGGAGGTGATCTTCCCGAAAGCCCCCAACGCGGCGCCCAGCGCCCGCATCAGCAGCGTCGCGCCCGCCGCACACCTACGTCAGGTGAGCGGCGGCCTGCTCGTGGAGGTGCCGAAGACGGCCCACACGGGCCACATCATGATCCTGCTGGGCGGCGGGCGCTACACGAGCTCGTACGGACCGATCTACGTGTACGCGCATGCCCTGCATCCGCCGCCGCCACCTCCCGGCCCGCCTGCCGCCGCTGCCGGCGACGGCACACCGAGCGGGAGCGCGTTTGAAGGCCAGGGCATGTGGATCTGGTATCTGAGCGCCTCCGACCACGGGAACCTTGCGTCGATCGTCGCGCAGGCGCACGCTGCGGGCGTGACCACGCTGTTCATCAAGAGCTCGGACGGCCCGACGAACTTCTGGAGCCAGTTCACGCCCCAGCTGGTCGCCGAACTGCACGCCAACGGGCTGAAAGTGTGCGCGTGGCAGTACGTGTACGGCAGCGAACCGGTCGGCGAGGCGACGCTTGGCGCCGAGGCGGTGGCGGACGGCGCGGACTGTCTGGTGATCGACGCGGAGGGCGAATACGAAGGCCACTACGCGGCCGCCCAGACCTATCTCGATGACCTGCGCGCGAAGATCGGCCCGGACTACCCGCTCGGACTGGCCTCGTTCCCCTACGACTGGGACCACGCCTCGTTCCCCTACTCGGTGTTCCTCGGGCCCGGTGGGGCGCAGTTCAACCTGCCGCAGATGTACTGGCACGACATCGGCCAGTCGGTGGACACGGTGTACGCGAACACGTACATCGCCAACCGCATCTACGGCCGCCCGATCTATCCCCTGGGGCAGACCTTCGAAAACGTGTCGGCCGAAGAACTGCTGCGCTTCCGCGAGGAGGCCGTCGACTACGGCGCGACGGGCACCTCCTTCTGGGACTGGCAGGAAACGGGTGCCAGCCAGTGGAGCACGCTGGCCGCACCGCTGGCGCCGCTGACGAGCGTCACCCCCAACACCAGCTGGCCGGAACTGAGCAAAGGCAACCACGACGACGCGGTCTTGTGGATGCAGGAGCACCTGGCCAGCGCGATCCCCACCCAGGAAATCACGGGCATCTTCGGGGCGCAGACGCTGGCCGACGTGGAGGCCTTCCAGACGGCCCACGGCATCGCGCCGAGCGGCGTAGTGGAAGCGGCCACGTGGACGGCGCTGCTGGCGCTGGCGCCGGTGACGGTGGACTGGACCGGCGCGAGCGGGCCGAGCGACTGACGGCCGGCAGGCCGCCGGGCTGTGGACGACGGCCTGCCGGCCGACAATCCCACGTACGGGGGATTGGGAGTTCCGCCGATCCTAACTACCGTCTCGCACGGTCATCGGGCTGATCGCCATCCCCCCTTGCGCGATCAAGCACGCCTCATACATGCGTGCGGCCCGGTGGCCACCTCTCTGCGCGGCCCGCGACGCGAGGCCGGCCCGAAGGCCGGCCCCATGAAACGTCAAACGCGCGCGATCAGAACTGCCGCCGGTATGACGTGCGAGAGCCAAGCGAGGCAAGGACGCAGTGAGCGAAGTGTGCTCCGCACACGAGCGATCGAGGACGCCGCCTCGCGCCGGCTATCGCGCGTCAGACCCGCTGAATCAGCGTGGCGGTGCCCAGCCCGCCGCCGCAGCACATGGTCACGAACCCGACTTCCTTGTCGGAGCGCTCGAGCTCGTGCAGCAGCGTGGTGATCAGCCGCGCACCGGTGGAGCCGAGCGGGTGCCCGAGCGCCATGGCGCCGCCGTTGACGTTCACGCGGTCCATGTCCGGCTCGAGCTCGCGCCGCCAGGCGGCGACGACGGGGGCGAACGCCTCGTTGATCTCGATCAGGTCGATGTCGCCGATCTGCATGCCGTTGCGCGCGAGGATTTTGCGCGTGGCGGGGATCGGGCCCTCGAGCATTTTCACGGGGTCGCAGCCGACGGTGGTCTGGTCGACGATGCGCGCGCGCGGCTCCAGGCCGAGCGCCTTGGCCTTCTCGGCGGACATCAGCAGCACGGCGGCGGCGCCGTCGGAGATCTGCGAGGCGTTGCCGGCGGTGATCTTGCCGTCGGGCTTGAACGCGGGCTTCAGCTGCGAGAGCGCCTCGAGGTTGGTGTCGGGGCGGATGCCCTGGTCGGTGACGTACGTGTCGCCACCCACGGTGATCGGCACCATCTCGCGCTCGAAGCGGCCCTCCTCGGTGGCCTGGTGGGCGAGGCGGTGCGAGCGCACGGCGAGCTCGTCGAGCTCCGAGCGGGGGATCTCCCACTGGTCGGCGATCATCTCCGCGCCGAGCCCCTGGCCGACGATGTTGTGCTTGGCCATCAGCTCGGGCGGGAACGCGACGCCGAACTCCTGTTGGGTCTGGGCGACGGCGGCGAACGGCAGGTGGCCCATGTGCTCGACGCCGGAGCCGATCATCGCGTCGTGGACGCCGGCGGCGATCAAGCCGGCGGCGAAGTTGACCGCCTGCTGGGCGGAGCCGCACTGGCGATCGACGGTCGTGCCGGGAGTCTCGATCGGCAGGCCCTCCTGCAGCCACGCGTTGCGCGCGACGTTCAGGCCCTGCTCGCCGAATTGCGAGACGCACCCGGCGATCACGTCCTCGACCTGATCGGCGTCGATGCCGGCGCGTTTGGTGACCTCGCTGTAGCACGCCCCGAGCAGCGTGTTGGGGTGGGTGTCCTTGTAGTAGCCCTTTTCCTTGTGTCCGCGACCGATCGGCGTGCGCACAGCCTCGACGATCACGACTTCGCGGCCCTCTGGTGCCCTCATGTCGTAAGTCCTCCTGGAGTGTTGGGAAGCGTTAAGTTCGATGGGGTCGAGCACCCCGATCCACTCAGCCGCGCCGGTTGAAGGCCCGCCCACCCGCGTGTGCATAAGATGCCGGACCCTGCACAAGCACTTTATCGCGTCCCTCGATTGACTGGTCAGTCAGCCAGGATGCGAGCCTGGCACGATCGGAGAGGAGACACGTGGACAAACGCCTAGCGATAGCTGGCAGCGGCGCGATCGCCTGCGGCCTGGCCGCGACCGCCGCCCACCACGGGCCGGTGCTGCTGCTGGCGCGTTCCGAGAGCTCGGCAGACCGCGCGCGCGCGACGGTGGAAAAGACGCTCAGCCGACTGCACGCGGAGGTGGACCCCGAGCACGTGCAGATCGTCACCGACCCGCGGGAGCTCGCGCCGATGACGTTTGTGGTGGAGGCGGTGGTCGAGGACCACGACGTGAAGGCCCGTCTGCTGGGCGAACTGAACGCGATCCTGGCGCCGCAGGCGATCCTCGCGAGCACGACCTCCTCGCTGTCGGTCGAGCGCCTGGCGCAGGCGAGCGGGCGCCCGGAGCGCTTCGTCGGCCTGCACGTGTTCAACCCGGTGACGAGGATGCAGCTGGTGGAGCTGATCTTCCCGAGCGCGGCCAGCGCGCAGACGCGCGCGCAGGCGCTGGCGTTGTGCGAGGACATCGAGAAGACGCCGGTGGAAGTCCCGGACGTGCCGGGGTTCGTGGTCAACCGGCTGTTGTTTCCGTACCTGTTCGGCGCGGTGCGCCTGGTGGAAGAGACGGGCATGGACCCGACGGACGTGGACACGTGCATGCGCCTGGGCGCCGGGCACCCGATGGGGCCGCTGGCGCTGCTGGACCTCGTGGGGCTGGACGTGGCGAAGGCGATCGGCGAGACGATCGGCGAGACGGTGCCGCCGCGCGTACAGGAGCTGGTCGCGGAAGGCGCGCTGGGGCGCAAGAGCGGGCGGGGCATCCACAGCTACTGAGCGGCTCCTCGCAGCGTGCTCGCGCGCGGATCTTCGCGAGAATTTATCCGCCCACAGGCAAGTTTTAGCTGCAGTTCATCAACTTCGCGATACTTTGCTAGTGCGACGTCAAACGTCGCATCGCACACCCGCCTCCTCCCAGTGCGCACGATCCGGTCCGCTCCCCCCGCGGGCCGGACGTGTTTAAGGGATCAGTCCTCTGACGAGCGTGCCTGGCTTGGCGGCGCCGGACGGCGTTCGCGGATGCGCACGGCCTCGATGCGGTTGGCGCGCACGGACTCCACGCGGATCGAGTAGCCGTCGGCGTTGACGGTGTCGCCGCGGCGCGGCAGGCGCCCGAGCTCGGCGAAGACGAAGCCGCCGATGGAGTTGTAGGCGTCGGTGTCGACCGGCAGCTCGAGCCCGTAGTCCGCGAGGTCGGTGATGGCGACGTGGCCGCGCACGAACCAGTCGCCGTTGGCCAGCCGGCGGACCTCCCCGGCCGTGGGGTCGGTCTCGTCGGTGATCTCGCCGACGACCTCCTCGATGATGTCCTCGATGGTGACCACGCCGACCACGCGGCCGTACTCGTCGACGACGACCGCCATCGAGCTGCGCTGGCGCTGCAGATCGGCGAGCAGGTCGTCGAGCGGCTTGGTCTCGGGCACGATCGGCGCCTCGGTGATCAGCGACTGCAGCGAGGCCTTGGGCCCCTCGCGCATCAGCTGGCCGGCGAGCGCGCTGACGTGCACGAGCCCGCGCACGCGATCGCGGTCGTGTTCCTCGGTGACGAGCAGGCGCGTGTGGCCGCTGGAGACGCACAGCGCCAGCGCCGTCTCGACGTCCTCGGAGGCGTCGATGGTGACGACGGCGGGAATCGGCGTCATCACCTGGCGCGCCTCCTGCTCGTGCAGGTGGAAGACGCCGGTCAGCATCCCCGCCTCGCCGCGGTCGATCTGCCCGCCGGCCTCGGACTCGGCGATCAACAGCTTGAGCTCGTCGGTGGAGCCGCTGCGCCGCTCGTAGTTCATGTCCACGCCGAGCAGCCGCAGGATGCGGTCGGCGACGGCGGTGAGCGCGAGGATCGACGGGCGGAACAGCGTGCTGAACGCCTGCAGCGGTCGCGCGACGCGCCGCGCGACCGCCTCGGCGCGGTCGATGGCGTAGAACTTGGGCACCATCTCGCCGGCGATCAGCTGGGCGCAGGAGATGAACAGGAAGGCGATGATCACGGCGAGCACGACGGCGGCGCCGTGGCCGAGCACTTCGCCCAGCGGCGGCTTGAGGATGGCGGCGAGCGCGGGCTCGCCCAGCGCGCCGATGCCGATGGAGGTGAGCGTGACGCCGATCTGCACGGCGGAGATGTACTCGTTGACATCGCCGACCTGCGTGAGCGCGAGCGCGGCGCCGCGGGCGCCCTCCTCGCGCAGGACTTCCAGCCGCGCCCGGCGCGAGCGCACGAGCGCGTACTCGGCGATCACGAAGAACGCGTTTACGGCGATCAGCAGCGCCGTGATGATGAGCTTCAGCCCGTTCACGGGCGACCGGCGATCCCCGCGTCGCGCCGGCGGCCACCGCCGCGGCTGCACCCGGCGGGGCGGGCGGCACCCCGATAAACGCTGCCCGCTCGGGCGTGACTACTTCGAGGAAGTTCTTCGTCGTCGTTCATCGGGTGCTGGACGCGTCAACGGTAGCAAGCCCGCTGGTCGGCCTACGCGATCGCGTCGATCTGGCGGGCGAGCGCGAAGTCGGCATCGGTGAGGGCGCCCTGGGAGTGCGTGGAGAGCGTGAGACGCACCTTGTTCCAGCCGTGCACGAGGATGTCGGGGTGGTGGTTGGCGTCCTCTGCCAGGTCGGCCACCCGGTTGACGAGCGCGATCGCGGCGGCGAAGTCGGCGAGCTGGAGCTCGCGCACGATCGCGTCGCCCTGACGCTGCCAGTGCCCGGCGCCCGCCAGCCGCTGCGTGATCTCGGCGTCGGTGAGTGCCATCGTTTGCGAGCTTACCCGTCTCTCACTCGAAGCGAACGCCGCGGGCGCCTACCGCGGGCGCGTACAGTCAGCGGATGCGCATCGTGAGCCTCGTCCCGCACGCGACGGAGCTGCTGTTCGCGCTGGGCGCGGGCGCGGAGGTGGTGGGCGTGACGCACGAGTGCGACCATCCGCCCGCGGCGCAGCAGCTTCCCCATGTGACGCGCGACGTGCTGCCCGAGGGGCTGACCACGGCCTGCGGCCGGGGCGCCGCGGCGGCGATCGACGCGGCGGTGCGCGAGCGCACGCTGGCGGGCGAGGCGATCTACGCGCTCGACCGCGACGCGCTGGCGGAGCTGGAGCCGGAGCTGATCGTCACGCAGGCGCTGTGCCCGGTGTGCGCGGTCTCCTACGACGAGGTCGCGGCGCTCGCGCGCACGCTGCCGGGCTCCCCGCGGGTGATCGCGCTGGACCCGCACACGCTGGGCGAGACGCTGGGCGACGTGCGCACGCTCGCGCGGGCGACCGCCCGCCGCGCGCAGGGGGTCGAGCTGGTGCGCTCGGCGGCGGCGCGCATCGACCGGGTGAAGCTCGGCGTACGCGGGCTGCGGCGCCCGCGGGTGGCGGCGATCGAGTGGCTTGACCCGGTGTACGTCGCCGGCCACTGGACGCCGCAGCTGATCGAGCTGGCGGGCGGCGAGGACGTGCTCGGCCTGCCGGGCGAACCGTCGGAGGCGGTCGGCTGGGAGGCGCTCGCGGCGGCGGCGCCGGAGGTTGTGGTGGTGATGCCGTGCGGTTACGAGGAGACGCGTGCGCACGCGGAGGCGCGCGCGTACGCGAGCGAGCTCGCGGGGCTGGGCGCTGCGCGGATCGTGGCGGTGAACGCCTCCGCGTACTTCTCCCGTCCGGGGCCGCGGCTGATCGACGGCCTGGAGCTGATGGCGCACGTGCTTCACCCGGAGCGCTTCGCGCAGGCGCCGGCGGGCGCGGTGGTGCTGGAGCTGGCTGTGGCGTAGGGCCTGCAAGACCTGCCCCGGCAGGCCGTCAGGCGAAGCCGCTGCCGGTGGCGCCGGAGACGGCGATCGCGCCGGCGACGGCGGCGGCGGACAGCAGCACGCAGGCGGCGATCCCGAGCGCGGGCGCCCGACGTTCGTCGGCGGTGCGGATGAAGTAGCCCGCGATGAAGCCGCCGATCAGCCCGCCGATGTGATCGCCGATGGCGATGTTCGGCACGAGGAAGCTGAAGACGAGGTTGATCACGATCAGCCCGCCGATGCCCGACTCCCGCACGCTGAGCCCGCGCGCGCGCAGCTCGACGACGGCTGCGCCCATCAGCCCGAAGATCGCGCCGGAGGCGCCGAGGCTGGCGGTGGCGGTCGAGAACACGACCCCGAAGGCGCCGGTGAACAGGGCGGCGAAGTAGATGACGGCGAAGCGCACCGAGCCGATGGCCGGCTCGAGCATCAGCCCGAGCAGGTACAGCAGGTACATGTTGAAGCCGATGTGCAGCAGGTTCTCGTGGATGAAGGCGCTGGTGAAGAGCCGCCAGTACTGGTCGTGTGGGTGCGCGAGCGCTTCGCGGAAGAGAAAGCCTTCATCGACGACCGACCCGTGGATGGTGGAGCCGGCGAGCGTGAACTGGCCCTGCTCGGTGAGGAACACGAGCACGTTGACGGCGATCAACGTGTACGTGACGCGCGGGATTTTCGCGAGCTCGCGCATGCGCACGACTTTGGTGCGCTGTTTGGCGCACTCCGGGCAGCGCATGCCCACCGGCGTGGTGGTCATGCAGTCGGGGCAGATCGGCCGCCCGCAGTTGGAACAGGAAACCCCCGTCTCACGCGAGGGGTGGCGGTAGCAGGTGGCCATGTGGGCAGTCAGAGCGTAGCTGGAGCGCAGGCGCGCCAAGCCGCGGGCAGGTGTTCGTCAGCGATCGCCGAGCAGCTTGCGCGTCTCACGGCTGAGGTCCGCGACCGCGCGCTCGGCGGCTTCGCGCACGCCGTCGAGGCTCGCAGCGGCGCCGCCGGCGCCGGCGCGCCGGCGCGCCCGCAGCAGCACGAGCGCGGTGCCGGCGGCGCCGCCGACCACGAGCGCGGTGGCGGGACGCACCCAGTTGCGCGGGTCGCGCATGGCCGACAGCTCCCACGCCTCGAGCTCGTCGGCGGCCAGCTCGGTGATGCTGGTGAGCGCCCCCTCGAGGCGCTCGACGAGATCCGCGGGCGGCTCGACGGGCGCGAGCGCTTCGCGCAGCAAGCCCTCGAAGTTGGGTGCGGCCTCAGTCATGGACGAGCTCCTCCAGCTGCTTGATCGCGCGATGAATCAACACCTTGGTTGCTCCGTCGGAGCGCCCGAGCGCACGCGCGATCTCGCGGTTGTCCATGCCGAGCGCAAAGCGCATGATCAGCGCCTCGCGGCGGTCGTCGGGCAGCAGCTGCACGCCGTCGAGCACGCGGCTGAGCTCGTCGCGGCCCTCCACCAGCTGCTCGGTCGTGTGCGCGGCCGTCAGCGCGGTGGTGTCGTCGATCGGCGAGACGGGCTTGCGCGAGCGATCGCGATACAGGTTGGCGGCGAGGTTGTGCGCGATGCGGATCAGCCACGGCCGCAGCGGTCGCCCGTTGGATTCGCGCTGCGCGCGCTCGAAGTGGCGGTAGGCCTGCAAGAAGGTCTGCTCGGTCAAGTCCTCGGCGTCGTGATGGTCGCCGACGCGATAGTAGGCGTAGCTGTAGACGTCGCGCAGGTGCGTGCGGTAGAGCTCGGAGAACTCCGCGTCCAGCTGCGCCTTGCGCTTGTGGCCGACCTCCTCGCTCACTCATCGCACCCTATCCCCACGCCCGAGCCAAGGCCCACCGCTCGACTCACGCGGCGCGCGACATCTCGCGCGTGGACGCCTGCTCGGCCGTGACCGGGCTGGCGTCGCCGGCGCCGCCAAGCCACTCCCATTGCAGGCGCACGCATGCCCAGATGCGCTCGGTGACCGCCCCGGCGAGCGCCGGTGAGCAGCGCTCGACGAGCGGGTAGCGCAAGGGCGGGCCGACGCGCAGGCGGACCTTGCGCGGGCGTACGCGCCAGCCCCGGCGCACGGCGTCGCTGCCGCAGACCGCGACGGGCGCGACGGGCGCGCCGGTTTCGAGCGCCAGGCGCCCGATGCCGCGTTTGGGGTCAGCGAGCGGCCCAGGGCGCACGCGCGTGCCCTCGGGGAACACCACCACGCAGTCCCCGCGCGCGAGGATCGCCCGCGCCGTGTCCATCGCGTCGTTGTCGCCGGCGCCACGATCGACGGGGAAGGCGCCCAGGGCGTTCAACGCGATCGCCTGCCAGCGCTTCTCGAACAGCTCGCGCTTGGCCATGTAGTAGACGGGCCGGCGGACGAGCGTGCCGATGACGAACGGGTCGAGGAAGCTGCGGTGGTTGGAGGCGAGCAGCAGCGGCCCGCTGCGCGGCAGGTGCTCACGCCCGATGCGCTGCATGCGGAAGTACACGAGGAAGAACGGCACGAACAGCAGGCGGATGAAGCGGTAGAAGAGCGGGTTCACGCCGCGCTGCAGCGAGCGCTCGCGAAAGCGGGCGAGGTCGAGGGCGGGCGGATGGCTGGCTGGCTCCACGCTTGAGGTACACCGGCCGTGGCCGGCGCGTTACAAAAAAATGGCGGGGGTGTCGATTTCGGTGGGGCTCGTTCGACGTGCGGGTAAAAGCCACTGCATCCGACCGCGAGGAGATAGATATGCGTTTCATGGTTCTGGTCCCTGGGAGTGCCGAGTCCGAGGCGGGCGTGATGCCCAGCACGGAGGCGCTGGGGGAGATGACGAAGTACAACGAAGAGCTGGCGAGGTCGGGCGTGATGCTGGCCGGCGAGGGCTTGCACCCGACTTCCAGGGGGGCGAAGGTCCGCTTCGACGGCAGCGAGCGCACCGTCATCGATGGTCCCTTCACCGAGGCCAAGGAGCTCGTTGCGGGCTACTGGGTGTGGGAGTGCGCGTCGCGCGAGGAGGCGATCGAGTGGCTCAAGCGCGCGCCGTTCGGCGGCGGTGTCGAGATCGAGCTGCGCCAGATCTTCGAGGCGGAGGACTTCGGCGAGCAGCTGACGCCGGAGCTGCGCGAGGCCAACGAGCGGCTGCGCGAGCAGGCCGCCCAGAATTAGGCCCGCCCACCCGTGAGCCCGTCGGCCACCCATCGCGCGATCGACGCCGTGTGGCGGATCGAGTCGGCCCGGTTGATAGCCGGGCTGACTCGCATCGTGCGCGACGTGGCGGTGGCCGAGGACCTGGCCCAGGACGCGTTCGTCGCCGCGCTCGAGCAGTGGCCTGAGTCGGGGATCCCGGACAAGCCGGGCGCATGGCTGATGGCCACCGCCAAGCGCCGGGGCATCGATGCGCTACGCCGGCGCGTCACGCTCGAGCGCAAGCGCGAGCTGATCGCCCGCGAGCTCGAAACCCTGGAGCAGCTCGACCGGCCCGACCTGGCCGCGCAGGTCGAGGACGTTCCCGACGACGTCCTGCGGCTGATCTTCATGACGTGCCATCCGGTGTTGTCCCGCGAGGCGCGCGTGGCGCTGACGCTGCGTCTGCTCGGCGGCCTGTCGACGCCGGAGATCGCGCGTGCGTTTCTCGTCTCCGAGGGCACGGTCGCGCAGCGCATCGTACGCGCCAAGCGCACGCTCGGCGAGGCGCGCGTGCCGTTTGAGGTCCCCGGCCGCGACGCGCTGGCCGAGCGTCTGTCGGCGGTGCTCGAGGTGATCTACCTGGTGTTCAACGAGGGCTACGCGGCGAGCGCCGGCGAGCACTGGATCCGTCCGGCTCTGTGCGCCGACGCCCTGCGTCTCGGCAGGATCCTCGCAGCGCTGATGCCCCGCGAGGGCGAGGTCCACGGCCTGCTGGCCCTGATGGAGCTCCAGGCGTCGCGGTTGCGCGCGCGGGTCGGGCCGCACGGGGAGCCGGTGCTGCTCGCCGATCAGGACCGCACGCGCTGGGACCATCTGCTCGTGCAGCGTGGCCTGGCTGGGCTGCGGCGCGCTGAGGAGCTCAGCGGCGCACTGGGCCCGTACACGCTGCAGGCCGCGATCGCCGCCTGCCACGCGCGCGCCCGGAGCGTCGAGGAAACCGACTGGCCGCGGATCGTCGCGCTGTACGACGCCCTGGCGGCCCTCACCGGCTCCCCAGTGGTGGAGCTCAACCGCGCGGTGGCCGTGAGCATGGCGTTCGGCCCCGAGTCCGGGCTCGAGCTCATCGATGCGCTCGCCGCAGAGCCCGCGCTGCGTGGCTACCACCTACTGCCCAGCGTACGCGGCGACGTCCTCGTGCGCCTGGGGCGCCTGGCGGAGGCCCGCGAGGAGTTCGAGCGCGCAGCGGACCTGTGCGGGAACCGGCGTGAGCGCGAGCTGCTGCTCACGCGCGCGGTCGCATGTGGCACACACGGACCGCCCTGAGCGGCGCACCAGGATCGCGCCGCGGGTGGGGTCGTTGGATAGCTTGACAAACCCATGCTGTACTGCCATCGTGAGTACATGTCAACGACCAAGGAAGAACGCCTGCAGATCCGCGTCGACCCGTCCGAGAAGGCCCTGCTGGAGCGAGCGGCTGCCGCATCGCATCTGAACATGTCCGCGTTCGTGGTCCAGGCCGCGGCATCCAAGGCGGAGGAGGTCCTCGCGGAGCGCTCAAGCATCAGG
>DATJRV010000076.1:0-21092 GCA_035504435.1 Solirubrobacteraceae bacterium
AGCTCGAGCCGCTCGACGACCGCCTCGAGCGTGAGACGCATGCCAGCGCGCGCCGTGCGGCGGGCCTGTAGCCGCCAGCAAGCACTCCTGCCCGCAAATTGGCGCCTTGCCCCTCGCGTGGCGTCGCCCGCGCGCCGTACGATCGCCGCTGGCATGGAGCTCTCCGACTACCAGCGCCTGTCGCGCCGCACCGCGCTGTACCCCAAAACGGCCGGCTCGCCGCTCACCTATCCCGCGCTCGGCTTGACCGGCGAGGCCGGCGAGGTCGCCGAGCATGCCAAGAAGCTGATCCGCGACGACGGCGGCGAGCTGACCCCGGAGCGTCGTGAGGCGATGGCCAAGGAGCTCGGCGACGTGCTGTGGTACGTGGCGCAGCTCGCCACCGAGCTGGAGCTCGATCTCGACGAGATCGCGCACGCGAACCTGGAGAAGCTGCTCTCGCGCCAGCGCCGCGGCGTGCTCTCGGGTAGCGGCGACGAGCGCTGAGCGGCGAGCGAGCCGACAGACGGCGTGCGGCGGCGAGGTTCACGGCGCGCGCGCGGCGCACCCCGCGAGCGGGCGTGCGCTGACGGGCAGTGAGGAGTGCCACGTGGCGCGCGCGAGCGGCGCATCCGGGAAACCTCGCTGCGGCTGCGAGGATGGAGCGATGAGCACCAGCGAGCTCGAGCGCGACCGCAGCGACCCGGTGCGCGTGCACGCCGACGAGCTGGAGGTGCCCGAGCAGCTGGGCCGCCGCCGGGTGCGTTCGCGGCTGTTGCTGATCGGCGGGCTGATTGTGGCGGTCGCGCTCGTCGTCACGCTGCTGCCGGGGCTCAGCGGGCTGCGCACGCGCCTCGCGCACGCCAGCCCCACGTGGCTGACGGTCGGGGTCATGCTCAAGCTGCTCTCCGGGCTCGGCTACGTGGCGGTCTTTCGCATGATCTTCTGCCGGCGCATGAGCTGGCGTGTGAGCACCCAGGTGGGGATGGCGGAGCTGGGCGCCAACGCCATCCTGCCCGCCGGCGGCGCCGGCGGGCTCGCGCTCGGCGCGTGGGCGCTGCGGCGCGGCGGCATGCAGAGCCGCGAGATCGCGCGCCGGACGGTCGCGTTCTTCCTGCTCACCAGCGTGCCCAACGTGCTCGGCGTGATCCTCATCGGCGTCGCGCTCGCGCTCGGCATGCTCGCCGGCGAGCGCAACCTGCTGCTGACCGCGCTGCCCGCCGCGATCGCGCTCGTCGCGGTACTCGCCACGCTGCTCATCGGGCGCGTCGCCGGACGCGCCGGCACGCGCCTGGACGCCGACGGCGGGCGTCCACGCTCACGCCGCGCGCTTGCCTGGCGCGAGAGCCTGCTCGCGCTCGGCCACGGTGTCGAAGAGTCGCTTGCGCTGCTGCGCGAAAGCAATGCCATCCTGATCGCCGGGCTGCTCGCGTATCTCGTGTTCGACATCGCCATCCTGTGGGCCGGCTTTCGCGCGCTCGGCGCCGCGCCGCCCGTGGCGGTGCTCGCGATGGCCTACCTGATCGGCGAGCTCGGCGGGCTGATCCCCGTGCCCGGCGGGCTCGGCGGCGTCGACGCCGGCCTGCTCGGCACGCTCGTGCTCTACCACGTCTCCATCACCTCCGCCGCCGGCGCCGTGCTCGCCTACCGCGCGATCGCGCTCGCCGTGCCCGCCGTCGCCGGCGCGCTCGCCTTCCACCTGCTGCGCCGCACGCTGCGCGACGAGGCCAGCCAGCTCGCCGGGTGCGCGCCCGACACCGAGATGGAGATCATCGGCGTCGGGCGCGCCGTCATCCACGTGCGACGCTGAATCAGCTCGCCGCGACCGCGAAGCGCGCGAAGCGCTCGGCCAGGCGGGCCGGCACGAGGGCGTGCACGCGCACTCCCTCCGCCGTGTCCTCGCGACTGACCTCGCCCGCCAGCTCGTGCAGCGCGGCCAGGCTGCCGCCGTCCGCGTACGGGACCAGCAGGTCCAGCGGGCGCAGCGTGTGCGCCAGCTCGCGCTCCAGGCGCTCGCCCAGCGCCTGCAGGCCCTCGCCCGTCGCGCCGCTCACCAGCACGGCGTCCGGGTAGCGGAAGCGCAGCTCCTCGCGCGCGTCCGCGTCGAGCAGGTCGATCTTGTTCAGCGCCAGCACGCGCGGGCGTTCACCGGCCTGCACGTGCCCTTCGGGGTGTGCCCCGTCATGGGGTGCGCCGATCTCCTCCAGCGTCTGCTCCACCGCGCGGCGCATGATCTCCTGGCGCTCCTCCGGCGCGGAGGCGTCCAGCACGTGCACCAACAGCTCCGCGCGGCGCGTCTCCTCCAGCGTCGCCGCGAACGCGTCCACCAGCTGGTGGGGGAGCTTCGAGATGAAGCCCACCGTGTCCGTCAGCAGGTGCGCGCGGCCGTCCAGCCTCAGCGTGCGCGTCGTCGGGTCCAGCGTGTGAAACAGGCGATCGCGCACGCCCACCTCCGCGCGGGCACCGCGGCCGCATCGTCCCCGGAGGGGGAAGGCCGTGGTCAGGGCGTTCAGCAGCGTCGACTTGCCGGCGTTCGTGTAGCCCACCAGCGCGATCGTCGGCAGCGCCGCGCGCTCGCGCTCCGCGCGCTGCACCGCGCGCGTGCCCTTCACGTGCTCCAAGCGCTTGCGCAACGTCGCGATGCGGTTGCGCGCCAAGCGGCGGTCCGTCTCGATCTGCGTCTCGCCCGGACCCCGCGTGCCGATGCCGCCGCCCAGGCGCTCGAGGTGGCTCCACAGGCCGCGCATGCGCGCCAGGTTGTACTCCAGCTGCGCCAGCTCCACCTGCAGCTTGCCCTCCGCGCTGCCCGCGTGCGAGGCGAAGATGTCCAGGATCACCGTCGTGCGGTCCACCACCGGCAGGCCCAGCTCCTGCTCGAGGTTGCGCTCCTGGCGGGCCGTCAGCTCGTCGTCGCACGCGATCAAGTTCGCGTCGCACGCGTGCGCCAGCGCCTTCGCCTCCGCCACCTTGCCGGGGCCTATGTACGTGTTCGGGTGCACGTGCTCGCGGCGCTGGATCAGCTCGCCCACCACGCCCACGCCCGCTGTGCGCAGCAGCTCCCCCAGCTCTGACAAGTCCTCCCCGTCCGGCATCGCCGCGATGCACAGCGCGCGCTGCGCTGCGCGCTGCTGAGCCTCCGGTGCCGACCTACGATCGGTTCTTTGCATCCATCCCCAGTGTAGGGGCGCGCACACGGGCCGCTGTGAACACACGGCAAACGTGAACATCACCGTGGGCCGGGGTCGCCATGCGCGATCCCTCTCCTCGTAAACGTCAACCCTCCAGGGCGCCCAAACGCTCCACAGCCTCCAGCAGACGCTCGTCGGGCGTCGTCAGCGAGATGCGAAACCAGCCCTCGCCCGCCGGGCCGTACGCGGCGCCGGGGGTGAGCACCACGCCGGTGCGCTCCAGCACGTGCTCGCAGTACGCCGCCGAGCTCGCAAAGCCGTCCGGCACCGGCGCCCACACGTAGATCGTCGCGTGCGGCACGCGCACCCGCACGCCCATCCTGCGCAGCGCCTCGCACACCAGGTCGCGCCTGCGCCTGTACAGCTCGCGCATCGACGCCACCTCCGCGTCCGCGTCCGGCGACAGCGCCGCCACGCCCGCCAGCTGCACCGCCTCGAACAGCCCCGAGTCGATGTTCGTCTTCAACTGCCAGTACGTCTGCAGCGCCCGCGCGTTTCCCACCACCACCGCGCAGCGCCACCCCGTCATGTTGTAGCCCTTCGACAAGGAGAACACCTCGATGCCCACGTCCTTCGCCCCCGGCGTCTGCAGGAACGACGGCGCGCGGTAGCCGTCGAAGGTCGTCTCCGAGTACGCGTTGTCGTGCACCACCAGGATCTCGTGCTCGCGCGCGAACTCCACCACCCGCGCGAAGAAGCCCTCCGGCACCACCGCGCCCGTCGGGTTGTTCGGGTAGTTCAGGTACATCAGCTGCGCCCTCGCCGCCACCTGCGCGTCGATCGCCTCCAGGTCCGGGGTGAAGCCCAGCTCCGGCTCCAGCGCCATCAGCACCGGCTCCGCGCCCGCCAGCCACGGGCCCGCCGTGTACACCGGGTAGCCGGGGTCCGCCGCCAGCGCGCAGTCGCCGGGGTCCAGGAACGCCAGGTTGAGGTTGAAGATCGCCTCCTTCGCGCCCAGCGCCGGGATGATCTCCCGCTCCGGGTCCAGCTGCACGTCAAAGCGGCGCTCGTAGAAGTCGCGCACCGCGCCGCGGAAGTCATCGCGCCCGCGGTTCGTCGGGTATTTGTGCGTCTCCGGCTCGCTCACCGCCTCCTGCATCGCCTCCACCACCAGCGCCGGCGTCGCGCGATCCGGGTCGCCGATCCCCAGGCTGATCACGTCCACCCCCGCCGCCCGCTTCTCCGCGATCTTGCGCTCCAGCTGCGCGAACACGTACGGCGGGATGCGCTCCAAGCGCTTACTCGGTCTCATGCAGCTCCTTTTCAAAGTCCTCGCTCAGCGTGCCCTTGAACACGGGCCGCGCCCAGCCTGTCAACTTCACCTGCAGCTCCTCCCCCACCTCCACCTCCAGCTCGCCGCCGTCCAACGCCACCGTCACCCTGCTCGGTCGCAGCGCCGGCGCGAACAGCAGCGCGTGCGCCACCGCCGCGCCGCTCGCGCCCGTGCCCGACGACAGCGTCTCCCCCACGCCGCGCTCGAAGATCCGCGCGCGGATCGCGCCGGGGATGTCCGGCGTCGTCTCCGTGAAGAACGACACGTTCGTGCGGTTCGGGAACTGCGCCGACGCTTCTATCGCCGGGCCGATCGCCTGGAGGTCCAGCTCCCGGAGCTCCTGTGGCGACTCCACGTGGATCGCGCACTGCGGGTTGCCGATCGACACGTGCCTGAACGCCCACAGGCGCCCGCCTGACGTCACCGTGCCCTGGCCGTCCTGTGGGCCGCCGGGGAAGTCCTTCGACGTCAGGCTCGCTTTGCCCATGTCCACCGTGCACGTGTCCTTGCCGGTGATCGTCGGGCGTATGTCTCCCGCAATTGTCTGTATAACGAAAGTATCTGCGTCGGTCCAGCCGCGGCGGCGCAGGTACAGGATCGCCTCGCGCGCGCCGTTGCCCGACAGCTCCGCCTCCGAGCCGTCCGGGTTGAAGATGCGCAGCTCCGCCACGTGCGCCGCCGGGTCGTGTGGGCGCGCGAGCAGCAGCACGCCGTCCGCGCCCACGCCCACATGCTCGGCGCACAGCTTGCGCACGCGCGCCGGCGTCAGCTCGAACGGCAGCCCGTCGCGCTCCACGATCACGTAGTCGTTGCCCAGCGCCTGCCACTTCTCGAAGCGCATCCCTGTCATCCGGCGGCGGAGTCTAGGCGCTCCACGATCTCGCGCGCCACCGCGTCCGCGTCGCGTCCCGTCACGTCGAGCACCCGCACCCCCGCCAGCTTGCGCATCCACGTCAGCTGGCGCTTCGCGTAGTTGCGCGTGTGGCGCTTCATCGCCTCCACGTCGTCCGCCAGCAGCTCCTCGAAGCCCAGCGCCTTGCGCGCCGTCACCGACGCGCCCGCCGCGTGCGCCGCCCGCACCTCCTCGCGCACCCCCGCCGCCAGCATCGCCTCCACGCGCGCGTCCGTCGCCGCGTACAGCGCCGCGCGCTCCATCGTCAGCCCGATCAGCAGCGTCGGGCGGCGCATGTGCTCGCTCCACAGCTGCGAGGCGGCGGCGGGTGCTGCCGCAGGGCGCTCGGCGGCGGGCGGGGCCGGCTCTGGCAGCTCGCCGAGGTCCGCCAGCTCCAGCGCGCGCACCAGCCGCTGGCTGTCGTTCGGGTTGAGGCTCCGTGCCACCTGTGGGGCGCGCTCGCGCAGGCGGGCGTGCAGCGCCGGCGCGCCCGCGCGCTCGAGCTCCGCCATCCAGCGCTCGCGCACGCCCGCCGGCGGCGGCGGGCGCATGCTCAGCTCCGCCAGCGCCGCGCGCAGGTACAGGCCGGTGCCGCCTACCACCAGCGGACGCCGGCGGGCGGCCAGGAGGTCGTCGATCTCCGCGTGCGCCAGCCGTGCGTACTGCCCCGCGCTGAAGGTCTCCTGGAGCGCGAGGAACGACACCAGGCGGTGCTCCAGCTCCGCGCGCTCGCCCGCCGAGGCGACGCCCGTGAGCGTTTGGAGCCCCGCGTACACCTGCAGCGCGTCCGCCGACACCGCCACCGGGTCCTCGCCGCGGGCGCGCAGACGGCGTGCGAGCGCCACCGCCACCGCGGTCTTGCCCACGCCCGTCGGCCCGAACAACGCCACCACCTGCATGCGAATAGGCTCAACGTAATGCACATCGCCGGCTCCACCGTGCTGCTCACCGGCGCCAGCGGCGGCCTCGGGCAGGCGATCGCCCGCGCCATGCGCGCGCGCGGCGCCGAGCTGGTCCTCACCGGGCGGCGCACCGATGTGCTCGAGCCGCTCGCCGCCGAGCTCCACGCTCGCGCCCTCGCAGCCGACCTCGCCGACCGCGCGGATGTGGAGCGGCTGGCGAGCGAGGCCGGCGATGTGGACATCCTCGTCGCCAACGCCGCGCTGCCCGCCTCCGGGCAGCTCGACTCCTTCACCGTCGAGCAGCTCGACCGGGCGCTCGACGTCAACCTGCGCGCGCCCATCGTGCTCGCGCACGCGCTGTTGCCCGGCATGCGCGCGCGCGGGCGCGGGCACCTGCTGTTCATGGGCTCGCTGCAGAGCAAGGCGCCCACCCCAGGGGCGAGCATGTACAACGCCACCAAGTTCGGGCTGCGCGGCTTCGCCGCCGCGCTGCGCGGCGAGCTGCGCGGCACAGGCGTGGGCGTGTCCACGGTGTACCCCGGCTTCATCCGCAACGCCGGACTGTTCGCCGACACCGGCGCTTCGCTGCCGCTCGGCGTGCGCACGCGCTCGCCCGAGGACGTCGCGCGGGCGGTGCTCGACGCGATCGAGCGCAACCGCGGCGAGGTCGCCGTCGCGCCGCTGTCCTTGCGCGTCGGCTCGACGCTCGCCGGGCTCGTCCCCGATCTCGCCATCGGCGTGCAGCGGCGACTGGGGTCCGAGCGGATCACGCGCGAAGCCATCGCCGCGCAGCGCGAGAAGCGCTAGGCGAGGTTTCGGGAACGACAGGCTGCGGGCCTACGCGGTGCCGGTGGCGTGGTAGAGAAGAACCGGGTGTGGTGGGTCGCGCTCAAAACAGGCTCTCCTGGCGTGCGGCCGACGTTGCCCCCGACACGGGCTCGAACAGATCGCTCGGCCGTTCTCGGAGCGCGGTGCGGCGTGGGCTTGTTGCACGCGTCCCTCGCCAGAACGCGCCTGGCGGCCCGCCCCGGCGTACGAGGCGCGCCAGACGCTCGCGTTCCTGTGGCGGCGCGTACGCGCGCCGTCGGTAGAGCTCCTGATAGCGCGGGACGAGGTCGGGCCGCTGCTCTCTCAGCCAGTCCATGAACACCTTGCGCACATCTCCACGCAGATGCAGGGCGACGCCCGCGGTGTTCGTTGCGCCCGCCTGCGCGGCGGCGTCCAGCAGCGGCTCGATCTGGTGCGGCGCGTCGTTGATGCCGGGCATCAGCGGGGCGATCAGCACGCCCGTGGGGATGCCCACGCGGTTGAGCTCCGCCACCGCCTCCAGGCGCGCGCGCGGGCTCGGCGTGTGCGGCTCGGTCGCGCGCCACGCCTTCTCGTCCAGCGTCGGGATCGACAGGCACGCGCTGAAGCTCGCCCGCCGCGCGATTTCCAGCATCAGGTCGAGGTCGCGCAGGAGCAGCGGCGACTTGGTGAGCACCGAGCAGGGGTTGGCGGCGTCGCGCAGCGCTTCCCAGATCCCCACCATCAGGCGGTAGCGACCCTCCACCCACTGGTAGGGGTCGGTGTTCGTTCCCAGCGCCACGTGCTCGCGTCGCCACGACGGGCGGGCGAGCTCCACGCGCAGCACCTCCGGCGCGTTGACCTTCACCACGATCTCGCGCTCGAAGTCGCGGCCGGGGTTGAAGTCGAGGTACTTGTGGGTGGGGCGGGCGAAGCAGTAGAGACATCCGTGGGAGCAGCCGCGATACGGGTTGATCGTCCACCGGAACGGCATCCGCGACTGCTCGGGCACGCGATTGAGCACCGACTTGGCGTGCACCTCGTAGAAGCGCATGTCGAGGGCCTCGGGAGCGTCGAAACGGCGCACCTCGGCCGGGTCGCGGTAGCCGGGCAGCCGCCGCTGCTCGTCTCCTTCAAGGGTGAGGTTGCTCCAGCGCACGAACATATGTTCGCATAAGGCGCGGACGACCGCGTCAAACGGCGCACGCGGGCCGTAGTTGAACACGGAGAACTGCGGCTTTCTACGCTCGCAAACGTGCGTCCATCCCACAAATGAGGGGTAATTCTCGCGTGCCAGGCGGTCGAGCGTGTACTCGTGGATTCCGATCGTCAAACCAGTGCCAAGGCTGGCGCCAACAGGTCGTCGTGGCTGTGCCCCGACGATGCAGCCCGCGAGCGCATGCTGGACATGGATGCCCGCGTGCGTCCATACAGGCAGCGGACGTTCGTCATCCTGGGCGCGGCAATCCTGGCATCGGGGGCGTGGACCGGCTGGTGGCCGCTGCTGTTCTTGATCCCGGCGGCGGTGCTGTTCGCCGCCGCCGACCACATGCTGCCGCGCGTCGCGCGACCGGAGCTGGTGATGTTCACGGCGTGGGTCGGCAGCACGGTGACGATCGCAGGGGCCGTGTCGCTCGCCGGCAAGAACGGCATCCCGGCGCTGTGCTGGCTGGCCGTACCTGTGATCACGCTGACCTCGCGCTTCTCGACGCGTGGCGTGGTCGCCGGCGTGACGATCACGAGCGTGCTGGTGATCGGCGTCGCGTTCGGCATCGACCCGCACGCAGTCGTCCACGCACCCGAGCTCGTGCTGGCGCCGCTCGCGCTCGTGCTGTCGGTGGCGGTGCTTTCAACGCCGCTCATGCGCTCCGACATCCAGCACCGCACCGACGCGGTCATCGACCAGCTCACCGGCATGCTCAACCGCAAGGCGCTCGGGGCACGCACGCACGAGCTCACCCTCCAGTCGCAGATCACCGGCGAGCCGGTGGGCTTGATCATCGCCGATATCGACCACTTCAAGCGCATCAACGACACGCGCGGGCACGCGGTGGGCGATGCGGTGCTGAAGGACGTCGCCTACCTGTTGCGCAAGCAGTTGCGCGCCTTCGACCTTGCCTACCGGCTCGGCGGAGAGGAGTTCCTGATCCTGGTGCCTGGTTCCAATATCGAGCAGACGGTGGAGCTCGCCACCCGCCTGCGCGAGGGGGTCGCCACGAGCCTCGTCGCCGACAACCTGGCGGTGACGATGAGTTTCGGCGTGGGCGCGTCCGGACGCGACCACAGCTTCGACTACGCCACCGTGTTCGCCGAGGCCGACGCGGCGTTGTACAAAGCCAAGCGCGGCGGGCGCAACCGCGTGTGCGTGTCCGAGCACTCCGTGCACGCGCCGCTGACGCCAGACGCGGCGAGCTCCGGGGGCGAGCTTCCCGCCGCCGGTGGCACGCCTGCCCTAGCGTGAGCCGCCGGCGAGCGCCGCCTACAGCTCGAGCACGCTGCGGATGCCGTCCTGCGCGTGCATCAGCTCGAAGCCGCGATTCACCTCATCCAGGCGCAGGCGGTGGGAGATGAACGGGTCAACGTCGATTTCTTCTGCGAGGTAGCGCGCGATCAGCGCCGGCACGTCCTCACGGCCCTTCAGCCCACCGAACGAGGAGCCACACACCCGCCTGCCGGTGATCAAAAGGCGCGGCACCACGTCGAGCGTCTCGCCGCGGCCGGCAACGCCGCAGACGGTGCACAGCCCCCACCCCATGCGCGCCGCTTCGAGCGCCTGGCGCATGACCGCCACGCTGCCGGTCGCCTCGAATGTGTAGTCCGCGCCGAAGCCGTCGGTCAGCTCGAGCACCCGCGCGACCGCGTCCTGTCCCCCGGCGAGCACGTCGGTCGCGCCCTGCCCGCGCGCGAGCTCCAGGCGCTCCGGCGCGAGATCGACGCACACGATCCGCTCGGCGCCCTGCAGGCGGCAGCCTGCCACCGCCCCAAGGCCGACCATGCCCGCGCCGAACACCACACACGTCGAGCCCTCGCGCACCGCCGCCGTCTTCATCGCCGCGCCCAGCCCGGTGGAGAGGCCGCACGCGAACAGGCAGGCGCGGTCGAGCGGCGCCTCCCGGTCGATGCGCGCGAGCGCGATCTGTGGCATCACCGTGTACTCGGCGAACGTGGAGGTGCCCATGAAGTGGCGCAGCGGCTCACCGCCGCGCGACAGGCGCGTGGTGCCGTCGGGCAGGTAGCCGCGGTTCTGCTGCTCGCGGATTGCCAGGCACAGGTTGGTGAGCGGGCTGCGACAGTGCACGCACTCGCCGCATTGCGGTGAGAACAGCGTCACCACGTGGTCGCCCTCGCCCACCAGCGTCACGCCCTCCCCGCAGCGCTCCACCACACCCGCGCCCTCGTGCCCGAGCACCGTCGGCGCGTAGCCCGAGGGATCGACGCCCGAGGCCGTGTACATGTCGGTGTGGCACACGCCGCACGCATGCAAGCGCACGAGCACCTCGCCTGGCCCCGGCTCGGCCAGCTCGACCTCCTGCACCACCAGCGGCTGGCCGAACTCCTCCAGCACCGCCGCGCGGATCTTCATGCCGACGCGCGCGCCAGCAGGCGCTCCTCACCTGACAGCGTCTGGCTGGTGGCCGCCGCGATCTCCACCTGTGTCAGCTCGCCCGGCGTGGCCAAGCCGGCGAAGTTGACGACTTTGTTGTGGCGCGTGCGCCCGCGCACGCGTTCGTCATCGGTGCGCGAAGGGCCTTCCACCAAGACCTCCAGCGTGCGCCCGACGAAGCGCTGCGCGCGCTCGCGCGCCTGGCGCTGGATGAGCTCCACGAGCTCTTGCATGCGCTCCACCTTCAGTGGATGGGCCACCACGCCGTCGGCGATCGTCGCCGCCTCGGTGCCGCGCCGCGGCGAGAAGATGAAAGTGAACGCCCCGTCGTAGCCGACCTCCTCCACCACTTCCAGGGTTTCGCGGAAGTCGGCGTCGGTCTCCCCTGGGAACCCCACGATGATGTCCGTCGTCAGCGCCGCGTCGGGCACAAGCTCGCGGATCATCGCCACGCGCTCGAGGTAGCGCGCGCGGTCGTAGGTGCGGCGCATCGCCTTCAACACGCGACTGGAGCCCGACTGCAGCGGCAGGTGGATGAGCTCGCACACGCTCGCGAGCTCGGCGTGCGCGCGGATCACGTCCTCGCGCATGTCCTTCGGGTGCGGGCTCGTGTAGCGGATGCGCTCGATCCCCGTGAGCGCGTCCAACTCGCGCAACAGCTCAGCGAAGCCAATACGTTCGCTGCGCCGCAAGTCGCGCCCGTAGGAGTTGACGTTCTGGCCGAGCAGCGTGACCTCCTTGACGCCGTCCTCGGCCATCGCCTGGACCTCCGCGACGAGCTCGTGTGGCGGGCGGCTGACCTCCCGGCCGCGCGTTGAGGGCACGATGCAGTACGAGCACGCGCAGTTGCAGCCGACGCTGATCTGCACCCAGCCCTGGAAGGGGCGCGCGCGGCGCGCAGGCAAATGCCCGGTGAAGCCCTCGAACTCGAAGTAGCCCTGCGCGCTCAGCGAGTCGCTGGTCAGGAACTCCGCGAGCTTGTGCACCTGTCCTGGCCCGAACGCCACGTCCACGAACGGGAAGCGCTCGAACACCTCCTCCTTCACCGACTGCGCCCAGCAGCCGCCCACGCCCACCACGCGCTCGGGGCGTTCGCGCTTCAGGCGCTTGGCCTCCCCCAGGTGCGCGATGAAACGGGAGTCGGCGGACTCGCGGATCGAGCACGTGTTGAACAGGATCAGGTCGGCCTCAGCACGCTCGGCCGCCGCGCAGTAGCCCAGCGACTCGAGCATGCCCTTCATCCGCTCGGAGTCGTGCTCGTTCATCTGACAGCCGAACGTGGTCACGTGGTAGCGCAATTGTTTCTGAGCAAGCTGCATGGGTGCGGATCCTCAAAGCAGAGCATAAAGCCGTCGCCTGTGTCCCCAGGCGTGTAGATCGCGGGCTTCATAGAACGGGTCGGGCGCGCGGGCCGGTGACCGAGACCCACTCAGCTACGAGTCGTCAAGGAGCTGCCGTGCCGAGCTCGCAGCGTGGGAGGCGCGCGAGATGGTCTTTCTTTCTCGTCTTTGTTGCGTCGGCATGAAGGCGATCCAGAAAACGACGAGCCCCCAGAAGAACACAGCTTCGCCCATGGAACCGTTGACCGTGTCCGTGACTGCCAGTGCGAGCGTCAGCACCGGCCAGATCCACAGCGTCCACCTGTAGCGTCGTTCACGATCGTGCCCGCGATGAACCACTTCGGCATACTCGATCACGGCTGGCGCAAGCCGCGAGTCCTCGATGGGCTCACCCTTCAATACGCTGCGGGCTACCGCTCGGCGACCTTGCGAGCTCAGCTTCTTCGCGGCCTTCCAGCGGCTCCATATCCAGATCGACATCGCAGCGCCAAACAGGACCCCGACGGTCAATCCCGCGAGCAGCGCACTCTCCAAGCGGGCTGAGGAGCCGACGTCAAGCAATCCGAATAGCAACCCGGCAGGAACCCCGATGATCAACGCGGTCCACAGCCGCCCGTAGCGCCAAATCTGGTCCCTGCGCACACCCCCATCTTGCCGTAAACGCCCTGCGCCCGGCAAGCCGGTCGTTGCGACCGAAACCAGCTTCGGCTCCCCGAGCAAGCTCGCGGTCCCCGCCAAGCTGGCAGAACTCCGGATTTTGCGGCGTTCGCTCGCTAGGTCAAGCAGCGCATGGGCGCTAGCGCTCGATGCCCTCGCGCAACACCGCGCGAGCAATCGCCCGCGCGTCGGTCTGGTCGGACTTGCCCGGCTCGCGTTCCCCGCGGCGTGAGGCGCCCATCAGCTTCGGAGCGACCACAACCTCCTGCTCGCAAGTCGATTACCCCGGCCAGCGGTCTGGGATGGTGGTCATCGTCGGTTCCGCCAGCAGGTCAAGCGCCGCGATCACACTCGGCCGCCTGGACCCCGGAACGCGCGCCTACCTTGCGCCAGCGAGTCCCGGGGATCACACAGCAACTAGGCGCCACGCCCCCGGCTGTCGAGGCAGCGCAGGGCACTCTTGTTTCGTCGGGTCAGCCTATGTCTAAAGCGACCTGGCGTTAATGACCGGTTGCTTTCGCTGTGGCGTTGGTGACCGAGCGTATGTGATAGCTTAGCGGCGTATGTCGCGGGCACCAGCACCCGACCCCGCTCTCGCCGCCGTGCTGCGCCACCTGCGCGAAGGCCGCGGCCTGACGTTGGAAGCGCTCGCGTTCAAGTCAGGCGTCTCGATCAGCTCGCTTGCCCGGATCGAGCTAGGGCGCACAAGCGCCGCCTGGGCAACGGTCGTACAGGTCGCGGACGCGCTCGGCTTCAGCATGGGCAAGCTCGGCGCGGCCGTCGATGCCGAGCGGCGACGACCTGGTCGTCAGGCATCGTAGAGGCGACGACCCCTGCGGATGAGCGGACGCGGCGGAACGCCGCCAGGTTCTCCCTCAAGGTTCCCGCCCTTGTTCCGACAACCGGGACCGTACGGCCGTTGACCGACGGCGCGGCATCGCTGTAGACTCAGATTCAGATCGATGGAAGAAGGGGCGTGAGCAAGGTGACCACCGTGGAGAGAGATGCAAGCAAGACCGCGTCCGCGGTCGATGACGAAGTGCAGGCGATCCTGGCGTCTGGCGCAGCCGGCGTCGAGACGGCGATCCGTGCACTCGAAGGCGCCGAACAGGTCTACTACGGTGCGGTCGCTGCCACCGAGACCGGGACGGTGATCACGACTACAAACGTGACACCGTACTCCCCGGACCCCGCTGCCTAGCGGATGCCGACTTGGGGCGAACTCCTCCAAGAGCTGCTCTCGATCCGTCAGCAGTTCAATGTCGCTCCGCCCGTCGGGGAAGGTGGACCAGCGCCAAACGACATACTGCGTCGCAAGTACGTCAAACGGCTGAGCGAACGCACTGGGCGCGCCACGATCCTCTATTACTCCGGGTTCTTCCAACAGCCGCAGGCGCCCGGGCACGCCCTCAACGTCTCGCCGGCTGATATGAGCGGGTTCATGGAGGCTTGCTCGAACGTCAACGAGCGCGAGCTCGACTTGTTCCTGCACAGCCCCGGCGGCAGCGCCGATGCCGTCGAACAGATTTCTCACTACCTACGGACCCGCTTCGACCACATTCGCGCAATTGTGCCCCTCTATGCGATGTCGGCGGCGACCATGCTCGCGCTCTCGGCCGACGAAGTCCTCATGGGCGCCCACTCTCAGCTCGGCCCGATCGACCCGCAGTTCACTGTGATCATGCCCGAGGGACCGCGCACGGCCTCAGCGCAGGCCATTAAGGATCAGTTCGCGCTCGCGCTCGACCAATGCAAAAACCCGGCGAACCTCAACGCCTGGCTCCCGATCCTGCGCTCCTACGCGCCGGGCATGCTCGCAGCCTGCGACCATGCGGCCGAACGCGCCAGGCGAATCGTCGCCGACGCGCTCGCGCAGTACATGTTCAAGGACCAGCCCGACGCAGTAGAGAAAGCCGAGAGCGCCGCTGAGTGGTTCGGGAAGGCCGAGGAGTTCCTATCCCACGGGCGCCCCGTCCGGCGCGAGACCGCACGGGAGCATGGTGTGATCATCAACGACCTCGAGGCTGACGACGAGCTACAAGACGCGGTCCTGAGCGTGCACCACACCGCTCTAATCAGCATGACGATGGTTCCAATTGCGAAGCTGATCGAAAACCAGAACGAGCGCGCGTGGATGCAGACCCTCCAGCAGCTCCAGCTCCCGTTCCAGATCCTCGGCGCGCCCGGTCCAGCGCCAATCCCACCTATGCCGACACCGCCTGTACAGCCGCCACCACCGGCACCACCGGCGCCTTAGAAGGCTCGATCTCTTACCCGCCCTATAGTCGAATAGCAGCCGATCCCTTCGCTCCTACACCCGGCGGGGCAGCAGCGCGTGTCGATCCACGTTCTGCGCGGGGAGCCGCCGCAGACGACGCAGCGCCGGTCGCTCCTCGCCCGAACGGCACGGGCGCTGGTCGGTCAAGGGGGCGGCGGGGCTGGCGGCCTGCGTGCTGAGCGAGCGGAACAGGCGGTCGAAGTAGGCAGAACCCATATCCTTCTATTTTCCGTTGTTTTGAGAAAGCGGACTGCTATGATGTCCCTATGACCAAGAGCGAGCATCGGCAGCTCATCGCGAGCTTTGCGACGCTCGATGATGCGATCACACGCGCGAGCGCCGCGCTGGCGAATGGGCGCGTCGCCCAGGCCGAGCGTGCGCTCGCGGAGGCCAAGCAGGCCGTTAACGCCGACGCGCCAGCGCTGACGGTACCTGAGGTGGCCGAGGCGCTTGACGTCAGCCGGCCTACGGTGCGCGGCTGGATTGCGAAGGGCCTGCTGGAGGGTGTTCCCGATACCTCGCCGCAGCGTGTGAGGTTCGCAAGCGTACAGGAGCTCAAGGAACGTCTGGCCAGGCTGCGCACCCTCGCCAAGGACGAGCGGCGCTTCTCAACGCTGCTACGCGAGGCGGCCGATCAGCGAGCTCTCGCGCAGCCTGGAGCGCGCGCGGGACTGCAGGACGCCCTCGCCGGCGATGCCGTAGGACTCTGAGGGCACAGGGCCTTTCACCTCCGAGGCTCGCCAATGGCGCCCCAGTTTCACGTCAGCGTCGCACGCCGCTGTCAGCCGCGAGTCAAGGCGCTGCGTGGAGAGGCCAAAAAGAGCTTCGAGCGAGTCGTTGAGGAGCTTCGACACCGCGGTTGCGAGGCCGGCGGTACACGCATGCGCGCTGAGACGGGTGCCAGCCGCAATGCTGTGACTCCTTCGACGATCCCCCTGCCGACCCCGACCTGGTACGGCTCGTCAACCAGATCCGCCCGGCCCGCCGCCGGCCTCTACGCCCACCTGCGTCCTAGCGGCGGCCGGTGCGCAGCGATCCCGCCGGGCGCTCATTCGTGCAGCGGCACATCCCGGCGGATTGCCGCGACCGCCCCGCGGCGGTCGGCCTCGCACGCGACGATGCTGCTGAAGCCGGTCAGCTCGAGCACCCGCGCGGCGCTTGACTGCGGCGGGCAGACGACGCGCAGCGCCTGGCCGCGTCGCTGCAGACCGTGGTGCAGCTTGAACAGCAGGCGCAGCGTGGCGCTGTCGATGTAGGACGCTGCACTGAGATCGAGCACGATGCCGAGTCCGTCGTTGCTGAAGTCGAAGGCGGCGGCTTCCAGATCGCCGATGTTGGAGATGTCGAGCTCTCCGACGACCTCCACGACGCGTATCCCTTCCGCCTCGCTGCGCGCGATCCGCGCGAGCTGAGCGGTCTGCTGCTTTGGCTGACCAGTGCTGCTCACGTGTCCGCCGGCCCCTTGTGCATCCGCACGGTGGTGCCGGCGGAGGTCTGCTCCAGCTCCAGCACGTCCACCAGCTCCTCGATGATGCCCAGGCCGAGACCGCGCTGCGATCCGCGCGGCACGCGCCAGCGCCCACGGTCTGAGACCTCGATCGTGACGGCGCCGGCGGAGCGCCAGGCCGCGAGGCGGACGGTGTGGCCGCCCTGCGGGCCGTAGGCGTGCTCGACGGCGTTCGAGCACGCCTCGCCGAGCGCGAGCTTGAGGGCGAGCAGGTCGTCACGCCCGTCCCCCGTCTCGATCAGCCAGCGCTCGAGCTGGTGCCTGGCCGTCGCCACCGACTCGGGCTCCGCGGCCAGCTCGAGCTCCAGGCGCGGTGGGCGCTCGTCGGCGAGCCGCACGGCCAGCAGCGCCGCGTCGTCCTGCAGGATCGGCCCGCCGGGGACGTCCGCGAGCAGGTGCGAGCACAGCTCCTCGATGTCTCGCGGCCCTTGCGTGAGCGTATCTCGCAGCCGTCCGAGGCCGGCGTCGATCGACTCGTCGCGGCGCTCGATCAATCCGTCGGTGTACAGCAGCACCGTGTCGCCAGCCTTCAGCTCGACCTCCCAGCTGTCGAACACGGTGTGCTGGAGGACCCCCAGCGGCGGCAGCGCGGGGCGCTCGAGGAAGTGGGTGCTGCCGTCGGCGCCCCGCAGCAGCGCCGGCAGATGCCCCGCGCTCGCGAAGCGGGCCACGCGGCCGTCGAGGTCCACCACGACGTACAGCAGCGTCGCGACCATGCCCGGCCCCTGGGTGCGGGTGACGAGCGCGTTCAGGCGCGTCAGCACCACGCCCGGTGCGTAGGGCTCCTCGATCGCGTACGCGCGCAGCGCAGCGCGCAGCTCGCCCATCAGCGTCGCCGCACGCACGCCGTGCCCGACGACGTCGCCGATCACCAGGCCGACGTGCTCGGGCGTGAGCACGATCGCGTCGTACCAGTCGCCTCCCACCTGGGCGAGGCGCTCGCCCGGACGGTAGCGGGCGGCCATCGACAACGCCGGCACCTCGGGCAGCCGATCGGGCAGCAGGTGCTGCTGGAGCGTGCCTGCGATCGCCTCCGCCTCGGCGCGGGCGCGCTCCTCGCGCACGCGCTCGCCGCGCTCGCGCTGCAGTTCGACGAACACCGCGACCTTGCTGCGCAGCACATCCGGGTCGAACGGCTTGACGACGTAGTCGACCGCGCCGGCTGCGTAGGCGTGGAACACCTGCTCGACATCCTGGGCGTGGGCGGTGAGGAAGATGATCGGGATGTGGCGCGTGCGCGCGCGGGCGTTGATGTAGCGCGCTGTCTCCAACCCGTCGAGCCCAGGCATGCGCACGTCGAGCAGGATCACCGCGAACTCTTCCCGCAGCAGCCGCCGCAACGCGTCCTCGCCCGAGTGCGCCAGCACGAGGTGCTGGCCGAGCGGCTCGAGCACCGCCCCCAGCGCCCGCAGTCCGTCCTGGTTGTCGTCGACCAGCAGGATGCTCGCCGGCGCCGCGCCGAGTGCCGGCGAGCGAAGGCCGCCGGATGCCGGTGCATTGGTGATCGCCAGCGGCTGAGGACCGGCTTGCGGGCCAGCGGGTCGGCTGCCTTGTTCGGATGTCAGGGTCCGAGCCACGTCCCGATCAACGACAGCAGTTGCTGGGGCTCGACGGGCTTGGTGATGTAGTCCGACGCTCCCGCCGAGAGGCTCTGCTCGCGGTCGCCCTCCATCGCCTTGGCGGTGACGGCGATGATCGGCAGCTCCCGCCAGGCGGGCACCTGGCGGATCGCGGCGATCGTCTCGTTGCCGTCCATGTCGGGCATCATGATGTCCATCAGCACGATGTCCACGTCGCGATGGCGCTCGAGCGTCGCGAGCGCCTCTTTGCCGGTCTCCCCGAACAGCACGTCCATGCCGCGATCCTCGAGCAGGCTGGCGAGCGCGAACAGGTTGCGCACGTCGTCGTCGACGAGCAGCGCCTTGCGTCCCCGCAGCGCGACCGTCACACGCCCGTCGGCCGCCGAACGGTCGAGCTCCCTGCTCCAGCCTCCTGCCGGGCGCGCCGGCTGGCGATGGAGCGCCATCGCGGTCTCCGCCGTGAGCTGCTCGACCGAATCGACCGCCTTGGCGACGATCGCCGGCGCCAGCCGTCGCACGCGTGCCTGCTCACGGGCGGTGAGCGGCCGGTCGGGGCACAGGATGAAGGCCGTCGCGTGGATGCGCCGCTCGGCGCTCAGCTGCTCGAGCAGCGCGAACATCGCCGTCTTGGCTACGCCGGGTCCGAGCACGACGCAGTCGAACGCATGCTCGGCCAGCTCCGCGAGCGCCGCGGTCGTCGAGGCGACGCTCTTGGCCTCGACCCCGTTCCCGTTGCCGGCGAGCCCGGAGATCGCCTCCGCCGCCGCGCGGCCGCGCTCCACCACGAGCAGGTGCTTGGCCGAATGCTCGACCCCCTCGGCGTGCCCACCATTGGCGGGCGTGAGGGCAGCGCCGAGGCGCCCGGCGTGCGACTCGGCGCTCTGCACCCGCTCGTTGAGCTGCAGCGGACTCGAGCCGTTCGCCTCACCCAGCGCACGGCGCCTCGCACGCGAAGCGGCGCGCTCGTCGATCGCCGGACGCACGTGCAGGCCCGGCACGTGCAGCGGGTGGGCATCCGGCGCGAGGTCGATGAACGGCGCCGCCGGGCGCGCATAGCGCGCGGGCAACACCAGCGCGAAGGTGGCGCCCTCTCCGACCGTGCTCGCCACCTGGATCTCGCCGCCGAGGGCGCGCGCCAGCTCCCGGCTGATCGACAGCCCGAGGCCGGTCCCGCCGTACTTGCGCGACGTGGTCCCGTCGGCCTGCTGGAAGGCCTCGAAGATCACCTGCAGCTTGTCCGGCGGGATGCCGACGCCGGTGTCGGCGACGGAGAACGACACGCGCTCGCCCGGCAGCGAGCGGATCGCAAGCGTGACGCCCCCGGCGTCAGTGAACTTGAACGCGTTGGACAGCAGGTTGCGCAGGATCTGCTCGAGGCGCTGCTCGTCGGTGAGGATCGTCTCGGGCAGCGCGGGATCGGCGATCACCTCGAAGTGCAGGCCCTTGTCGGCGGCGATCGGGTCGAACGTGCGCGTGACGTACGCCTGGACGTTCGCGAGGTCGACGAGGTCGGGGAGGATCTCCATCTTGCCGGCCTCGATCTTCGACAGGTCGAGGATGTCGCTGATCAGCTGCAGCAGGTCGGTGCCGGCCGTGTGGATCGTGCGGGCGAACTCGAGCTGCTTCTCAGACAGGTTGCCGCGCTCGTTTTCGAGCAGCAGCTTGGAGAGGATCAACAGGCTGTTGAGCGGCGTGCGCAGCTCGTGGGACATGTTGGCGAGGAACTCCGACTTGTACTTCGAGGACAGCGCGAGCTGTGCCGCCTTCTCCTCGAGGCCGAGGCGCGCGAGCTCGATCTCGCGGTTCTTGGTCTCGATGTCGACGTTGCGCTCCTCCAGCAGCGCGGCCTTCTGCTGGAGCTCCTCCGACTGCGTCTGCAGCTCCTGCGTGAGCGACTGCGACTGCTGCAGCAGCTCCTCCGTGCGCATGTTGGCCATGATCGTGTTCAGCACCACGCCGAGCGTCTCCATCAGCTGTTCGAGGAACGTGCGGTGGATCTCGCTGTACGGGTTCAGCGAGGCGAGCTCGATCACCCCGAGCACCTGCTCCTCGAACAGGATCGGCATCACGATGATGTTCACCGGCGCCGCTTCGCCGAGCCCGGAGGTGATGCGGATGTAGTCGGGTGGAGCTTCGGTGATGAGGATGCTCTTGTGCTCGACCGCCGCCTGACCGACGAGCCCCTCGCCGAGCTCGAACGTGTTCGAGACGTTCTTGCGCTTCTGGTAGCCGTAGCTCGCGATCAGCCGCAGGCGCGTCTTTGCCTCGTCGCCGTCGGGGGCCTCGGCGAGGAAGAACGCGCCGTGCTGGGCGGAGACCGTGGGCGTGAGCTCGGACATGATCAGCTGCGTGACCGTGCGCAGCTCGCGCTGACCTTGCATCAGCCCGGAGATCAGCGCGAGGTTCGTCTTCAGCCAGTCCTGCTCCTCGTTGCGGTTGGTGGTGTCGCGCAGGTTGGCGATCATCTGGTTGATGTTGTCCTTCAGCTCCGCGACCTCGCCCTGGGCCTCCACGGAGATCGAGCGCGTGAGATCGCCTTGCGTCACCGCGGTGGAGACCTCGGCGATCGCGCGCACCTGGGTGGTGAGGTTGCCGGCGAGCTGATTGACGTTCTCGGTCAGCCGCCGCCACGTGCCCGACACCCCCTCGACCTCGGCCTGGCCACCGAGCTTGCCCTCGGTGCCGACTTCGCGCGCCACGCGCGTGACCTCGTCGGCGAACGAGGACAGCTGATCGACCATCGTGTTGATCGTGTTCTTCAGCTCGAGAATCTCACCCTTCACGTCGACGGTGATCTTCTGTGTGAGATCACCCTGGGCGACGGCGGTCGTCACCTGGGCGATGTTGCGGACCTGGTTGGTCAGGTTCGAAGCCATGAAGTTGACCGACTCGGTGAGGTCCTTCCAGGTGCCGGCCACCCCGGGGACCTCGGCCTGCCCACCGAGCTTGCCGTCGGTGCCGACCTCGCGGGCGACGCGGGTGACCTCGCTGGCGAAGCTGTTGAGCTGGTCCACCATCGTATTGATCGTGTCCTTCAGCTCCAGCATTTCGCCTTTTACGTCTACCGTGATCTTGCGCGACAGATCGCCTCTCGCCACGGCGGTCG
>DATJRV010000077.1:0-23431 GCA_035504435.1 Solirubrobacteraceae bacterium
GACTCGCGGGTGAACTCGTCAACGATGTTCAGCAGCTTCAGCGCTCGCCCGCAGGCGGTCTGGTCGAACTGGAAATCGAACGCCCATACGTGGTTGGGCCGCTCCGCGCGCAGCCGCTGCGCCGGCACGGTCGACTCGCCCAGCCGCCGACGCTTGCGCGCCCGCTGCGGCACCCGCAAGCCCTCCTCCCGCCAGATCCGCTGCACCCGCTTGCGGTTGACCTCCCAGCCCTCCTGGCGCAGCCGGTGATGCGCGCGCCGGTACCCCCACCGCGGCCGCTCCTTCGAGAACTGGCGCAACTCTGCGCGCAACACGGCGTCATCGTCGGCCGTCTTCGGCTCGTGACGCTGCGTCGAGCGATGCTGCCCGACGACCCGGCATGCCCAGCGCTCGCTGACGCCGAGACGATCGCGGAGCATCGCGACCGCCTGGCGCCGGCGGACCGGGCCTACCAGTTTCCCGACGAAATCTCCTTCAACGCCCGGTTTTCGAGCGCCTGATCGGCCACGATCGCCTTCAAACGGCCGTTCTCGCGCTCCAGCTCCTTCAGCCGCTTCGCGTCCTGGGCCTTCATCCCGCCGTACTGGTTGCGCCAGCGGTGAAACGTCTGCTCGGAGATCCCCAGCTCCTTCGCCGCCTCCGGGATCGTCTTACCCTCGCCGAGCAGCCGCTCGGCCTCCCGCAACTTGCGGATGATCTGCTCCGGCGTATGCCTACGTCGCTTCATCGTGGAGTTCCTTCCTCGCCCATCATCGTGGACGCGAGAAACTCTCACAAGGGCCGGACCGAACTCAGGGGGTCAGGCCAGGGCGTAAGACAAGAGCGCGCAGCTAGTCGGCGTGCCTTTAGCCCCAGCGCTACGCAAGGGGCTCCTCGGACTCCAGTTCAAGCCACTCCAGTGGCTTGATCACGATCATCTCAATGGCCTCACTCTTGCTGTTCTTCTCGACGCCGGCTTCATCGAGGTCTTCGATCGCAGCGACCACACGGTCTCGCACGCCTCCTCGCTTAGCATCGAAGACTCCACCGAACACCGGAAGACCCGTGGCACAGATGGGGCAGAGTTGGGAGCCGGCTCTCCCGGTGCTGCGAGTTGTGCATAGCCCTCATCTGCCAACGATGTCTGAAGGTGGCTCTCGATCATCCGCGCCCACTGCTCGCTCGGGGCTTCGATCAGCACGTCTGCATACGCCCGGTTGGCGCTCATGTCGTCTCCCTTCTTTCTACCGGCTCGCAGCGAGCGTCTTGGCGGTGATGATCCGCTCGCGGCCATCCGCGGAGACGAGCACCACGGCGTAGCCCTCATCGAGCGCGCGAGTGATCTCATGCCCGGCGTGGGGCGAGTCGGCGTCCACGAACGCCGCGTGCTCGGGGTAGGGCGAGCTGCCCTCGATCGCCATGTCGATCGCGCGGTCCATTGCCTTCGCCGTCAGTGAATCCGAGGGGTTCACGTTGCTCGCCATCCGTCGATCATCTCCTTGTGGCCGGCGCGAACCGCGGTGATCGCGGCTCGCATCCCTTCCCCAAGAGTACCGGCATGAAACGACTCTGCCGGCGACTTCTCGCCAGCGCGATCGTGACGGTGCATGTCGTTGACGCCATGCGCGCCGTCGTACACCCGCACCGTCATCGCCTCGCCGTGCTCGTCATCGACCATCAGCACGACTGCGTAGTCGATGATCTCGCGGCCGCGCGTCGTGAACTCCACAACGATGCGCGCACCGACCTCGTAGTCCAGCACGTCCCTGTAGCGCTGACTCCTCGTATGCGGCTCACCCTCGACCATACCGGCCGGGAGGCTATCCGGCCCGGCCGCATGAGGGACGGGCGGAGCCGACACTCCTGTGGATGCCGGTACTGTCTTGGCGTGGCACATCCGAGCGATTCGCAGGAGCAGCGAAGCGCCGAGGCGCTGATCCTTCAGGCCGTGTCGATCTCGGTCGGCATCGAGCTAGCACCAAGATCGTTGCGCCTGGATAGCGGGGCGCGAGCCGACGTAGATGGCGCCGCCCCAGACGAGTCGGTGCTCGTGGAGGTCTTTGCCCACCAAGGACGACTGAAGGGCGCGCAGTTTCACAAGGTCACGCGGGACGCCCTGAAGCTCATCACCCTTGGACGCACCCGACCTGGGAGCAAGCTAATCATCGCGTTCGGCGACAGCGACGCGGCTGCGTGTGTCAACGCGAAAAGTGGCTTGCTGAGTCGCTGCGCGTGTGGGGAGTGAGGGTGCTGGCTGTCGATCTCGATGAGGAGGTACGCGCCGGCCTTCGATCCGCCCAAGCACGGCAAGTCATGGTCAACCCCACGCCCGCGACCACGCGCGTTGAGCGCAAGGGCATGGGAAAACGAGGGCTATGAGGCCGCCAGCGTGGGAAGGCCGCCGCTCGCTCCGTTATGCGCCGCCGGCATCGCTGAATGACGTAAGCGTCTCGCTCGCTGTGGCGCGTAGGCGATCCTCGCGTTCCCAGCGGGTGATCGCCTCTGGCAGTTCGTGCGTGTCGGCCGCAGCCCGGCTCACGTCGTGGTAGCCGAGCTGTCGGGTCGCGTCAATCGTGTAGCGCCAAGCACTCACGCCGTGATGGGCGAGATCGAACCGCAACAGCTCAGGCGGCACACGCCGCGAGTGGGCGGTCAGCAGTGTCGTTGCTTCGGGTGTCGGGTGGCCGCCCCGCTCGCAATGCCCGTGGTAGTCGGTGCCTCGGAAGCGTCCGCCGGAGCGCTCACGTAGGTGCTTTGGCTGCCACGTGCGTAGTCGTTCGTCGCGGTCTGAGCGCATCCATCGCTTGGCCTCGTCTTCGTCCTCGGCGAACGCCCAGCACAGATACTCGACCTCGACTAGCTGGCGCAGCAGAGCAGCGGCACCGTAGAGGCCGTCCTGATCCAGCAGCGTGAGCGTCCCAGAGATCAGCTCGGCGGCGATCTCGGCGACGATCGCAAGCCCTACCGTGGCGTCGCTGCCGAACCCGAACGGCGACTCGCCATCACGCCGGTCGGTGCCGAGCATGTAACCGAGCGGCCATAGCTGCTCTCCGGTTGTCTTGAAGGCCGCAGCAAGCGCGCGGCAGACGCTCTCGCGCGGCCCGGCTAGCCGGATCAGCGCCAGCTTGGTCTACCCGCTGGCGAGCGCTCGCAATGTCTGGTCGTGGCCCCCGCGTCAAGGTCGCTCAGCGCGCCGGTAGCTCACGCCCGCGTCCGGGAAGCGCTCCTCCAACGCGGTCAACGCGGGCTCGGTATTGGTGCGAAAGCTGCTGCACATGCACTACGAAGACCGCATCAGCGGCGAGCTTTTTGATCAGGAGCAGGCACGCTTGCGCCAAGAGCGCCAGGCAGCCGAAGCCCTGATCGAGCGCCTCGACCTCGGCTACCAAGACATCCAGGCCACCCTCGATCTCGCGCTGGAGATCATCGGCGAAGACCTCTGCGGCCTCTACCAGCGCGCCGATGACACCATCCGCCGGCTCATCAACCAGGCGATCTTCAAGGCGCTCTACATCATCGACGAGGAAATCACCGGGGCTGAGCTGGCCGAGCCCTTCGCCCAGCTACACGCCCTGCACAACGCCATCTCAGGCGCTGTAGACAACGTAACAGCGCCAAAGCCCGCTGCTGGCGACAAAATGCTGGCAGCCAATGGCAAAGGCCCCCGCCCCAACAGGGGTTGGGAACCTTTGGCCATTGGTTCGAACGTCGGACTTATGGTGGCGAGACTCGGAATCGAACCGAGGACACTACGATTTTCAGTCGTATGCTCTACCAACTGAGCTATCTCGCCGCGGCCCCTGATGCTACCGGCTCCCGGCACCCTCCTGGCCCCCAGCGCGGCTACCCCTGGCGCTCGAATTCCCGCACCAGCGCCGCATAGGTCATGCGCAGCCCGTCGGCGAACCCCACCTGCGCGCGCCATCCCAGCTCGCGCTCGGCCAGGCGCACGTCGAGGCAGCTGTGCGTGAGCTCCCCCGGCCGCAGGTCGGCGAGCTCCGCCTGGATGTCCTTGCCGGCGGCCTGCGAGAGCTCGCGCCACACGGCGCTCACGTCGGTCTCCACGCCGGTGGCGATGTTGTACGTGCCCGAGCGACCCGACGCGCTCAGCAGCGCGCTGACGACGTCGCCCACGTACACGTAGTCGCGCGTCGGCCGCCCGTGCCCGTAGAGCTTGGGCGCGCGCCCGGCGTACAGGCAGTAGGAGAAGATCGACACCACGCCCGCCTCCCCGTGCGGGGTCTGGCGCGGCCCGTACACGTTGCCCAGGCGGCACACCGCGTGGGGGGTGCCGGAGGACAGCGACCAGGTGTTCACGTACGCCTCCGCCGCCCACTTGGAGGCGCCGTACGGCGACAGCGGCGCGGGGATGCGCTCCTCGGGCGTGGGCATCGGCGCCTCGTCCCCGTACAGCGCGCCGCCGGTGGAGGTGAACACCACCGGCGCGCCGCAGCGCTTGGCGCTCTCGAGCACGTTGAGCGTGCCTTTGACGTTCACGTCGCAGTCGCGACCTGGGTCCTCGACGGACACCACCACGCTCGCCTGCGCCGCCAGGTGGAAGATCGCGCGCGGCTTGACCTTGTCGACCACGGCCTGCAGGCCGCGGAGATCGACGATGTCGAGCTGCACGAGCTCCGCCGCGTCGGCCACGCGCGCGGCGTCGCCCGCGGAGAGGTCGTCGATGACGGTCACCGCGTAGCCGTCCGCGAGCAGCGCGTCGACCACGTGCGAGCCGATGAAGCCGGCGCCGCCGGTCACGATCGCGCTTGCTGGCATGCGCGGGAAATCTATACGGCTGCGCCCTGCGCGGAGGCGGCGAGCAGGTCTTCGACCGCTTCCACCGACTCGTCGATGCGCTCGAGCACGCGCATGCCGCTGCGCTCGCTCGGCAGGTTGCCGCCGACCGCCGGCCCGCCGAGCACGATCGGCAGGTCGGGGCGCGTGGAGCGCAGGTCGCGCAGCGCCAGCTCGACCGACTCCCCGGCCGTCGCTTCCGTCGCCCCCAGCACCACCAGGTCCGGGGACTGGCTCTCGACCATCTCCCGCAGGCGCTGGGCGGAGAGGTCGGTGTCGAAGATCGTGTGGAAGCCCGCCGCCGCGAGCTGGTCGTGGACCATCTGCAGGCCGAGCGTGTGCTCGTCGCCCTCCACGCCCGCCAGCAGCACGCGCTCGCGGGTCGGTTCGGTGCTGCCGGTCATGTAGCGGTAGAGCGTCGCCAGCACGCGCCGGGTGATGGTCGTCGCGCGGTGCTCGCGCTCGGGGTCGATCTGGCCCGCCTCCGCCAGGAAGCTGATGCGCCTGAGCGCCGGGCCGATCACCTCCGCGTGCAGCGTCGTCGGCGTGATGCCGTCCTCGATCGCCGTCGCGATCGCCGCCTCCGCGGCCTCCGCGTCAACGCGTTCGAGCGCCCCCGCGAACGTCTCCAGCGTGCTCTCCACGAGCGCCGCCGGGTCCGAGCGCAGCTGCGCGCGCGCGTCGCCGCCGGTGCGCCCGAGCACTTCCATGAACGCGTCCAGCAGCACCGGGTCGAAGTGGCGACCGCGCTGTTCGCGCATCATCTGCACCGCCTCCTCGATCGAGAACGCCTTGCGGTACACGCGATCGCTGGTCAGCGCGTCGAACACGTCCGCGACCGCCACGATGCGCCCCTCGATCGGGATCGCCTCGCCCTTCAGCCCCCGCGGGTAGCCCGTGCCGTCCCACTTCTCCTGGTGCGACAGCGCGATCGTGGCGGCCATGTCGAGGATCGACGAGGACGAGCCGCGCACCAGGCGATGGCCCTCCTCGGCGTGCGTCTCGACGATCGCGCGCTCCTCCGGCGTGAGCGGGCCGGGCTTCAAGAGGATCGCGTCTGGGATCGCCACCTTGCCGACGTCGTGCAGCGGCGCCGCGTGGCGCAGGCGCGCGCAGAAGTCCGCGTCCATGCCGATGTGCTCGGCCAGCAGCACCGAGAAGCGCCCGATGCGCTCGATGTGCGCGCCGGTGTCCTCGTCGCGGAACTCAACCGCCATCGACAGGCGCTGCACGGTCTCCGCTTGGGCTATCTCGAGCTCTGACAGGGCGCGTTTGAGATCGCTCGTGCGGTGCTCGATCGCGTCCTCCAGCACCAGCCTGCCGCGCTCGCCAAGGCACCATCCGAGCCCCGCTGCCGCGCATGCGAGCACCGCCAGGCAGCCGGCGATCGCCAGCGACGCGCCCGCCAGCAGCGCGCCGACGATGGCCGCGGCGCCGAGCACGCCTGTGAGCGCCGCAACGAGCGCGGGGTGGCGACGCACGAGCGCCAGGTGCGACCGGGGAGCCTCGCCTCGCCCGCGGCCTCCCTGCTCCGCTCCGCCGTTGCTACGCATCAGCCAGCCACCCCCCAACGAGCCGGCCGTCCCGGCACGCCGGGCACCCGCCTCGGACTGCGCTGGAGGCTGTAGGAAGGTGGCTTGAATTGCGCCGTTCACCGAGAACTCTTGCGTTCTTAGTCTTTCCACTGTGGGGAGAAGTCACGTCCACGTTCGACCTTCCGCGCAAGGCGCTTGACCACCTTTCAGCGCTGATAAACATATGGTCCAAGCTCCTCGTCAACGGCTCTGCAGCTGCTTGATGTTGATCGCATCGGCCGGCGGTTCCAGTGATACGGGCTGGTTCCATTTGTTGAATGAGAGCTCGCCGTGCGTGCGCCCGTGCTCGACGATCGCGAGCGGATACGGGGTACCTGTAGCTGCGACATACAAGGTTCCCCCGCGCGCGCCGTCTGTAACCCCAATGGCCATCTTTCCGGCGACGGTCGCTTCGCGGGCTCGCCTCAGCGGCCCGTGCGCGTTGAGCGCCTGACGCATGAAGGTGCGCAGATCGGTCAGCGACGTGAGCGCGCCAAGCGCCTCGCCGCTGGCCGATCCCTTCAGCCACTTGCCTTGCAGCCGGCGTGCGGCGGCGGCCCCGGCGAAGCGCCGGTAGAAGGCCTCGCCGCTGTTTATGTACACCGCTTTATCGATATCGACCAGCCGCACGCTGAGTCCTTCCAGCGCGATCCGTCCCTGCCCGCCCTTGCCGGAAACCAGGTCCATGTCCAGAGATATCGGCGTTCTTCCAGCGAGAATTGAGCCCACGACGTGGACCGTCGCCGCACCCGCGGCGGCGGACCGAGCAGCGGCCACGATCTGGGTCGGCGTCCTAGCTGTCAAGCCGTTCTCAGCGGCGCCGCCGGCACCACAGCCGGCGAGCGCGACGGCGAACGCGACGGCCAGCGCGACGGAGACGAGAGCGAGAGGCGCTTTGCGCACGGATGCCCAGCGTAGAAGGTGAGCGAAGCCGCCGGCAAGCAAATCTGCACCGGTAAACCCGCATCGGCTTTTCGTCGAGATGGACGCACGAAGCACATGCACCAGCACTTGCAAACTCGATCACGCGTAAGCGGTGCAACGCCGCACGCTGGGAGCACACGAGATCGCCGTGTCAGATAGCGAGACATCCCCACAGAAGCCTTTCCTGCGGCTGCCGTCGAGCGCCTTGCGGCTCCCCTCGCGCGCCCGGCTCGCGTGGTCGTTGGCAGCGGTGCTGTGCGTCGCCGCCGGTGTCCTCGCGTCGATCCTCGGCGCGCACAAGGTCGCACGCAGCAACGCGACGGGCGACCGGCAGAGCTCGCAGCAGTCGGCCGCCGCAGCCGCCTCGGCGGCCAAGCTCGCGCTGGCGCGCGAGGAAGAGCTGCGCGTGAGCGGCGCCACGTACCTCGCCAGCAACCCCAAGACCTCCGCAAGGGAATTCGATCGCTGGGCGCATTGGGCCCAGACGCTGCGGCGCTACCCCGAGCTCGAGCAGCTCGGCGCGGTCACGCTCGTGCACGCGCACGAACTGGCGCGCTTCGGCGTGGCGCCCACGGCGAAGCTGGCGCCCACGGCGAAGCGCAGGCGCCTGTCGATCATGCCCGCGGGCGCCAGGCCCTACTACTGCCTGGCGGTCGCCCGGCTCACCAGAAGCGCCCGCGAAGCTCCGCCGGCCGGGCTCGACTACTGCGCCGCGCGGCCCGGCCTGCTGTTGACGCGCGACTCCAGCTTCACCCACTATGCGGGCATCTCGGCGGCGGGCACCGGCGAGCTCGAAGCGCTGACGCCCGTGTACCGCGGCAACCAGCCGCCAGCGACGCAGCTCGGGCGCCAGGGCGCGTTCGTGGGCTGGCTGCGCGAGCTGTTCTCCCCGAGCGTGGTCGTGCGCGAAGCGCTGCAGGGCCACCCTGGCGTGGCGCTGCGCCTGAGCTTCCACAGCGCCGGCGCGAGCGTGGCGTTCCTCGGCCGCACGCCGCAGCGCGGCGCGCCGAGCACGACGATCGCGCTGCCGAGCGGCTGGACCGTGCAGAGCTACGGCGCGCCCGCCAGCGCGGGCGTGTTCTCCAACGGCGACGCGCTCGCGCTGCTGATCGTGGGCTGCGCCCTCAGCGCGCTGTTGGGCGCGTTCGTGTTCCTGCTGGGCTCCGGTCGCGCGCCGGCCCCCGTGCGCGAGCGCCAGGAGCAGGCGCTGCCGACCGACGAGCTGTACGACGCCCTGACGGGCCTGCCCAGCCGCGCCCTGATGCTCGACCGCGCCGAGTGCATGCTGGGGCGCGCGGGCCGCCAGTCGGGACTGCTGGTGGGCGCGCTGTTCATCGACCTCGACTGGTTCGAGGACGTCAACAAGCGGCTGGGGCGCGCGGCGGGCGATCAGATCCTGAAGATCGTCGCCGGACGCCTGGAAGGCGTGGTGCGCGCGGGCGACACGGTGGGGCGTCTGGGTGACGACGAGTTCGTGCTGCTGGTCGAGTCCGCGGCGCGGGGCGCACGGCTGGACTCGCTGGCACGCCGCGTGGTCGAGGCGCTGCACAAGCCCTTCGAGCTGGAGGGCGCGGGGGACAGCCTGCTGACCGCCAGCATCGGCGTGGCGTTCGGACGCTACTCGGCCGCCGAGGACCTGCTGCGCGACGCGCAGCTCGCGCTGCACGCGGCGAAGGCCGCGGGCAAGGACCGCTACACGCTGTTCAACGCGAACATGCGCTCGGTGATCGAGGGGCGCGGGGTGCTCGAGGTGGAGCTCAACACGGCGCTCGCGGAGAAGCAGTTCTTCGTGCTGTACGAGCCGATCTTCGATCTCAGCACCGGCAAGGTGGCCGGGCTGGAGGCGCTGGTGCGCTGGCTGCACCCCAAGCAGGGCGTGCTCGGCCCCGAGGACTTCGTGCCGCTCGCCGAGGAGACGGGGCTGACCGTGCCGATCGGCCGCTGGGTGCTCGAAGAGGCGTGCGAGCGCGCTGCCGCGTGGAACGTGGCGGGCCACCAGGTGGGGCTGACGGTGGAGATCACCGCCTACCAGCTGGGTCGCGACGGCTTCGTCACCGACGTGCGCCGCGCGCTGCAGCAGTCGGGGATCGAGCCGGCGATGCTCACGCTGGCGATCCCCGAGACGACGGTCATGCGCGACGTCGCGGTGGCGGTGGAGCGCCTGGAGGCGATCAAGGAGCTGGGCGTGCGCATCGCGATCGACGACTTCGGCGGCAGCGGCTACGCCTACCACTCGGACCTGCGGCGGCTGCCGCTGGACTTCCTGAAGGTCGATCGCAGCTCGCTGGCGGCCTCCGAGGACGAGGACTACCGCACGTGGCTGCTGGAGGCGATCATGATCGTCGGGCGCGACCTGTCGCTGACGGTGATCGCGAAGGGCATCGAAAACCTCGAGCAGATGAGCGCGCTGCAGACGATGGGCTGCACGATGGCCCAGGGCGAGCTGGTGGGCAAACCCGTCCCCGCGAGCGCCATCGACGGCGTGTTCAACGCGACGCTGCCGACCGCGCGCGCGAACGCCGCGAACGCGTAGCGCCGGCGCCGGCGGCGCGCTGGCCCGCCACGCCGGTAGCATGGCGCGCAGGTTTCCGACCAGCGAAAGGAGCGACATGGCTGCCAGCGCGAGCATGCCGAAGGCCGTAGCCCACGGGATCGACGATCTGCGGGCGCTCAAGGACCAGACCGTGGGGCCCAGCGCCTGGCGGGTGCTCACGCAGGAGATGGTCGACCAGTTCGCCGAGCTGACCGGCGATCACCAGTGGATCCACACCGACGTCGAGCGCGCCAAGCGCGAGAGCCCGTTCGGCACGACGATCGCCCACGGCAACCTCACGCTGTCGCTGATCGACGGCATGCGCAAAGACCTCAACGAGTGGAGCGGCTTCAAGATGGGCGTCAACTACGGCTGGAACAAGGTGCGCTTCCCCGCGCCCGTGCCGGTCGGCGCGAAGATCCGCTGCTACGCGCAGGTCGTGGAGGTCACGGACGTGGGCGGCGGCTGGCACCAGGTGGTGACGCGCTTCACGGTCGAGCTCGAGGGCGGCGAGAAGCCGGCGTGCGTGGCCGACAGCGTGGGGCGGCTGCTGGTGGACGCCTGAACGCCTTCACTCCGTCGGCTCGGCGATCGCCACGTACTTGGTCTCCAGGTACTCGCCGATCCCCTCGAACCCCCCCTCGCGCCCGTATCCGGACTGCTTGACCCCGCCGAACGGCGCGGCGGGGTTGGACACGACGCCCTGGTTGAGCCCGACCATGCCCGCTTCGATCCCCTCGGACACGCGCAGCGCGCGGCCGAGGTCGCGCGTGTACACGTAGGCGACGAGCCCGTACTGGGTGCGGTTGGCCGCGTCGAGCGCCTGGCGCTCGCTGGTGAACGTGGCGACGGGGGCGACCGGCCCGAAGATCTCCTCGCTGAGCAACTGCGCGTCGTGGGGCACGTCGGCGAGCACGGTGGGCGCGAAGAAGTAGCCGGGGTAGGCCGGCCCGGACAGCCGCTCGCCGCCGCTCAGCACGCGCGCCCCGCGCGCGACGGCGTCGTGCACGAACTCGGTGACCTTGTTGCGCTGCGCTTCGTCGATCAGCGGGCCGACGTCCACGCCCGGCTCGGTGCCGCGACCGACCTTCAGCGCGCCCATGCGCGCGGCCAGCCGCCGCGCGAACTCCTCGGCGAGCGACGCGTGCACGTGGAAGCGGTTGGCGGCGGTGCACGCCTCGCCGACGTTGCGCATCTTCGCGAGCAGCGCGCCCTCGACGGCAGCGTCGAGGTCGGCGTCCTCGAACACGAGGAAGGGCGCGTTGCCGCCGAGCTCCATCGACACGCGCAGGATCTGCTGGGCGGACTGCTCGATCAGCGTGCGCCCCACCTCGGTGGAGCCGGTGAACGACAGCTTGCGCGTGCGCGGGTCGGCGAGCAGCGGCGCGATCACGGCGCCGGCGCTGCTGGCGGTGATCACGTTGAGCACGCCGCCGGGCAGCCCCGCCTGCTCGAGGATCTTGGCGAGCGCGAGCATCGACAGCGGCGTCTGCTTGGCGGGCTTGACGACCATCGTGCAGCCGGCGGCGATCGCGGGGGCGATCTTCCTGGTCCCCATCGCCAGGGGGAAGTTCCACGGCGTGACGAACACGCACGGGCCGACCGGCTGGCGCAGCGTGAGGATGCGGCCCTTGCCGGTGGTGTTGACCATGTAGCGGCCGTGTATGCGCACGGCCTCCTCGGAGAACCAGCGGAAGAACTCGGCCGCGTAGCCGATCTCCGCGCGCGACTCCGCGAGCGCCTTGCCCATCTCGAGCGTCATCAGCAGCGCGAGCTCGTCGGTCTGCGCGACGATCGCCTCGTAGGCACGGCGCAGGATCTCTCCCCGCTCGCGCGGCGGATGCGCCGCCCACGCGGCCTGCTGCTCGGCGGCCGCCGTGAGCGCGGCGAGCGCGTCGTCGACGTGCGCGTCGGCGACCTGCACGAGCGCCCGCGTGGTGGCGGGGTCCTCGACGGCGAGCGTCCCGCCGGCGCGCGGCGCGCGCCACTCCCCGGCGATGTACAGGTCGGTGGGCACCCGCTCGAGCACCGCGCGCTCTGCGTCGGCGGTGACGGACTGGCTGACGGCGCTCACGCCGCTCAACGTAGCACCGCCCCTGCAGCCGCCAGCGGGCGTGCACGCTTCAGAAATCCACCCCGCCGGCCGACGGGGAACGTATGGGACGCCCGACCATCGCCTCGCTGGCGTGCGCACTCGCTGCGCTGGCGCTGTGCGCGCCGGCAGCGGGCGCGGCGACGCTGATCATTGAAGGCGCGGGCGACGGGCACGGCGTGGGCATGAGCCAGGACGGCGCGCTCGGCTACGCGCAGCACGGCTGGAGCGACGCGCAGATCCTGGCGCACTACTACACCGGCACGACGCTCGGCCAGGCGCCGGCGAACACGGTGGTGAAGGTGCTGGAGGGCACGAAGGTGGCGCGGGTGCCGTTGGAACGCTACGTGCGCGGCGTGGTCGCCGCGGAGATGCCGGCGAGCTGGCCGATGGCGGCGCTGGAGGCGCAGGCGATCGCCTCGCGCACGTACGCGCTGACGGCGGACGCGGGCGGCGCGCGCTTCGACGTGTACGCGGACACGCGCTCGCAGGTATACGAGGGCGCGGCGGCGGAAACGGCGACGAGCAACGCGGCGGTGACGGCGACGGCGGGGCAGATCGTCGAGTACGACGGTCAGCCGGCGGCCACGTACTACTTCGCGAGCTCCGGCGGCATGACGGAGGACAACGAGAACTCGTTCCTCGGCTCCACCCCCGAGCCGTGGCTGCGCGCGGTGCCGGACGCGTATGAAACGAGCGCGTCGGACTGGCGCGTGAGCATGAGCTTCGCCACCGCCGCCGCGCGCTTGGCGGGCCTGGTGAAGGGCGCCTTCCGCGGGATCGAGGTGCGCCAGCGCGGCGCCTCGCCGCGCATCGTCGCCGCCGAAGTGCTCGGCTCGCGCGGCACCGCGCAGGTGAGCGGCCCGGAACTGGAGGCGCGCCTGGGCCTGGACAGCACGTGGGCGTACTTCAGCGTGAAGAACGGCGCGAGCGTGACGCGCGAGCCCGACCTCAGCGGCCAGCCGCCGTTCGCCCCCAAGCCACCGGAAGCGCCGCCGGAAGCGCCCCCCGCGAGCGCCCCGGCGACGGCGAGCACCCCGAGCGCCGCCGCGGGGCCGCAGGGTGGCACGCAGGCGCCGAGCGCGACGACGCCCGCGAGCGCCTCCGGCGGAGCGCCCGCCTGACGCGTACGCTGCGGCCATGTCCGGCCCGCTGCTGCTAGCCGACGTGCCCTGGCTGCTGTACCGCTCGTTCTTCGCGCTGCCCAAGTCGATCGTCGGCGCTGACGGCCAGCCGGTGAACGCGCTGCTGGGGACCGTGAACACGATCCTCTCTGTTTACGAGGGGCGCCTGACGGCGCCGGACGTGCGTCGCGTGGTGGCATGCCTGGGGGCAGAGCAGGCGGACTATCGCGTGGCGCTGTACCCCGCCTACCACGCCCACCGCGAGCCGATGCCGGCGGAGCTGGCCGCGCAGTGGGAGCAGGCGCCGTCGCTGCTGGAGAGCCTCGGCTGGCTGGTCGCGTCGAGCGCCGAGCTGGAGGCGGACGACGTGATGTTCTCCTACGCGCGCGCCGAGGAGGAGGCCGGCGGCAGCGCGCTGATCGTGAGCGGCGACCGCGACATGTTCGCCGCGGTCAGCGAGCGGGTGTCGGTGGTGGAGTTGCGCAAGGGCGGCAAGCTGGGACTGATCGGTCCGCAGCAGGTGCGCGAGCGCTACGGCGTGGAGCCGGCGCAGGTCCCCGACTTCATCGCCCTGCGCGGCGACCCCTCCGACGGCCTGCCCGGAGCGCCGGGCATCGGCGCGAAGACCGCCGCCGAGCTGCTGCGCGCGCACGGCTCGCTGGAGGGCGTGCTCGCGGCAGCCGAGGCGGGCGTGCTGCGCCCGCGCGCGACAGCGAGCATGCGCGAGCACGCGGAGCTCCTGCGGGCGTTCAAGCGGATCGCGACGCTCCAGCGGATCGAGGTGGCCCGACCGGCTGACGGCGCGGCGGACTTTGCGCGTGGCGCGGCGCTGGCCCGCGAGCTGGGCATGCGCCGTCTGGCCGAGCGCTTGACACTCCGCGCCGCCGAGCACGCACGTTGCAGGGCGTCTCCCGGCGAAAGGCACGGCGGCTACAAGGTAGAATCTACAAGCAAGCCTTCTAACACGTGCCATGGCGATCAAGATCAAGCTCAGCTCCGGTGAAGAGATCCTCCTGCGAGGCGTGACGTTGGGCGCCGTGAGCCAGGCGTTCAGCCAGGCGCTCGGGCGAGATGAACTCTTCGAGATCCGCAACGGAAACGGGCGAGCGCTGGCGCTCAACCCTCGGGAGATCCTTTCTCTGGAGCAGGTTCCAGACCCGGCCGCGGCGGCTTGAGCCCGTCGAACGGCGCTTCTGCGCTGAGCACCTCGTAGTCCGCTTGCACGGACGGTCGCCGGAATTTGCCTTTCAGACCTTTTTGGCCCACTTCGAACTCGTCGACCATCCTTCCCATGGCTACGGCAAAGGCCGCCAGGATGAGCGCGAGCGCGGCGAACGGCTCCCATCTTGCTTCGAGCACGCAATAGACGGCCACGAACGCGCAGAGCAGGCCGAAAGCGGCCTCTTGCACGGACATGTCATGTGTCCGCCTCGGGCGACGGACGACGTCCGGGCGCTCGGGCGCCTCAGGCGCGTGCCCCCCGCGATCGGAAGCGTCCGACCGCTCGGGCACCTCAGCTGTCCGCTCCGCGCGATGGAATGCGTGAGAGCTTTCCCGAGCGCACCGCCATGCTCTCCGCGCGGGCCCGAAGCGCGAGCTGGATCGCCGGTTCCGACCTCGCCTCCAGGGCAAGCGCCTCGATAACCGGCCTGATGACATCGGGGAGCGAAACGCCTTCGATGAAGGCCATGGCCTCGAGCACATCGAAGATATCCTCGTTCAGCCTTACGTTGAGTTGCTTTTGACCCATAGAGTTCGATGCCGTCCGATCTATGATGTAGAGGCGTTGAATCTAGAGGCTACAGCATAGTTCCTACCGGCTACAAGTGCACGGGTGTGAACCGGATATCCCTACAGATCACCGGGAGCGCGAAGTTCGCCGCTACGGCGTGAACTTGATCGTGATCACGTCCCCGTCGGCCATCACGTAGTCGCGGCCCTCCAGGCGCAGCGTGCCGCGCTCGCGCGCGCCGGCATAGCCGCCCGCGTCCACCAGCTCTCTCCAGCCGATCACCTCCGCGCGCACGAAGCCCTTCTGGATGTCCGAGTGGATCTCGCCGGCGGCGTGCCACGCGGTCAAGCCTTTGCGCAGGTGCCACGACTGCGCTGGCTTGCCCTCGCCGGCGGTGAAGAACGCGATCAACTCGAGCAGCGCAAACGCCTCGCGCACCACGCGCTGCAGTCCGGACTCGCCGGGCGGGTGGGAAAACAACTCTTGGCGCATCGCGGCAGCGTCCTCGTCGTCGAGCTCCGCCAGCTCGGACTCGATGCGCGAGGACACCGCCACCGCGCGCGCGCCCTGCGCCGCCGCGTGCTCTGCGACCGTGGCCGGCACCTCCTCCGAGCCCTCGTCCACGTTCGCCACGAACAGCACCGGCTTGCCCGTCAGCGCGCCCAGTTCGCGCGCCGCGTGCGGGGCCTCCTCCGGCACCTGCACGCCCCGCGCCGGGTTGCCAGCCTGAAGGGCCGCGATCACCGCGCGCAGCCATGCCTCCTCCGCCACCGCTACGCGATCGCCCCCCCGCGCCTGTTTTCCCACCCGCTCCAGGCGGCGCTCAGCCTGCTCCAGGTCAGCCATCACCAACTCCGTCTCTATCGTCTCCATGTCCCGCACAGGGTCCACGTCACCCTCGGGATGGATCACGTTCGCGTCCGTGTGCGCGCGCACCACGTGCACAATCGCGTCCGTCTCGCGGATGTTCGCCAGGAAGCGGTTGCCCAGGCCCTCGCCTTTGTGCGCGCCCGCCACCAGGCCCGCGATGTCGTGGAAGTCGATCGTGTCCCACACGATCTCCGACGCGCCCACCGTGCTCGCCACCGCCTCCAGGCGCGCGTCGCGCACCGGCACCACCGCCACGTTCGGCTCGATCGTCGTAAACGGGTAGTTCGCCGCCTCCGCGCCCGCTTTCGTCAGCGCGTTGAACAGCGAGGACTTGCCCGCGTTGGGCATGCCCACGATGCCGATGCGGGTGCTCACCGCTGTGCCCGATCCTCGGAGGGCGCCACAGCCGGACCCCCGCCGCGAATTCGCTCCCGAGCGGCCTCCACCGCCGCGCGAGCACCGGCCGCAAGCGCCTGCTCTTCGCGCTCTGCGGCAGCGTGCACCTCTCCGCTGCGCTCACGGAGCTGCGCCCACAGCCCGTCGCGATCCAGCAAGACCCTACCCTCATCGAGCACGTCCGCCAACAACGTTGGCATCACCTCGGCTTGCTCCAGATCCACGATGTGCACGCGCTGGTTAGTGGCGCACTCAAGACGCAGCCGCAGGCCCACGAGCGCGTGCGCGGTGGACTCGCGGTGGGCCACCAGAAGGTCAACGTCCGAATCCGGCCCATCCTCGCCTACCGCATTCGAGCCGAACAGCACCGCGAGGCGCACACCGGGCTCCGTTCGCAATGCAGCGCGCAGCGTGTTCAGCAGCGCCTCGCTCACGTCAACCCAAGGATCAGTGAAAGCGCATCGTCGACGGCCGCCAGCTCGCCGTGACTCAGATGCCCAAGACTGCCCTTGACTACCCGCATATCGACCACACGTAGTTGATCGGTGAGCACACGAGTAGATGCACCATCAAATTCGATCGTAGGCCGAAACGTCGCCGGTGCTGCCGAGCGTGAGGTGGGAGCGATGAGCACAGTGCTGAGACCCAAGAGCTCATCCGCCTGGACGACCACCGCCGGGCGAGCGCCACGCTGCTCGTGACCACGTGTTCGCCGGGGTGCGGCGACCCTTACGACCTCGCCACGTACCATCAATCGACAGGCCAATCAGGAGAGAGCTCGTCGAGCTCCCTACGCAGCGCCGCTAGCTCGGCGCGATCAGCCGGATCAGCGGCTAGTCGCCGTGCCTCCTCGCGCAGCGCAGCGCGCTGGCGCCTGCGTGCCCGAGCCTCGCTCAGCGCATTGCGAACCGCCTGTGAGTCGCTCATGCCTTCGGCGCGCAACACGGCGAGGGCCGCTTCGGAGTCTGCATCGAGCCGTACATGCAAAGCGCGCGCCATATATTTATTGTACTACAAATCGTGCTACTCGATTTTCGAGTCTGACAGCGGATGCGCCAGCGCCACGCTGCCCGCCACCGCGCTGCCCAGCAGCGCGCCAGCGAGGACGTCCGAGGGGTAGTGCACGCCCAGGTACAGCCGCGACAGCGCCAGCGCGGATGCGAGCCCGTACAGCGGCAACGTCGGCAGCCCCAGCCGGCGGTACAGCCCCGCCGCCGCAAAGGAGGTGGATGCGTGCGCGCTGGGAAAGCTCAAGCGCGTGACAGTGCTCGTCAGCGGCGGCAGGCCCGGCAGCTCGGGCCGGCGGCGGCGGACCAGCAGCTTGATCGCCGTGTTCGCCGCGTACGTCCCCGCGATCGTCCGTGTCATGCGCAGCCAGCGGTCGCGTCGCGCGCCATCCAGCGCCGCGCCGGCCACACCCATCGCCAGCCAAATCGCACCGTGCTCCCCCAGCTTCGAGAACCTCGCCGCCGCGCGGTCGGCCGCCGGGCTGTGCCCGCAAGTGCGCGCCACGCGCAGCAGCCGCTCGTCGAGGCTCAAGACTGCCTAGCCGAAGCCTACGTGCGACTCGTCCTTGTCGGCGCTCACGTACACGACGTCCTCGAGCGCCACGCGCACCGGTCCGTCCTCGCCGTCGATGTCGTGCCAGCCGCTGCCGCTCACCAGCGCCTGGTTGAGCGAGCCGAGCTGCTCGTCGCTGACGCGCAGCGCCAGCACCTGCCCGCCTTGGAAGCCGATGCTCACGCGCCGCGGGCTCCCGGACGCCATCAGTGTGCTCCCGCCGCCGGCTGCACGATCTCGGTGAGCACGCCGGCCGTCGCGCGCGGGTGCACGAACGCCACGCGCGAGCCGCGGATGCCCGTGCGCGGCTGCTCGTCGATCAGCTGCAGGCCCGCCGCGCGCAGCGACTGCAGGGTCGCGTCGATGTCGCTCACCTGGTAGGCCACGTGGTGCAGGCCCGGACCCTGCCTGGCGAGGAACTTGCCCACCGGCGTGTCCGGGCCGAGCGGCGCCAGCAGCTCGACGTGGTTCTCGCCCACGTCCAGCAGCACCGCCTCCACGCCCTGCTCCTCGACCACCTCGCGGTGCGCCACCGCCAGCTCGAGGCTGTCGCGGTAGAGCTCCAGGGCCGGCTCGATCTCCTCCACGGCTACGCCCACGTGGTCGATGCGGCTGAACACCTGCCGCAGTCTATAGCCGCCGGCGCCAGCTTTCGCTGGCCGCCCGCAGCTGGTCGCCCACGCTAGCTTCTGCTGGTCGCCGGCGCTAGCCGTCCGCGCTCGTGCCCTCCGGCCGCGGGATCGGCTTCGGCCCGGCCGGGGGAACGTGAGGCGCTGCCGCCGCCGCCACGCGCAGGCCCGAGCCGGGGGCGCGTTCCATGCGCGGCACGCCGTCCATGATGCGTTCGATCGACTCGCGCTCCAGCACCTCGTGCTCCAGCAGCTCGCGCGCCAGCGCGTCCAGGTGCTCGCGGTTGGACATGATCAGTTTCTGTGCCGCCCGCCTGGCCTCCTCGATCAGGTCCTGGCGCTCCTCGTCGCGCAGGCGCAGCGTCTGCTCGGACAGGCGCACGTCGCCGTCGGGCGAGCGCCCCACGCCGGCGGTGCCCATCGCGTAGTCGTGCACCATCGAATGCGCGATGTCCGCCACGCGCTTGAGGTCGTCGGAGGCGCCGGTGGTGATCGCGCCGAACACCACCTGCTCGGCCACCCGCCCACCCATCAGCACGGTCATGTAGTCGAGCAGCTCCTCGCGCGTCTTCAGGTAGCGGTCCTCGTCGGGGAGGTTCAGCGTGAAGCCCAGCGCGCGCCCGCGTGGCACGATCGAGATCTTGTGCACGCGGTCCACCGACGGCAAAAGCTCGCCGCACAGCGCGTGGCCGGCCTCGTGGAAGGCGACCACGCGCTTCTCGTGCTCGCCCAGCACGCGTTTGGACTGCACGCCCGCGATCACGCGCTCGAGCGCCGAGTCGAAGTCCGCCATCGAGATCGACTTCGCGCCGCGGCGCGCCGCGAAGATCGCCGCCTCGTTGCAGATGTTCGCCAGGTCCGCTCCCGTCAGGCCGCTCGTCTGCTGGGCCACCAGCGACAGGTCCACATCCTCCAGTGGCTTATCGCGCGTGTGCACTTCCAGCACGCCGACGCGCCCGTTCACGTCCGGCGGCACCACGAACACCTGGCGGTCGAAGCGCCCCGGACGCAGCAGCGCCGGGTCGAGCTTCTCCAGCAGGTTCGACGCGGCGATCACCACCACGCGCCCGCTCGAGGAGAACCCATCCATCTCCACCAGCAGCTGGTTGAGCGTCTGGTCCTTCTCGCCCGAGATGTCCATCCCGCGGCGCCCACCCACCGCGTCCAGCTCGTCGATGAAGATGATCGCCGGTTCGTGCTTGCGCGCGATCGCAAACAGCCGGCGGATGCGCGCCGCGCCGAGGCCCGCGAACATCTCCACGAACGACGCCGCCGACTGCGCGAAGAACTGCGCGCCCGACTCGTTCGCCACCGCCTTCGCCAGCAGCGTCTTGCCCGTCCCCGGCGGCCCGTGCAGCAGGATGCCCTTCGGCACCTTCGCGCCCAGCGCGCGGAACGACTTCGGGTCGCGCAGGAACTCCACGATCTCCTGCAGCTCGCCCTTCGCGTCGTCCACGCCCGCGATGTCCTTGAACGTCACCGACTGGCCCGAGGCCGGCTTGATGCGCTGCGGCTTGATCCGCGGCATCACCCGCAGCATCCGCCAGAAGATGAAGATCAGCGCGACGAAGAACAGGATGCCGATGGCCGGCTCCCAGTTGGTGGCAAATTCCCGGACTTCCTGGGTGAACGGCGTTCCCGGCACCGACGGATGCACCACCGTCGTCGTGATCTTCGCCGCCGGCGTCGTGCGCGTGCCGTGCGCTGCGCCTTCTTCCACCGGCACCGTGAACGTTTGCGCGGCAGCGCTCGTCGAGGTCGTCGCCTGCCCGCTTACCACGCCATCGCCTCCAGCGAATCAACCATCCTTGGCATCGCATCCATTATGCGCGTTCGTCGCCCGCTTGTCGAGCGTCGCCGCCAGCGATCTTGCGGGTCCGCTGAATGCAGCAGCTCGTGCAGGGTTCGCGCCCGCGGGACTCAGCCGAGCAGGCGAACCGCCAGCTCGGCGAAGAAGTCCGTCGCGAACGCCAGGTCGCGCACGTCGATGCGCTCGTCCGCGCCGTGGATCAGCGGCGTGCTCTCGAGCATCGACTGGTGGCTCTGGGGAAAGAAGCCGTACGCCACGCACTCCGGGAAAGCCAGGCGGAAGTGGCGCGAGTCGGTGAAGCCGGGGAGCACCACCGGCACGACGTGCGCGCCGGGGTCACGCTCGGCGATCCAGCCCGACAGCGCGTCCATCAGCGGCGAAGCCAGCGGCGAGCGGTTGCCGACCACGCGCTCGGTGAACTCCAGCTGCCACGGCGGCTGCGCGCCGTCGCCCGGCGGCGCCCCCAGCACCTCGGCCAGGCCCGCGCGCACCTCCTGCTCGCCCAAGCCGGGGGGAACGCGGCAGTCGACCTTCAGCTCGGCGCGGCTGGGGATCACGTTGATCTTCTGCGAAGCGGTGATCCGCGTCGGCGTGAACGTGACGCCGAGCATCGGCTCGAACATCACCGCCAGGCGCGGGTCGGCCGCGTGCAGGCGCGCGATCGACGCCTCCGCGTCATCCGGGTCCTCGCCGATGCCGCGCAGGAACTCCAGCGGCTCCTCGGTCAGCCGGTAGGAGGGCTGGCGCGCGGCGAAGCGCTCCAGCACCGGGCCCATCTTCAGCAGCGCGTTCTCGCCCATGCCCGGCATCGACGCGTGCCCGGCCACGCCGTCGGTGGTGATCGCGAAGCGGAACACGCCCTTCTCCGCACAGCACACGCCGTAGCAGCGCCGCCCGCCGTATTCGAACACCGCGCCGCCGCCCTCGTTCACCAGCAGGTCGCAGCGCACCTTCTCGGGGTGGTGCTGGGTGATCCATTCCGCCCCCAGCGAACCGCCCGTCTCCTCGTCCACCACCGCCACGAGCAACAGCTCGCCGCGCGCCGGGCGCCAGCCCGCGCGCGCCAGCGACGCCGCGGCGGCGACCTCCGCCGCGACCTGCGACTTCATGTCCAGCGCCCCCCTGCCCCACAGGTAGCCGTCGGCGATCTCACCCGACCACGGGTCGTGCGTCCACTCCTGCGGGTGCGCCAGCACGGTGTCCACGTGGCCGAGGTAGCACAGCGTCGGACCCGCTTCAGCGCCCGCCGGCGCGCACAGCCTGGCAACGAGGTTGGGCCGCCCAGGCTCCGCGCCCAGCAGCTCGCACTGAAAGCCCGCCTGCGTCAGGTGCTCGGCCAGGAACTCCTGGGCGGGACGCTCGTTGCCGGGGGGGTTGACCGTGTTGAAGCGGATCAGGCGCGCGAGCAGCGCCGCGGCTTCCCCCTGCGAAGACCATGCTGTGCCCGCCTGCCCGGAGGTGCTCATCGCGCAGATCGTACGCCGGTTTGCGCGACCTCCTCGCGGCTGAGCGGGAAGTGGCAGGCGACGAGCGTGCCCGAGCCCTTGTCCTCGAGCTCCGGCTCGCGCTCCGCGCACAGCTGCTGGGCCTTTGGGCAGCGCGTGTGAAAGCGACACGCGCGCGGCGGGTTCGCCGGGCTGGGCACGTCGCCACCGAGCAGCCGTCGTGCGCTGCCGTGCAGCGACGGGTCGGCGACCGGCACCGCCGCCAGCAGCGCGCCCGTGTAGGGGTGGCGGGGGAACTCGTACAGCGGCTCGTTGGGGCCGATCTCCACGATCTTGCCCAGATACATCACGGCCACGCGGTCGCACATGTGCCGCACCACCGACAGGTCGTGGGCGATGAACACGAGCGTCAGGCCGAGGCGGCGCTGCAAATCGCGCAGCAGGTTCAGCACCTGCGCCTGGATCGACACGTCCAGCGCCGACACCGGCTCGTCGGCGATCAGCAGCTTGGGCTCGAGCGCCAGCGCGCGCGCCACGCCGATGCGCTGGCGCTGGCCGCCGGAGAACTCGTGCGGATAGCGGTTGTAGTGCTCGGGGTTCAGCCCCACCGTCTCCATCAGCCGCTGCACCTCGCGTTTGCGCGCGCCCTGCTCCCGCAGCAGGCCGTGGATCGCAAACGGCTGGCCGATGATCGAGCCGATCGTCTTGCGCGGGTTCAGCGACGAGTGCGGGTCCTGGAAGACCATCTGCATCTCGCGGCGCACCGCCTTCAGCGGGGCGCCTTTCAGGTGCGTGATGTCGCGCCCGTCGAAGCGGATCTCCCCCGCGGTCACGTCCAGCAGGCGCATGATCAGCCGCGCGGTCGTGCTCTTGCCGCAGCCGGTCTCGCCCACGATCCCCAGCGTCTCGCCACGGCGCACCTCCAGGCTCACGCCGTCCACCGCCCTGACCGCGCCGACCTTGCGCTGGAAGACGATCCCGCGGGTGATCGGGAAGTGCTTGACCAGACCGCGCGCCTGCACCAGCGGCTCGTCGGCGGCGGCGCTCACGCCGGCGCCCCCGGCTGGCCAACCGCTTCCAGCGCCCGCGCTGGCGTGCGCCCGGCGGCGAGCTCCTGCCACAGGCCGCGGCGCACCTGCGCGGAGAGCAGGCACGCGACGTAGTGGCTCGGCTCGTCCGGTGTCGGCTCCAGCGCCGGGTCGATGCGCGCGTGGTCGGGCTGCGCGTAGGGGCAGCGGGGATGGAAGTGACAGCCCGACGGGCGGTGGATCAGGCTGGGGGGCGTGCCGGGGATCGGCACGAGGTCCGCCGCGCGCGGGCCGTCGAGGCGGGGGATCGACCGCAGGAGGCCCCACGTGTAGGGGTGTTCGGGCGCCGCGAACAGGCGCGCCGCAGATGCCGTCTCGACGATCCGCCCCGCGTACATCACCGCGATGTCGTCGGCCATCTCCGCCACCACGCCGAGGTCGTGGGTGATGATCACGATCGCCATCCCCAGCTCGCGCTGCAGGCGCGCCAGCAGCGCGAGGATCTGCGCCTGCACGGTCACGTCGAGCGCCGTCGTCGGCTCGTCGGCGATCAGCAGCTTGGGTTCGTTGGCGAGCGCCATCGCGATCATCACGCGCTGGCGCATCCCGCCGGAGAACTCGTGCGGGTATTCATCGACGCGTTTGCCCGGGTCGGGGATGCCGACCAGCCCGAGCAGCTCGATCGCGCGCTCGCGCGCCTGATGCTTGGAGACGTCGCGGTGCGTTTGCACCGCCTCGATCAGCTGCCTGCCGACGCGGTACAGGGGATGCAGCGAGGACAGCGGATCCTGGAAGATCATCGCGATGTCGTTGCCGCGGATGCGGCGCAGCTCCTCTTCGGGCAGCTGCACGAGGTCGCGCCCGTCGAACATGATGCTCCCCGAGATGCGCGCGCCCTGGCTGCGCGTGAGCCCCAGCGTGGTCAGCGAGGAGACGGTCTT
>DATJRV010000078.1:0-1563 GCA_035504435.1 Solirubrobacteraceae bacterium
ATCCCGTCGTCCGCTCGGAGGCGCGGCTATGCGGCTCTGGTTAGCCGCCGGCGAAGCTCGCTCCTGCGGCGGAGTGGCCGAGTGGCTTAGGCAAGGGCCTGCAAAGCCCTGTACACGGGTTCGATTCCCGTCTCCGCCTCCATCTAGATCGTGATCCGTGACTACATGAGCGCCAGCTTGACGGCGATCAGCAGCATCGTCGCGGCGATGACCAGGTCGAGGACCTGCCAGGCGCGCGGGGTGGCGAGCAGCGGGGCGAGCAGCCGCGCGCCGTAGCCCAGGCTGGCGAACCACAGCGTGCTCGCCAGGCCGGCGCCGACGGCGAACCACCAGCGGCCCGGCGAGCCGTGCGCGTTCGCGATCGAGCCGATGAGCACCACGGTGTCCAGGTAGACGTTCGGGTTGAGCCAGGTGAACGCCAGCGTCTGGCGCACCACCGCGTGCCGGGAACGCGCGTCGTCCGGCGCCGCGCGCAGCCCGTCGGGGCGCCGGGCGCGCCAGGCCGACGAGAGCCCGTACCAGCCGAGGAACGCGACCCCGAACCAGCGCACGACCACCAGCGCCCAGCCGGCGTGCTGCACGACGGCGCCGACGCCGCTTACCCCCGCGGCGATGAGCGCGAGGTCCGACAGCGTGCAGATCGCGACGATCACGCCGACGCGCATCCGGCGCAGTCCCTGGCGCAGCAGGAAGGCGTTCTGCGCGCCGATCACCACGATCAGGGAGAGCCCGGTCAGCAGCCCGTCGAGCGAATCGTTGAACATGGCTTCGACGCTACGGGGTGCGCCGAGTGAAGGCAAACGAATGTTTCTATCTATCAATTAGATGTGCTTAACTTGTCCTCGTGGACCTCAACCCCGGGCAGCTCGACGCGCTGGTCGCCATCGCCGAGCACGGCAGCTTCGAGGCGGCCGCCCGCGAGCTGCACGTCACGCCGAGCGCGGTCAGCCAGCGGATCCGCGCGCTCGAGGCGATGGCGGGCCAGGTGCTGGTCAGCCGCGGCACGCCGTGCAGGCCGACGCCGCACGGCGAACGGCTGGTGCGGCTCGGCCGCCAGACGCGGCTGCTCTACGACGAGGCGAGCGCGGCGCTCGGCGCGGTGACCACCGTCGAGCTGCCGGTGGCGGTCAACGCCGACTCGCTGACCACCTGGTTCCGCGACGTGCTCGCCGCGGCGGCGGGGTGGGACGGCACCGCGGTCCGGCTGCAGGTGGAGGACCAGGCCTACTCGCAGCAGCTGCTGCGCAGTGGCGACGCGCTGGCCGCGGTGACCAGCGATGCGGAGGCGGTGCAGGGCTGTTCCGTCGAGCCGCTCGGCGCGCTGCGGTACGTGCCCACGGCGTCCGCCGCGTTCGCCAGCCGCTGGCGGCGGGAGGACGCGCCGGACTGGGCCGCGATGCCGGTCGTCGTCTTCGGCGCCAAGGACGACTTGCAGCGGGACATGCTGCTCCGCCGCGGCGTGCCTGAGCTGCCGCCGGTCGTCCACCAGGTCCCGGTCTCGGCCGACTTCCACGCGGCCGTGCGGCTCGGCCTCGGCTGGGCCATGCTTCCCGAGCTGCAGGC
>DATJRV010000079.1:0-2572 GCA_035504435.1 Solirubrobacteraceae bacterium
ATGAGCGTCGCCACTTGCAGTGGCCCCAGCTTCGACGTTTGAAGTGGCCCCACCTCTGTGTGGTTTTTGTTGGTGTTGATGGTGCCTGATGTGTTTCGCGAGCGTCGTTGCGGAGCCGAGCCGTAGGCGAGGCGGAGCGGCGATGCTCGCGGCGCCGATCGTGGTGGGGGTGGGTTAGCCTCCTTTCTTGTCGGCGCGCTGCTTGAGGCCGTGGCGGAATCGCCAGGACTCGGTGCCGGTGTCGATGATGTGCGCACGGTGGGTGAGCCTGTCGACGACGGCCTTCGCGAGCCTGGCGTCGGGGAACACCTTGGTCCACTCGCCGAAGGGGAGGTTGGTCGTGACGATCAGGCTGGCGCGCTCGTTGCGCTCGGAGAGCACTTGGAAGACGAGCTCGGCGGCACCATCGGGCAATGCCAGGTAGCCCAGCTCGTCGAGGACCAGCAGCTCGGTGCGGGTGTAGCGATTGATGACTTTGGAGAGCTCGCGTTTTGACTCGGCTTCTTGGAGTTCGTTCGCGAGGCCGGCGAGGGTGGTGAAGCGGACTCGTCGTCCTTGTTGGCAGGCGCAGACCGCGAGCGCGCTCGCCAGGTGTGTCTTGCCGGTCCCCGAGTCACCGATCAGGATGATCGACTCGCGATCGTTGATCCATGTCCCTTCCGCGAGCGCGGCGATCGTGGCCTGCGGGATCTTCGGGTTCTCGGCGAAGCGGAACTCCTCCAGGCGCTTGATTTGTGGGAACCGCGCGTCGATCAGCCGGCGGTGTTCGCGACGCTCGGCGCGCTCGTGCACCTCGGCTTCTAGCAGCGCGGCCAGGTACGCGATCGGGGTTTGTTGCTCACGGGTCGCCTCGGCCGCCATCTGCCGGAACCGTGCCTTGACGGTCGGCAGCTTCAGCTCGACGGCGTGCGCCTCGATCAGCGCCTCCAGCGCGGCCGTCTTGGGTGTCGTGTGCGCGCTCATCGTCCCGTCTCCCGCAGCTGGTCATATCCCGAGAGGTCGGTCGGCGGCGGCGAGCCGATCCCGGCGAGGCGTTCCTCGACCTGGAGGGCCGGCGTGTGGTCGCGCTCGCGGCGGCGGGCCAGCAGCGCGACCGCGCGGCCGTCGTGCGCGCCCGCGGCCAGCGCACCGGCGACGGCGAGCTTGACGGTCTCGACGCCGAGCTCGCGAGTCAACAGCAGCACGTCGACCATCTGCCGCGCGGCCTCTTGGCGCCCCGCGCGCTGCTCGATCGCCCCCCAGAGCTCATCGAAGCACTCCGGCCAGTCACCGCGGTCGCGCTCTTGGCGCAGCGCCAGGCTCCTGGCGAGCGCGCCGGGCTTGCGTGCGAGCAGGTCGAGGTAGTGCTCGAGCTGCGCGCTCGTTTCTTGTCGGCCAGCCAGCCGCTCGTGGATAGCGACGAGCTGTCCTTCGTGGATGACGCTGATCTCATTCGCGTCGATCTTGGCGAGTACCCGCCGGCCGGCCAGGCGCGCGGGAACCGAGTAGCGGTTGCCCGCGACAGCGACCATCGCCTTGCTGTCAACGCGCGGATTAGCCTGAAGCGAGGTGCAGTGCGCCTGGCGTGGCAACTCGCCGAGCAGCCGCCGCTCTCGCTCGAGCGCCTCGCCGACCGGCTCTCCGCGCCCGACGATCGTGCGATCCAGATCAGCCCAGCACGCCTCCTCCAGATTCTCGTTGAGCTCGGCGATGCTGCCCACCTTCGGGACCGGCACCAGATGCCGGCGACGGAAACGGCCGACCTCGTTCTCCACGCCTCCCTTCTCGTGCGCCCCTTGCTTGCCGGGCAGGCAGAACACCGAGTCGAACATGTAGTGCGAGCGCAACGCGACGAACCGGTCGCACTCCACACGACGACGCCCCTTGAGCACCCGTGCGACCGCACTGCCCAGATTGTCATACCTGACAGTCTCGAACACGCCCTCAAACCAGTCGAACGCGCGGACATGGGCCTCCAAGAACGCCTGCTGGGTCTCTCCTCCGAACGCGACCGCGAACGACGCGCCGGAATGACACGCCCGCATCAAGAACACGTGCGCCATCACCGGCACCCCGCGCAAGAGCACCTGCGCCTGCCCCCAGTCGACCTCGGCCTCCACACCCGCGTCAGCGACCAACGGCACGAACGCCTCGACCTCACCCAACCGCCGACGCGCCGCAGCGACAAACCGATCGACTTGACGCTCAGAGACCTCCGCGCCGTGCTCCTCGACCAGCCGCTGCCAGACCCGCCTCGCCGTGTGACGCTGCTTGCGCGGCACCTGCGCATCCGCGCGCAACCAATCCTCGATCACCGACCGATACGCCCCAAGCTTCGGCGCCGGCCGACTCGCAGGCGGCCGCTTCGGCGGCGGCACCGGGTCCGCCAGCGCCTGGCGCACCGCGCGACGATGAACCCCATGACGCCTCGCCAGCGCCCTGATCGACAACTCCTCCCGCGCAAAATCGCGCCTGATCGCCTCGAACTGCTCCACTCTGCTCACTCCTTCCGACCTTTCGCGTAGCGCTCAACAGAGCGCCCAGCGTCCGGCTCAGATCGGACAGAGGTGGGGCCACTTCAAACGTCGACAGT
>DATJRV010000080.1:0-1065 GCA_035504435.1 Solirubrobacteraceae bacterium
GGTCAGCCGCTGGAGGGTCTCCGTCGCCAGGTCGGTCCTTCCGGTTCGCACGGCCGACTCGATTAGCTCGGTCATGCCCCAGTTGTGGGCCACCATCTCGGCCTGATCCGCGCAGGCGCCGCGGGCGGCGGCGAGTGCCTCGTCGTACTGGCCAATGCCATTGCAAAGGACAGCGTGGGAGTACTCGCAGATGGCCACCCCGACTCCCTCGCCGCGCGCGCTCGCCTCGCGGATCGTGACATCGATCAGCTCCCTGGCCTCGGGAACCTGACCTCGCCAGGCGGTGAGGATCAGCGCGCCGTACGGCGCCTCGGCGATGCCCGCCGCCTCGTGGACCGACCGTGACTCCTCGACGAGCGCGGCGGCCGCGGCGAGTTCGCCGCAGAACACGAGAACGGGCGTGCGCGAGCCGAACGCGAGCGGGAGCTCGCTGAGCGCGCCTGTCTGCCGGGCCAACTGCAGGTGATGGCCAGACAGGTCGTACGCGCTTTCGTCGTCCCACAGCTCGAGGGCGAGCACGCAGCCCTGCCACAGCCAGCGCAGGTTCTCCCTAGCCGAGCCTGGGTCGCTGCGGAGCCTGCTCAGGGCGTCCTGGCCCAGCGGCACGGCCATGGCGTAGTCATCGGTGAGCGCGACGAAGGCGTCCAGCAGCAAGTCGCCCGGCGTGGGCTCGTCATCCGGCCGTCGCGGTGCGGCGCGCGCGGCCCGTGCCACCTCCGCGGTGCCGACGCCCTCGTTGAGCCGGGCCGCGAACTGGGCGGCAGAGAACGCGTCCAGGTAGGTCTGACGCGTGAGCCGGAGATCCAGCGGCTGGAGACGATGGGCCGCGGCCAGCAGCAGCAGGGTCGCTTCGTTGCCCCGGCTAGAGGCGAAGGCCAGCTGAGCGCGCACCAGGTCGATCTGGGCGCGTTGCAACTCGTCGACCGGACCATCCTGGGCGATGGCGAGCAGGGTCCGGGTGGCCTCGAAGGCGCCGGTCGGGACGTTGGCGAAAGCGGCGGCCAGCGCGCGCCGGGTCCGCGCAGCGGGAAGCGGGGTCAGCTCGGTGGCGCGGGTCAAGAAGGC
>DATJRV010000081.1:0-1404 GCA_035504435.1 Solirubrobacteraceae bacterium
CGCCTCCGCCGATCTGATGCCGCGCAACCTCGACCATCGCGTCGAGCTGGCCACCCCGATCCAGGCGCCTGAGCTGCGCGCCGAGCTGCTGGACACGCTGGACCGCGCGTTCGAGGACAACCAGAGCTCGTGGGAGCTCGATGCCCAGGGCGTGTGGACGCGGCGCGGGCGGGCGGGCCTCAATCCCGGGGAACGGCCGCGCAACATGCAGCTGGAGCTGGCGGAGCTGCACGCGCGTCGGGCGGCGGATGGAGAGCTGCACGCGACGCCTGCCAACCGTCACGCCGATAGCAGATCGATCAACCATCACCCCGAGAGCGGATCGATCGGCGCTCGGCCAGTCGGCTCCGAAGCCGGTGCCGATACCGATACCGATACCGAACAACGCGAACCCCAGATGGGTCGTTGATCGCGCCCGACCCGGTATCGGCCGACGCGCTCATACCCGCGTGGCTGGGCAACCGCTTCCGTCCTACCCACGCCCCCGCCACACGCTGGACAAAGCAGCCGCAAAAGCGACGTAGAGACACGGAAGACCAGGCACGAGCGCGAGACCGGGAGGAAGGCGGTGGTGGAGAGGTCAATCATGAGTCGTCTCGCGCTCGCACCCGCGTTTGTGGGCGCCGCGTGGCGCTACTGGGTTTGGGTGTACCCGAGCGTGTGCCTGGAGCACCGCCGCCGGCGTGCGCGGGCGCTTGAGATTCCCGACCCGGTGTTGCGGCACACGGCGCTCGAGTCCCAGCAGAAGTGGGGCAACGTCGAGGGCGCGGTCGCGTTCGCGGCGTTCGTAGGACGCTCTCATCGCGCCGCGGCCACGCGTGCCATGGCCTCTTTGCAGGGCGCCTACAACTATCTGGACCTGCTCGGCGAGCAGCCGAGCGCGGACCCGGCCGCGGCCGCGAGGCGCCTGCACGAAGCGCTGCCCCTCGCCCTTGACCCGGACGCGGACCGGCGATCGGTGAACCGCGACTACTACGAGCATTGTCGCGACGGTTATGCCCGCGCCCGCGAGGACGGCGGCTATCTGCTCGACCTGATCGATGACTGCCGTGCGGCGCTGCGGACACTGCCCCACTACGGCGCGATTGGGAGCACGGCCCGAGTGGCGGCCGAGCGGATCGTCGAGTTCCAGAGCGCCCACACCGGCGAGACGCAGGGCGAGCTGCGCGCCCTGGAGCGCTGGGGGCGCGCGATCGCCCCGCCGAACGGCGAGCTGTACTGGTGGGAGACCGCCGCCGCCGGTGGCTCCTCGCTTGCGATCTACGCGCTGATCGCGCTCGCGACTCGATCGCAGGCGCCGTCGGTCGCGCAGGTGCGGGCCGTACACGACGCCTACTTCCCATGGGTCGGCGCACTGCATTCGCTGCTCGACAACCTGATCGATCTCACCGAGGACCGGGTGAC
>DATJRV010000082.1:0-1843 GCA_035504435.1 Solirubrobacteraceae bacterium
CCATTCGCCCTGCCATTGCTGCGTCATGATCCGCTCGCAGGGCCAGGAGGCGATCGTGACGGGCGACCTGATGCACCATGCGCTGCAATGCCGCGAGCCCGACTGGTCGACCATCTTCGACACCGATCCCGTGCAAGCCGCACGGTCGCGCCGGTGGCTGTTGGGCGAGGTCGCCGATACGGGCGCGTTCGTGCTGCCGATCCATTTTCCACACCCGACCACGGGCCTCGTTTCAGCCGACGGCGACCGCTTCCGCTATACGTTCGTGCGCTAGGCGCCTGTGCAGCCTCAGAACGACCCGACCATGCTCCCCAGGATGATCACCACGGCGAGCGCAAGCAGGCCGCCGACGATCGACACCATGACGATGTCGAGATAGCTCTCGCGATGGGTCGAGTTGCAGACCGCGAGCAGCGTCACCACGGCGCCGTTGTGCGGCAGAGTGTCCAGCGTGCCGGCGCCGATCACCGCCACGCGATGCAAAAGCCCCGGATCGATGCCGTGCTCGTGCGCGATCTTAAGATAGGTCGAGCCCAAAGCGTCCAGCGCGATCGTCAAGCCGCCTGAGGCCGAACCGGTCAGTGAGGCGAGCACATTGGTCGCGACCGCCAGCGACACGAGCGGGCCGCCCTCGATTCCCAGCACCCAGTCGCGCACCGCCGCGAACGCGGGCAGCGCGGCGACGACCGAGCCGAAGCCGACCAGGCTGGCCACGCTCAGCACCGGCAGGACGGAAGCGTTGGCGCCCGCGTCCATGCTGTCGCGCAACGCCGGCAGGCGGCGATGGTTGATCGCGATCAGGACGACGATGGCGGCGAACAGCGCGGTCACCACCGCCCACACGCCGCCGACCGCGCCGAGCGAGGTCGAGCCCCATTCCGGCTTGCTGAGGAAGGACGCGTCCATGCGCGGCAGGACGATGAGCGACATCAGGAGATTGACTGCGACGACAATGACGAGCGGCAGCGCCGCGAGCGCGATCGGGGGGCCTGCGTCGCTCGGCGCCCCATGGATCGCTTCCGGCGGATCGAACGAGCTTGCGGTCGTGGCGCGCTCGCGCACGATGAGGTCCTCGGCGGCGTCCTTTTGTGGGGCCTCCTCGCCATAGCCCTCGCCTTTGGCGCGCGCGTTTCGCTCGGCGCGCCCGAGCCACCACATGCCGAAGCCGAACATCACGATCGCGGCGATGACGCCGAGCCCCGGCGCGGCGAAGGGCGTGGTGCCGAAGAACGGCATCGGGATCGCGTTCTGGATCGCAGGCGAACCGGGCAGCGCCGACATGGTGAAGGTCGTCGTGCCGAGCGCGATCGCGCCGGGCATCAACCGCCTCGGGATCGCGGCCGAGCGGAACAATTGATGCGCCATCGGCGCGAGCACGAAGAAGGCGACGAACAGGCTCACGCCCCCGTAGGTGACGATCGCGCCCGCCAGCACGACCGCGAGCACCGCGCGCTGCGGCCCCAGACGCTCGGTCATGGTTTTGGCGATCGAGGTCACCGAGCCCGAGTCCTCCATGAGCTTGCCGAACAGGGCGCCGAGCAGAAAGATCGGGAAGAACTGGGCGACGAACCGCGCCGCGCTCTCCATGAAGGTTTGCGTCCAATGCGCGAGCAGCGGCTGGCCGGCCAGCGCCGCCGCGAGGATGGCGGCGGCGGGCGCGAGCAGAAGCACGCTCCAGCCCCGGTACGCGAGCCAGATGAGGAGCCCGAGCGCGATCAGAATGCCGAGAAGTCCCATGGCGCTTAGACTCCCTCGAGCAGAACGTCGATGTCCGCGGTCGAGCGCTTTCCGAGGTCCATCGCGTGCGCGTCGAGAAAGGCCTCAGCCGCTTTCCTCCCCTCGT
>DATJRV010000083.1:0-173549 GCA_035504435.1 Solirubrobacteraceae bacterium
ACGAAGAAGATCGGCGTGTTGTTGCCGACCATGTCGTAGTTGCCCTCCGGCGTGTAGAACTTCAGCGCGAAGCCGCGCGGATCGCGCCACGTATCAGGACTTCCGCTCTCGCCGGCGACCGTCGAAAAGCGTGCGAGCATCTCGGTCTTCACGGTCGGCTGGAAGACGCAGGCTCGCGTGTACGCGGTTACGTCGTGGGTCGTCTCGAATACGCCGAAGGCTCCCGATCCCTTCGCGTGCGGCTGGCGCTCGGGGATACGCTCGCGGTTGAAGTTCGCCATTTGCTCGATCAGATAGTGATCGTGCAGCACGATCGGACCGTCTCGGCCCAGGGTCAGCGAGAACTCGTCGCTGGCGACCGCGATGCCAGCGTCCGTGGTGGTTGGTGGGGCGTCGTCGGTCATTGCTGGAAGTCCTCTCCGAGCCGGCGTCAAGGGCGTGGCTGCCGTTTGGTTGGTCGGTGCCGTTGCCCGTCTGATCGTATTGCGTCTCGCTCGCCACGGCCGCAGACTCGCGCAGCATGACCTCCGCAGCCACAGCCTCCTCGCGTGCCCGCAGCCTCTTCGAGCAGCCCGAGACCTTGCTCCATGGGCCCGGCAGGACTCGAACCTGCGACCTACCGATTATGAGTCGGCAGCTCTAACCAACTGAGCTACGGGCCCTGGCCCGCGCTCCGAGACTCGCTCGCCGCACGAACTGGCCAGAAGCTAGCAGCGACGTGGGATCTCGTTTGCGGTGCTCAGCGTCCGGCGAGCGCGAGCCGAGGCTCGCTGCCGCGCACCGGTCGGCCGGCCGGAGCGGCTTGCCGACGGGGGCGCAGCCGCCGCGCGCGGATCTCGCCCTCGGGATCCACGCGCTCGGGCAGGCGCAGCCTGGGACGGCGGACCGTCTTCGCGCGTAGTTGGCGGTGCTCGCGTATCGCGCGATCGAACTCAAGCCCGTCGGACTCGGTGAGGCTGGCTTCGAGTTGCGTGAGGAGGATGCGCACCTCTCGGGCCGTGGCAACACGTGCGGTGCCGCGAGCGCCGGCGAATCTGTCCCAGGCCTTGGCGAACGACAGGAAGTCGGTGCGCCCGCCGCTTCGATGCGCGGCGAGCATCGGGCAGACGCCGCCGTGCTCGTCCACATAGGCACCGACGATGATGCGCTCGTTCGCCGTCAGGCCCTTGAGCATCGCCTTGCGAGTCGCCACCGGAAGGCAGTCGACGGCGAGTCGAAGGCGCTCGATCGAGGTGCTTGGGCGGCGGCCGTTTCGCATAGTGTGTGGCCCCGCTCGAGTCGTCTCGGGAGGGCGCCGCCCACAGTAGGCGAGCGCGTCTGGATACGCAACAAATCCCCTGCAGCTGAAAGGAAACCTGCATGAAGCTCGGCATCCACATCGGTTACTGGGGTCTGGGCCTGACCTCCGAGGATCAGCTGCAGATCGTCCAGGAGGCCGAGCGGCTCGGCTATGACTCGGTTTGGGCGGCCGAGGCCTACGGCTCGGACACTGCGACGGTGCTCGCCTGGCTGGCCGGACAGACCACCAAGATCCGCCTCGGTGCCGGGATCTTCCAGATGCCGGCGCGCTCGGCGACGATGACAGCGATGACCGCTGCGACGATCGACCAGCTCTCGGGCGGTCGCATGATCATCGGCATCGGCTCCTCCGGGCCGCAGGTCGCCGAGGGCTGGCACGGGCAGCGCTTCGCCAAACAGCTCCAGCGCACCCGTGAGTACGTTGCGGTCGTGCGCATGGCGCTTGCACGCGAACGCGTCGAGTTCCACGGCGAGACGCTCGAGCTGCCGCTGCCGGACGGGCCGGGCAAGGCGCTGAAGCTGACGATCGCCCCGGTGCAGGAGCGCATCCCCATCTACCTCGCGGCGATCGGGCCGAAGAACACCGCGCTCGCGGGCGAGATCGCCGACGGCTGGATCCCCACGCTGTTCAGCCCCGAGCACGTGTCCGAGCTGCGCCCGCTGCTGGAAGAGGGCGCGGCACGCTCGGGCAAATCGCTGGACGACTTCGACATCGCGCCGACGGTCAACGTGTTCGTGACCGACGACCTGCAGAGCGCGCGCGATGCGATGCGACCGTTCATCGCCCTGTACGTCGGCGGGATGGGTTCCAAAAGTCAAAATTTTTATAATAAAGTCGTTCAACGCTACGGGTTTCACGACGCGGCGAAGCAGATCCAGGAGCTGTACCTGGAAGGCAAGCGCGAGGAGGCGATGGCGGCGATCCCCGACGCGCTGATCGACACGGTGTCGCTGTGCGGCCCCAAGGAGCACGTGCGCGAGCGCCTGGCGGTGTACCGCGACGCCGGCGTGGGAACGCTCGGCGTCACCCCCACCGCCTTCACCGCGCCCGAGCGCCTGGAGCAGCTGCGCCTGATCGCCGAGCTCGCCGGCTGAGCGCCGTGCGGGTGCTGCTCGGGGCGTTCGGCGACCCCGGCCACGCCTTCCCGATGGTCGCGCTCGGCCGCGCGCTGACCGCACGCGGGCACGAGGTCACCCTGCAGACGTGGCGGCGCTGGCAGCCGCACGTGGAGGCCGAGGGCATGCGCTTCGCGCCGGCGCCCGAGTACCAGGTGTTCCCGTCGGGGCCTGAGCCGCTCGACTTCTACGAGGCGGTCGTGCACGCCACCGCCGACACCGTGCCACTGGTGCGCGGGCTGGAACCGGACGTGGCGGTGGCGGACATCCTCACGCTGGCCCCCGCGCTCGCCGCGGAGATCGTCGGCGTGCCGTGCGCCACGCTGATCCCCCACGTGCACCCCCACGGCCCGCCGGAGTTCCCCATCTACTCGCTCGGCGCGCGCCTGCCGCGCAGCGCCGCCGGGCGCGCGCTGTGGCGCGGGGCGCACCCGCTGGTCGCGCGCGGGCTGGAGCGCGGGCGCGCGGAGCTCAACGACACCCGCGCGCGCCTGGGGCTCGCGCCGCTGGATTACGTGCACGGCGGCATCAGTCGCGAGCTCGCGCTCGTGGCCACCTTTCCACAGCTCGAGTATCCGCGCGCGGCGGGTGAGTGGGATCGGAACACGCACGTGGTCGGGCCGCTGATGTGGGAGCCGCCCGCACGCGATGTGCCGCTGCCCGGTGATCCACACGCTCGCCGCGCGGGCACGCGGGCGAAGCGCGCGCACGAGCCGCTGGTGCTGGTCGCGCCGTCCACCGCCCAGGACGCCGAGCACACGTTGCTGCGCGCCGCCCTCCGCGGCCTGGCGGACGCACCCGTGCGCGTGCTCGCCACGTACAACCGTCGCCTGCCGCCGCGCGCGCTGTCGGTGCCCGAGAACGCCAGCGTGGTCGACTGGGTCTCCTACTCGCGCACCATGCCCCACTGTGACGTCGTCGTCTGCCACGCCGGGCACGGCACGCTCGTGCGCGCACTGTCCTGCGGCTGCGCGGTGGTCGCGTGCCCGGCGGCGGGCGACATGAACGAGAACGCCGCACGCCTGGCGTGGGCCGGCGCGGGGGTACGCGTGCCGCGACGGTTCATCGGCCCACGCGTGCTGCGCTTGGCGGTCGAGCGCGCGCTGGGCGAGCCGGCGATTCGCGCGCGGGCTCGCGAGCTGGCCGCGTGGATGAGCGCGCACGACGCCGGGCAGACGGCGGCGGGGCTGGTCGAGCGGCTCGGGTGCAAACGTGATGAAGCGCGCGCAGTCCTCGGCAGCGACCGGGCAGCAGACCAGGGACATACACAGGCGCGACGCACAGGGTGAGGCGCGACTGTCGATCCAACCCAACAACGGAGGTCAGCATGAGCCCCACCGACCAGGAGATGGTCCTGGCCCATTTCATCGTCTCAGATGACGTCGAGCGTTCCAGGCGCTTCTACACCGACGTGCTCGGCGGCAAGACCGTCATCTCGGGCGAAGGAGATGACTCGGTGACTTACGTGGCGCTGGCCAACAGCTGGGTCATCATCAACGTCGGAGGAGGCCCCACCGACGACAAGCCCACCATCACGCTCGAGACGCCACCCGACCCAGACCGGGTGAGCAGCTTCCTCAACATCCGGGTTGCCGACATCCAAGCGGTGTACGACGAGTGGACCGCGCGGGGCGCCGAGTTCCTGACGCCGCCGAAGAAACACGCAACCGAGTTGCGCTGCTACATCCGCGATCCTGACGGCTACATCATCGAGGTGGGCCAAACGACGCTCGCCAGGGGTTGGCGTCCGCCGTCTTGATCACGGTGAGCAGACTGGTGTCGGTGAACGTCGGCCTCCCGAAGGACGTGCCTTGGCGCGGAAAGACGGTTTTTACGGGCGTCTTCAAGGAGCCGCTGACCGGCCCTTGCCGGGTTGGCAAGCTCAACGTCGAGGGAGACGGACAAGGCGACCTAGCCGGGCACGGCGGCGAGCAACGTGCCGTCTTCGTCTACCAGCTGGCCTCCTACCGGCACTGGGAACAGGAGCTTGAACGCGCCAACCTCGTCCACGGCCAGTTCGGCGAGAACTTCACGATCGAAGGGCTCGACGACGACGAGGTCTGCATCGGCGACCGCTACCGGATCGGCAGCGCGACGTTCGAGGTTACGCAGCCGCGCGTGACCTGTTATCGCGTGGGGATCCGGATGGAAGATCCGCGCATTCCCGCGCTACTCGTCTCGCAGCACCGCCCGGGCTTCTATTTCCGCGTTCTGGAGGAGGGGGAAGTACAAGCCGGCGAGCAGATCGTCAAGCTCGCGACGGGCCCCGAGGAAATGACGGTCGCCGAGGTCAGCGCGCTCCTCTATCTCCCCGGCCACCCACGACAGCAGCTGCTTCGCGCCCTGCGAATACCCGCGCTCAGCGTTGGATGGCAAGCGTCGTTCCGCGCCTTGCTGGATGAGGAAGCCGGGCGTGGCAACGCGGGACTAACCACAGCAAGTCCGCCTCCAGTGTGGGCCGGCTTCCGCCCGCTCGAGGTGACGGCCGTCAAGCACGAGACCGACTCTGTCATCTCCGTCCGCTTCGCGGACCCCGACGGCAAGCCGCTGCCTGCTGCGCGTCCCGGGCAGTACCTCACGCTGCGGATCCAGCCAAACGACGCGACGAGGCCGCTCCTGCGGAACTACTCGCTGTCAGGGCCGCCCGACGCCGGCTACTACCGCATTGCCGTGAAGCGCGAGCACGACGGCGCCGCAAGCGGTTATTTGCACAGTCAGCTCGCCGTCGGAGACCAGCTCGACGTCGCGGCACCGCGCGGCACGTTCATTCTCGACGAGTCGCACGATCCGGTGCTCCTGATCAGCGCCGGCATAGGTGCCACTCCCGTGCTGGCGATGCTGGGCGCGCTGGCTGAGGAACACTCCGCTCGACAAATCTGGTGGCTCCACGGCGCACGCTGCGGCCATGAGCACGCGTTCGCCGCAGAGACTCGGGCGCTCCTCGCAGGATGCCCCAACACGCGCATCCGCGTCTACTACAGCCAGCCGAGTGCCGAGGACCTGGAAGGTCGCGACTTCGACGAAGCGGGGCGCCTCACCCCCTCGCTACTGCTCGAACTCGAGCCGCCGCGAAACGCGGAGGCGTACATATGCGGCCCGAGGAGCTTCATGAACGAAATCAGCGCCGCGCTGGTGTCGATCGGCCTCGACGCCTCGCGCATCCACACCGAGCCGTTCGGACCTGAACCTGGGTCGACGCCGGGCATCGCAGCGACACCCACCCGAACTCCGCACCTGCCTTCCGGCCCAAGCGGAGACGGGCCGACGATCCAGTTCGCCCGCAGCAACCTCTCGGTTCCGTGGAGCAAGGACTACGGCAGTCTGCTCGAGCTCGCCGAAGCCTGCGACGTGCCGGTCCGCTGGTCGTGCCGGACCGGCGTCTGCCACAGCTGCGAGACGACCCTGATCGACGGCGACCTCGACTACAACCCCGATCCAGTGGAACCACCAGCCGACGGGAGCGCACTCATCTGTTGCTCACAGCCACACAACGACATAGTGCTCGATCTGTGAGCCGCCGATACAGCGTCGGCTTGCATGGTCAGCACCGGCCTATAGCCGCTGTGCAAGCGTTTACTCCGGGGGTGGGACTCGAACCCACAACCATTCGGTTAACAGCCGAAGACTCTGCCAATTGAGCTACCCCGGATCTGGGTTGGCCCCGGCTACCAGCCGGAACTGTCCTCCGCATTCTAAGCGGCCGGACGGCCAGTGACCACCGCGAGCCCCACCTCCACCTCCGCATGGCAGTTAGCGCACAGCAACACGCACTTGCGCGCCTCCTCCCTGAGCGTGTCGATCGCCAACGTCACCCCCTTCGCGTTAAGCTCCAGGCGCTTCTCAGCGGGGTCGAGATGATGGAAGTGCAGCGCGCTCATGCTCTCGGCGTATCCGCACCTGCAGCAAGCCCCACCCGCCTCTCCAACCAGGATCGCCTTCATCTTGCGCCTGCGCCGCGAAACGGCCTCAGCCCGGCAGCGCCGGCAGCGATAGTAGCCGCGCCCATCGAGCACGTAGTCGGTCTCGCCGTGACGTGCGCAGCGCATACGCGTCTCGGTGAGACCTGCGTCCCTGGCCTGTCGCGAGCCCGCAGAGCGACGCCGCCCGACAGCGTTGACCGTGTGCAGTCCGTGCCGCTTGAGCCAGTGTCTCACGGTGGCCTTGCTGCGATCCACGCGGTCCGCGATCTCAGCGATCGACATGCCTTCTTGCACGAGCGCCTCCAGCTGGCTGCGGGTCAGCCCGCCGCGCGCCGTGTGCTGATGGCGGTTGACAGCCTCCAACCCATGCTTCTTCACCCAGTAGCCGACCGTCGCTTCATGCAGCCCCACGCGCCTGCCGATCTCCGCCAGCGACAGGCCCTGGCCCAGAAACTGCTCCAACATGGCGCGCTCCATGCACCGTATTGTCGTCAGCGCATCGGACGTAACTGCACGAACACACGTTCGCTTGTCGTCTACCCCTCCCTGTCCCCCGTCTGCTCCAGCACGCTCCCGTAAGCGCGGTCGAACTCGCGTTTGACCGCCGCGCGGCGGCCCGCCAGCTCGCTCACGTCGCCGCTCTCGCGCGCGCGCGCCCGCTGGATCTGGCGGTCCACGTTCGCCAGCTCCAGCTGCAGCCGCTGCACCTCCAGCATGCCGGGGCTGGCCTGCTCGCGCCCGGCTTCCACCACCAGCTCCGCCAGCAGTCGCATCAGCTGCGGGTCTGCCTGCGCCTCGCCTTGCGCGACGATCGGCTCACGCAGACCGCCGTCGCGCAGCTGCCTGGCCGCGCGCCGCGTGAGCTCGTTGGAGAAGTGCTCGTCGAGGTCCAGCGCCGCCAGCGCCGCCTCGCCCTGCTCGGGCGCGGCGATGCACAGCGCAAGGAACGCCCGCTCCGCGTCTTCGCCACCTGACAGGCCCGCGTGCGCACCCGGCTGCGACGCCGGCACCGCGCCGTTGGCGCCGCCGCGACCCCCGGCGCCGCGACCCCCGGCGCCGCCATCGCCGCGCCGATCGCCCGCATCAGCGCGAGCGCCCGCGCCGCGCGTCCCCCCGTCCGCGAGCAGCTGCCCGGCCACGCTCTCCGGCAGCGCCAGGCGCTCGGAGACCACGCGCGTGAGCTCCATGCGCATCGCCGACGGCGCCAGCGTGGCGAACACCGGGCGCAGCTCTGCCAGCATGCGGTCGCGGCCCTCCGGCGTGGAGTCCTCGCCGCGCGCGAGCACCCGCTCGACGCGAAAGCGCACGAACGCAATCGAGCGTGCCACCGCCGCGCGCATCGCCTCCGGCCCCTCGCCCGCGATCACTTCCGCCGGGTCCCTGCCCGCCGGCAGCGGCACCACCCGCAGCTCCAGCTTGCGACTCGCCGCGAGCTTCGACGCGCGCAGCATCGCCTCCTGCCCCGCGCTGTCCGCGTCCAGCGCCAGCAGCACCGTGTGCGCCATGCGCGCCAGCTCGCCCACCTGCTCGCCCGTCAGCGCCGTGCCCATCAGGCCGACAGCGTTCTTCATCCCCGCCTGGTGCAGCGCGATCGTGTCCGTGTAGCCCTCGCACACGATCACCTCGCCCGCGCGCGTCGCGTGCGCGCGCGCCAGGTCCGCCCCGTACAGGTGCAACCCCTTGTGGTAGATGTCGTTGTCGGCCGTGTTCAAGTACTTCGGGCGCTGCTCCTCGCGCATCGCCCGCGCGCCGAAGCCCAGCACCCGTCCGCGCACGTCCGCCAGCGGGAACATGATCCGCGAGCGGAAGCGGTCGTACGGGCGCCCGTTCTCCTTCGAGCGCTGCGCCAGGCCCGTCGCGTACAGCTCCTGCTCGGAGAACCCGCCCCGCCGTGAGGCCGTGAGCACCCGGTCCCACGCGCTCGGCGCGTAGCCCACGCGGAACTCCCGCAGGATCTCCTCGCCCAGGCCCCTGCCCTGCAGGTACTCGCGCGCCCGCGCCGCCTCCTGGGACTCCCACAGGCAGCGCTGGTAGTAGCCGGCCGTGCGCTCCAGCAGCTCCAGCAGCCGCTCGCGCCCCCTGCGCCGCTCGGCCTCGCGCGGGTCCTCCGCCTCGCGCTGCAGCTCCACGCCGTAGCGTTCCGCCAACAGCTCCAGCGCGCCCTTGAAGTCCACGCCCTCCGTCTCCTGCACGAACGTGAACAAGTCACCCGCCGCCTGGCAGCCGAAGCAGTAGTACACCTTCTGCACCGGGTCGATCCCAAACGACGGCGTGCGCTCGTCGTGGAACGGGCACAGGCCCTCGTAGCGGGCCGGCCCCGCGCGGCGCAGCTCCGTGCGCGCGGACACCAGCTCGAGGAAGTCGACCGCGTCGCGCACGCGATCCTTGGACTCCTTCGTGTACAGCGCCACAGCCGCTAGCGTATCCCCACCGCGCGAACCCCCGCGGGACCTAGCGCGCGAACGCCCGCGGGACCTGCAGCTCCGTGTACGCCCTGATGCAGTAGCGGTCGGTCATCCCCGCCAGGTAGTCGGCCACGCGCTGCGCCAGCTCGCCCTCGCCGCCCAGCCGCCCCGCGGCGGCCGGCTCGCCCTCGCCGCCCGGTCCCCCCGGCAGCAGCTCGGGGTGCGCGACGTAGTGCTCGAACAGCCTGCGCACCACCTCCGCGATCTTCGCATGTTCCGAGCGCACCCCCGGGCCCATGTACACGCGCTCGAACATGAACGCGCGCAGCTCCGCCATCGCCGGGCCCGCCTGCGGCCCCTGGACGATGTCCCCCGCGCGCTGCGAGTGCTCCACCATGTCGTGCACCAGCGCGTCGATCCGCGCCGAGCCGCTGCTCCCCAGCACAGCGATCGGCTCGCTCGGCAGCTCGTCCTCGTGCAGGAGGCCCGCCCGCAGCGCGTCGTCGATGTCGTGGTTGATGTACGCCACCCGGTCGATCACCCGCACGATCCGCCCCTCCAGCGTGCGCGGCTCGGGGGTGCGGCTCGAGTGGTGGGCGATGCCGTCGCGCACCTGCTCGGTCAGGTTCAAGCCCAGGCCCACCGACGAGCCGTCGCTCGTCGGCGCCGGCTCCAGCACGTCGACCACCCGCAGCGAGTGCTCGTAGTGGCGGAAGCCGAGTCCGAAGCGCTCTTTCAGGCAGCCGTCCAGCACCTCCTCGCCGATGTGGCCGAACGGCGGGTGGCCGAGGTCGTGGCCGAGGCCGATCGCCTCCACCAGATCCTCGTTCAGGCGCAGCGCCCGCGCCACCGTGCGCGAGATGCTCGTCACCTCCAGCGTGTGCGTCAGCCGCGTGCGGTAATGGTCGCCCTGCGGCGCCACAAACACCTGCGTCTTGTGCGTCAAGCGCCTGAACGCCTTGCAGTGCACGATCCGGTCGCGGTCGCGCTGAAACGGCGTGCGCAGCGAGCAGTCGCGCTCCTCCCGCGCCCGCACCGCCGGATAGGAGCGCGCCGCCAGCGCCGACAGCGTCAGCTCCTCCTGCGCGGCCATCCGCGCAGCAAAACCGGCCGCGACCGTCTCCTGCTCGCTTGCAACGCTCACCGTTCGATTGTGCCAACCAGCGCGGCCGTCTCCGCCGCGCGGCGCTCAGCGCTCGCCGCCGGCCCGACAGCGCTCGCCACCGGCGCGACAGCGCTCGCCGCCGGCCCGACAGCGCTCGCCGCCGGCCCGACGCCGGCCCCGTCGGCGGCGCTCAGCGCTGGCGATCCCAGTCGCCGCGCCCCGTGATCTTGTCCACCCAGTGTCGCCACTTCCCCTGATGGGACGGGTCCTCGCTGAACACCGGCGCCCGGTGCTCGGGCGCCGGCAGGCTGCGCGCGGCGGCACCGTCGATGCGCAGGTCCACGCCGTGCTCGTGCAGCGACGCGATCGACGCCGCCTCCACGAAGCGCACGCCGTGCCCCGGCGTGTCGATCAACAGCCCGTGGAAGATGTCCTCTTCCGGCGCGCTCAACACCGCGCCCACCGTCCCCACCTGCTCGCCGTCAGCCGCCAGCACCGGCACGCCCGCGTCGAGCAGCGCGTAGGAGATCGGCAGGCCCTCGTCCACAGCCGCCCACCATACGCGATCGCGCCCTCCGCGCGCCCTCAGGGCCGCGGCGCTCAGCGCCCTCCCGGCGCCCTCAGGGCCGCGGCGCTCAGCGCCCTCCCGGCGCCGTCAGGCCGCGGCGCTCAGCGCCCTGCCCGCGCCCTCAGGGCCACGGCCCTCAGCGCCCGCCTGCGGGCATCAGGCGCACGTGCGCGTGGTGCTCCAGCGTCGCCGCAATCGCGCGCTCCACCTGCCCCAGCGCCGGCGCGTCCGCCTGCGGCACCTCGCTCAGCGAGCGCCCCAGCGCCTGCGTCATGAAGCCGTGCGCCTCCCGCGCCAGCGCAAACGAGCCCGCCTCGCACGACGCGCACACCACGCCCCCCGCCGCACCCGAGAAGCCCACCAGGTGCTCGCGCTCGCCACAGCTCGCGCACGCACCCAGCTGCGGCGCCAGCCCCGCCGCCACCAGCAGCTTCAGGCGGAACGCCAGCGCGCCGGCGCGTGCACCCGCCGCGCCCGCCGCCCCACCCAACGCGGGCGCGCGCTCGTCCAGCAAGGCCAGCTGGCGGCACAGCAGGTTGAACACGCCGGGATGCGGCTCCGAGGTCTCGAACAGGCGCGACACCGCGTCGCACGCCCGCGCCGCCGCGTCCAGCGCGCGCGCGCTCGCCCGCAGGCGCACGTGCGCGTCGATCGTCTGCGCGCCAGTCACCGTCAGCAGCTCGCCGCGGCCCTCGTGCAGCTCGACGTGCAGGCGAAAGAACGGCTCCAAGCGCCCGCCGAAGCGGCTGCGCGCGCGGCGCACCCCCTTCGCGATCGCCCCCACCCGGCCGCGGTCGGGCGTGTACAGGTGCACGATGCGATCCGCCTCGCCGTAGCGCATCGAGCGCAGCACCACCGCTTCCGTCTTCACCGCCCTGCCAGCCATGGCCTTCATAGTGATCGATGCACGCGACGGTCACCGCGCCAACTCCTACTATATTTAATGAAGTAATGAGCGTGGTAACGGTGTACACGACTGAGCCATGCTCCTTCTGCGCCCGCGTCAAGGGGCTGCTGAAGGCGCGCGGCGTGCAGTTCTCCGAGATCAACCTGTCAAAGGACCCCGCCGGTCGCGTGGAGCTCGCGCAGCAGACCGGCATGATGACCTTCCCCCAGGTGATCGTCGACGGGCAGCTGCTCGGCGGCTTCACCGAGGTCCAGGCCGCCGTGCAGAGCGGGCACCTGGACGAGCTGCTCGCGAGCTGAGCCGCGGACGCGGCTGGCAGCGCTCGCACACGTACGTCCCGCGGCCCGCCACCACCAGCTTCACGACCGGCGCGCCACAGTGCACGCACGGCTCGCCCGCGCGCAGGTGCACCAGGAAGCGATCCTGGAAGGAGCCGCGCACCCCCTCCACGTCGCGGAAGTCATCGATGCTCGCGCCGCGTGCGTCGATGCCCGCGCTCAGCGCCTCGATCACGCCCTCGCGCACGCGCTCCAGCTGTGCGCGCGTCAGCGTCCCCGCCGCGCGGCGCGGGTGCACGCCCGCCCGGAACAGCGCCTCGTCCGCGTAGATGTTGCCCACGCCCGCCACCCTGTGCTGATCGAGCAGCAGCGCCTTGATCGGCCCCCTGCGCCCGCGCGCCAGCTCGCGCAGGTGCTCGCCCGTGAAGCGCGCGTCAAACGGCTCCAACCCCAGGCGCGCCGCGAAGAACGCCTCCAGCGCGTCCGCGCCCACCAGCAGCTCGCCCGTGCCAAAGCGGCGCGGGTCGTCGAACGCCAGGCGCACGCCGCCGCGGTCGGCGGCGCCCGCCGCACCCGCCGCACCCGCCGCGCCGGCCTTTGCCACGCCGCGCCGCGCCGCGCCGGACCGCGCCGCGCCGGCCTTTGCCGCGCCGGGGCTCGCTCGGCGCGCGCCCAGGCGCATGCGCACGCGCGTGTGCGCCGGCTCGGGCTGCGGGTCCGCCAGCACGGCGCCCGTCATGCGCAGGTGCTGGGCCAGGTGCACGTCGCCGTCGAAGCTCCACAGCAGGTACTTGCCGCGCCTGCCCAAGCGCTCCACGCGCCTGCCCTCGATCGCCTGCCGCACCTCCGCCGGCGCCAGCGGGCGCGACCAGCGCGGGTCGAGGATCTCAAGCTCCAGCACGCGCCGACCCTCCACCAGCGGCGCCAGCTGGCGTCTGATCGTCTCCACCTCCGGCAGCTCCGGCATCGCCACCAGCTTACGCGCGGCGCACGAACGGCTCCCCCGGCAGGCCCGGCGCCTCGCGTCCGGTCAGCCACGCGAGCGCCGTCGCGCCCACGTCCGCCAGCGGCCCGTCGTGGCGGGCGCCGCCGAAGCCCCGCCGCCCGGCCGCGCGGGCGGCGAGCATCGCGCCGCTCACCGCCAGCAGCGGCGCGTACTCGCGCGTGTGGTCGGTGCCCGGATGCGACATGTCCACGCCGTGGTCGGCCGTCACCACCAGCAGATCGTCCGCACGCATGCGCCCCAGCAGGGCGCCCACGCGCGCGTCGATCTCGCGCAGCGCAGCGGCGAAGCCAGCGGTGTCCTTGCGGTGGCCGAACACCTGGTCTGTCTCGATCAGGTTCGCCAGCACCAGCCCCGCCGGCAGCTCAGCCGCGAGCTCGTCCACCGCGTCCAGCGCCTGCGCGTTGCTCGCGCCCGCGTGCGTCACGCTCACCCCCACGCCCGCGAACAGGTCGTCGATCTTGCCCACCGCGTGCACCTGCACGCCCGCGTCCTGCAGCTCCTGCAGGTAGCTGCGCGCCGGCGGCGCCAGCGCGAAGTCGCGGCGGCCGGGCGTGCGCACGAACGCGCCCACCGGCCCCGTGAACGGGCGCGCGATCACCCGCCCGACCGCGTGCTCCCCACACATCGCCGCGCGCGCCGCCGCGCACGCGCGGTACAGCTGCGCTTCCGGCACGCGCTCCACGTGCGCCGCCAGCTGCGCCACCGAGTCCTGCGAGGTGTACAAGATCAGCGCGCCCGTGCGCAGGTGCTCGGCGCCGAACTCCTCGATCGCCGCCAGCCCGCTGTCCGCGCGGTTGCAGATCAGCTCACAGCCGGTCGCCTCGCGCAGGCGCGCGAGCACGTCCGGTGGAAAGCCGTGCTGGTAGGTGGGCAGCAGCCGTTCGTGCACCACGCCCATCAGCTCCCAGTGGCCGGCGATCGAGTCCTTGCCCGGCCCCAGCGCGTGCAGGCGCCCGTGCACCGCCGGATCCGCGCTCGGCGCCACGCCCGCGATCGGCACGATCGCGCCAAGCCCCAGCGCCTGCAAAGTCGGCAGCCGCAGGCCCCCCACCGCCTGCGCCAGGTGCGCCAGCGTGTTCGCGCCCCCATCGCCGTACGCCGCCGCGTCCGGCAGCGCCCCCACGCCACACGCGTCGGCCACCAGCACGAACGCCCGGCCGGCGGACAGGTCGGCGCTGTCGCCCATGCTCACATTGTCTAGCGCGTGAGCTGCGCGCGCGGGTGGGCGCTGAAGTACGCGTCCTTCAAGCGGTCAGCCGACAGGTGCGTGTAAACCTGGGTGGTCGCCAGGTCGGCGTGGCCCAGCATCTCCTGCAGCGAACGCAGGTCGCAGCCGCCAGCCAGCAGATGGGTGGCGAAGCTGTGGCGCAGCGTGTGCGGGCTCATGCGCTCCTGCAGGCCCGCGCTGCGCGCGTGCGCCTGCACGATCTTGTACAGCCCCTGACGCGTCAGCGGCGCGCCGCGACTGTTCAGGAACAGCCGTGTCTGTGCGCCCGCCGCGCGCATCAGCGCCGGGCGCCCGTTGCGGCAGTACACGCGCAGCGCGCCCACCGCCTGGCGCCCAATCGGCACGATCCGCTCCTTCGCGCCCTTCCCGCGCGCGCGCAGCAGCGCCTCCTCCAGGTCCACGTCCGCGAGCTCCAGGCCCACCGCCTCCGAGGCGCGCAGCCCGCACGCGTACATCAGCTCCAGCAGCGCGCGGTCGCGCAGCGCCAGCGCCCGCGTGCCCTTCGGCTGTTCCAGCAGCCGCGCGACCTCCCGGCGCGAGAGCACGCGCGGCAGGCGCTGGGGCTTGCGTGGGCCGCGCAGCTCCGCCGTCGGGTCGTGCTCGATCGTGCCCTCGCGGCGCAGGTAGCGGTAGAACGAGCGCAGGCACGCCACCTTGCGCGCCAGCGTGCTCGCCGCCAGGGCGCCATCGCCGTCTGCGAGCCGCGACAGGAACGCCGCCAGGTCGCCGTGGATGGCCTGCGTGGCCGCCAGCCCGCGGCCCTGCAGGAACTCGCCGAACTGCAGCAGGTCCGAGCGGTAGGCCTCCAGCGTGTTGCGCGACAGCCCGCGCTCCAGCTCCAGGTACGCGAGGAAGTCGAGCATCAGCGGCTCGATCGTGTTCGCCGCGCGGGCGGGCGCAGACGCAGGCGCAGCTTCACGCGTGGGCGTCGGTTCGGGCGCGGGTGCGCGGACGGTCGCGCTGGCGGTTGGCGTCATGCCGTCAGCTTCGCTGAGGACCGTGGCGCTCCTGGACGCTGCAAGCGGGCGCCCAGTTGAGGGCGCTCAGGCGGCCAGCCGGCGCGCGAGCCACAGCAGCCCGATGAGCGTCTTCGCGTCCTCGCACGCGGCGATCGCGCCGTCGAGCTCCGCGAGCGGCCAGCGCACGACCTCGATGCGCTCGTGCTCGTCGGCGTGGGCGTGCGCCGGGTACAGGTCGCTGGCGTGGAACAGGTGCACGCGCTCGTCGGTGATGCCCGCGCTCACGTAGTAGGAGAGGATTGGCTGCCAGGCGCGCGCGCCGCACGCGATCTCCTCCGCGAGCTCGCGCTGGGCGGCCTGCAACGGCTGCTCGCCCTCCACGTCCAGGCGCCCCGCGGGGATCTCCAGCAGCGCCGTCTCCGCCACCGCCTCACGCGGCTGGCGCACGAGCCACACGTGCTCCTCGTCGTGCGCGACGATCGCAACGGCGCCCTTGTGCCGGACCACTTCGCGCGTGACCACTTCGCCGTCGGCGTGGCGGAAGCGCTCGATGCGCACGTCCACCAGCCGCCCGTGATAGACGGTCTCACCGTCCAGCGGCGCGAACGGCGCGCTCATCACGCCTCCTGCGCGACGGCCTCGGACAGCTCGGCGGCCAGCTCCGCGAGCACGCTGCCGCCGGCGAGCGCCGCGGCGAAGAACAGCGGATCGTCGGCCAGCGTGCGTCCCATCGTCTGCGCCGGCAGGCCGCTGCTCGCGTATGCGGGCAGATCCACGCGCGCACGACGCCAGTCGTGGCGGGCGATGCGCGCTGGTCGCGCGGGGCCTGTCTGCTCAACCTGCAGCGCCAGCGCCTGCTGGCCGCCGGAGCTCTCGCTGGGCATCGTCCCGCCGGAGCGGAACGCCGACTGCAGGCCCGCGCGCAGGTCGGCGCCAACCGGCGAGCGCATGCCCGCGGGGAGCGCCACGGTCACCGGCTCCAGCAGCAGATCGAGCACCGTCAGCGAATGGTGGGAGAGGCCGCGGTGGCGGCTGCGCTCGTCGCCGGAGGACATGCGCGCGACCAGCAGCGTCGGGCAGCCGAGCGCGAGCGCGACGTGCGCGGAGTCCAGCGCGACCATCCCGCCGTGCCCGAGCGGGGTGCCCGAGCCGACGATCCCCGGACCGGGCCCGCACACGGCGGCATCCCAGCCGAGCACGCCCAGGCCGTGCTGCAGCGCGCCGGCGGTCGTCATCGCCTCCCCCTCGCCGCCGAAGGCGGCGCCCGCGGTGACGTGGCCGGCGAGCAGCCCGCGCTCGCGCAGCGCGCGCACCGTGCGCGAGTGCCCGCCGGGCAGCGCGCCGCCCTCCGTCTGCACGAAGCCCAGGCGCGCGCCGGGCGCCCCCTGGGCGAACGCGAACGCGAACGCGGCCAGCTGTCCGTGCAGCGCGAGCACCGCCGTCGGACGCTCGATCGGCAGCGCCAGCGAGCCGCCGCCGGCGCCCTCGACTGGCACCACCGCGTGCTGGAGGCTCGTGTAGTTGAGCTTCATCACGTTCGCCGCGTCGTCGCCGTGGGACTGCGCGGCCTCGCCGGCGAGGCCGCGCGTGAGGTTGACGTGCACGACGTCAAAGCCCCCCGAGCCGAGCCCCAGGTCGAGGGCCTGCGTGTTCACGATCACCTCGTCGCCCACCTGCGCGTGGCCGACGAGCGCCACGTCGGCGATCGCTTCGCGACGCGCCGGCGCAGCGTCCTGGCCCGCGCTCACCCCGCCCACAGCCGCGAGCTCCACCACCAGGCGCTGCTCGGCCTCGAGCTCGGCCGCGGTCGCGTCCGCCGGCCTGCGCGCGGCCGGCTTGGCATCGTGAGCATGGCGTGTCTCGACGACGGTCGCGCGGCGGAGCTTCAACATCGCTGCCCTCGGCGGAGCTTCGGCATGGTGCTGGAAGCTACAGGGCGCGGGCCGGCCGCAGCGCCGCCGCCTCGTCGACCAGCGCGATCGCCACGTCGAGCATCTGCTCGAGCGCGAGCACGCTGACGCGCTCGTGCGGCTCGTGGTTGCGCTCGGTCCCGTTGGCCAGGTTCACGGCGTGAAAGCCTTTGCCGAGCAGCTCGTTGGCGTCGGACGCCCCGCCGCTGGCGATCCGCGTCGGCGCGTGTCCGCACGCGCGCAGCGCCGCTTCGGCGACGCGCACCGCGGGCGCACCCGCGGCGAGGTGGTAGCCGGAGAACGTCTGCTGCACGCTCACGTCCACATCGCAGTCGCAGTCGGGCATGTTCGCCGCCTCGTGCACGCGGTCGACGATCTCGGCCGCCAGGCTCTCCGCGGGCGCGTCCCCCTGCGCGGAGGGCCCTGGGAACGCGCGCGCCTCCGCGAGCAGCGTGCAATGTTCTGCGACCACGTTGATCGCGCTGCCGCCGGCGATCGTGCCGACGTTCGCCGTGCTCCCATCCTCCAGGCGCCCGAGGCGCATCGACGCCACCGCGCGTGCAGCCGCGAGGATCGCGCTGCGCCCCTCCTCCGGGCGGATGCCCGCGTGCGCCGCCGCGCCACGGAACGACGCCTCCACGCGGAAGTGGGTGGGCGAGTCGGTCACGATCTCGCCGATCGGCGTCGCGTGGTCGAACACGTAGCCGAAGTCGCTGCGCAGCACCGACGCGTCGAACGCGCGCGAGCCCGCCAGCGAGACCTCCTCGCCGACCGTGAACAGCAGCTCCAGGTCAAGCGGCGCGCCCGCGTGGCGCACGTGGCGTGCGAGCGCGAGCAGCACCGCCACCGCCGCCTTGTTGTCGGCGCCGAGCACGCCCTCGTTGGCGTTCTCCCAGAAGCCGTCCACGAGCACCGGCTCGACGGGCGCGGCCAGCGGCACGGTGTCCAGATGCGCGCACAGCAGCAGCGAGCCCCGCTCGCCGGCGCCATCCACGCCGGCCGACTGCGCGCCGGCGGGGACGCGCGCGAGCAGGTTGCCGCAGTCCGAGCCCGCGCGCGGGCCGGCGTCGTCCTCGTGGACGCCCACCCCGAGCCCCCGCAGCTCAGCGATCACGCGCTCGGCACAGCGGCGCTCGTGCCCGGAGGGGCTCTCGATGCGGCACAGCTCGGCGAACGTGCCGTTCAGGTAGCGGCGCTCCAGCTCACCGGAGCGTCCCTGCACCGGCACGGGCGTGCTGGCCGACGGCGCGCTCACGTCAGCCCGGCGCGCTGCGCAGGCGGGGACCCATCGTCATCGGAGGTGGACCCCAGCGCCGCGGCGATGAAGCCGCGGAACAGCGGTGCGGGGCGCTCGGGGCGGGACTTGAACTCGGGGTGGAACTGCGAGGCCACGAAGAACGGGTGGTCGTCGAGCTCGATCACCTCCACCAGGCGCTCGTCCGGCGAGGTGCCGCTGATGCGCAGGCGCGAGCCGGGGTGGGCGGGGTCCGAGTCCACGGCGTTGGTGAGCCGCTTGCGCAGCAGGTTGTTGACCTCGTAGCGGTGGCGGTGGCGCTCGTAGATGACCGCCTCGCCGTACAGCTCCAGCGCGCAGCTGCCCTGGTGGAGCTTGATCGGGTCGGCGCCGAGGCGCATCGTGCCGCCGAGGTCGGCGACCTCCTTCTGCTCGGGCAGCAGGTCGATGACCGGATAGGGGGTCTCGATGTCGAACTCCGTCGAGTTGGCGCCGTCCATGCCGGCGACGTGGCGGGCGAACTCGGCGACGGCCACCTGCATGCCCAGGCAGATGCCCAGGTAGGGGATGCGCCGTTCGCGCGCGATGCGCGCGGCGGCGATCTTGCCCTCGATCCCGCGCCCGCCGAAGCCGCCGGGGATGAGGATGCCGTCGAGCTCCTCCAGCGCGCTCAGCGCCTCGGCGCCTTCCGCGCCCTCCAGCGTCTCGGAGTCGATCCACCGGATCTCCACGCGCGCGTCCTGCAGCGAAGCGGCGTGGCGCAGCGCTTCGGAGACCGACAGGTATGCGTCCTCCAGGCGCACGTACTTGCCGACGAGCGCGATCCGCACGGTTCGCGTGGCGCGCGCCGAGCGTTCGATCGGCTCCTTCCAGCGCGCGAGCTCCCCCTCCGGGGACGGTGCCGGCGTTGCGTCCGCCAGGCCGAAGTGCTCGATGATGAAGTCGTCGACGCCCTGCTCGCGGAAGGTGAGCGGGACTTCGTAGATGTTGGGCACGTCGCACGCCGAGACGATCGCCTCGGCGGGCAGGCTCGCGAACAGCGCGATCTTCTTGCGGATCTCGCTCGACAGCGAGCCCTCGGAGCGGCACATCAGCATGTCGGGCGCGATGCCGATGCGCCGCAGCTCGTTGACCGAGTGCTGGGTGGGCTTCGTCTTCAGCTCGCCCGCGTGGCCGATGTAGGGGACGAGCGTCAGGTGGATGAACATGCAGCGCCGGCGCCCCACGTCCACGGGGAACTGGCGGATCGCCTCCAGGAACGGCAGCGACTCGATGTCGCCGACCGTGCCGCCGATCTCGGCGATCACGAAGTCGGCGTCGCTGAGCTCGGCGATCAGCGCGACGCGCTGCTTGATCTCGTCGGTGATGTGCGGCACCACCTGCACGGTCCCGCCGAGGTAGTCGCCGCGGCGCTCGCGACGGATCACCGTGTCGTACACGCCGCCGGCGGTGACGTTGGAGGCGCTGGTGGTGTTGGCGTCGGTGAAGCGCTCGTAGTGGCCGAGGTCGAGGTCGGTCTCGGCGCCGTCCTCGGTGACGAACACCTCGCCGTGCTGGTAGGGCGACATGGTGCCGGGGTCGACGTTGATGTAGGGGTCGAACTTCTGCAGCGCGACCGTCAGCCCGCGCGCGACGAGCAGGCGCCCGAGCGACGCGGCGGCGATGCCCTTGCCGAGCGAGGACACCACGCCGCCGGTGACGAAGATGAACCGGGTCTTGCCGGGTGCCTGCGCGTGGCGGTCGTTGCTGTGCAAACTCATGCGGGCCTGCCCCAAGAGTCTAGTTGGCGCAGCCCCGGAGTCCGTTCGATCAGCGAAGAAATCGATCGCAACTCGCCGTAAACGGTGATCACGGCGAGCAGCGCGAGCGCGACGATCTGGCCGGTGTCCGACAGCGCCAGCACGAGCCACAGCCCGGCGAGCGCGCCGAGCAGGTTGGCGCCGGTGTCGCCGAGCAGCGCGCGCTCGCGCAGGTCGTACGCGCCGGCGACGAGCGCCGGCGCGGCGAACACGCCGAGCGCCCACAGGGCGCGCAGTTCGCCCGCGCCGACGATCAGGCCGGCGCCGAGCAGCACGAACGCCTTGGTCGCCCGTCCGGGGCGCAGGTCGAGCAGGTTGAACGCGTTCGTCGCCAGCACGAGCACGCCGGCGGCGAGCAGCCAGTGCCCGGTGCGCCGCCCGCCGAGCGCGGTGGAGTCCGCCGCCAGCAGCGCGAGGCCCAGCGAGCCGAAGGCCTTCAGCGTCCCCGTGGACAGCTCGCCGCGCAGGAGCGCCGCGCCGTGCCCGCGCCAGCCGCGCGGGGGTGAAGGCACACCGCGCGCGGGTGGCAGCGCGCCGCGCGCGGGTGGGCGCCCGCCGACAGCGACGCCGTCGCGGCCGAGCGTGTCATCGGCCAGGCCCAACGCGAGCACGCCGAGCGCGTAGATGCAGACCGGGAACACGGGCGCGACGAACACGTGCACCGACGCCAGGCGTTCGAGCAGCGTCAGCGGGATCAGCGCGAGCAGCGCGGCGGCCAGCGTGAGCACGCCGAACGGGCACGGCAGCGCGCGGTCGCGGTAGTTGGCGCGCGTGTGCCCCGCGTCGACGAGCGCGCGCGCCAGCGCAGGCGCGAGCAGAGCGCCGGCGGCGAGCGCCAGCAGGAACGGCAGGGCGTGCATGACGGCAAGCTAGCGGCGCGAGCGGACGCGCTCGCCAGCCCCGCTGGGCACGGCCTCACGGCTACGGCGCGGCGCTGGTGGCCACGCTGGGCAGCAGCGATTCGGCGGTGGACTTGACGCCAAACGTGCCGTGGTTACCGGCCAATGCGTAGTCGAGCGCCGCCTGCCCGGCGAGCTGATCGAGGTCGTCGACGCTGGAGAGGCCCTTGCCCCGGTACCACGCGACCTCGAGCGGTTCGCTGCCTGACAGTTCGACGCCGACCATCGGCACGCCGACGGCGCTCACGCCCGCCAGCAGCCCGGATTCGAGCGCGGCGCTCGTTTCGCTCTGCTGCGCGCTCATGCCGCTCGGCTGGGCGCGCATCACGACGAGCCCTTCCAGGCGCGTGAGCTGCCCGTCGAACGCGCTCAGCAGGCTGGCGCGCACGCGGCTGATCAGCTCGCGGTTCACCAGCTGCCCGCCGGAGACGAGCTGGCGTCCGATCAGCTCGCCGAAGCTCCCCAGCAGCGGGACGGAGCTGGCGAGCGCGGCGTAGTGGGTGCCGCCGGCGTCGTGGGCGAGCCCTTCCAAATCGAGCGGCTCACGCACGGCGATCACGGTGGTCAGCTGTCCGCCGGCCTGGGCCACCGCGTTGCGCACGAGCGCGTTGACCTGGTTGGAGGAGCCACCGAGGAACACCAGCCCGATGGCACGCCCGGCGAGCAGTTCGTGCACCGCCAGCGGGTACAGGCCGCCGGCGAGCGCTTCCTCGCCGGTGAGCTGTTGGTGGAGCTTGCCCGCCTGCGAGCGTGCCTGGTTGAGTTCGGAGCTGAGGTTGTGGACGATGCCGTTCTTGGCGGAGGACACGAGGTTGGTGTCGCCGATCGCCACGCCGAGCAGCACGCCGAGCGCCAGCGCGAACAGCACCGCGGCGAGGGACAGCGCGTGGTAGCGAAAGTCAAACAAGCATCTGCAGTCTGACCCACAGCAGTTCCGCCACGTCGCGCAGCGCGGGGGTCAGGCCGATCACGGCGGCCATGCCGATGATCCCGGCGGCGATCACCAGGAGCAGGGGCGTGAGGCCGGGGCGCGGCTGGTAGAGCCGGCTGACGCCCTTGGCGTCGACGAGGATCTCGCCGATGCGCAGGCGCGTGAGGAACGTCGAGGACATGCCCCGGCGGTTGCGGTCGAGGAACTCCACGAGGTTGAACTGCGAGCCGACGGACACGATCAGGCGCGCGCCCTTCTCGGCGGCGATCAGCATCGCGAGGTCCTGGCTGGTGCCGGGCGCCGGCACGAGCTTGAAGCTCAGGCCGAGTTGCTCCAGGCGCGCTCGCCCCGGCGCGCGACCGTCGGGGTAGGAGTGCACGACGAGCTCCGCGCCACAGCACAGCGCCCGCTCGCTGGCGGAGTCCATGTCGCCGACGATCATGTGCGGTGCCAGCCCCGCCTCCAGCACCGCGTCGGCGCCGCCGTCGGCGGCGACGATCACCGGTCGGCGGTCGCGGATGAACGGCCGCAGTGCGCGCAGGTCGCGCTGGTGGCCGACGCCGCGGACGACCACGAGCGTGGAGCGGTCGCGAAAGTCAGTGGCAAAGCGCGGCAGCTCGAGCCGGCCGGTGAGCAGCTCGCGCTCCTCGCGCATGTGCTCGATCGTGTTGTGGGCGAAGCGCTCCAGCGCCTCCCCCACCTCCCGCCGGCGCAGCTCCGTTTCCGCGCCCACCCGCTCGCGGTCGAGCACTTCGCCGCGCGCGAGCACGCTGCCCTTGCGCACGATCTCCGCGCGCGTGGGCCGCGGGCTCACGCCCAGGACGCGCGCCTGGGGCTCGTCTGCGGCGAGCGCGCGGATGACCAACGGGTCGCCGTCGGCGAGCAGCTCGAACAGCGCGTCGTCCGGGAGGTCGATGAGCACGATGCCCGCCTCCACCAGCAGCTGGGGGCCGAGGTTGGGGTAGCTGCCGCTGGAGGACGGGCTGCAGTTGAGGACCGCGACGGCGCCCGCGGCGATCAGCTCCTCGGCGGACACGCGGTCGATGTCGCGGTGGTCGATCAGCGCGACGTCGCCGCGCACGAGATGCCTGACGAGCAGCTTCGTGCGCCGTCCCAGGCGCACCGAGCCGGCGACGCTCCACGCCCGCGCGCCGACGAGCGCGACCGGTTGCGCGCGTGTCGTGGGCGAGGCGGAGGCTTCCGCACGCGCGGACTCGGGCGCCGATGCCGGCGGCTCCTGCGCGATCGGGCGCGTTGCCACAACTGCGAGGGTAACGCCCGCGCCTGCGAAACGCGAAACGCGATGTTTGCAGGGCGTTCACGCCGCGCGGCGCAGGTCGCGCGCGTGACGGCGCGCGGTGGTGTCGTCGCTGTCGGCGCCGAGCATGCGCACGAGCTCGCTGACGACGTCGCCCTCGCCGAGCTGCACGACGCTCGCGCGCGTGGGCAGGGCGGTGGTGTCCTTGACGATCGAGAAGTGACGGGCGCCCAGCGAGGCGATCTGCGGCAGGTGCGTGATGCACAGCACCTGCCGGCGCTCGCCCAGCTCGCGCAGGCGCGCACCGACCACGCGCGCGGTGTGACCGCCGATGCCGGCGTCCACCTCGTCGAAGACGAGCGTGGCGTCGTTCGGCGTGGCGTCGTTCGGCGGCTCTTCGCCGGCACCGTCTCCAGCATCGTCGCCCGCGGCGCGGTCGCGAGACCGCGAGGGCGCTGCGCTGGCGACGCTCATGATCGCGAGCATCACGCGCGAGAGCTCGCCGCCGGAGGCGATCTCGCGCAGCGGCCCGGCGCCCACGCCGGGGTTGGGGGCGAGCATGAACTCGACCGCGTCGCCGCCGGTGGGCCCCGCGTCGCGCTCGTGCAGCAGCACCTCGAAGCTGGCCTCGCCCATCGCCAGCGCCGCCAGCTGCTCGCGCACGTCGCGCGCAAAGCGCTTGGCCGCCGCGTGGCGCGCGCGCCGCAGCGCCAGCACGCCCTGCTGGAGCTCCGCGCGGGCCGCCTGCAGACGTTCGCCGGTCTCGGCGAGCGCGCCCTCGACGCCGGCGAGCTGGTCGTGGCGCGCGCGGGCCTGTTGCGCGTAGTCGAGCACCGCGCGCACGCTGCCGCCGTGCTTGCGCGTGAGCCGCTCGACGGCCGCGAGCCGCGCTTCGAGCGCATCGAGCGACGCCTCGCCGTGGAGCTGGCCGAGGACCTCCTCGCCGGCGTGCTCGCCGGCGCGCTCGCAGTAGTCGTGCAGCTCACGCGCGAGATCCTGGGACTCGATCAGCAGCGAGCGCATGCGCTCGGCGAGGGCGTCGAGTGCAGGATCTATGGACGCGACCGCATCCATTCGCGCGCCCGCAGCCGCGAGCAGCTGGGCGGCTCCGACGGCCTCGCCGCTCTCCGGGGCGAGCGCGTCGGCGCCGGCGCCGGCGGCCGAGCACAGCGCGTCGAGGCTGCGCAGGCGCCCGCGCGCCGCCAGCAGCCGCTCGTGATCTGACTCGTCGAGCGCGAGCGCGTCGATCTCGCCGAGCTCGAAGGCGAGCAGGTCGAGCTCGCGCTCGCGTTGCGCGGCGAGCTCGCGCAGCTCCTGCAGGCTCGCCTCGAGCGCGCGCGTGCGCGCGAACGCCTGCGCGCACGCGCTGAGCCGTGCGGCGTGCGCGCCAGCGCACTGCCCGTCGAGGATCTGCAGCTGGGCGCTGGCGAGCGTGAGCTTGCGGTGCTCGTGCTGGCCATAGAAGGCGAGCAGCGCCCCACCGATGTCACGCAGCTCGTGCGCGCTGGCCGCGCGGCCGCCGAGGTAGGCGCGTGTGCGCCCGTCGCTGGAGACGCGCCGCGCGAGCGTCAGCTCCTGGGCGTCGGCGCTGAGACGCTCGCCGAGCTGCCTGCGCAGCCCGTCAGGCAGATCGAAGGTCCCCTCGACGTACGCCTCGCTGGCGCCGGGGCGCACGATGCCGCTGCGCGCCTTGCCGCCGAGCAGCAGGTCGAGCGCGTGCGCGAGCACCGTCTTGCCGGCGCCGGTCTCGCCGGTGATCACGTTCAGGCCAGGGGCGAGCCGCAGCTGTGCCTCTTCGATCAGCAGCAGGTTCTCGACGCGAAGCTCTTGCAGCATCGTCAAGTGTGTAGCAGCACGTGGGGATGGATCGCGCCCGTGCACGACTTGCCTGGCGGCGTGGGAAGGAGCATAATCTTGGGGCCGGTCCAGGAAGGACAGCCGCAGGGAACCACCGGCTCGGCCGTACACTCGTCCGCTACAGGCATGGCTGCCAGCGACCCCCATCAGCGCTCCGATCCCGCCGCCACGGGCGACGGCGACACGTATGCGCTGGGCAGCCTGGGCGAGCGCCTGGGCGAAGAGATCGCCCGCGCTGAACGCCACGGCACGGGGCTCAGCTGCCTGCTGGTGGCGTTCGACGACCTCGATCGGATGGCGGGCGGGCACCCCGACGAGCTGCGCGAGCAGACGCTCGAGTACGTGGTCGGGGCGCTGCGCAGCGAGCTGCGCTGCTTCGATCGTGTGGGTCGCACCGCGGAGGGGGATGTGCTGCTGCTGCTGCCCGGCGCGGACAGCCCGCGCGCGGAGGTGGTGGCGCGCCGCGCGCTGGAGCGCCTGCGCACGATCAAGGTGGAATCGGCGGGCACGCGCACGCCGTTGCAGGTCTCAGTTGGGCTGGCCGCGTGGCGCGACGGCCTGGGCGCCCAGGCGCTCGTGTTGCAGGCGCACGCGGCGCTGAGGAGCATCGGCGCGGAGCACGCCCACGACCCGGCGCTCGCGCCGGCACCGCCGTCGACTTCGGCCGAGCCGCCGGCGCAGGGAGCGCCGCCGGCGAGCGCGCGCGAGCGCACGGACCCGGCGACGACGCTGGGCTGCATGGGCGGGCAATAAGCTCCAGCTGTGCTGTCGGGATCGGAGTTGTGGCTGCTGCGGCTGATGGCCGACCGCGGCCTTGCGCTGCTGGACGCGAGCGCGCTGCTGGTGGTGATCGAGGAGCGCGGCGAGCTGCGCGTGGCTGCGGCCAGCGGGGCCTCGCCGCGCCTGCGCATCGCGCCCGTGCAGGGCAGCGCGCTGGGCTCGCTGTACCAGCAGCGCAAGCCGATCTCGCTGGATCGCCCGCGCGGCCAGGAGGCGGCGTGGCTGCACGAACTCGGCTTGGAGGCGCGCGCGGTGCTGGTGGAGCCGCTCGACATGGAGGGCCACGGCGGCGGGCTGGTGATCGCGCTGCGCGAGCACGGCGGTTTTCGCGACCCCGACCGCCAGGCGCTCGCCGCGTTCGCCTCGAGCGTCGCCCAGCGCCTGGCGGCCGAGCGCTCGGTGGAGATCGAACGCCTGCGCTACGGCATGGAGGCGCGCGAGCGCGAGCGCGCGCGCTGGGCGCGGGAGATCCACGACGAGAGCATCCAGGGCATCGGCGCGCTGCGCCTGCAGCTGGCGAATGCGCGTGACCTGGACGACCGCCGGGCGCTGAACGACGCGGTGGACACGGTGCTGGAGGGGCTCGGCACGGAGATCGACGGGCTGCGCCACCTGATCACCGAGCTGCGCCCGGCGGCGCTCGACGACCTGGGCCTGGCGGCCGCGCTGGAGGCGCTCGCCAGACGCGCCCAGGCGATCGACGGGCTGGAGGTCAAGACCGAGATCCAGCTCGGCGACCCGGCCGATCCGGGCGCGGAGGACGGGCGCCGGCGCCTTGACCCGGAGCTCGAGAGCACGATCTACCGGGTGGTGCAGGAGGCGCTCACGAACGTCAGCCGCCACGCGCAGGCGAACAGCGCGGTGATCACCGTGCGCGAGCGCGGTGGTGTGGTCGAGGCGTCGGTGCGCGACGACGGCCGCGGGATGCCGGGAATGGAGCGCTTGGGGCCGCGCGGCGACGGGCTGGAGGGCGGCTTTGGGATGGGTGGCATGCGCGAGCGCGCCGAGCTGGTGGGCGGCGAGCTGGAATGGGCGCCGGCGCCGGAGCGCGGCACGGTCGTGCGCCTGACGGTGCCGCTGGCGGGACGCCCGGCGGCGGCCGCCCACCCGGCGTAGGTCAGTGGCTGCACGCCCGCCTAGAGATCGTCGTTCTCGTTAGACGTCGCCCTCTTCGTCGGCGGGGAGATCGTCCTCCTCGCGGGACGCGTCGTCATCGGAGGTGGATGCGTCGTCGCGGCGCAGCCAGTCGGCGAGCTGCTTGCCGACGGAGTTGACCGACTCGCCGGCGTCGCGGAAGGCGTCGCGGATGCGCTCGGCGTAGAAGCTCACGGCCTCGCCGCCCTCCGCGCGGGCGTCGACGGGATCGCCGCGGCGGGGGTACTCGTGCGCGCCGACGATCCGGTCGAAGTCGCCCGAGCGCACCCACGCCATCAGCTCGTGCGTGCGCTTGACGGGCATCGGATGGGTGACGCCGAGGTCGAGCATCAGTCGCGTGAGGCGCTCGAGGCCGCCGCCCTTCTCTTTGTAGTCGAGCCCCTGGCGCATGAACGCGTCGAGGTCGAGCTCCTCGACCATCGCGCCGCCGGCGATCGACATCAGCGTGCGGCACACCGCCAGCGGGTCGCGCGTGACGAGCGCCGCGGCGCGGTCGGCGCTCAGCTCGGTCGCGCGACCCCACTCCATCAGCGCGGTGCGCACCGGCGTCAGCGGCAGCGGCAGCCGCGAGCTGCGGGTGAGCAGCACGAGGATCAACAGGGCGGTGCGGTAGAGCTGGTGGTCGGAGAGGATGTGCGCGGCCTCGTGCGCGAACACCACCCGCCGCTGGGGGGCGTCGAGCAGCGAGAGCAGCTGGGACTGCACGACCACGATTGGGTGGCGCGCGCCGATGGCCATCGCGTTGGCGACCGGGAACTGGCTGAGATACAGGTCGGGCACGTCGGCCATGTCGAGCGTGGCGTAGGCGATCGCGTGCTCGCGCCAGACGTCGCCGAGCTGCTCTTCGGAGAGGCGCACGGAGGAGCCGAGGAAGCTCTGGCGCAGTGCGCGCTCGTAGCCGAGCTCGATCAGCTTGCGTACGACGGTGTCGAGGTAGGGAATCGAGGACAGCGCGGCGGTGGCGGCGCGGTCGGCAGGGTGCTGGAAGGCCCGCGGCGAGATCCCGGTCAGCCGGTAACCCTCGGCGGGAACGGTCGAGCCGGACGCGTCCATCGGTCCAGCGTACAGCTCCACGCGGAACCCTGTTGCGCGCAAGAGAATCGTCGGGGGCACCAAAAATCGGTGGCCGTGGAAGTGATGTACGCGTACGCCGACGCTGCGATCCGGGGCGACTGTGCCTGACCCTCGATGGCATACGCTCCCGCGCTGTGTCAGGGCCGATTCAAGTATCCGGTTCTTCGGGAGGCAACACCCGCATCACCGTGCGAGACTGGCCCGGTACGCGAGCTCCGTGGCGGGTGAGGACTCTTGACCACCGAGGACGCTTGCTAGAAGTCTTCGGTTGGCACGAATTTGAGCCGAACCAGTCTGTGGGGACACTGCGGCTGCATGTCGAGACCCGCAGGGCACTCCTGATCACGGGGTACACCTTGGCCGACACCCTTGTCACGACAGAGCGACCCGAAGCGTTGGCGGCCCTTGTCCTTTGCGCTCAGGACGTGGCAGCGCACCTGCATTCGACCCTCAAGGTGGGCAATGGATATCTCGAGTGGCGAATCGACAGCGACAAGGTGGGCAACATCTGTCGGCTGTTCCCGATGTTTCGGGCTACCAGCAAGCTCCACCGCTACAAGCGGGGCAAGCGGTATCTGAGGAGCTTCCCCTAGAGACTCTGAGCAGACTGCTCAAACTCTTGGGGCGACATGCCGCGCCAAGAATCAACCAACTGAGTTGCTGCCTCAGCTGTACGTGGCTCCATGTACTGCATACCAGACGCAAGCCGCTCCCCCGGCTCCGGGGCTCCCCCAGCCAGCGCCGGCAACGTCTGACGAGTCTCGGATGGGCGTCTCAGAAGCTCCATAGCAGGCCCACTGTACCAATAAGGCTACGATGTCCACTGAGTAGCGACGGGAACCTTGTCGTGCTTGAAGCGGCTTCCCGTTGACATGGCGGCACGGTCGGTCCAGCGCTGGGCGCTACTCAGCGAGGCCGACGCGCCGCACGTACGCGGTGATCTCCGCGCGCGAGGAGAACCCGAGCTTCTCGATCGCGCGGGCGCGGTATGTCTTGACGGTGCGCTCGGCGACGTTCAGCTGCTCGGCGATCTCCGGGTTGGTGTAGCCGTTGGCGATTAGGCGCACGACCTCGCGCTCGCGCTCGGAGAGCACGACGCCGGCGGCGATGCCGTCCTCGCCGGTGGCCATCAGCGCGCCGAGGCGCGGATGCAGGTAGTTGCCGCCGGCGACCGCCAGCCGGAAGGCCTGCAGCAGCTCGGCGGGCTCGGCCTCCTTGAGCACGTAGCTGCGTGCTCCGGCGCGCAGCGCCTGGCGGGCGTACTCGGGGTCCTCGCGCATCGTGAGGATGGCGACGGCGAGCGTGGGATGGGCGATGAAGCACGACGGCAGGGCGCCCAGGCTCGAGCCGCCGGGCATCGTCAAGTCGAGCGTCAGCAGGTCGGGCTTGAGCTCGCGCACTTCGCGGATCATCGACGGGATGTCCGCGACCTCTGCGACGACGCGAAACTCGTCGGCCTCGCGGTGCAGCACGGCGCGGATGCCGTCACGCACCACCGCGTGATCGTCGGCGATGATCACGCTGATCGGGCGCGTCACCCCTGGCATGCCCGTGTCTGGCGGATGTGTGGCTAGCGACTGCACTTGACCGATCCACCCGAGCATCGGCTGCAGAGGCCGTCCACCTTTAGGGCGGCACGATCGGCACCAACGGGCCTACGCGCGGAGCGTCGGGCAAACGGATCGTGTGGGCGTGCGGCGCAGGTTGCGCGCTCGACGCCATCCCAGCCAACCGCTAGCGTGGCGCCGTGTCATCGACGCTCTCATCGGCGCTCTCTTCGCCGCGCCTGCGCCGCATCGTGGCGGCGTACACGATCAACCGGCTGGGCACGTGGATCGCGGAGATCGCCTTGGCGCTGGCGGTGTACGACCACACGCACAGCGCGCTCGCGGTGTCCGCGACGCTGATCGCGGCGCAGGCGCTGCCGGCGTTCGCGGTCCCGCCGCTGGTGGCCAAGGTCGAGGCGTCCCGCCGGCGGCGGGAGCTCAGCGGGCTGTACGTGTTCGAGGCCGTGTGCACGCTCGCGCTCGCCGGCATCCTGCTGTGGCAGTTCTGGCTGCCGGCGGTGCTCCTGCTGGTGGCGCTCGACGGCACCGCGGCGCTGACGGCCAGCGCCCTGCTGCGTACGGAGGCAGCACGGGCGGGACGGGAGGCGCTGGCCGTAGACGCCCGCGGCGGTGGCGATCGCCAGACATCGAGCGCACGTGACCCCCACGTCGGCGAACGGCAGGCCACGGCGGCGATCAACGTCGCCTTCTCGGTGACGTTCGTGCTCGGGCCCGTGCTCGGCGGCGTGATCACCGCCGGCGCGGGCGCCCCGGTGGCTTTGCTGGTGGACGCGGTCACGTTCGTGGCCTGTGGCCTGTTGCTCGTCGATCTGCACCCGGGCGTGGAGGAGGCGCGCGGCGAGTCCGTGCGTGCCCGCCTGGGCGCCGCCTGGGAATACGTCAGAGGCACGCCCACGCTGCGCGCCATCCTGCTCACGCAGGCGATCGCCTTCCTGTTCTTCGCCGCCGGCGAGCCGATCGAGGTGGCGTATGCGAAGGCCACCCTGCGGGTGGGCGACAGCGGCTTCGGACTGCTCGTCACCGTGTGGGGCGCGGGGACGGTGGTGGGCGCGGCTGCTTTCGCCCGTGCCCACAAGCAGCCATTGGGCGCACTGGTGAGCGCGGGCACGCTCGCGGCGGGCCTCGCGTACATCGGCTTCGCCGCCGCCCCTTCCCTGCTACCGGCGTGCGTGGCGGCGCTCGTGGGCGGCGTCGGCAACGGCATCCAGTGGGCGCCGCTGGTGAGCGCGGTGCAACGGCTCACCCCTGCGCAGCTCCAGGGGCAGGTGATGGGCGGGCTGGAATCGATCGGGGCGATATGTCCGGCGCTCGGCCTGGCGTTGGGTGGCGCCTTGGTGGCGCTCGGCTCGCCGCGCGAGGCGTTTCTGATCGTCGGCTCGGGCGCGGCCTTCACGACGGTGGCGTTCGCGAGCGTGATGCTCAGCGACAGCTCCGGCCTGGAATCCGGGCGCGATGACAGGGGACTCCGCGGCGGGCTTGCCGCAAGCAGGGACGACAGCGATCTGCCCGCGGAGATGCACGCCTCGACACCTTAAGTCCGACATCGCGTCGGTCGATACGTACGGCGGGACATGCGTCTGCAACTCCCCGCAAGGCAAGGCAAGGATGCAGCCGCCGATCGCGCGGTCACGGTTGCGGATGTGACGCGAGCGCTGCGCGCGCAGCTCGGGGGAGTGCTGTCTGCTTCGCTCGCGCAGCAGCTCTTCTGGCTGGCCGAGGCGCTCCTGTTGGGCGGCGCCGTGACGGCGGCGACACTCCTCTCGCGCGCCGAGGAATGGCAGCCGCTGGTGCTCGTGGGGATGCTGCTCGTGCTCGCGCTGGGCGGTGACTGGCTGAGCATCGAGATCCGGATCGGGCAGCTGAGCGCGTCGATGGTGGCGCTCGTGCTCGCGATGAGCCTGCTGGGGCCGGCTCCCGCGGTGGCGTTCGGGCTCGCCGCGATCACGCTCACTTCGGCGATCAGGCGCCTGCGCGCAAGTCAGTGGCTGAACAACTTGGCGATGTTCGCCGTCGTCCCGCTCCTGGGAGGCCTGATGGTGCGCGCGCTGGCGGGCGACGTGCACAGCCCCCACGACCAGCACCTGACGCACAGCGTCACGTTCGGGTTGATCGTGATGGGCATGTTCATGGCAATGGTCATATTGAACTTCCTGCTGTTTGCGCTGGACCACCAGTTCGCCGGCGGCCGCTCGGCCATTCGCCAGACGCGGGAGACCTTCTTTCCGATGCTCCCCGGACAGCTCGCGACGGGCGCGATCGCGACGATCCTCGTGGTCGCCTACACGAACTCCGGGCTCCCGGTGCTGTTCGCGTCGGTCTTCGCCGTGCTGATCTTCCGCCACCTGACGGTGGCGCTGCTGCGCTCTGAGGACCGCGCCGACCAGCTCGAAGCGCGCACCATCCACCTGGTCTCGCTGCAGCTCGGCGTGCTGCGAACGCTGGTGAGGGCGCTGAGCATGCGCGACGAGACAACGGGACGCCACGCGGCAGCGGTCGCCCGCTACGCCCGAGAGCTCGCGAAAGAGGTCGGCGCGGGCGAGGACGAGCAGGACACGGTGCACACCGCCGGCCTGCTGCACGACATCGGCAAGTTCACGTGGCCCGACCAGGTGCTGCACGCCGAGGTGGTCGGCCAGGAGGACCAGGCGATCGTGCGACGCCACCCTCAAGACGGGGCGGAGCTCGTGGGGGCGCTCGACGGCTACGGACCTGTGGCGGACACGATTCTCTACCACCACGAGCGGGTTGACGGGAGCGGCTACCCAGCCGGGCTGATCGGCAAGGAGATCCCACTCGGCTCGCGCATCCTCGCGATCTGCTGCACGTATGACACGATGACCCAGCGGGGCAGCTACCGGCCGCCGATGAGCCCGGCGGAAGCGATGGGCGAGTTGAGGATCGCGGCTGAACGCGGACAGCTCGATCGTGAGCTGGTCGAGACCTTCATCGGCATGCTCGAGCGCGAGGGACCCACATTCGGACATCGCGAGAGCACCGACTTCGACACCGAGCTCGCGTTCGGCCGGCGCGTGCGCGAAATGGCCTCGCCGTCGGGCCGGCACGACAAAGCATAAGGACGTCCGCAGCGGATCACATCCCGCCGCGAAACGCCCTTACGTGGCACAACGGTCACTCGTGACCATTGCTACAAACTCCCTTTAGTGCTTGTAAAATTCCGCCATCGGGATTCTCCTTCTCGTTGACGAAAGGCGGTCACCAGCGACTCCATCCCCAGGACGACCGCTAACCCTTGAGTAGGTTTGGCAAGACTAGCGTACCTGCGACTGAAATGTCCAGTTTGCGCACCTTTGTGCAGGGGTACTGTCAATTGAGGCGCTTTCCCTTTGCTGGACAGGGAAAACTGGCTGCCCAGCTGGCGCCGGCACCGCCGGGCGTGGGCGCCAAACGTCCGCAAAAGTGCGCGGTGCTCAAGTTTTGGGTGGGCAAGGACGACACATAACGCAGCGATCCCCAACCGACTTGAGGCCAGTCATGTCACTTCCCGCCCCACCCCCACCCCGCCGCAGCGAGCGCCAGCTGGTGTTCACGAGCTCTCAGGCAGCCCGCTATCTGGGCGTGTCGCTGGCGACCGTCCGCCGCTGGACGGACGCCGGGCACGTCGCCTGCTACCGCACGCCGGGAGGCCAGCGGCGCTTCTCGCGCGCGCAGCTGGACGACTTCATCGCGTCGATGCAGCGCACGGGACCTGTGGCGGAACCGCAGGTGACCGACCGGCGCGGCGCGCGTGTGGCGTAGCTCAGCTGGCGAGACGCCCGAACTTCTCGCGCAGCCGCCGATAGAAGGAGGAGCCGGGCAGCTGGGCGATGGTGCCGACGTCGTTGACGAAGCGCGCGTGGATGTGCCCGGCGGGCGGGATCTCGCACGCTGGGCGCCCGTCGACGGCGACGTCGAGCGGCTCGCGCGAGCGGTTGAAGATGGTGAGCCGGTCGTCGGGGGCGACGACGAGCGCGCGCGCGCTCATGGAGTGGGGCGCGATGAACGACACGACGAAGCCCTCGACGCCCCACGCCATCACGGGCCCGCCGTTGGCGAGGTTGTAGCCGGTGGAGCCGGCGGGCGTGGCGACGACGAGGCCGTCGCAGCGCACGCTGCCGGCCTCCTCGCCGTCGAGCGCGTACGCGAGCTCGGCCACCCGCTCGCCGACCTTGCGGTGGATGGCGACGTCGTTGACGGCGGTGAGGCCGTCGACGCAGCCCGCGCCGCCGGCTGGCGGGCCGCTGGATGCGGGGCCGCCGCCTGCCTGGCCGCTGGACGCCGGGCCGCCGGCCGACGCGTCGCCGGCTGGCGGGCCGCCGTCCGCCGGGCTGGGCGGGTCGAGCACGATGGCGGGCAGGCGCAGCAGCTCGAACTCCCCGCTGAGCGCGCGGCGCACGCCGTCCTCGATGTCCGTCGGCTCGACGGTGGCGAGGAAGCCGATCTCGCCGAAGTTGATGGCGAACACGGGCACTCGGGTGTGCGCGTAGGCCTGCAGGGCGCGCAGGATGGTGCCGTCGCCGCCGAGCACGACGCACAGCTCGACGTCGTCCTTGGTGGGCGCGTTGACGAACATCCCAGGGCCGTTCACGAGCTTGTGCTTGAGCGTCTCCTCCGCGTCGAAGCGCAGCGTGACGCCGGCTTGGATGGCGCGCGTGACGAGCACGCGCAGCGCGGCGGCGGTGTCGTCGGCGCGGCGGTGCGTGAGCACGGTCATTTCTCTCATGGCTCGACCTGGCGGACGATTGCGTGCACCGCTGCAGCATCGCGCACGCCGCGCATGCTCGCGGGGTCCCCCTCCGGGGGCGCTGCGGTGAGCCACAGGAAGCTCTCGCGGTTGCCCTTCGGGCCGGGCAGGCCGGAGGAGTAGCAGCCGACGACCGCGGCGCCCAGCGCGAGCGCGGCCTCGCCGACGCCGATCAGCGCCTCGCGCCGGTCCTCGCTGGAGCGCACGACGCCGCCTTTGCCCACGCGCCCGCGCCCAAGCTCGAACTGCGGCTTGACCAGCGCGAACACGTCGTAGGGGGGCGCGAGGCAGCTGAGCACGGCGGTGAGGACCTTATTTATAGATATGAAGGAGACGTCGATCGTGGCGAGATCCGGCGGTTGGTGTGCTGGAGCGTGTGCCTTGGCGCTCACGGCGCCGAGCAGCGCGGGTGAGAGAGCGCGGGCGTTGGTGCGCTCGAGGACGAGCACGCGGGGGTCGCTGCGCAGGCGGTAGTCGAGCGTGCCGTAGCCGACATCCACGGCGATCACCGAGCGCGCGCCGCGTTGCAGCAGGCAGTCGGTGAAGCCACCGGTGGAGGCGCCGACGTCGAGCGCGCGCCGGCCGCGCACCTGCAGGCCGCTGGCGTCGAGCGCGTTGGCGAGCTTGATGCCGCCGCGCGAGACGTACGCAGGGCGGGTGGCGAGGCGCACGCGGGCCTCTACGTCCACGAGCTCCCCCGGCTTCTGTGCGCGCCGCTCGCCGGCGGCGGCGTCGCCGACGGCGGGGCGCGCGGACTGCACGAACACCTCGCCGGCCATCACCGACGCGGCGGCGCGGCTGCGCGACGGGAACAGCCCGCGCTCGGCCAGCAGCGCGTCCAGACGGAGCTTGCGCGCGCCGGTCATGCCTGCTCTCTGTGATCGATCTCACACACGCAAACGGACAACGCAGGCATCATGATCGGTGATCGAGAGGGCAGCATCGACTCTCCTGAATCCCTCCTCCCCGAAACGGCCCGCTTTCCCCGGCGGGTCGTTTCATTTAAGCGCCTCGACGTGGCCGCCGCGGCTCGCTCAGGCGCCGACGATCGCGGGGCCGGCCCCCTGCTCCTGCGAGCCCCCGGCGCGCGGCGTGCCGCCGAGGATGCGCCCGCCGCTGCGCGCGCCGACGGCGGCGCTCACGCGCTCGACGATGCGCGCGGCGGTGAAGCCGACCTGCTCGTGCAGCAGCGCGGGCTTGCCGTGGGTCACGTACTCGTCGGGCAGCCCCACGCGCAGGACGGAGGTGCTGCCGGCGCCGGCGTCGCCCAGCGTCTCCAACACGGCCGAGCCGAAGCCGCCGGCGAGCACGCCCTCCTCGACCGTCACCAGCAGGTCGTGCTCGGCGGCCAGCTGGGCCATCAGCCCGGCGTCGATGGGCTTGGCGAAGCGCGCGTCGGCGACGGTCACGGCGATGTTGCGCAGCACGAGCTCGTCGGCGGCTTCCAGCGCCTTGCCGACGCCGGTGCCGTAGCCGATCAGCGCCACCCTGGGCGCCTGGGCGCCGGCGCCCACGCGGTTGGCGCGCGCTGCGGGCGTGGCGGCCTCGCGCAGGATCTCGCCGGTGCCGATGGCGATCGCGTGCGCCACTGTGGGCAGCGGCGTGCCGGTCCCCTCGCCGCGCGGGTAGCGCAGGGCGATCGGGCCGGCGTCGTGGTCGACGGCGGTGCGCAGCATGTGCACGAGCATCGCCTCGTCGCGCGGGGCCATCAGCACGATGTTGGGCAGGCAGCGCAGGTAGGCGATGTCGAAGGCGCCGTGGTGGGTGGGGCCGTCGTCGCCGACGAGCCCCGCGCGGTCCATGGCGAACACGACGTTCAGCTTCTGCAGGCACACGTCGTGGACGATCTGGTCGTAGGCGCGCTGCAGGAACGTGGAGTAGATGGCGGCCACCGGCTTGACGCCCTCCAGGGCGAGGCCGGCGGCGAACAGGATCGCCTGCTGCTCGGCGATGCCGACGTCGAAGTAGCGCTCGGGCATCGCCTTCTGCAGGAGCGACAGGCCGGTGCCGGAGTTCATGGCGGCGGTGATGCCCACGACGCGCTCCTCACGTTCGCATTCGCGCACGAGCGCCTCGCCGAACACCTGCGTGTACTGCGGCGGCGGGGCGGGCGCGCCCTTGCGCGCGCCGTTTCGCGCGGGGCGGGTGGGCGTGCCGTTGAGGATCGACTTGGGCTTGGCGGCGTGCCACTTCTCCATGCCCTCCAGCCCGCCTTCCTCGGCGGGCGCGAAGCCCTTGCCCTTGACGGTGGCGATGTGCACGACGACGGGGCGCTCGGCGGCGAGCGCCTCGCGCAGCGCCTCACGCAGCGCGCGCGTGTCGTGCCCGTCGATCACGCCCATGTACGCCCAGTCGAGCTCCTCCCACCACAGGCCGGGCGCCCAGAAGGCCTTGATCGACTCCTTCAGGTGCGGCCCCAGGCGCTCGAAGGCGGCGCCGATGCCGATCGGCAGGCGGGTGAGCCCGCCCTCGATGTCCGCGCGCGCGCGCCACAGCTTGGGGTTGAGGCGCACGCGGTTGAAGTAGCGGGAGATGGCGCCGACGTTGGGGGCGATGGACATGCCGTTGTCGTTGAGCACGACCACGATCGGCGTGCCGAGGCCGCCGGCCTGGCTGATCGCCTCGAAGGCCACGCCGCCGGTCATGGCGCCGTCGCCGATCACGGCCACCACCTTGCCGGCCTCGGCGCCGCCCACCTGGCGCATGCCCTCCTTGATGCCGACGGCGTAGCCGATGGAGGTGGAGGCGTGTCCGGCGCCCATGATGTCGTGCTCGGACTCCGCGCGTGAGCAGAACGGCGCGAGCCCGCCATACTGGCGGATCGTGCTCAGCTGGTCGCGCCGGCCGGTGAGCACCTTGTGCGGGTAGGCCTGGTGGCCGACGTCCCACAGGATCTTGTCCTTGGGCGATTCCAGCACGGAGTGCAACGCGACGGCGAGCTCGCAGGTGCCGAGGTTGGCGCCGAAATGCCCGCCGATCTCGCCGACGGTGTCGATGATGTGCTCGCGCACCTCCTGCGCGAGCTGGGCGAGCTCCTGCTCGGAGAGCCCGTGCAGGTCTGCCGGCCCGTTGACGCGCTGCAGCAGCGTGCGCCGGGCGAGCGTCTGCCCGGTGGCGGTCGCGCCTGCGTTCGTGTCTGGGTGCTTGCGGCTCATGAGGTGCGGGTGAAGATGAAGTCGGCGATGCCCTCGAGCTCGGCGGTGGAGCTCCCGGCCGGTGCTCGCTCGGCCACCTCGGCGAGCGCGGCGCGCGCGGTGCGGTGCGACTCGCCGGCAAGCTCCCTGGCGCGCTCGATCCCGAACACGCTCACGTACGTACGCTTCCCGTGGCGCTCGTCACTGCCTCGTGGCTTGCCCAGTGCATCATCGGTTCCGGTCACGTCAAGTATGTCGTCAACGATCTGGAACAAAACGCCCAGCTCAGCGGCGAAGCGCTGAAACGGGGCGACGTGCGCTGGATCGTCGATCCCCGTCAACAGTAGTACGCAGAGCACGGACGCGCCGATCAGACGTCCAGTCTTGAGCTCGTGCAGCCGCCTGAGCGCGGTGGGACCGGGATCTTCGGGGGCCTTCACGTCGGCGTACTGGCCGCCGACCATGCCGTCCACGCCGGTGGCCGCGGCGAGCTCGGCGGCGGCGGCGAGCACCCGCTGGGGGGCGGATCGGCGGCTGGAGAGCAGGTGGTGGAAGGCCTCCGCGTACAGGCCGTCGCCGGCGAGGATGGCGACGTCCTCGCCGAACTTCACGTGGCAGGTGGGCGCGCCGCGGCGCAGCTCGTCGTCGTCCATCGCCGGCAGGTCGTCGTGGATCAGCGAGTACGTGTGGATCAACTCGATCGCGCCGGCCAGCGGCAGCACCGCGGCCTGGTCGAGGCCGACGGTGCGCGCGGTCGCCAGCGCGAGCACCGGGCGGATGCGCTTGCCGCCGGCGAGCAGCGAGTAGCGCATCGCCTCCTCCAGGCCGCGCGTGATCGACTCGGCGGAGAAGCGCATGTCCGCCAGGTAGCGCTCGACCTGCTCGCGCAGGTGTTCGGGGAAGCCGGCGCTCCCGGCGGGGAAGCCGGCGCTCCCGGCGGGGAAGCCGCCGCTCGCCTCGCTCATCCCCGCGCACGCCCGTTTCGCTGGGCTCGGGCGCGCGGCGAGTGCAGCCGGGCGGCCACCTCTAGAGCAGCGTGTCCTGGCCTGGCGCGGGCGCCGGGACCTCGACGCGCGTGAGCTGCTCGAGCTCGGCGGCCGCCTGCGTGGCCAGTGAGGCACAGTCCTCGACCATCGTCGCCGCGGCGTCTGGCGAGAGCTCGCCGGAGCGCAGCTGCTCGCCCGCGCGCTCCAGGCGCGCGATCAGCTCGTCCAGGCGCTCGACGCTGCTCATTGCACGGGGTTGGTCATTGGACACGCGCATTCTCGCGCACCTCGCGCAAAGCTGCGGCGAGCACGCCGTTGACGAACGCGGGCGCCTCGGAGCCGCAGAAGGTCTTGGCGCTCTCCACCGCCTCCTCGATCGCCCCCTCGGCGGGTATCGGCTGCTCGGCGGGGACGGCGTCGGGATGCAGCATCTCGACGAGCGCCACGCGCATGATGCTGCGCTCGAGCGGTTGGATGCGCGTGACCGACCAGCCGTGGGCGTGACGGTCGATCACCTCGTCGAGCTCCTCGCAGCGGTCGGCGGCGGCGTGGGCGAGCGCGCGCACGAACAGCGACGCGTCCGGGCTGAGCGTCTGCGCGAGCGGCCGGCCGGTGAGGTCGTGCTGGTAGAGCGCGATCACCGCGGCCCGGCGCTGCTCGGAGCGGCGCGGCATCTACGCCCGCGCTACGTATTCGCCGGAGCGCGTGTCCACGCGAATGCGCTGCCCCGGCTCGACGAACAGCGGCACGTGGACCACCGCCCCCGTCTCGAGCGTCGCCGGCTTGGTGCCGCCGCTGGAGACCGTGTCGCCGCGCACGCCGGGATCGGTCTGCGAGACCTCCAGGTCGACGGCGCTCGGCAGCTGCAGGTCAGACGGCTGGTCGTCGATGAACAGCACGTCCACCTCGCTGCTCGGCGTGATCCAGCGCAGCGCGTCCGCGACCGCCGACTCGGGTATCGCGATCTGCTCGTAGGACTGGCTGTCCATGAAGTGCGCGTCGGAGCCGTCCGCGTACAGGAACTGCATGCCGCGCGACTCCGTGCGCACCGCGCGGAACTTCTCGCCCGCGCGAAACGTCTTGTCGATCACCGCCCCGTCGGCGGCGCGGCGCAGCTTGGTGCGCACGAACGCCCCGCCCTTGCCGGGCTTCACGTGCTGGAACTCGAGGATCTTGAAGACCGTGCCGTCGACCTCGATGTGGTTTCCGTTTTTGAATTGATTTGTTGAGATCGCCATCTTCCCTGCAAATCGGCTAGTTTCGATTTGGTTCGGACGGAGCCGCAGCCATCACGCGGAGGGATCGTCTATCCAGAGCGTGCGTACGCCCAGCAGCTCGCCGAGACGCTCGAAGTGATGATCGTAGTGCAGTACGTCCAGCCCTGACGCTTGTGCCGCGACGGCGACGGTGATGTCGGTCAGAGGCAGGCGGTGGGCTCCATGAGAGCCTTCGTCTGCCAACTCGCGCATCGCCGAGAGCACATCTCGCTGCACGGCGCGATCGACCGCTATCTCCCGCAAACCCGCCAGCGTCCGATCGACTGAGGCGATTCGCTCCGGGTTTGGGGCATCAAAGGTCAGCTCGTAGCGCACGGGCCAGCACCAGGCGAGCTCGCCACGCTCGGCGGCGGCGAAAAGCAGCTCCCGCGCGCGTGGAACCCGGCGCGCGAGCATCCATGCAGAGGTGTCGGCGAGCACCGCGCCCCGTCCGTCCCACAGCTCGACGCTCACACGCTGCTCGGAGGTGAGTTGAGCCGATCGATATCCGCCAGATCGAGATCGAACCCGTCCCGGTCCATCGCGGCGAACAGCGCCTCGATCGCCTCACGACGTCTGCGCCCCGCCTGTAGCTCGACCTCGGCTCCCTCCACCGCAAGCCTCCGCACGAGCGACGCATCGGCCTCCCGCGTGCCCGTCACTGCGCGCACGCGCTCCAACGCCTCTCCGAGCTCAGGGTCCGCTGTGACGGCGATTCGTGGGTGCTTACTTGGCATCGCACCCATAGTGTAGCTCGCAGGGGTTACTCCGGGGCGCCCGATCGACAACGCCGGACATACGAATATTTGGATTCAGCTCTCAACGCCTGGCGGGTGGCTGCCGAACAGGACCGGACGGAATGGTGGCGAGGGATCGCTGGTCAGGCAACATGGTCCACATGTAGTTCGTTCACGTGCGCGCCCAACGTCGCGAACGCAGCGACGCTGCAGCCCTCGGCAGCGACTACATCGACTTGCTTGCGCCGCTGCTCGCGGTCACAGATGAGCACCTGCGCCGTGGACTGTCGCTGTTCGAGAGCAACGAACGCCTCGGGGCGTTCGACGCCGTGCTGGCCGCGACCGCGATGGACGTCGACGCCAGCGCGCTGGTGTCCGCCGACGGCGCGTTCGCCGAGATCGCCGGACTCCCTCACGTCCTCCCCGACGACGACGGCGTCGAGAAACTCATCAAAGGCTGACCGCCGAGCAGCGGGCCTACCGCCTGGACGCTCGGATCTGCCAGCTGAGCTTGCAGCGCCCCGCCCGACGGATAGGCTCTCGCTGGCCGTGTCCGGCAATCCGCACCCACCCCCGGGAGACACCACGGGATGTGCCGCCTCTTCGCGATGAGCGCCGGCAGCGAGCCGGCGCGCGCCACGTTCTGGCTGCTCGACGCCCCGGACAGCCTGCGCGCGCAGAGCCACCGCGAGCCGGACGGGACGGGCCTCGGGTGGTTTGACGCCGACGGGGCGCCCGTCGTGCGCAAGCAGGCGCTCGCCGCGTACGCGGACAGGGCCTTCGCGCGCGAGGCCCACGAGATCTCCTCGCGCACCTTCGTCGCCCACATCCGCTTCGCCTCAACCGGCGCCGTGGAGCTGCGCAACACCCATCCCTTCCAGCAGCACGGGCGCCTGTTCGCCCACAACGGCGTCCTGGAGGACCTGCCCACGCTCGACGCGCAGCTCGGCGCCGCGCGCGAGCTGGTGCAAGGCGACACCGACTCCGAGCGGCTGTTCGCGCTGATCACGCGCGAGATCGACGCCCGCGACGGCGACGTCGACGCGGGCCTCCAGGCGGCGTGCTCGTGGGTGGCCGCAAACCTGCCGCTGCTGGCGATCAACTTCGTGCTCGCCACAGCTGACGACGTGTGGGCGCTGCGCTACCCCGCAACCCACGAGCTGCACCTGCTGGAGCGCCCGCCAGGGCAGCCGCTCGTGCACACGAGCAGCCTCGGCAGCAGGACTCGCTCCGAGCACGGCACCGACCACCCGCTGGTGGTGATCGCCAGCGAGCCGATGGACGACGACCCGCACTGGCGCGCGCTGCGCTCCGGCGAGCTGGTGCGCATCGCGTCCGACCTGCAGGTGAGCACGCGGCTGATGCTCCCCGACCCCCCAGCGCATCCGCTGACGCTCGCCGACCTCGGCAGCCGCGCGCGGGCATCCCAGGCGCCGGCGAGCGCCGACGCCGGCGGGCGATAAAGCCAGCGCCCGCGCGTGCCGATACGAACGCATGGGCCGAGTCCGTGCCCACGCTCGCCGTCAGCTGATCGCGCTCGCAGCCGTCTTCGCGTTGTGCACCGCTGGCCTGTTCGTCCTCCACGCACAGACCAAGCATCGCTACCGGCTGTCCGCCGCCGCCGCGATCGCCGACGCCCGCGCGAACGCGAGCGACCGCGCGTTCCTCGCGCGCAACCCCACCAACCACGCGCGCGTGATTCCCCTCGACGGGAGCCTGCAGCGCGTCACGTTCTTCGCCGGCGCACAGGTGGTGCTCGACGCGGCGGTCGACGAACGCGGCGAAGTCGTGGCGATCGAGCAGCACGACGCCGGCGTGCCCGCCTCCGGCGCCTCGCTGGCCAACGCCCCCTGGCTGCTGGTTCTGCTGAGCGCGGTGTTCCTGGCGGCCACCACGGTCGTGCCGCTGCGCCGCATCCGCAACCTCGACGCGCTCGTGCTCGCCAGCTTCACCGTCACCGTGCCGCTCATCAACGCACGCCTGGCCGGCGCGAGCGTGATCTGCGCGTCAGCCGCGCTGCTGTACCTCACGCTCAGGTGCCTCGCGGTCGGCCTGCGCCCCCACCGCCAGCCCGCCGCCCCGAGCACACCGCTGCTCGCCCACATGTGCAGCAGCTGGCAGCCGCGCCGGCGTACGCGGCTGCTGCGCCTGCTGCTGGCGGCCACCGTGTTCATCTTCGTCACGATCACGCTCACCTCCGCCGGCTACACCGACGTCGCCGCCGCATCGCTGCAGGGAGCCACCGAGCTGGTGCATGGCGTGCTGCCCTACGGCCACATCACGCTCGCGCTGCACGGCGACACCTACCCCCTGCTCAACTACGTCCTCTACATCCCCGGCGCCCTGTGGCAGCCGGTGACCACCGCCTTCAGCAGCCTGGAAGGCTCCCTCGCGACCACCACCGCCGCCGCCCTGCTCGCCGGTCTCGGCGTCCACCGCCTCGCCGCAGCCCCCGGCGCGTCTCACCGACGGCCCGCCAGCGCCACCCAACAGACCCGCTCGGAGCGCGACCGCGCCCTGCGCACCACGCTCGCCTGGTTCGCCTTCCCCCCCGTGCTGCTGGCCGCCTCCGGAGGCGCCAACGACCTCCTCCTGGCCGCCTGCCTGGCGTGGATGCTCGCTCTGCGCAAGCACAAGACGTGGTCCACCCTCGCCCTGGCAATGGGCGTGTGGGTCAAGCTCGTCCCGCTGGTGCTCGCAGCGATCTGGCTCCCCTGCCGCCGCAGCGAGCGGCGCGAGCTGATCCGCGCGTGCGCCGGCGCAGCCGCCCTGTCACTCGCCCTCACCGCCCTGCTCATCGCCCTCGGCGGCCCAGCCGCCATCCCGGCGATGATCAAAGCCATGGCCTTCCAGTTCCAGCGCGGCTCGTTCTTCGCCCCCTGGTACACCTTCAACGTCCAGTGGCTGCAGCCCCCAGTACAGGCCGCAGCGCTAACGATCGTCCTCCTGGTCGCCGTGCGCGCGCAAGCCGACCGCCCCCTGCGCCACGACCTGGTGCGCGTGAGCGCCCTGGCCGCCGCCCTGCTCCTAGCCCTGCAGCTGAGCGCCAACTACTGGACGTGGTCCTACCTCCCGTGGGTGCTCCCGCCGTTGCTGGTCGCGCTGTTCATGATCGACGGCGATCAGCCGGCGAGCACGAACGGCGCAGCCCACCACGCCCGAACCAGCACCCCGACAGCGCGCCGCCTCCAGACAGCAGACGCCGCCGCGCCCACGCGGCAGCCGCGACCCCTGGCTGGTGAGATCGAGCAGCGAGGGCATGTCAGGACACTACGGTCAACGCGCGCGGCAGTCCAGTGAGCACTTCACAGCCGGTGTCCGTCACCACCGCCAGCTCCTCGACACGCACCCCCAGCACGTCGGGGATGTACACGCCCGGCTCGCCTCCTCGAAGCCCAGCCGCCCGCCGGCGTCCGCGAGCGTCTGCGCCAGCTCGCCCAGCAGGTCTTCCGTGACGATCTCGCGCGCGAACGCCTCCGGCACCTGCGCCGCCGACTGGGTGGCATGGCGAAAGTCCGACAGGAAGCGGTGCGCGCCCAGGCGCGCCGCCGCCGACGCAGCGACCGCCAGCACGAGCGCGTTCGAGCCCGTGAAGCCGCTCAGGTAGCGGATGTCCACCAGCGCGTCCACCAGCAGCGCGTCCACGCCAAGCGCGTCCAGCTCGGCGGCGAGCCGCTGCGCACGCGTCGCGTCCGCGCTCACGCAGCGCCCTCGTCGAGCCTCTCGCGCAGCAGCGCCAGCGCGTCTGCGTAGCCCGCCGGCCCGCGCCCGGAGATGGTGGCGAAGCACAGCTCGCGAATCACCGACACCCGCCGCCACGGCTCACGGTGCTCGACGTCCGACAGGTGGATCTCCAGCGCGGGCAGGCCGGCGATCTCGAGCGCGTCGCGAATCCCCCACGCGTAGTGCGTCCACGCGCCCGGGTTCAGGATCAGCGCGTCGGCCCGATCGCGCAGGGCGTGCAGGTGCTCCACGAAGTCACCCTCGTGGTTGGTGTGGAAGAAGCGCGTCACGAGCCCCAGCTCGTGGGCCTGCGATTCGATCTGGCGCTCCAGCTCGACCAGCGTGAGCGTGCCGTACAGCAGCGGATCGCGGCGTCCGAGCTGGTCCAGGTTGACCCCGTGCATCACCTCGATGCGCCACGCGCGCGCGCTCACGGCAGGAGCTCCGCCACCGCTGCGCGCACTTCCGCCTCAGACACCGCGCAGCCATGCTGCACCTCGCCGGGGGCTCGCACCAGCACGAACGGGACCGTGTCGGTCGAGGTGCGCTTCTTGTCCTTCGCCATCGCCCCCAGGATCGCATCCAGCGACACCCCCTCATCATCTTTGTCGTTCTCGAGCGTCACAGGCAGGCCGCGCGCGAGCATCAGCGCGCGCAGCTGCTCACGCAGCTGTGGCTGCCCCGAAAGGGTCAGCGCCGCGAGCAGGCCCAGGCCGACGGCTTCGCCGTGGCGGTAGCGCGCGTAGCCGCTGGCGGTCTCGATCGCGTGCCCTACCGTGTGCCCCAGGTTCAGCACCTGGCGCACCCCTCCGTCGCGCTCGTCGGCCGCCACCACCGCCAGCTTCGTGCGCGCGCACGCGAGGATCGTGCGCTCGTCCACCTGGTCCGCATCGAACGTGGCGCCGCCGGCGCTCACCGTCTCCCACAGCCAGCCGCCGGCGATCAGCGCCGTCTTCACCACCTCCACCCAGCCGGCCGCCAGCTCCGCGGCCGGCAGGCTCGCAAGCGTGTCCGGGTCGACCAGCACCCCCGCCGGCTGGTGGTAGGCGCCCACGTAGTTCTTCGCCTGCGGCAGGTCCACGCCGGTCTTGCCGCCGTACGCCGAGTCCACCTGCGCCACCAGCGTCGTCGGCACCTGCACCACCGGCACGCCGCGCTGGTAGCAGGCCGCGCAGAAGCCCGCCAGGTCGCCCACCACCCCACCGCCCAGCGCCACCACGTGGTCGGCGCGCGTCACGGCCGCGTCGACCATCGCCTGCCACACCCGCTCCGCGCTCGCGAGCGTCTTCTGCGACTCGCCCGCCGGGATCGTCGCCGCGCCCGCCAGCTCGCCGATCCGCCCGCCGTACAGCCCGTGCACCGTCTCGTCGCTCACGCAAAATGCGCGCGAGCGCGCGCGGTCGAGCGGCCAGATGGCATCCAGCCACCGCGCGTCGTCCGCGCCGAGCAGCCCGCGTCCCACGAGCACCGGGTAGGACCCGGAGGCCGCGCTCGCCCACAGCATGCGCGTGCCCGCCGGCGCCGCCGCCAGCGCGCGCAGCGCGCCGAGCGCGCGCACGATCCCGCCGCGCGGCAGGCTCGGCAGGATCGCGTCGGCCAGCGACTCGTACAGCTCCTGGCGCGCGGCATGCAGCGCAAGGAAGGCCGCACGGTCGCGCGCCAGCGGGCGCTCGGACTCCCCCGCCGCCCGCGAGGCGTCCCCACCCGCCGCGCCCACCCGCTCCCACGCCGTCTGCGCGTCCACGTCCAGCAGCACCGTCACGTGCCCCGTGAGCGCCTCGCGCACGCGCCGCGAGAGCACGCTGCCGCCGCCGAGCGCGATCACCGCGCCCGGGCGGGCGTCCGCCAGCATGCCGCACACCAGCCGCTCCTCGCGCGCGCGGAACGCCGCCTCGCCGTGCAGCTCGAACTCGCGCGCCACCGGGTGGCCGAGCTGCTCCTCCAGCAGCGCGTCGCTGTCCAGCGCAACCACGCCCAGCGCCTCTGCTAGCTCGCGGGCGGCCGTCGACTTGCCCGCGCCCATGAAGCCGATCAGGACGTACGCCATCCGATGCGCTTCGTGTACGCGCTCAGCGCCTCGCGCACGTCGTCGATGTGGTCGCCGCCGAACTTGCGCCGGTAGGCGTCCGCCAGCACCAGCGCGATCATCGCCTCCCCCACCACGCCCGCCGCCGGCACCGTGCACGAGTCGGTGCGCTCGCGCAGCGCCTGCGCGGGCGCGTGCGTGGCCGTGTCCACCGAGCGCAGCGGCTTGGTGAGCGTCGGCAGCGGCTTCATCGCGCCGCGCACGATCAACGGCAGGCCCGTGGTCATGCCGCCCTCCAGGCCGCCCGCGCGGTTGGTCTCGCGGAAGTAGCCGCGCTCCTGCGAGTAGAAGATCTCGTCGTGCGCCTGCGAGCCCGGCAGCCCCGCGATTGTGAACGCGTCGCCGATCGACGCGCCCTTGACCGCCTGGATCGAGCACATCGCGCCCGCCAGGCGCCCGTCCAGGCGCTCCTGCCAGGATACGTGCGAGCCGAGCCCCGGCACCAGGCCGAAAGCCTGCACCTCGAACACGCCGCCCAGCGACTCGTTGGCCTTGCGCAGCCTGTCGATCTCCCGCACCATCGCCTGCGAGGCCTCCGCGTCCAGACAGCGCACCGGCGACTCGTCCACGTGCGCGAAGTCCGCCGCGCCGAGCGCCCGCTCGCGCGTGGGCGCGTGCACGGAGGCGATCTGGATCACGTGCGAGTGCACGCTCACCCCCAGCGCGCGCAGGAACGCCTTGCACACCCCGCCGCCCGCCACGCGCGCGGCCGTCTCGCGCGCGGACGCCCGCTCGAGGATGTTGCGCACGTCCGTCTGCTTGTACTTCAGCGTGCCCACCAGGTCCGCGTGGCCGGGGCGCGGCAGGTGCACCTCGGCGGTCGGCTGGGCGGCGTCCGCCACCGGCCACGGGCTCATGCGCTCTTCCCAGTTGGCGAAGTCGCGGTTTGCGACCTGCAGCGCGATCGGCCCGCCGAGCGTGCGCCCGTGGCGCACGCCGCCGGTGAGCTCCGCGCTGTCGCGCTCGATCTTCATGCGCCCGCCGCGGCCGTGGCCGAGCTGGCGGCGCGACATGTCGCGGTTGAGGTCCTCCGGGGTCAGCTCGATCCCCGCGGGCAGACCCTCGACGATGCACGTCAAGCCGGGGCCGTGCGACTCACCGGCAGTTGTCAAACGGAGCTCCACGGCTCCTTAGCTTATTTGCCGGCGATCTAGCGCCCGCGAGAACGCCCGTCACGGCCGCCGAACGGCGCGCGGCCGGCGAGCACGAGCACGCCCTGCTTGGCGGAGTAGCGCAGCCCGGGGATCTCCGTGAGCCCATCGTGCTTGAGCAGCTCGCGACCCGCCTTCGACGCGCCGCGCAGCTCGCTTTCCACCTTCGCGCTCGCTTCCTTGCTCACCGTGATGCTCACCAGCTCCAGCTCGTACACCAGCGACTGCCCGGAGGAGGCGTATTCGAGCGTCTCGATCTGCCCCGGCGTCAGTTCGATCGCTTCGCACTGGGAATCGCTCGGCAGGCACTTCGCGGGGCCGTGCAGGATCGCTTCGCTGACGAGCGTGAAGGTCGCGCTCTTGCCGCCCGCCGTGACGCCGCGGAAGACGATCAGCGCCTGCGTGGAGGACGGCAGCGGCGTGAGCAGCTGCAGGTTCTCGTACGGCGTCAGCTGTTCGACTTCCGGCGTTTCCGCCGGTGGCAGCAGACCGAACAGGATCGCCGCGTGGTACGCGGTCTTGGTCGCAGGCGGCGCGGGCGGCGCGGACGGCGCGGGCGTGCTGGAGCTCGGTTCCGAGGCGGTCGAGCTGCTCGAGCCGGACGAGCTCGTGCTGCTCGGGGCGCTGCTCTTCGCGGTCGAGGTCTTTTCCTTCGCTTCCGGCAGCGGCGTGAACGGATTGCGCGCCTTCCCGCCGCGCTGCTGGGAGACCCCGCCGGTCGTCTCGGCCACCGCCTTGTTCGGGGTGACGCGGCTGACCGACAGTCCGGTAGTGGCAGGGGCGCCCGCGGACGCGCCCGCCGGCGTGCTCGTGTTCGAGCCGCCGCCCAGCACCACGTAGCCGATCGCCAGCGCAAAGCCGACCACCACGACGACCACCAGCGGCAGCAGGCGCCGGTCGAGCAGATCGGCCTTCAGGGAGCTGAAGAAGCTGCTCATGGCGTGCTCGCTTTCACGACTGCGGGCGTCGTTGGCGCGCCCGCGGAGCTACTCGACGCCGGCGTCGCACTCGCGGCGCCCGGCGCGCTCGGGCTCGCTCCGGCGGTGAGGCCCTGGCCGGCCGGCAGCACGTAGGCGTCGGCCGTGATCGTGCCGGTCAGCTCGTTGGAGTTGCTGAAGCCATCGCCGCTGGCGAGCGCGAGCTTCACGCTCTGGACGGTCAGCAGACGACCGCTGACGTCGATGTTTCCAGGCCCGCTCATGGTCGTGAAGTCCGCGAGCTGGCGCAGCAGGTGTTCGAGTTCGAAGAAGCCGCCGTTGAAGGTGAGCGTGAAGGGCAGCTGCGTGAACGCACTGGCGGCCGTGCCGGCAGCCGGGCTGCCCGACGCGCTTGTCGTGCTCGCGCCGCCGCTGGTGCCGCTGGAAATGGCCGCGAAGTTAACCCGCTTGCTGTCGGAGGCCTGAGCGACCTGGTAGATCAGCGACGGGACTTCCTGGGTCGGCGGCACGGCTTTGCCGAGGTTGACGATCGATTCGTAGGCGGCCGCATACCGGCTCTGGGCGCCGCGCGCTTCGCCGAGCTGCTTTTCGGCCGTGCTGAGCTGTGCCTGTGCGGTCGCGATCTGCGCGTTCAGGTTGCTGGCCTTCTTGCGCTCGGGCGAGACGACCTCCAGCCACACGCCGCCAAGCACCACGACGAGCGCGACGAGCATGATCACTGTGCGATCGCGCGTGGTCATCTCGCCTTGACCTCCCCACCAGCGGTGCTCGTCTGGGTGTGGGTGCTCGCCGCCGCGCCACTCTTGTCCGACACCGTCGCAGCCGGCGCGCTCGCCGCAGCTACCGCCGACGCGCTGGGGAGCGCTTCGAAGGTGACCACGATGCTGTACGCGGGGTCGTTTGAGGGGCAGCCGCCGCTGCTGCCTCCACCACCGCTGGTGGCGGACGTGGTGGAGCTCTCCAGTTCGTCTTCCTTCACGCCGTCGATCAGCCGCAGACGCTCGAGCAGCTCCGCCACGGACTTCTGCCCGGTGGCGCAGCCGGAGATCGTGAACGCCGGCACCGCGCCGGGCGGCGTGCTGGACGCCACGGTCGCACTGCTCGAGCTCGCGGAAGCGCTGGAGCTGGCGGAGGTAGTCGAGCTGGGAGAGCTGGCGGAGGTCGCGGCGGCTGTCGATGACGAGCCGCCGACGGAGCCGTCGAGCGAGGAGATCGACGTGCCCGGCGGCAGCACCCGGCCGAATTCGTGAAACACGTGCGCCCAGTCGAAGCGTGACTCCAGCAGCGTTTCCACCGCCTGCAGACGCTGTTGCCGCAGCGCAGCGAACGCCGTGTAGGACGTCAGCCGGTTGGCCTGCGCTTCCGCGCGCTGCGCCTGCGCGGCCAGCGACGCAGCCTGCGCCTGCTTGGAGGAGATCGCGTGATCGGCTTTGCCGTACAGCACGGCCATGATCGCCAGGCCGGCGATGATGGCGAGCAGCGTGTACGCACCGCCCTGCGAGCGCCCGGCGCCGACCGGCGCACCTGTGCGCTGCTCAGCGGGGATCAGGTTCACGGCTCTCATTGCGGCGCCTCCGCAGCCGACAGGCCGGTTGCCACAGCGAGCCGGTGCAGCGAGACCGTCTCAGCGAGGCTCGCGTCGAGCACGCCCACCTCCGCGCAGCGGACCTCCACGCCCAACGTGGCCTTCAGCGCGTCGGCGAAACCCGGGATGTCCTGGGCGCAGCCGCTCATCACGACGTGCGAGACCTCGCCGCCGCCGTCCTGGGAGCGGTGGAAGTCGAGGGAGTTGCGCACCTCGCCGGAGATGTCGCGGATGCCGTTCTCCAGCACCGCCCACAGGTCGGCGTCCGACTGCGCGGTCGCGGCCGGCGCGGGCGCCTCTTCCAGCGCCGTGAGCTCCTCGTAGCTCATTTCACGTTCGCCCTGCTCGGCCTCCTCAGCGCTCAGCGGCTCGCGCTCCTCACCGGGCTCTGCGGCTATCTCGTCATCGTGGGAGCTCGCCTCGTCCGCGCTCGGTGCGACCGCGTCGCTGCCATGCATGCCTGGCGCCGGGGCGGTCAGATCGACGCCCATCAGCAGCGCCCGCGCGTCGGTCAACGCGATGCTGCGCCGCTCGGCGAGCTCGCTGGCCATGCCCTCCAGGCCGGTGCCGACGACGCGTGTGAAGCGACACACGGTGCCCTCGGCGATCGCCAGGTTGGTCAGGCCGTCGACGTTCAGGTACAGCACGCGGCCGGGCTGCTCTCCCTCCGCGGGCGGCGCTGGCTCGGGACGGTACAGCGAGCGGATCAGCGCGAACGCGGACAGGTCGACGCCTTCCGCGCTCAACCCCGCTTGGCGCACCGCCTTCAGCAGCCGTTCGATCATGTCGCGTTGGGCAGCCACCAGCACCACCCGCTGGCGCGGTCCCGCGGGGGTGTCGACGATGCCCAGCGGGTGGAAGTCCATGACGGCGTTGTTCAGCGGCATCGGCACCTGGTCCTGGGCCTGGAAGTTGACGGCCGCGGCGAGCTCTTTGGGGTCTGTGACCGGTGGCAGCTCGAGCGTGCGCAGCACCGTGCGCTGGTTGGCGACGCCAACGCGCACGCGCTTGGACAGCCCGCTGCCGGCGAACAGCTCGCGCAGCGTCTCCGCGAGCGCCCCCTCGTCGAGGACTTCCCCGTCGCGCATCGAGTCCGCTGGCAGCGCCATCGTGGCTGCTCGCTCGGCGAGGATGCGCCCGTTCACGCGCGCCTGCACGGCGGCCACGAACCCCGGCTGGATGTCGAGCCCCACGAGGCTCTTGGCGGAGCCGCGGCCGAGCAGGGACGGAAGCCTGAGCTTCAGCGCCGGGACCTTGAGCTCCGGCGAGGCGATTCGTGAAGGAAGGATCTGCATCTGAGTAGGACGCTTCGGGCGGCGGGCAGATCGCCCGCATCAGCGATATCGGCGCAATGCCTGCGGCGCTTTAGTGCAGGAAGTGGTTGACGTAGACGCTCACCAGCTGCGGGCCGACGAACACCGCCACCACCGCTCCCAGCGCCAGGAACGGCCCGAACGGGATCGCCGTCTTGCGCCCGGCATGCGCGCCGTTGCGCGCGATCACCACCGCGCCCAGCGCCACGCCGCTGAGCAGCGCCGTCAGCAGCGCGGGCGCCACCGCGGAGCCCAGGAACAGGCCCATCACGCCGGCGAGCTTGACGTCACCCATGCCCATGCCGCGCGGGTAGGCGAGCGCCGCGAGCAGGAAGAAGCCGCCGGCGGCGGCGGCGGCGATCAAACGTCCAGGCTCGCCCGCCGGGTCGAGCGCGAGCCCGAGCGCCAGCGCGAGCGCGGCGCCCAGGCCGGTGAGCTTGTTGGGGATGATGCGGTGCTCGAGGTCGATCAGCGCGATCGGCACCACCAGCAGGATCAGCGCGATGCCGAGCGCGATCTCCGAGGCGGAGTGGTGCACGAGCACGACGCCCACGCACAGCGCCGCGGTCAGCGCCTCGACGAGCGGATAGCGCGGCGAGATCGGCGCGCCGCAGCTGCGGCAGTGCCCGCGCAGCAAGAGCCAGGAGAGGATCGGGATGTTGTCGTAGGGCTTGACCGGCGTGCCGCAGCGCGTGCAGTGCGAGGCGGGCTTGACGATCGACTCGTGGCGCGGCAGCCGGTAGGCGACGACGTTCAGGAACGAGCCGAAGACGGCGCCGAGCACTCCCGCCAAAGTGGCCTCCATGCGCAATTGATCGGCCGCTACGGGATCGGGCTTGAGCGGTGGCGCAGAGCGCGGGCGATCAAAGAAGAGAGGCGGCCCGAGGGCCGCCTCTCAGTCTCTGGAGCTCGTCCAGAGCCCGTTGCGATCGGGGGAACTACCAGCTTCCGGTCGGGCAGCCCTTGTCGTTGTTGTTTTCAGTACAGCTGCGGGTCACGACACCTTCGGAGTTCCGGGTAATCGTGAACGTGTCACCTGTCTTGTGGGCTTTGACGGTGACCGAGTATTCGTTGGCTCCAGGCGATGTCCCCGAGAGCCACGCGCCGCCGCCCGATGTTTCTTCGCTTATCGGGATGGCTTTTTCGTAAGCGTGGATTTCTTCGGGGGTCACCTTCAAGTATTCCCCGTTGTTGTCGGTGGCGATCGTCTCCGCGGTCGTCTGCGCAGACTGGGCCAGCGACTTCGCCGACGCGTCGTAGGCCTTGTTCTTCTGGCTCAGCAGCGACGGGATGGCAATGGCGGCGAGGATGCCGATGATGAGAATAACGACCAGCAGTTCGATGAGCGTGAAACCACTCTCATCCGTTGAGCGCTGGCGCAGTCGGTACAACATTGCTTGATCCTCCTAGGATCCGGTTTGGGCGCCAGCCCTTGGTAATCGCCTCTTGCGGCGATGCGTCCCCCTTCGGTGAGGGCCGCCGGCTTTGCTACGCACCTGTCGATGCTTTGCCATGGCACCTCGGCGCTGGCTCTGTCAGCGGCTGGATCGACCGGCGCACGGCGAACCTTTACGGCTGCACGGGGCGTTGGACGGATGGCCTGACGCCGCAGCGGGGGGCTCAGGCGGCCGGCTCGGGCGCCTGACTCGTCGCGTCCTCGCCCGTGTCGTTCCCGGCCCAGTGTGCCTGCGCGTCGACACCCGGCACACGTACGCCGCTGCCCTCGCACCACGGACACCGGAGCGCGCTGGGGCTGGCGCCCAGGTTCGAGATCACTTGGCCGGTGCCGCGGCAGGCCATACACTCCCGCGGCTCATGGGATGCCGACTCCTGACCGCCGCTGGAGCCGCTCTGGCCGTTGTCGGTGCTGTCGCTCGCCACGAGCCGACCACACTAGCGTTCCGCGCGTGAGCACACCCAGACGCATGGCGGAGTGGGCGCTCGTGGCTGCGATCACGGTGGGCGCGGCGGCGCTGCGCCTGGTGCACATCGGCCAGGTTCCGCCCGACCCGTTCTACGACGCGGCGGTGCGCAGCATGTCACTGTCGTGGCACAACTTCTTCTTCGGCGTGTACGACCCCGGCGGCAGCCTGTCGATCGACAAGCCGCCCGTGGACCTGTGGCTGCAGGTGATCAGCACGCAGCTGCTGGGGTACAGCTCGACGACGCTGAAGCTGCCGGAGGCGTGCGCGGGCATCGTGTCGGTGCCCGCGCTGTACGTGGTCGTGCGCCGCATGTGGAGCGCCCCCGCGGGCATCGCCGCCGCGGTCGCGATGGCAGTGCTGCCGATCGAGGTGATCACCGCGCGCAGCGACACGATGGACGCGGTGATGATGCTCGTGATCGTGCTCGCGCTGTGGCTCGCGGTGCGCGCGGTCGAGAGCGGGCGTCTGGCGTTCCTGCTCGCCGCCGCCGCGGCGCTGGGCGTGGCGTTCGACGTGAAGCTGCTCGAGTCGCTGATCGCGCTGCCGGGGCTCGCGGCGTTCGCCTACCTCGGCATGCCCGGCTCGCGCGTACGGCGCCTGCTGGGCCTGACCGCGGCCGGCGCCGTGTATGTGGCGGTGGCGCTCGCGTGGCTCACCGCCACGCTGCTGTTCCCCGCGCACGACCGCCCGTACGCGATCGGCTCGACCAACGGCAGCGCGTGGAACGCGGCGTTCGTGTTCAACGGCACAGACCGCCTGGCCGGCAAATCGCCGGAACCCGGGGCGACCGTGTACGAAGCCGGCCACCACTACCCCGTGGCGACCCAGGAGGAGCGCGACCACATCCCGATCGTGCCGCCCTCGCCGACGCGGCTGCTGGCCACCGTCGGGCCGCTGTCCGGCGAGCGTCTGGGCCTGGAGGTGCTGGTGGCGCTGTTGCTGGGGATGCCGGCGCTCGCCTGGGGGCTGTGGGCCGAGCGCAACGGGCCGGAGCGAGATGAGGCCGAGCGGTACGGGGCCGAGCTCGGTGTGGCCGGGCGCGACGGGACCGGGCGCGGTGTGACCCCGAGCGAGAGTGTTGGGCGGCGCCGGCGCATGCGCCGGGCGTGCGCGGGCGGCCTCGGCGTGTGGATGCTGACGGGCATCGTGCTCTACAGCCACATGATCCGTCTGCACCCGCGTTACGTCGAAGCGTTCACGCCGGTCGTCGCCGCCATGCTGGGCATCGGCCTCGCGTGGGCGGCCGTCCCGGACCGCCCACCGCGAGGCTCTGGGGCGGCGAGTGGACGCCCGGCGAGCGGCGCGTCCCAGCGACCGCTGGGTTGGGAGCGTGCGCGCGTGTTGCTCCTGGTTATCACCCTGGCGGTCGTCGTGTACTACGCCGAGCGCCTCCTCTACGGCGTCGCGCCCGTGTGGTGGGTGACGCTCGCGGCGGCGCTGTGCGCAGTTGCGCTCGCCGCGCTTGCGTGGTCGCGCGGCGCTCCCTCACCGCGCGGCTCGCTGCTGACGAGCGCCGGCGTGATGGCGCTCAGCCTGGTGGCGGTGCTGGCGATCCCGTTGAAGGCGGACTTCACGGCGATCGCCGACCGCGTCAGCGACGCCGGGCTCGTCGGTCAGCTGCCGGGCGCTCAGCAGCACCCGCTGAGCGCATACCTGATCGCCCACCAAGACGGCGCCTACTACGAGGTGGCGTCCGAGTCGGCGACGGCGGTCGGCTCGCTGATCGTCCAAGACGCCCGGCCGATCCTCGCACTGACAACCTACGACGCGCGCGTGTTCACCTCCATACCCCAGCTACGGCGCCTGATCGCGCACGGCAAGGTGCGCTACGCGTTCCTGAACACGTTCTGCGTCAAGGAAGCGGCGACGTCGGTGAACCCCGCGTGCGCAGCGCCCGTGCAGTGGGTGCGCGCGCACGGCACCGACGTCTCGCTGCAGGCTGGCCTGGGGCAAGGCGGCCTCTTGTACCTGCTGCCGGGAGCCAAGACGGGATGAGCGCAGCAGACGATCCGCACGGGCTGCACGCGCTGGCCGACGGGGCACGCGCGGCCGGCCGTCTGGCGCTTGACACGGAGTTCATGGGCGAGGGCCGCTACCGCACGCTGTTGTGCCTCGTGCAGCTGGCGATCCCCGAGGGCGCACACGCCGCGGGGCGCGCGCCGGAGGGCGAGCGCATCGCCGTCGTCGACCCGCTCGCCGAGGACCTCGACGGCGCGCCGCTGGCGGGCGTGCTGGCGGACCCGGCCGTGCAGATCGTCGTGCACGCCGGGCGCCAGGACGTGGCGCTCGTGCGCCGCCGCTTTCAGACGGAGGTGACCAACGTGTTCGACACGCAGGTCGCCGCTGGTTTCGCGGGCCTGGGCGCGCAGAGCTCGTACGACTCGCTGCTCACGGAGCTGCTCGGCCTGCGGGTGGCGAAGACCGCGAGCTTCACCCGCTGGGACGTGCGCCCGCTCTCACCCGAGCAGCTCGCGTACGCGCGCGAGGACGTCGTGCACCTGGTCGAGCTCGCGGATGAGCTCGAACGCCGCCTGGTAAGGCTCGAGCGGCTGCAGTGGGCGCAGGAGGAGTGCCAGCCGCTGGCGCTCGCCAACGACGAGCGCGACCCCGAGACGATCTTCGCGCGCCTGCCGCGCATCGGCAGCCTCGCCGCCGCCGCGCGCCCGGTGGCGCGCGAGCTCGTCGAGTGGCGCGAGCGCACCGCCGCCCGCCACGACCGCCCGGTGCAGAGCGTGCTGGGCGACGCGACGCTGCTGGAGATCGCCAAGCGCCGCCCTGCCTCGCGCGAGGAGCTCGAACGCATCCGCGGCGTGGGCACATCCGCTGGCGCCCGCCGCTTCGAGGAGCTGCTGGAGGCGATCCGCCGCGGGCGCGAACGACCGCCCGAACCACCGCCGCAGCACTCGCGCGGCCCCACGCCCAAGCCGGACGACGCCCCGCTGGTCGCGCTCGGCGAGGCGCTGCTGCGCGCACGCGCACGCGAAGCCGGCCTCGCCTACGAGCTGCTGGCCGCGCGCGCCGACCTGCAGGCGATCGTCGCCGCCGCGCGCGGCGGGGGCGAGGAGGCGGATGTGCGCACGCTGCGCGGCTGGCGGCGCGAGCTGGCGGGGGCCGAGCTGCTGGAGCTGCTCGACGGGAGGGTGGCGCTGTCGGTGGCGCACACCGACGGCGGGCGGCGGGTGCGGATCAGCGAGGCGCCGGAGCGGGGATGAGCGTTTGTAGCCCTCGGCGAGCCCGCAGAGCTCGCAGGCCGAACCGGCTTCTATCTAAGAGGCCACCACGAGAAGATCGTGCAGAGCCCGACATGGGCCAGGAAAGCACCGGCCAGGATATTCAACGCACATGCCATCAATCGAAGTCGATGTACCCGACGACAGCCCGGCCCAGATGTCGCGATCAGGTCCTCTGAGGACACATGGAGTGATACGCGAGCGCGCGCGAAACGAGGAGCAAAGCCAATCAGTGACACTCCGACCACAACAAAGAGAGCGCCCAAGAGGTCTTTCATCCTGAGCACCCACACGCGGAGTTCTGGTTCGAGCTGAGCCCTATCACCGCAGTCTCTGACGGACCGCCTCCGGCGTCAACCCCAAAGCCTGCGGTAACGCCGCCGGTCCCACCGATAACGGTGCGCCCATGTCCGGGGATTCCCGCATTCGAGAACCCCGTCCCATAGCCGGCGGACAGCCAGACGCACGCGAAGAGCCCCATCACCGCCAGGGCCGATCTCAGCTCCAGCCTCGTCCTCATTGCAACCTCACGATCGTGACTCGATGGACAACGCACCGTGGCAATCGCAAGCCGATCGCGGCAGACACGAGGCCGTGGAGACGAGGGCAGCCTACGCATTCCACGGAGCAGCCGTCAAGTGCGATCGACGAAAAGTCCGCTTCTTGGAACTGAACGCGTGCGCGCGCTCGACGGCATCTGCGCGCGGGTCAGCGACGCGCCGGGCTGAGGCCGAGCACATCCGCGGCTTCGAGCACCACCGGGTGCGACGGCGCCAGCGGCGTCGCACCTTTGAATTGCAGGCGAGGCGCCGCTCGGTCGTACAGCGTGACGTTGATGAAGCTCGCCTCGAGCGTCGACCACCAGCGCAGTCCGAGCGCGTCCGGGCGTTCGCCGAAGATCCGCTGCGCGTAGGACTGCGTCAACGCGCGCACACCGGTTGCTACCTGCGAGGGCCGTAGAGCGGCATCCGCGAGCACGGCTGGGCTGTCGAGATCGATGAGCACGCTCGTGTCGTCCAGCTGCAGCTCGACGAGCGCAAGCGGGATCCCACCCCGTACGAGCATCGCCGCCGAGAGCTCACCCGTGCCACGAAACGGCGCCAAGCCCTCGGCAACTGCCGACACCGACCGCTCAGCGGCATAAAGGCATCCGTAGAGCGCGGGGTTGTCGTGACGTCCCGCGCCCTGGAGCTCACGCGGAAACCACAGTCCCCCGCCGGGGCCGCCGACGGGCGCATCGGCCACCCAGGGCAGCAGCCGCCACAGGATCACGCGAAGCTACCGGCGCGCTCCTGTGCGATCGCGTCCAGGAGCTCCTGCGAGCGCCCGGCGCGGATCACGTCCACCGGGCGGCGTCCACCGAGATGCGGGTTCATCCCCCGCAGCCACAGCTCCGCCGCCTCGGGCGAATACAGCCGCAGCAGGCTCGACATCGCCAGCTCGAGCAGATCGACGCGACTGGCGTTGGTCTCATCGATGCCCTGCCCACGCCGCCAGCGCGTAACCTGAGCCGGGCTCACCCCCAACAGCTCGGCGAGCCGCCGCTGCGAGCGAAAGTCCTCGCTCAGAGCGGCCACCTTCTCGGCAGTGCTCACCGGCATACCTCGATCCTAGCGCAACGTTTTACGTTGCGCACTGCCCGCCGCGGAGGAGTGCTCGATCGGGTCGAAAGACCGGATCGAGAATCTCTGCACCTATTCAATCTGATTGTAAACTTCGAACAGCGGCAGGTACATCGAGATCACGATGAACCCGACGATGCCGCCGATGAGGATGATCATGATCGGCTCGAGGATGGAGGTGAGCGCCTTGACCGAAGCCTCCACCTGTTCCTCGTAGAACTCAGCGACCCGGTCGAGCATCTGGTCGAGCGCGCCGGTCTCCTCGCCGACGCCCACCATGTGCGTGACGATCGAGGGGAAGATCGGCTGCTGGGCGAGCGGTGCGGAGATCGTGCCGCCGCGCTTGACCGAGGCGATCACGTCTTCCATCGACTCTTCGACCACGACGTTGCCACCGGTGCGTCCTGTGATCTCCAGGGCCTGCAGCAGCGGCACGCCGGCGGCGGTCAGCGAGGCGAGCGTGCGCGACCAGCGCGCGACGGCGATCTGCTGCACGATCGTGCCGATCTTCATCGGTATGTGCAGGCGGAAGCGGTCCCACTGCTTGCGCCCCCAGGTCGTTTTCTTCCACTTGAGGAAGGTCACGACCGCCAGGATCGAGCCGCCGATCATCGCCCACCAGTCGTGGAGCACGATGTGAGACATGTCAACCGACACCTGTGTCATGGCGGGGAGCTTGCCGCCGAATTCCTTGAACACGCTCTCGAACACCGGCACCAGGAAGGCGACGAGCGCCATCATCACGCCGACCGCGAACACGATCACCATGACGGGGTAGATCATCGCGGATTTGATCTGTTTGCGCAGGCCGGCGTCCTTCTGCAGCTGGTCGGCAACCCGCATGAGCGCGTCCTCGAGCACACCGCCGGTCTCCCCCGCCTGCGCCATCGACACGAACAGCGGGCTGAACACCTTCGGGTGGCGCGCGAGCGAGTCGCTCAGCGAAAGGCCGGCCTCGACGTCCTTGCGCACGGCGATGATCGTTTCCTTGAGGTATTTGCTCTCGGTCTGCTCCTCCAGCACGTACAGCGCGCGCAGGATGCTCATGCCCGAGGAGATCATCGTGGAGAGCTGGCGCGAGAAGATCGCCAGCTCATTCGGCGTAACGCGCTTGAACAGCGAGATCTCGATGTTCGCCGAGGAGTGCTTGTCGGCGATGTCGAGGACGATCAGCCCGCGTTGCTTGAGCTGGTCGGAGACGGCCTGCTTGGAGTCCGCCTCCATTTCGCCGCGGGCCTTGCCCCCGGCGACGTCGAGCGCCTTGAAGACGTACGTGCTCATGCCGCCGCCAGCGATGTGGCGCCGAGCAGACGCCTGAGCTCCTCCGGCGTGGAGGAGCGCGCTTCGGCGAGTTTCTGGGAGATCTTGCCCTGGCGCACGAGCGTGGCCAGCGACGCGTCCATCGTCTGCATGCCCACCGAGGAGCCGGTCTGCAGCACGGAGTAGATCTGGTGGGTCTTGCCCTCGCGGATCAGGTTGCGCACCGCCGGGGTGGGCACCAGGATCTCGGTGGCCACCACGCGCCCGGAGCCGTCGGCGTTGGGCAAAAGCTGCTGGGTCATGATCCCCTGCAGCGCTACCGACAGCTGCACGCGAACCTGGCCCTGCTGGTGGGAGGGGAACACGTCGATCACGCGGTCGATCGTCTGCGCGGCGTCCTGGGTGTGCAGCGTGGCGAACACCAGGTGGCCGGTCTCCGCGGCGGTCAGCGCGGTGGAGATCGTCTCCAGGTCGCGCATCTCGCCGACCAGGATCACGTCGGGGTCCTGACGCAGGGCGGCGCGCAGCGCGTCCCCGAAGCTCTGCGCGTCCGAGCCCAGCTCGCGCTGGTTGACGATGCACTTCTTGTGCCCGTGCAGGAACTCGATCGGGTCCTCGATCGTCATGATGTGCTCCTCGCGGGTGGAGTTGATCTCGTCGATCATCGCCGCCAGCGAGGTGGACTTGCCCGAGCCGGTGGGGCCGGTGACGAGCACGAAGCCCCGTGGCTTGCGCGTGAACTCGTGCACCGCGGCCGGCAGCCCCAGCTCGTCGATGGACGTCAAGTTGAACGGGATCAGGCGGAAGGCAGCGCCGAGCGCGCCGCGCTGGAAGTAGGCGTTGACACGAAAGCGCGCGTGGCCGGGCACCGAGTAGGCGAAGTCGAGCTGCCAGTCGGTCTCCAGGCGCTGGCGCTGGTCGCCGGTGAGGATCGAGTAGATGATCTCCCGCGTGTCCGTCGGCGAGAGCTTGGGGTAGTCCTCGAGCGGCGTGAGTTTGCCGCGCACGCGGACCGTCGGGTGCGCGCCGGAGCTGAGGTGAAGGTCGGATGCACGGCGGTGTACGACCTCCATCAGGAGATCCGCGAAATCGATGTCCATGCGCCCCAGATCGACCGCCGGAGGTGCCCCCGCGCGCCCCGTGGTGAACCGTGGACGAAGGTTCTAGCGCCGGCCGTGCATTGCAACGCGGCTGTCAAAGGCCAGGCCAGCCGCGCCCGCCAAGCGAAGGTCGTCTCGCACGGGACGCCCACGCAGTCGGCGTCGCGTGCGAGACGACCTGAGCGCTAATTGGTGCCGATCACCCGCGCGATCTCCGCCATCGAGGTGCGCCCCAGGCGCACCTTGTTCAGCCCGTCGTCGCGCAGGCGCATCATGCCCTGCTTGACCGCAATGTCGCGGATCGGCTCCGCGGGGCTGCGTTCGAGCGCGAGCGTCTGGATCTCGGGCGACATCTTCATCACCTCATACAGCCCCACCCGCCCGCGGTAGCCGCTGCCGCCGCAACGCCGGCAGCCCACGGCTTCGTAGGCCTCGAGCTCCATGCGTGCCCGGTAGCCGTTCTCCTGCAGCACCTTCGCGGGGATGATCGTGCGCTTCTTGCAGTTGGGGCAGAGCATGCGCGCGAGGCGCTGGGCGACCACGCAGTCGAGCGCGGAGGCGACGAGGAACGGCTCCACCCCCATCTCCACCAGGCGCGTGATGGCGGAAGGCGCGTCGTTGGTGTGCAGCGTGGAGAGCACCAGGTGGCCGGTGAGCGCCGACTCGACGGCAATCTGCGCGGTCTCGCGGTCGCGGATCTCTCCCACCATGATGATGTCCGGGTCCGCGCGCACCATCGCGCGCAGCCCCGCCGCGAAGCTCAGCCCGACCTTCGCCGAGACCTGCACCTGGGTGAGCCCCGCCATTTCGTACTCGACGGGGTCCTCGACGGTGATGATGTTCTTCTCCGGCGTGTTCAGCAGCTGCAACGCGGCGTACAGCGTCGTCGACTTGCCGGAGCCGGTGGGGCCGGTGACGAGCACCGCGCCGTGGGTCTCTTTGCACGCGCGTTCGAAGCGTTCGCGCTCGGCGTCGGCCATGCCGAGCTTGTCGAGCGCCACCACCACGTTGTCCTTGTCCAGCACGCGCATCACGACGCCCTCGCCGTGCACGCTCGGCAGCGTCACCACGCGCAGGTCCACGTGGCGGCCGTCCACGACCAGCCCCACGCGCCCGTCCTGGGGCAGGCGCTTCTCGGCGATGTTCAGCTCGGCCATGATCTTGATGCGCGAGATCACGCCGGCGGCCATCCGCCGCTGCACGGTGGTGACGTCCTGCAGCACGCCGTCCACGCGGAAGCGCACCCGCAGTTCCTTGCCGTCTGGCGCCAGGTGGATGTCGGAGGCGCCGCGCTCGATCGCCTGTGCGACGACCTGGTTGACGAGCTTGACGACGGGCGCGTCTTCGGAGGTCTCGTGCAGCGCGACGACCTCGCCGCCGTCGTCTTCCTCGGGCTGGTCGATCGCGGTGGAGGTCTCCCCGACGACGTCTTCGAGCCTGTCCAGGCGCGCGATCAAGCCGGTGATGTCGTCGGGCGGCGCGACCGCCACGCGGATCTCGTAGCCGGTCATGATCGCGATGTCGTCGACCGCCAGCACGTTCGAGGGGTCGGCCATCGCCACCAGCAGCGTGCGCTTGTCGGCGAACGCCACCGGCACCGTCTGGTAGCGCTTGGCGACGGTCGTCGAGACGAGGTTGGCGGCGTTCATGTCCACCGCGAACACGCCCAGGTCGAGGTGGTCGAGGCCGTAGCGCTCGGCGAGCGCGCGCGCCAGCGCGTCCGGCGTGAGCACGCCCTGCTCGAGCAGCACGCGCTCGGGCGTGGTGCCCGACACGCGCGAGCTGGCGATCGCGTCGTCCACCTGCCGGCGCGTGGCCAGCTCCATCTCGACGATCACGTCGGTGAGGAAGCGCTGCGAGGAGCCACGCCGCGTGGGCTTGGTGATCCCGTTGTAGTCCTTCGCCTGCTCGGGCTTGGCGACGGGCGCGGCGGCGTGTGCCTGCTCGGCCGGCTCGACCTCCACGTGCAGGCCGCCGTCGTCGCCCGGGCTGAGCGCGCGCTCCACGGAGATCACGCCGTCGCCCTGGTCGAGGCCGGGTGCTCCCGGCCCGTCCATGCCGAAGATCGCGTGCAGGTCGGGGTCGGTCTGCTGCGGCAGATCGCTCATGGCGCGGCTCCCGCCGCCGAATGGCTAGCCGGTCGCGTCCTCCCCGTCGCGCGCGGCGGCGCGCATGAGCGCCAGCGGCGCCGCGCGGCCGGTCCACAGCTCGAAGCTGAGCGCTCCCTGGGCGACCAGCAGCTCGAGCCCGTCGACGGTGCGCGCGCCGTGCGCCCTGGCTGCCGCGAGCAGCGGCGTGGGCTCAGATCTGTACACGAAGTCGACGACATAGGCGTAGTTACCGACTTGATCGAACGCCATTCCGAGTTGGTTGAGCGCGTCCTTGTCACTGGCCGAGCGTTGTACGCCGGCGGGCGAATGGAGCCCCACGGAGGTGCAGTTGACGAGCAAGTCGGCGCGCTGTGGCGTGCTGACGGCGCGCGCTCCCAGCTCGTCTGCGAGCGCCTGTGCGCGCTGGGGGGTGCGGTTCCACACCATCACCTCGCTCGCGCCCGACTCGCGCAGTGCCCACACGGCGGCGCGCGCGCTGCCGCCCGCCCCGAGCACTAGCGCGCGCGGGTGGGCGGGCATGGCGGGCAGGGCGCCGAGGATCGACGCGAGCGCCGGGGCGTCGGTGTTCTCGGCGGCGATCGCGCCGTCGGCGGCGAACGTCAGCGTGTTGGCGGCGGCGATCTCGCGCGCCGCGCGCGAGGCGCTGTCTGCGAGCGCGAGCGCGGCCTGCTTGTGGGGGATGGTGACGTTCGCGCCGAGGAAGCCCGATAGCCGCAGCGCGCGGGTGATCTCGTCGAACAGCGCGGGCGGCACCGGCAGGCGCTGGTAGCGCCAGCCCGCCATCCCGAGCGCCGCCAGCGCCGCGTTGTGCATCCCCGGGGAGCGGCTGTGCGCGACGGGCCAGCCGAGGACGCCGAGGCGCGTGCGTGCGTGCGTGGGCGCCGCGCTGCGCTGGGGATCGGCCGCGGCGCTCATGGCCTGTGCTTGCACACCGGTGGGTGCCCGCCGTTGCGCGCGACCGCTTCGCGGTAGGCGGCTGCGTTGCTTTCGAATTCGGCGGCGGTGTCGGAGAACACCTGCTCGCCGCAGCCGTCCGCGCCGGCGACGTAGTACAGGTAGGCGACGTGTGCGGGGTGCGCGGCGGCTTCGATGGAGGCGACGCCGGGGTTGGAGATCGGCGTGGGCGGCAGGCCGACGTGCGTGCGCGTGTTGTAGGGCGAGTCGATGTGCAGCTGCGCTTGTGTGAGTTCGCCGGTGTAGGTGGGCATGCCGGTGGCCTGCTCGACCGCGTAGTAGATGCTCGCGTCGATGCCCAGCGGCATGCCGGCGGCGAGCCGGTTGTAGATGACGGCGGCGATCTTCGGGCGGTCGCCGGGGATCACCGCCTCGCGCTCGACCATCGAGGCGACGATCAGCAGCTGATATGGGGTCACGTGCAAGGCACGGGCGGCGGCGATGTCGTGGGGCCCGAAGTTTTCCTTGAACGCCACGAGCTGCTCTTCCACGAGCCGGCTGACGGGGGCGCCCTTGAGCATGTCGTAGGTGGCGGGGAACAGGAAGCCTTCGAGGCTCGGTGTGCCGGCGGGCGCGCCGTAGGCCGCGGGGTCGAGCAGCGGCGAGCGCGTGGAGGCGGCGAGGTAGTCGCCTGTCAGGCCGTCGGCGGCGACCACCTGGGCGATCTGCGCGCGCGTTTTGCCCTCGGTGACGAGCACCCTGACTTCGGGTGGCGGGGCGAGCGTGGGCTTGGGCGCGGGCTTGTGGTGATGCGTGAGCGCCGCCGCCGCCACGAGCGCCGCCGCGAGCGCCACCACCAGCCACAGCCGTCCGCTGCGCCGCCGGCGCGCGCGCGGACGGGATCTAGCGCGTGCGGGCGGCAAGCCAGTTCTCCAACAGGTGGGCGGCGGCGCGCGAGTCCTCGCTGGCATGGCTCGCGCCGCCCGCCACGCTGAGCCGCTGGGCGATGCGCGTGGTGAAGCGCTCGTCGTAGAGCTCCACGGGGATGCTGTCCCCCAGCTGCTGGGCGAGCACGCGCGCGAACGCGCGTGTCTCGTGCGTCTGGGCGCTGTCGCTGCCGTCGAGCGACAGCGGCAGCCCGACGATCACGCGCTGCACCTCGCGCTCGCGCACGAGCTGGCGCAGGCGCGCGAGGCCGCGTTTGCTGGTCGGGCGCACGACGGTGTCGATCGGTGTGACGATCGTGCCGGTGGGGTCGCTGAGCGCGCAGCCACAGCGCGCGCTGCCGTAGTCGAGCGCGAGCACCCGCAACGCGCTCAAGCGCCGAGCACGGACTCGATCTCGCGGCGCGCCAGCTCGATCGCCTCCGGCAGGCGCTCCGGTTCGCGCCCGCCCGCCTGGGCGATCGTGTCGCGCCCGCCACCGCCGCCGCCGACGACCGCGGCGGCGGCCTTGACGATCGCGCCCGCCTTCACGCCGCGTCCCACGAGCTCCGGTGCGACGCTGGCAACCAGGTGCACGCGCCCGTCGGCCGCCGCGCCGAGCACGATCGCCGCGTCCGGGAGGCGCCCCTTCAGCCGGTCGAGCACGTCCAACAGGGCCTTCGCGTCGGCGACGTCGACGCTGGCCGCGAGCACGTTCGCGCCATCCGCGCGCGTGGCGCCCGCGGCGAGCGCGTCGAGGTCCACCGAGGCGGCGCCGTCCTGCGGCGTGCCCCCCTGCTTGAGCTCCTTCTCCAGCCGCCTGCGCTCCTGCATGAGCGTCGCTACCGCCGTGGGCGCGTCCTCGGGGCGGGTGCGCAGCTGGCCGGCGAGCTCGCGCAGCAGCCGGTCGTGCTCGCGCAAGAGCTCCACCGCCACCGGGCCGGTGACCGCCTCGATGCGACGCACGTTGGCGGCGCTGGAGGTCTCGTGCAGGATGCGAAACGCGCCGATCTCGGCGGTCGAGCGCACGTGCGTGCCGCCGCACAGCTCGCGCGAGTATTGATTCTCCCCGCCGCCTCCCCCGTCGCCGACCTCGACCATGCGCACGACATCCCCGTACTTTTCGCCGAACAGCGCCATCGCGCCGAGCCGCTTGGCCTCCTCCAGCGTGGTGGTGAGCGCGCGGACGGGGTCGTTGCGGGCGATCCAGCCGTTGACGCGATCCTCGACGTCGCGCAGCTCCTCGGCGCTGAGGGCGTGCCCGTGGCTGAAGTCGAAGCGCAGCTTGTCGGGGCCGACGTAGGAGCCGGCCTGGCGCACGTGGCTGCCGAGGCGCTCGCGCAGCGCCGCCTGCAGCAGGTGCGTGGCGGTGTGGTTGCACTCGGTCTGATGGCGGGTGAGGTGGTCGACGCGCGCGAGCACCTGCTCGCCGACCTCCAGCGCTCCGGCCTCGACGATCACCTCGGGGATACGGTCCTGCCCGATCGCGAGCACGTTCTCGACGCGCGCCACACAGTCGCCGTGCGCGCATTCGATCGTGCCGACGTCGGAGACCTGCCCACCGCCGGCCGCGTAGAAGGGGGACTCGGCGAGCTTCACCAGCATGCGCGCCGGCGCGCCGCCGTTGCCCGCCCCGCCGTTCTCGCCCACGGCGCTGTCCAGCGCGCGGACGGCGACGACGCTCGTCGGCTGCACCTCTGTCTCGTAGCCGGTGAACACCGTGGGCGCGCCGTCGTCGAGCGGGCCGAGCGTGCCGGCGCCCGCTCCGGCGCCGGCAGCCGGCGGTCCGCTGACGGCCGCCTCGGCGGCCGTGCTCCCGCGCAGAGCGGCCCCGCGGCCCCGCGCGCGCTGCTCCTCCATCAGCTCGTCGAAGTCGCCCTCGATGTCGAACCCCTGTTCGGCGAGCAGCTCGCTGGTCATCTCGTAGGGAAACCCGTGCGTGTCGTGCAGCGTGAACACGTCCTCGGCGGCCACCGACGTGCTGCCGCCGGCGCGCGCGGCTTCGATGTGCTCCTGCAGGATCTGCAGGCCCTGGGCGAGCGTGCGCCCGAAGCTGTCCTCCTCGGATGACAGCCACATGTCGGTGACCTCGGCCTGCTCGCCGAGTTCGGGGTAGACGCCGCCCATGACCTCGCGCACGCGCTGCGCGTAGCGCGTGAGGAACCCCGGCGCGAGCTCGAGCGCGAGGCCCTGCTGGATGGCGCGGCGCATGATCCTGCGCAGCACGTAGCCGCGGTCCTCGTTGGAGGGGACGACGCCGTCGGCGGTGAGGAAGGTCATCGCGCGCGCGTGGTCGGCGAGGATGCGCAGCGCACGGTCGCCCTCGAAGTCGGCGCCGTAGCGGCGCCCGGAGAGCTCCTGGCCGAGCTCGATGAGCGGCCGGAACTGGTCGGTCTCGAACACGGACTCCTTCTCCTGGAGGATGGCGGCGGCGCGGTTGAGCCCGAGGCCGGTGTCGATGTTGTTGGCGGGCAGCGGCTCCAGGGCGCTGCCGGGCTCATCGGGCGCGGGCCGCTGGTCGTACTGCATGAACACGAGGTTCCAGTACTCCAGGAAGCGCTCGTTCTCGCCCCCCGGCAGGTCGTCGGGCGAGCCGTGCTGGACGCCGCGGTCGATGTACAGCTCAGAGCACGGGCCGCACGGGCCGGTGGGGCCGGCCTGCCAGAAGTTCTCGGAGCGCGGGCAGCGCACGATCCGCTCGGCGGGCAGCCCGAGCTCGCTCCACAGCGCGATCGCCTCCTCGTCGGGGCCGAGCTGCAGGCCGTCGTCGCCTGCGAACACGGTCACCCAGATGGCGTCGGCGGGGAAGCCGAACACTTCGCGGGAGAGGTCCCACGCGTAGCGGATGGCCTCGCGCTTGAAGTAGTCACCGAACGAGAAGTTGCCGAGCATCTCGAAGAACGTGAGGTGGCGCGCGGTGTTGCCGACGTTGGCGATGTCGACGGTGCGGAACACCTTCTGGCAGTCGGTGAGCCGCGTGGCGGGCGGGGTCTCCTGCCCGAGGAAATAAGGCTTCAGCGGGTGCATCCCGGCGACCGTGAGCAGCGCCGAGGGGTCGTGCGCGGAGGGCACGAGCGAGGCTGACGGTATGCGCTTGTGGCCGCGTTCCTCGAAGAAGCTGAGGTAGCGCTCGCGGATCTCGTCGGTGGTCATTGGAGACTGATCTTACGGCGCTGCTGACGGGGCCGAGGGTCGAGCCGGACAAGGACGCAGCGAGCGAAATGTGCTCGGCACATGAGCGAACGAGGACACCGTCCGGCGAAGGCCATCGGCTCCGTCAGGCGATGGTGCCGTGACCGACGACGAGATCGCCGGCGTACAGGCAGGCGAGCTGGCCGGGTGCGGTGCGCTCGGCGGGCGCCTGCAGCTCGATCGCCAGGCTGGCGTGCGCGCCGGCGCCGGCCTCGCCGCGCAGCGTGCAGGCGAAGCGCCGGCCGTGGGCGCGCACGCGCACGCTGTCCACGCAGCGCCCGTCGCGGTGGAGCGTGGCCTCGCGCACGCTGAGCTCGCGGGCGAGCAGCGACTGGCGTGGCCCGACGGTGACGGTGTTGGCGTGCGTGTCGGTGGCGAGCACGTACAGCGGCGCCGGCGCGGAGAGGCCGAGGCCGTGGCGCTGGCCGACGGTGTACGCGTGCGCGCCGGCGTGCTCGCCGAGCACGCGCCCACGGGCGTCGAGGATCGCGCCGGGGCGCGCGCCGAGCGCTCCGTGGCGCTGCAGGAAGTCGCTGTGGCGGGTGCCGGCGAGGAAGCACAGGTCCTGGGAGTCGCGCTTGCGCGCCACCGCGAGGCCCGCCTGTTCGGCGAGCGCGCGCACCTGCGGCTTGTGCATGGCGCCGAGCGGGAAGCGCAGGCGCGCGAGCGACTCGGGGGCGAGCGCGGCGAGCACGTAGCTCTGGTCCTTGCGCTCGTCGGCGGCGGCCTGCAGCAGCGGCGTGTGCCCGGCGCGCTCGGGGCGCGCCTGCGCGGCCTGCTGTGCCGGGGAGGTGGCGTCTGAGTCGAGGCTGCGCTCGGCGACGCGCGCGTAGTGGCCGGTGGCGAGCGTCTCCGAGCCGAGGCGCCGGGCGAGCTCGAGCATGGCGTCGAGGCGCACGTGGCCGTTGCAGCGCACGCACGGGTTGGGCGTGAGCCCGGCGGCGTGGTCGGCGAGCCAGTGCTCGACGACGCCGGCGCGAAACTCGGCGCGCAGGTCGATCGACAGGTGCGCCATGCCGAGCTTGTGGGCGAGCGCGCGCGCGCCGCGCACCGCGTGGGCGGAGCAGCAGCTGGCTTCGCCGTCGTTCTCGGGGTCCGACCACAGTTCGAGCGTGACGCCCACCGCCTGGTGGCCGGCGCGCGCGACGAGCAGCGCGGCGACGGCGCTGTCGACGCCGCCGCTCATCGCGACGAGCGTGCGCTGCGGGTTGGCCGCGAGCGTGGCGCGCTCGCGCGCGGCTGCGCCGAGCGCCCGGTGCAGCGCGTCGGCGGCGAGCTCCGCGGCGTGGCGCTTGGCGGGGGCGAGGCCGCCGAGCTCCGCGGCGATGTCGCCGGCCCCGAGCTTGGCGGCGTCGAGCAGTGGCGTGCCGCGCACGAGCGCCACGCACGCGCTGCCGGCGGCGATGCTCGCACCGCAGCCGCTGGCGTCGAAACCCACCTGGTGGATGCGCCCGTCCGGGTCTGCGTCGTCGAGTGCGAGCGACACGCGGATCAAGTCGCCGCACGCGGCCCCGCCGGCGGCGCCGGTGAAGGCGCCCGCGGGTCGCTGGCCGCGTCCCAGCGGGTGTTCGAGGTGGCTTTGCAGCCGCTCTCCCTGCGGGGAGGATGCGTGGGTGGCGCTCACCTGAGCGAGTGTACGACCCGCTGGCGAGAGTTTTGCGCTATGCGGCGCGGGCTTCGTCGATCGCTTGTTCGATCGAGAATGCGTCCTGCAGCCCGGTGAGCACGATGGTCTTGCCTTGCTTGTTGATGACGAGCAGCGTGGGTGTGGAGTAGATCTGCAGCCCGGCGGTGATCGTGCCGTAGGAGGTGACCTGGCTGGCGGTGGCCTTGAAGATGGCGAAGTTCTTCGTCAGTTCCTCACCGCTCTTTTCCAGCACGCGCCGGACACCGGGGACCTTGGCGTAGGGCGCTACGAGGTGGTGGATGGCCTGTAGGCGCTGGAGTTCGACGGCGTCGACCGTGTCGTCGGCGCCCTTGGGGTTCCAGAACAGGATGACGGCGATCTTGCCTCCCTTCAGCGCCTGTTCGACGAGCACCTGGTTTGCGGGTGTGCGGGCGCTGTTGAGATGGGATTTGACCGGCTGCGCCTTGACGCTCGTGCTGGCGGTCCTTGGCGGGGTGGATGTACGGGCGTGAGCGCTGGCGCTCGTACTCGGGTGCGCGGTGGTGGTGGTGATGGTGGTGGCGGAGCCGTGCGCGGCGGCGGTGGTGGTGCTGGGCGCGGCGGTGGAGCTCTGGTGGGTCGGGCTCACCGAGGTGTGCGCGCCGCTGGGGGCTTGGCTGGGGGCTTCGCTGGTTCCGGCAGCGGCCTTCGCTTGGACTTCGCGTGCTTCGCGCTGCGGGGTCGCCGCCGCTTCGCGCGCCTTGGCGACATCGCGCGTGAGCCCCTGCAATCCGGGGACTGAGCTGTGGTGGGCTCCGGCGGCGGGGTGCGTCGCGCTGGTGCTCGGCTTGGCGCTGGCGGAGCGGCTGTGGGCGGCGGACGTGGAGCCGGTCGAGACGGTGCTGGTGACGACGGGCGTGGAGGTGGAGCTTGTGGTGCTGGGGCTGTTGGAATGCGGTTGGAGCGCGAACAGCCACACGCCTGCGAGCAGCACGACGACGACCAGGGCGAGCTGAAAAGGACGTGGGATCTGCGCCATCGCCCATGTTTCGGCATCTGCGGTGCAGAAGTTGAGCGGCCAATCGCGCGTTGGACGCGCCGTTGGCGTGCCTTCAGAGGGCGTGGTGGCGGCGCAGCACGGCGTGCACGACGGCGTCCGCGGCCATCGGCTCCTGGCCGCCGCCCTGCATGTCCTTGAGCACGGCGCCGTCCGCGTCGAGGATCGCCACGTAGCGTGCCCCGAGCGCGTCCGCGTGGCTCAGCTGACCCTTGAGCGAGCGTCCACCGAGGTCCATCTGCGCGGAGAGCCCGGCCGAGCGCGCGTCGCCCAGCAGGCTGAAGGCGCGCGCGCGCAGCCGAGTGTCGCGATCTTCGCCCTCCGGCGAGGATGCGAGCGCGACGAACAGCTCCAGCGGAGCGCTCGCGGCAGCCGCGCGGTGGCGGCCGTCGCCACCGGCCTGCTCGCCGGCGAGCAGGATGCGCTCGATGCCCGCCGCCCAGCCGACGCCGGGGGTGGGGGGCCCGCCGAGCTGCTCGACGAGGCCGTCGTAGCGCCCGCCACCCCCCACGCCGCTTTGTGCGCCGAGCGCGTCGGAGGTGAACTCGAAGACGGTGCGCGTGTAGTAGTCGAGACCGCGCACGAGCGTGTGGTCGAGCTGGTAGGCGACGCCGGCGACGTCCAGCAGCTGGCGCACCTGCGCGAAGTGCTGGCGGTCATCGGCGCTGAGGTGGTCGGCGAGCTGCGGCGCGCTTTGCATCACCTGCACGGTGCCGGGATGGTCGGAGTCGAACGCGCGCAGCGGGTTGAGCTCGATGCGGTCGATGACCTCCTGGGAGAGGCTTGCTTGGTTGGCGCGCAGGTGTGCCTGCAGCTGCTCGCGGTACGCGCGCCTGCTGTCCGCGGTGCCGAGGCTCGCCAGGCGCAGCCGCAGGCCGCGCACGCCGAGATCGGCGAGCAGGCCGGTGAGCAGCACGATCAGCTCGGCGTCGACGGCCGGGTCCTCGGAGCCGATGGCCTCGGCGCCGACCTGCCAGAACTGGCGGTAGCGTCCGGCTTGCGCGCGCTCGTGGCGGAAGAAGCTGGACAGGTACCACAGCTTGACCGGCTGGCGGCGCTTGTGCATGCCGTGCTCAACGTAGGCCCGGCACACGGGCGCGGTGCCCTCGGGGCGCAGCGTGAGCGAGCGCCCGCCCTGGTCCTGGAAGGTGAACATCTCCTTGCGCACGATGTCGGTGGACTGCCCGACGCCGCGGGTGAACAGCTCGGTGGCCTCGAACACGGGTGTCTCGATGCGCTCGTAGCCGGCGGCCTCGAGGATCGCGCGGGCGCGTGCCTCGAGCGCGCTGCGCCGGGCGGCGTCGGGGCCGAGCACGTCGAAGGTGCCGCGCGGGGCTTTGATCTTGGGGGCGCTCAACTGGCGGGTGCCGGCGAGGGCGCGGCGCCGACGCGCGGGAGGCGTGCGCGTATCTCCGCGAGGAACGGGTTGACGTCGCGCTCGCGCCCGAGCGTGGTGACGCCCATGTGGCCGGGGTAGACGACGGTCTCCGGCGGATAGGCCTTGAGCAGAGCTTCGATCGAGCGCTCCAGCGTCGCCCAGTCGCCGCCGGGGAGGTCGACGCGCCCGACGGAGCCCTGGAAGAGCACGTCGCCGGAGAGCAGCGCCGGGTGGGTGGGCGATTGGAGGGCGTAGGTCAGGTGCCCGGGGCTGTGTCCGGGGGTGAAGATCACCTCGATGTCGAGGCCGGCGAGGCTCAGACGCTCGCCGCCGGAGAGCGTGTGCTCGGCCTGGTAGCTCTCGAACGGCCCGAAGCCGGGCGGCACCCAGCTCATGACGTCGGCGAGCACGGGGCGCTCGATCTGCGGGCAGTACACGGGGGCGCCGGTGGCGCGCGCGAGCGGGGCGACGGCGCCGATGTGATCGAAGTGGCAGTGGGTGATGAGGATCGCCTCGATCTGCACGCCGAGCGCGTCGATCGCGCGCTGCAGGCGCTCGGGCTCGTCGCCGGGGTCGATCAGCAGGGCGCGCTGTGCGTCGCTGCTGGCGCGCACGATGTAGGAGTTCTCCTGCACGGGCCCGACGGTGAAGGCGCGTACGTCGAGCGCGCTCGTCATGACGGCGCCCTGCGTGCGGCAGCCTGTTCGGCTTTCTTGCGCTGGCGGCGGCTGTAGACGAACTTGTCGCTGTAGTAGCTGATCAGCGTGTAGAGGATGAGCACCACCGGGAACAGCGCAAGCACGCTGCCCGACTGGTGCAGCAGGAGCACGAACACCACGATCAGCCCGATCGCCGCGAGCATCCCCTTGATGAACGCGCTGCCCCACGTGGGGGGCCGGTCGCGTCTGTCGAGCTTGCTCTCGCGCTCGCGCGCGATCTGGCGCGCATCGCCGCTCTTCTCGCCGGCGGTCGGCTTGCGCCCGGTGCGCCCGCGCGACTCGATCACGCCGGCGGCGTTGCCGCGGTGCTTGGTCTGTCGTTTGCGTCTGGTTTGCGCCATCGTCACTCAGGAGCCTAGTGCGTTCTCGAGCAGGTGGCGAGCGGGATCGAAGCCGGGAATCGGCAGGTCCTCGGGAAACCCCGCGAACGCGGCGGCGGGCGCGAGACCGACGAGCTCGGCGCTGGCGATGGGCGCGTGCGTGCGCACCGCGTCGACGACCCGCGCGAGCGCCGTCTCGTTGGGGCGCTCGACGTTCGTCGACACCTGCGCGCTGCCGTCGCGGAGCGCCACCGCGATCGCCCGCACGCCGGGCAGGCCCTCCTCGCCGCCCTCGCGGATGCGGGCGGCGATCGCGCGCGCGTCCGCGATCGTCGCGGGCGGCGCGAGCTGGAGGTTGAACGCCACCAGCGGTGGGCGCGCGGCGACGAGCGCGGCGCCGGCGCGGGGATGCAGGCTGTGGGGGCCGAAGTCGGGGACGAGCGGCGTGGCGGCGGCGGCGTCGTTCGTGCGGCCGCGCGCACCCTGCGCGCCGGCTGGTGCGAGCCCATCGGCGATCTCGACCTCGCCCACCATGCGCGCCGCCAGCCCGGCGATGCCGCCTCGCCGCAGCTGCGCGCGCGTGCGCTCCGACCCAGGGTCGGCGCCGGAGAGCTCGCCGTAGAGGAACACGGGTAGGTCCAGCTCGCTGCCGAGACGGTCTGCCACGACCAACGCCTCGGCGCACGCGGCGCCACGGTCGCTCTGGCTGAGGTAGACGATCGGCACCACGTCGATTGCGCCGACGTGCGGGTGCTGGCCGGCGTCGTCAGCGTGACCGTGCGCGCGCTCCATCACGTTGAGCTGTTCGACGGCCGTGTGGGCGCCGCGCAGCAGGGCGTCGGCGAGCTTCACAGGCGGTCCGGCGAGCGTGAACACCGAGCGGTGGTGGTCGCGGTCGGTGTGGACGTCGAGCAGGCGCACGGCCGCCGCGGCCGAGCCTGCGAGCGCTCCGGTCACGCCGTCGGCTGCGGCGGTGCCCACGAACGCGGCGGCGAGGGCGGCGACAGCCGTCTCGTCGCGGCCCTCCGACACGTTGGGCACTGCCAGCAGGATCGGCGGCTTCATCGCGCCAGCAGGCTACCCGCGCCCGGCTCGCCCCGCCGCCGCGACGGCCCGCGCCTCGGCGGCGGCGCCGGGTCGAATCCGCCGCTCGACGGCTACACTCGGGCGTCCCTGCCGGAGTAGCTCAGCTGGTTAGAGCAGCGGAATCATAATCCGCGTGTCGGGGGTTCGAGTCCCTCCTCCGGCATCGTGAAAGGCCTGCAAATACGGTGGTTTGCAGAGTATCAAGGCGGCGGCGGATTTCCCCAGGGATTTCCCTGGAGGGCCGCGCTGAGGGCGCTACACGGCAAATAGCCGCCGTCAAGGCAGCAAGGTACGGAATCAGAACACCCTGTCCGATGCGGGAGTCCTGCGTCGCCTATGGATGAATTGGCAGCAGGCTGCTGCCAAATTCAATCTGGGCTCGTATCGAGCCTTTCGTCGTCGTAGATCACGTTCGCCGCATCAGAGATCCCGGCCAGCTCTGCGGCGAGCTCAGGCAGCTCGGGCAGGGCCGGCCTGAGCGCGGTGGGGGTCTCGTCGGTCATGGTGGTGTCACCAACCGTGTACCGAGCGACCGCGACCGGAGTATCGAGGCCGCGCAGAGCCCACTGAGTCACGGTCTTGTTGCGTCCCGGGCACAGCACGAGACCGATCGTCGCTGCGTCGCCCTCCTGGCGCTCAAGCTCGTCGACGGCATTGAGGTAGAAGTTCATCTTGCCCGCGAACTCCGGCTTGAAATCCTCAATCTTCAGGTCGATGACAACAAAGCGGCGCAGCCTGTAGTTGTAGAACAGCAGGTCGAGGAAGAACTCGGACTCCTCGCCGCTCTCTCCGTCGGGAACCCGAAGCGGGAACTGCCGTCCGACTAGGGCGAACCCTCGGCCCATCTCCATTAGGAAGCTCTGCACGTCGTTCAGAAGCGCTGCCTCCAGGTCACGCTCCTTCGCGTCGGCTGAGAGACCGAGGAACTCGAAGTTGTAGGGGTCCTTGATCGCGTCACGGACGAGCTCGGAGTCAGGCGCCGGGAGGGCGTGATCGAAGCTGGTGAGGGCTGCTCCCTGCCGGCCGCGAAGATCGCTGGCGATTTGGGCCTCTAGGACCTTGCGTGACCAGCCATGCTCTACGGCCGCACGCGCGTACCACGTGCGTGCGTCGGCGTCCGCAACCTTGTCGAGCAGCACCATGTGATGCCCCCACGGCAATTTGGCAGCAGGTTGCTGCAACATTTCGCTGGCGCTCTGCGCCGGCCATGCGCGCGCGAACTCGCGCATGTAGCGAAGGTTACGAGCCGACAACCCTCGCATATCGGGAAACTCCCGTCGCAGGTCTGCGGCCAGTCGCTCGATCACCTTGGCGCCCCAGCCCTCTCGGTCCTCACGCGCGATGATGCCGGTGCCGATCTCCCAGTAGGCAGCGAGCACAGCCGCGCTGACTGCCAACGCAGCCTGCGACCGTGCAGCCGAGACGGCGCGCTTGACCTCCTCGAGGAACCGCGGGTACTCGGTCGGCAGGGTTTCGCCGCGGCGCACGGGCACATTGCGTCTTGCCATTCGAACGATCGTATCCCCACGATCGGGGGGCGACGACAGGGATGAACCGCTCGCGATCGTCGACCCGAGACCGGGGAGCGCATCACGCGCGCCGATGGCGCCGAGTGCCGGGCACGGCTGCTGCCTTTCGGCTACCGCAGCGGAGACCTCCACGTCGAGGTCATCGAGGTCGCCGCGGCCGAGCCGGTCACCGCCAGCTTCCACTACTCCACCGCCGCCACGTGAGCCCCGTGCCACGAACGGCGATATCTGAGCTCCACACGAAGGTCGTTGGCCGAGAGATCAAAGACACGCGCCAAGCGCTCGGACTGACCCAAACCGCGGTCGCCGAGTGCCTGGGAGTCTCCCCCTCCTACATCTCGGCCGTCGAAGCCGATCGTCGCAACCTCACGCTCGGCCAGCTGGCCAACATCGCCAACGCCATGCGACTTGGGATCGACATCTCGTTCATCCGCCCGGATGGTACGCCTGTCCGCGTCCCCCGAACGTGACGGCTGCGATGAGGCATTGACGCGGCAAACGTCGGAGGCGCTCTCCAAAAACACAATTCTTGAGCCTGTCTACGCATGTATGTGGGAGCAATTGGGGAGCGCTTTTGGCCTGTTCCGCGACTACGCAGCGAGATAGGCCACCTCGGAAGCTCGCATCGTTGTCCGGTGGAGTGCCACTCGCGTAGGGAGTGCCTGAAAATCGGTCAAAACTGCGAGATTTTGTGCGTAGACTAGACCGGGCGATTGTGCCTGCTGTTTCGTCAAAATACCTCCCACTATGACAATACACTCACATTCGAGCGTACAGCACACATGCTCCGTCGATCGGTTCACGACCACACGACCATCGTTCCATTCGAGTGAACGTGTCGGCGGAGAGCAACAGGACTTCACCGGAACACATGAACACCGCACGCGACGGAATGACTCACCGTCGCATAACGCAAGCACCGCGCAACCCGGTCGTGCCGGTTGTCGCGTACGCTCGCTGCGTGACCGGCTCGTCGGTCGTGTCTGCGGGACGCGCCGACTCACCGTTGGGTTGGTTCACGACTACACAGCGGCGCCGGGGTCAGCGGGAAGATGTCCCCAGGTCCGACGCGGGGATCAGCGGCTTGTCGCCGAGCCGGAGGACGTTGTTCTTTAGCGAGTCATTCGGCTGCATTCGAGTAGGCTGCATTCGCGCGGCATCCTACTCGGCGGCGCGCCAGAGCTCCCGCAGTCGTTGCAGGCGACGCGCCAGCTCGCCGGAAATGACACTGGGGTCTCGTAGAGCATCGAGGTCTCGCCAAGCGTTGGTTTCATCCCTACGTCCGCGAAGCTCGGCGAGCTCCAAGCCGAAGGTGGCAAGCTCGGCGATGTAGTTGTAGAGCTGGTCGACGCCTCGCTCGACAGCCTTCACGCGGTTGAGCTCGACCGGATCCTCCGAAGCGTAGGCTGCGCGAAAGGCATCCAGCTCGAAGTCCTCGCCGAGCTCCGCCATCGCCGTGCGCAGCGCGAGCAGATGGCAGCGCACGTCGCTCACCCGGTCGCTGATCTTGGCCTTCAACGCCCGCGCACGCGGAGGATCGTTAGCCTCGAGCGGGGCGGGACGGGATCGGGCGCCGTCATGCGGCGTGATCGTCGAGGTCGTGCTCATCGATCGCGGCGGGCGAGGAGCGTTCGACGCGACGCGCGAGACGCCGCCACCTCGCGGCGACCTCGCGCAAGCCAGACCAAAGGTCATCTCGATCGACCAGCACGCGCCCGCGCTCGATCACGTCAACCATGAGGACAGGAGAGCTCCGCGCGTCGGAGAGTCGAACCAGCTGCACTTCGCGACCGATGCGCCGGGAGAGCCGCTCCGCCAAGTCGGCAAGGCGGCCCACGCCCGGGTCGTGCAAGACGACGAGGACATCGACATCCGAGCGCTGGTGATCGCTCCCGGTGGCTGTCGAGCCGAACAACACCGCGAGCCTGACGTTCGGCTCCGTACGCAACGCCGCCCGGAGCGCCCGCAACAATTTCCAATGGCCACGAAGGTACGCCTCCTCCCAGAACGTGACCCGAAACCGGCGCGGGCTGACGCGCTCTCCCCGCACCAGGCCTTCGGAGGCCGCGCGACGCAGCGTCCGCTCCGGGATCGAAAGTTCGGCCGCCACTCGTCGCAGAGAGTCCATGGATCCATCGACATTACACCGTATGGCCGATAAATCCAGCCCGTATGGCCGATAAATTGTGCCCGTGTGGCCGATACATCGCGGTGGGCGAGCCTTGACGCTGGTCATCGAAAAGACCCTCGACCCGACATCCTGGCTGAGCTGCGAGATAGCCGGTAGCGCGACTGGCACTCGCGCGTCGCACACGTACATATCTGCTCGCGCTCGACTGGCCCGCGATCGACGCTGCCGAGAAAGCCCTGGCGCTGCTTGAGCGCGAACCGCTCGCAACGGCGCCCACCCCCAACTCACGGTGTTCTGCTCAAATACCGATAGATGGCCTTGTGAACGGCACGGACATCGAACCGACGACAAACCCAGCCGAGCACTCCCCCGCCCCCGCCCCGGCGCCGGCCGCCGACCCGACCGTGTTGCGCGTAGCGCGCCAGCCGATCCTCGACGCCAGCGCGCGCGTGATCGGCTACGAGCTGCTGTTCTGGGCGCCCCAGGCGGACAGCGCGGTGCTGCTCGACGACCGCGCGACGACGGCGGCGGTGATCCTCGACGGGCTGCTCGACGTCGGCCTGTCCGACCTGGTGGGCGAGAGCGTCGCCTATCTGAACGTCTCCCGCGACTTCCTGCTCAGCGTCCGCCCGCTGCCGCTGCCGGCCGACCGGGTCGTGCTGGAGGTGCGCGAGGACCAGCTGATCGACGAGCAACTGCTGGACGTCCTGCAGGAGCTGGTCGAACAGAGCTTCACGATCGCGCTCGACGAGTTTCGCCTGACCGCCGACACCGAGCAGCTGCTGAAGTACGCGCGGATCGTGAAGATCGACGTGCTCGAGTACACCGGCCAGGCGCTGGAGGACCTCGTCGCCGAGCTGCAAGCGCACCCGTCCGCGCCGACCCTGCTCGCCGAGAAGGTCGAGACGCGCGAGCTGTTCGAGCATTGTCGCGCGCTCGGCTTCCACGCCTTCCAGGGCTACTTCTTCGCTGCCCCGTCGCGTGTGCAGCAGCAGCGCCTGCCGTCCCGCGGCCTCACCGCGCTGCGTTCCATGACCGACCTCAGCGCCACCGAGGACATGGACGAGCTGCACCAGATCATCACGCGCGACGCCGGCCTGAGCATGCGGCTGCTGCGCTACGCCAACTCCGCCTACCTGTCCATACCGCGGCGTGTCGGCTCCGTCCACGAGGCGCTCGTGTGGCTCGGCGCGCGCGAGGTGCGGCGGTTCGCGCTGATGGTCGCGCTCGCAGGCGCTCCCGACATCCCCGACGTGCTGCTCGTGACGGCGCTCGTGCGCGCCAACATGTGCCAGCTGCTGTCCGGCGCCGGCGACAGCCCCACCGGGGACTCGTACTTCACGGTCGGCCTGTTCTCCGTCGCCGACGCGCTCGTCAACGCGCCCATGGAGCACGTGATCGAGCAGCTCCCCTTCCGCGAGGACATCGCCGCCGCGCTGCTCGACCGCAGCGGCGAGCTCGGCGAGCTGCTCGGCGAAGTGATCGCCTACGAGCGCGGCGAGTTCGACGCCGCCGGGACGCTGATCGAGCGCAACCCCAACGTCGAGCAGACCTACCGCGAGGCGACCGCCTGGGCCGACCTCAGCATCCGTGGGCTGATCTGAGCGCCGCAGCCGGCGCCGGCCTCCTACGGGGCTTCGACTTCCGCAGCCAGCTCGACCAGCGTCACTTCCAGCGCCGCCGCGATGCGGCGCACGGTCGTCCACGCGGGGGTCGCCTGGCCGAGCTCGATCCGCGCGAGCGAGCCGGTCGTGATGCCCGCGCGGTACGCGAGCGCTTCCTGTGTTGACCCCCGCTCAACGCGCAGCCGGCGCAGCACCGCAGCTAGCGCGAGATCAGGGCCCCCGGATGACATGTTGAAAACATGTCACGCGATGCACGTCTAGGTCTATACGGTCAACTATCCATTGTTGACAGGGTATTGTAGACAACTGTACGCTGAATGCAGATGTCCGGTAGCCCGTTGCACGTGGTCCAGCTGCGCTTCACCCACGACGAGTGGAGCCACATCAGCGCCATCGCCCGCCTGCGCAATGTCACCGTCGAGGAGCTGCTGCGCGAGGAGCTGCGCCTGAGCAGCCGGCAGGCCGAGCCACCGGAGCGCCAGCGCTCGCACCTGCAGATCGTGGCGCCCCGCCGCGAGCCCGACCGGGGAGCCTGAAGCAAGCGAACCGCCCGCGTTCATCGCGTCGGCGCGGCGTGCCGGGTGTGCGGCGCGCTCGCCGGAGGAGCTTTTAGCCGCAAGGTGCGCGATCGGCAAGCGCGGGCTCTTGCAATCGACGAGCGAGCCGCCTAAGTTGACTACAGACGCGGTTCCGAGCCGTCAAGAGCGAGGCCACTGAGGTGTGAGGCCGTGCCACCAGAACCGGAGGGCCCTCGGGCCGGAAGGGGACAGGTTCCTCGAACGGCCCGGAGCCGCGTCGCTTTGTTGTTCACGCGGCCCCGCGCCGCTCTGCCGCTGCGAGAACGTCTCCTCTCGCCCATGCTCTCGCACGCAGCGCGGCGCGCCGGGTCAGAAGCAGGGCTTGCGGCGCGCCAGGTCAGAAGCAGGGCTCGCGGCGCTCCGGGTCAGAAGCAGGGTTCGTAGCGGCGGCCGTTGAGCGCCAGGTTGAAGCGCGCGCCCATGATTCCCGCGGCTTCATCGGCGGCGCAGAAGCGGCGCTTCTTCAGCTTGTACTCAGCGTTCAGCACCGGCTTGCCAACCGCCAGATACGGGTCGAAGTCGGAGCATTCGTCGAACTGGTTGCATTCCTCGGACAGCGCGCCGTCGAAGTACGGCTCCTGTTCGACGGTCTGTTCGCCGTCGTTCTTCTGCAACACCGCCATCCCCAGCGAGTGCACCTCGCTGGCCACCCACAGGTTGTAGGTCAGCTGCTCCTGCGCGGTCAGCGGGAAGCCCGTCTTGTTGGCGTAGCCTTCCATGTTGTCCGGCTCCACCGCGTCGAAGCCCTTTTCCTTGCACATTTCAAAGCGCTTGGTCATGATCGGCTCGAGGACGCTCAGCTGGCGAATGTCGAGCCAGCGCTCGCCCGGCCAGCCGTTGGGCTTCCCCAGCACCGACTTGGGGAACTCGTCGTAGTCCGGGCGAAACTTCTCGGCGGTGCCGACATCGATGTAACACACCACGTGCTTGCCCTGCGCGTGCAGCAGCGCGACCTCTTCGGCGCTGTTTTCAAAGCCGTCGATGTCGTAGATTTCGACCGGCTCGTTGTTGTTGACCGTGCCCGTGAGCTGCCAGTACCAGGTGGGGTGCGCTGGCAGCGTCCACCAGCTCGCCGCGCGCGCCTGGCCGACGGCGAGCAGCAGCGCAGCGCACGCCAGCAGCGCCGCCGCCACCACCGCCCTCCTTGACACGCCACGCGCGAGCGTACCCATCGGCCAACGATGGTAGACGACCGCGTCCTCAGATGTCGCAGGTGCTCTTACGGCAGCCTTACCCACGGGTAAGCGACCGTTCACGCCCGCCAGCCAGCATGCACGGCATGCTCGCCACCGCCACCGGGCCGTACCTGCTCTGGATCACCAGCCGCGCAGCCGGCAGCGCCGCGCTGATCCTCTCCAGCCTGACGGTGTGCGCCGGCCTGCTGATGGGCGGGCGCACCGTGAGCGGCCACCGCCACGAGCTGCGTGTGACCCACGAGGCGCTGTCGCTCGCGGCGCTTGCGGCGCTCGCCGTCCACGGCCTCAGCCTGCTCGGCGACGGCTATCTGCACCCGAGCCTCGCCGACGTGTCGATCCCTCTCGTGAGCAGCTACAAGACGCTGTGGACGAGCATCGGGATCGTCGCCTTCTGGATGCTGCTCGTGCTCGGCCTCTCCTACTACGCGCGAGCGCGCATCGGCGTGCAGCGTTGGCGCAAGCTGCACCGCTTCGCCGCGCTCGCATGGCTGCTCGGGCTCGTCCACGCCCTCGGCGAGGGCACCGACGCCGGCCAGGCTTGGTTCCTGGCGATGATCGCGCTCGCCGCGGCGCCCGCGCTCCTCCTGCTGCTTGCGCGCCTGCTCGACACCCAGCCGTTCGCCCACGCGCGCGCCCAGCCCACCCAGACGACCCAGCCAGGGGTCGCGCGGTGAGCGCGCGCGCCCCCGCCCCCCGGCCGCGAGCCGCCGCGGGGTCGGCTGACGCGAGGACGCTCGCCCGCGCCCGCCGCGCGGCCCTGCGCCGGCGCACACGCCGCATTCGCCGATCCGTCGCCGCGCTGTCGGTCACGCTGTTCATGCTGGTCTTCGCCGTCGTCTACGCGCAACTGGCCTCCGGGCATGACCCGGCGCTCGTCGCCGCCGCGCGCCGGCGCGCCGCGCTCGCGTCCAGCCAAGCGCGCTCGCAGGCGAGCAGATCATCGACGGCGTCGAGCGCGGGGGCCGACAGCACACAAGCTGGCGGCACGGAAACGGGCGGCGCGAGCTCGAGCGAATCGAGCAGCACCGAAACGGGCAGCACGAGCACCTCTGGCGGCGAAGAAGCGAGCACGGGCGCTTCGGCGGTGACCACGTCGCAGTCATGAGCGGACTGGAGGCGAGCGAGGAGTTCGAGTGCTTCGGCGCGCGTTGCCTGGCGCTCGTGACCGGGTCGGGGCGCGCGGGGTCGGCCTACGAAGCAGCGGCGCTATCGCGCGACACGCTGCTCGCCTGGCACACGCGCTTCTCGCGCTTCCTGCGCGGCAGCGAGCTCTCGCGCCTGAACGCCGACGCGCGGCGCACGGTCCCGGTCAGGCCGCTGATGGCGCACTTCGCGCGCGCGGTGCGCGACGCGGGCACGCTGACGCGCGGGCTGGTCGATGCGACGCTCGTGCGGGAGATCGAGCTCGCGGGCTACCGCGAGGATCTGCGCGGCTCGCTCGCGCTGGCCGACGCGCTCGCGCTCGCTCCCCCGCGCCGGCCGGCGGCGGCGTCGGCTGCGCGGCGCTGGCGCGCGATCGACGTGGACCTGGACGCGCGCACCGTCACCCGCCCGCCGGGCGTGCGCCTGGACAGCGGCGGCCTCGCCAAGGGCCTGTTCGCGGACACGCTCGGCGCGACGCTCGCCACGCACGCGAGCTTCGCCGTCAACTGCGCCGGCGACCTGTTGCTCGGCGGCACGGCGGGCACGAGCCGCCAGGTGAAGGTGGAGAGCCCGTTCGACGGGCACACGCTGCACACGTTCGAGCTCGCCGCCGGTGGCGTCGCCACCAGCGGCATCGGCCGGCGCAGCTGGCTGGACGCGGACGGCGCGCCGGCCCACCACCTGCTCGATCCCGCCAGCGGACGCCCGGCGTTCACGGGCGTGGTGCAGGTCACCGCGCTCGGGCCTACGGCGTTGGCCGCGGAGATCAAAGCCAAGGCCGCGCTGCTCAGCGGGCCCGAGCGCGCGCCGCAGTGGCTCGCGCAGGGCGGGGTGATCGTGTTCGACGACGGCTCCCAGCGGGTGCTCGAGCCGCCGCCGACGGTCACGCTCGCCCAGCTGTCGGCGTTCGCGCGGGCGCGCTAGGCGGCGCGCACCGCGGCCAGCGCACGCGCGGGCACGCGGATGAGACGAGCGGGCGCCGGAGCGGGCGCGACGCCGCTACGCGGCCGGCGCGACGGCGAGCGGCACGGCGGCGGGGATCGCGAACTGCGCGCTCAGCCGTTCGGTCAGCTCGTGGGCGGGCAGCGGGCGCGAGAAGAAGTAGCCCTGGCCGGTGTTGCAGCCGAGCTCGGCGAGGTGCGCCATCACGGCCTCCGTCTCGATGCCCTCGGCGACGAGCGTCAGGCCGAGGTTGCGGGCGAGATCGACGATCGACTGCACGATCGCCTGCGTGCGCGCGTCGGTGAGCATGTCGGTGATGAACGTGCGGTCGATCTTCAGCTCGCTGGCGGGCAGCGCGGCGAGGTACTCGATGGACGCGTTGCCGGTGCCGAAGTCGTCCACCGACACGCCCACGCCGTGCGCGCGCAGCGCCTGCAGCGCGGCGATCGCCCGCTCGGGGTCGGCCAGCGCGGCGCTCTCGGTGACCTCCAGCGTCAGCCGCTGGGCGGGGATCGCGTGGCGCGCGAGCAGCTCGGCGACCCGCGTGGGCAGATCGGGGTCGAGCAGGTTGCGGGCGGACAGGTTGACGGACATCTCCATGTCGATGCCGCGCCAGCGCCAGGCGACCATCTGCACGAGCGAGCGCTCGATCACGTACTCGGTGAACGGGCGCACCAGCGCAGTGGGCTCGATCAGCGGGATGAACTCCCCTGGCGCGAGCAGCCCCCGCTCGGGGTGCTGCCAGCGCACGAGCGCCTCCACGCCGCTGACGCGGCCCGCGCCCTGCAGGTCCACCTTCGGCTGGTAGTGGACGACGAACTCCTCGCGCTCCAGCGCCTGGCGCACCTGGCCGAGCAGCAGCAGCCCCTGGGCGTTGAAGTAGTCGCAGCGCTCGGAGTGCACGTGCACGCTCGTCTGGCGCGAGCGCGCACGCGCGAGCGCGGTGTCGGCGCGCTGCAGCAGCAGCTCGGGGCCGTCGTCGTAGGCGCTGCTGAGCGCGATGCCGATGCTCGCCTCGATGTTGACCGCCACATCGCCCACCGCCACCGCCGGCTCGAGGCTCGCCTGCACGAGCTCCGCCGCGCGCCGCGCGCCGTCCTCGCCGTCCGCGCCGAGGCACACGAGCGCGAACTCGTCGGCGCCCAGGCGCGCGACATGGGCATCGTGCGGGAACGCGCGGCGCAGCCGCTGGGCGACCTCGTGCAGCACCCGGTCGCCGTTGGCCTGGCCGAGCGTGTTGTTGATCTCGGTGAAGCGGTCGATGTCGATCAGCAGCACCGCGATGTCGTCGGGCCGTGAGCGGCGCGCACCCAGCCCGCGGCGCAGGGCCTCGACGAGCAGCATGCGGTTGGGCAGGCCGGTCAGCTGGTCGTAGCGCGCGAGGCGGTAGTTCTCGCGTGCCTGCAGGCGCAGCCGGCGCGAGGCGCCGACGACGATCGGGCACAGCAGCGCCCACAAGAGCGCCAGCCCGATGGCGACCAGCAGCGCGATCGTGCGCTTGTCGTTCGCGATCGCCGCGGCGATCGGGCGGTAGCTGAGGTAGATCTCAAACGCGCCTTCCGGCGGGCCGGAGGCGGCGAGGCGCAGCGGCACGTACACCTCGACCAGCTGCCCGAGGCCCACCTCGCTGGCGGTCTCGGTGCCGGCCATCGGCGTCACCACCTCCGCGTCGTCGGGACGCCCGGCGAGCGCGTTCAGCAGGTCGTCGCTCGGTTTGAGCGTGCGCCCGATGAGGCGGTGATCGTCGGAGTAGATGACGCGGTAGTGGGAGTTCCAGATCTTGATGCGCGCGAGGTCGTCGTTGACCGACCGCCACATCAGCTGCTCGTCGAGCGTGCGCACGCCGGCGGGCGACAGGCCCGTCTGCAGGTCGCGCTTGGACAGATGGGGCTGGATCGCGAGCTGGGCGATGATGCGCGCGGACTGCGTGGCGTCGGCGAGCGTGCGCGAGACGATCTGCGCCTGCAGCACGCGCGCGAGCACGAACCCCAGCACGACCATCGGCAGCAGGCTGAACAGCGCGACCTGCCGCGTGAGGCTGGGGCGCCTGCGGGAACGGCCGACGGTTACGCGCATGCCGAACGCTTCGAGTGCGGGCCGCGCAAACTGGATAGCGAGTGCGGAAAAATGGACCGATTGCGCGGGCACAAGCGCCCTGCCGCACGCTTGCGCGGGCGCCAAGCGCCCTGCGATACTCGCGGGCATGCGCGCGCTCGTGCAGAGGGTCAGCCGCGCGGCGGTGCGCGTGCACGAGGAGACGGTCGCCGAGATCGGGCCCGGCCTGCTGGTGCTGCTGGGGGTGGCGCGCGAGGACGACGAGGCGGCGGCCGACCGCCTGGCGGAGAAGGTGCGCGCGCTGCGCGTGTTCGCGGACGCCGACGGTCACATGAACGCGCCGCTGGGCGCCCGCGAGATCCTGTGCGTGAGCCAGTTCACGCTGTACGGCGACACGCGGCGCGGCAACCGCCCGAGCTTCATCGCCGCCGCCGCCGGCGAGCAGGCCGAGCGGCTGTACGAGCGCTTCTGCGAGCGCGCTGGAGCGCACGCGCGCGGCGTGTTCGGCGCGCACATGGACGTGGAACTAGTCAACGACGGCCCCGTCACGCTGCTGCTCGAAGTGCACGCGGGCGGCCGGCCCCCGCGATCGCGCCGGGCCGGCCTCTGGCCTAGAAGCCGAACTTGACTTGAGTTCGGCTTAGAACTAGCGTTGTACGCGAACGCCAGGGGAGCTGATGCCGTGCAGCTCGCACGGGCAGCCGGCTCGGCGCTCGTTCAAGGCAACTTCGAGGGAGGAATGAGATGCATCGCATGGCTGTGGCGCGGGCTGCGCTCGCGCTTTCGATCTTGGCGGCCCTGGCGCTCGCCGCCACGGCGTCGGCGGCGCCGGTGGAAGGCCCGGCGGGGTCCGCGTTCTACACACCGCCGTCGCCCACGCCGACCGGCAGCGCCGGCGAACTGGTGTGGTACAGGCCGGCGACGATCGACCTCAACGTGACGCTGCCCAGCGTCAAAGCGTGGACGGTCCTCTACCAGTCGACCGACCAGCACGGCAACCCCGACTGGGTGACGGGCACCGTGATCGTGCCCACCGCCAAGTGGAGCGGCAAAGGCGAACGGCCGCTCGTCACCTACGCCGAGGGCACCCAGGGGCTCGCGCACCAGTGCGCCCCCTCGATCCAGATGGCGGAAGGCACCGAGTACGACGGCGGCGCGATCATCGAATCGCTGAAAAGGGGCTACGCGGTCACGGTCACCGACTACCAGGGCTACACCAACGGCGCGATCCCGACGTACACGGCCGGCAAGGCGGAGGGCCAGGCGGTGCTCGACGTGGTGCGCGCCGGCCGGCAGATCCCCGGCTCGGGGATCGGCGAAAAGGACCCGGTGATCGTGTGGGGCTACTCGCAGGGCGGCCAGGCCGCCGGCTGGGCGGCGGAGCTGCAGCCCACGTACGCCCCGGACGTGAAGATGATCGGCCTCGCCGCCGGCGGCGTGCCGGCGAACCTCCAGGCGGTGCGCGAATTCGACAACGGCTCGGTTGGCACCGCGTTCGGGCTCGACGCGCTGATCGGGCTCGACGCGGCGTACCCCGAAGAATTCGGCCTCACCGCGCAGGAGGACGAAGCCGGCCTCGCCGCGGGCGAGAAGCTGCTGGGCGAGTGCGCAATTCAGTCGCTGGCGGAATTCCGCGACATCAACATCGACGAATACACGCTCGGCCACAAGACGCTCGCGCAGGAGGAAGCCGAACACCCGGCGATCGAACGGATCGTCTCCGAACAGGAGCTCGGGACCAAAGCGGTGCCCGTGCCGGTCTACCACTACCACGGCCTCGAGGACGAGTTCGTGCCGGTCAAGCAGGATGTTGAACTGCACCAGAAGTGGTGCGCGCTGGGCGTCAAGGACGACTTCCAGCTGTATCCCGGCGACCACCTGCTGACCGATCCCACGGCGATCGGCAACGTGATGAAGTGGATCGAAGAACGGCTCGCCGGCAAGACCGCGCCGAGCACGTGCGGCGATCACTCGGCGAGCGCGGCGCTGCCGTCCTCGGCGCGCCTGACCCCGGAGACCGGCGATCTGATCATCCCGCTGCCGGGGTGGGAACTGAGCGGCAAGGTGACGGAGGCCAAGAGCGGCCTCTCGGTCGAAGTCCCCAAGGGCTCGACGCTCAGCGCCGAAGGCGACGTGACCACCGGCACGCTCAGCGCGACTCTGTCGATCCCGCCGATCGACCAGACGATCGACATCGGCCTGATCCCGGTCACGGTCAAGGGCGCGCTCACGCCGACCGGCACGATCCACGGCACCGTCGGCCTGACCAACGCCGGCGTGTTCAGCGAGAGCGCCACGGGTTCCGCGAACGAGCTCGTGGGCTCGGTCGGCGTGGGGATCTTCACGGTCCCGATCGGCTGCACCACGGTCGAACCGATCCAGTTGCCGCTCAGCATCTCCGAGCAGGTCAACGCGCTCGTGGTCGGCGGCTTCTCGTTCAAGACGACCGTCACGGTGCCGGAATTCGGTGGCTGCGGCCTGTTCGGGCCGGTGCTCTCCGCGACGATGTCCGGGCCGGGCAACACGATCGAAATGACCGCCAAGCCGCCGGCGCCGATCGACTGGTGATGTGCCCGCAGCGCGCTAGGTAGGCCACATCCACAACCACTTGGGGGGCGGCCACCCGATGGGCCGCCCCCCAAGATCCAGCCGCCGCGCCGCGGCGCGCCGGCGAACGTGCTGCAGTCGCGGCGCGAGCCTGCCTGCCGGTGCCCGGAGCACGGCGAGCGGACGTGATAGACCCCGGTCAATGGGCACCCCGCAGAATCTCCGCGTGCGCGCGCGCGTGCGTGTGCGCCGGCGCTGGGTGGTGGCGCTGCTGGCGATCGCGCTGGTGGCGATCGTCGTGTTCGCGCTCTCGCAGCTCGACCTGGCGCGCGTGGGTCACGCGCTGATCACCGCCACGCCCGGCTGGATCGTGCTGGCGCTCGCGCTGATGGGCAGCTCGCTGGTGATGCGCTCGATCTCCTGGCATCAGGTGCTGCGCGCCGCGCTGCCCGGCATCGCGATCCCGTGGGCGCCGGTGGTGCGGGCGACGATGATCGGCGTGATGGGCTCGGCCGTGTTCCCCGGGCGGGTCGGCGAGGCCGCGCGCGTGCTCGTGCTCTCGCGCCGGCTCGAGGGCAGCACCCGCCAGCGCGTGCCGGTGCTCGCCGGGACGGTGTTCTCGCAGACGCTGATCAACCTGCTCGCCCTGGCCATCCTGCTGGCGGTGACGTTCACCAGCGTGCCGCTGCTGCACGGCCGCCTCGCGGGGTTCGCGGGCGCGCTGCTGGTGCCGCTGCTGGTGTGCGTGCTGGTGCTCATCGGCCCGCGCCTGCTGGTGCGCGCCGGGCGCGCGAAATCGCCGCGCGTCGCGCGCGCGGCCCACACCGTCACGCGCCTGTTGCATCTCGCCCGCCGCGGCCTGGTCGTGTTCGCGCGGCCGCGCTACGGAGCTCCCGCGATCTTCTTCCAGCTGTTCGCGTGGGCGCTGCAGTGGCTCGCCTGCTACATGGTGCTGCTGTCACTCGGGCTGCAGTCGCACGGCGGTCTGGTGGCGGCAGCCGCGATCCTCCTGGCCGTCAACCTCAGCGCCGTGCTGCCCGCCACCCCCTCCAACGTCGGCGTCTTCCAGGCCGCCTGCCTGGTGGTGCTCGCCGCCTACGGCGTCGGCGCCGGGCCGGGGCTCGCCTACGGCATCATCCTGCAAGCGGTCGAGGTCGTCACCGCGCTCGCCCTCGGCGGGCCAGCGCTGCTGCGCGAGGGCCTCTCCTGGCGCGAAATCCGCACGAGCGCGGGGGCCGTCGAGAGCGCGGAGGACGCATCGGTCAGCTGACTACTACTAGCGACTCGATGGCCAAGCCAGGCAAGGACGCAGTGAGCGAAGTGTGCTCGGCACACGAGCGATCGAGGACGCCGCCTGGCGCCGTGCCAGCGAGTCGCTAGCTGGCGAGGGCGCGTAGCGACTGGCGTAGCGAGCGCGTGGTCTGCAGCACGGCCGTCGGCTCGTAGCCGCAGTGGGCCATGCAGTTGTCGCAGCGCGGGTCGCGCCCGCGCCCGTACTTGCTCCAGTCGGTCGTCTCCAGCAGCTCGTGGTAGGTCTGCGCGTAGCCGTCGGACATCAGGTAGCACGGGCGCTGCCAGCCGAACAGCGAGTAGCTGGGGATGCCCCACGCGGTGCAGTCGAATTCGGCTTTGCCTTCCAGGAAGTCGAGGAACAGCGGGCTGTGGTTCAGCCGCCACTTGCGCCTGCGTCCTTCGGAGAAAGCCTCGCTGAACAGCCGGCGCGTCTGCTGCACGCCGAGGAAGTGCTCCTGGTCGGGGGCTTTCTCGTACGCGTACGCGGGCGAGATCATCATCTCGTCGACCTGCAGCTCGTCGTTGAGGAAGTCGAGCACCTCGCGCACCGTCTTGGCGGAGTCGTGGGTGAAGAACGTCGTGTTGGTGGTCACGCGAAAGCCCGCCGCCTTGGCGGCCTTGATCGCGGCGACGGCCTTGTCGAACGTCCCCGCGCGCTCGACGGAGGCGTCGTGGCGCTCCCGCAGCCCGTCCATGTGGATCGCCCACGCGAAGTACGGGCTCGGCGTGAATTTGTCGAGCTTCCTCTCCAGCAGCAGCGCGTTCGTGCACAGGTACACGAAGCGCTTGCGCTTGACGAGCTCGTCGGCGATCACGTGGATCTCGGGGTGGATCAGCGGCTCGCCGCCGGCGATCGAGACCATCGGCGCGCCCGACTCCTCGATCGCGCCGACCGCCTGCGCGACCGGCATGCGCCGGCGCAGCACGTGCTCTGGGTGCTGGATCTTGCCGCAGCCCGAGCACGCGAGGTTGCACTGGAACAACGGCTCCAGCTCGACGATCAGCGGGAACTTCTCGCGTCCCGCGAGCCGCTGGCGCAACAGGTACATACCCATGCGCGTGCTCTGCCTCATCCGCACCGCCACCCGCACACCTTAGAGCGCCGGGGCCCACTCGTGAAGGGCGCCCGCCACGCGGCGCAGCGCGAGCGCCGCCCGCAGCGCGCCGCCGACGGCGCGCACGCGCAGCAGCTCGTGCTGGGGGCTGTCGAGCACCACGCGCACGACGCCGAACGGGCGCCCGCCCGCGCCGGCGGCGAGCCACACCGACTCCATGTCCACGGCGATCGCGCCGCCCGCGTGCAGCTGCGCGCGACGCTCCCCGAGCGCGAGGCGCGAGACGCACACGACGTCCCCCACGCGCACCTTCAGCCCACGCCCGGCCAGCCGCTGCACGAGCTGCCCGCTGAGATCACAGCCGACGCGCTCGGGCGCGTGGCCTTCGTCGTGCGCCGAGTACACCTCGTTGGCGACGATCACTTCGCCGGGCACCGAGCCGGCGTCCAGGCCGCCGCAGAAGCCGAGCACGAGCATCGCGCGCGCCTGCGCGCCGGCGAGCTCGCCGGCGGCGGCTTTCGAGCGCCCGGGGCCCATGCCCGTCTTGCGCACCAGCGGCCATTTGCCTGGGCCCTTCAGGGTGCTCGCTGAGGAGATGAGCGCCGCCTCGATGCGCATCGGCGCCGCCACCAGCAGCTCCCCCGTCATGGGTGCACCAGCGCTCCCGTGGGCGGACGGGCATGCACCGCCCGCAGCGCAGCGTCCGCTGCCGCGTGCCCGCTCAACACGGCGCTCTCGAGCGTGGCCGGCCAGCCGGTGTCAGTCCACGCGCCGGCGAGCACGAGCCCTGGCACGGCGGTCGCGGGACCGGGGCGCAGCGCCGCCGTGCCGGGGGCCGCGCGGAAGGTGGCGGCGTGCTCGCGCGTGACCAGGAAGCGCTCCACGTGCGCGTCGCGCGCCCGCGGGAACAGCTGGGCGAGCGCCGGCAGGTAGCGCTCGCGCAGCTCCTGCACGCTCAGTCCCATCTCCTCTTCGGCGCCGGACAACGACACAGCCAGATACTGGCAGCCGGCGGGGGCGCTCGCGGCGCGCGTGCGCTCGAACACGTACTGCACCGGCGTGCCCACGCCGGCGGCGAACGGCAGCTCACACACGACGCGGTCGTAGACGACGTGCAGGTTGACGATCGGCGAGGCGCCCAGCGCGCGCCACGCCGCCGCCGGCTCGCCCAGCAGCGGCTCGAGCAGCGTGGCGGCGCGCGCGTGCGGGAGCGCGACCACCACCGCATCGGCGCTCAGGGACTCGCCGCGCGCGCACACCTCCAGCTCCTCCGCGCGCTTCACGACCTCATCGGCGCGCCAGCCGAGCCGCACCTGCACACCGGCCTCGCCCAGCGCCCGCTGCGCGGGGTCGCCGATCGTCTGCGACAGCGTAGCCTGGTGAAAGCCGATGTCGCCGGCGTCGCTCGCGGACAACAGCCCGGTGCGAAACACGAACGCGGACAGCGCCAGCGACGCCTGCGCGGCGGGCAGGTTCAGCGACGGCAGCGCGATCAGGTCCCACAGCGCGGCGACGGCCGCCGGCCCCTGGCCGTGCGCGGCGAGCCACGCGCCGAAGCTGACGGCGTCCAGACGCCGATCCTCGGGCGCCAGGCGCATCAGGCCGAGTGCCGCGCGGACCGCACCGGCGCGCTGTGCGAGCGTCAGGTAGGGGTAGCGCGCGAGGGCGCCGGCCAGGTGAAGCGGCGCGGGCAGCGCGCCGCGCCGCAGCTGCGCCGGGCGACGACCTGGCTTCAGCACGGGGATCTGCAGCCGCGGCTGCAGCGCCGTCAGGTGCTCGCTGCCCAGGCGCGCGAGCAGCGCGCGGTAGGCGCTGCAACAGCGCAGGAACACGTGCTGGCCGTTGTCCAGGTGCAGGCCGTCGCGCTCGAACGAGTAGGCGGCGCCACCGAGCCGGCGGCGGACCTCCAGGAGCGTCACGTCCGCGCCCGCCTCGGCGCAGTCGAGCGCGGCGGTGATGCCGGCGAGGCCGCCGCCGATCACCGCCACACGCGGCGCGTCGCTCATCGCCTGCCTGTCCTCCCGCGCGGCGGGTGCCCCTTTGCGAGGCCAGGAACGGCGCCGTTCACGCGCCCACTCCCAGCATGCCCCGCGCCGCCACCCACGCCTTCTCGCGTGCGGGCAACGAGACGCGGCTGCGCGCCGCCTCCTGCGGACGCGCCGCGATGCGTTCGAGCAGCCGCCTGTAGATGCCGGCCATCGCCAGCACGCACGCCGCGCTGCGTCTGTCGAGCATGCGTGTGAGCGCGATGCCGCGGTCGAACCATTCGCGCGCGCGCTCGGACTGGAAGCGCACGAGCGACGCGAGCGACTGCGCCCGGCTGTCCGCGGCGTCCAGCGCCGCGAGCACCGCCGCCGGCGCCGGCTGGCCGTCGGCGAGCAGGCCGAAGCGGCGCAGATCCTCGGCGGGCAGGTACACGCGCCCGTTTTGCGCGTCCTCGCGCAGGTCGCGCAGGATGTTCGTGAGCTGCAGCGCGACGCCGAGTTCGTCGGCGAGGCGTTCGGCGTGCGCGCCGTCCACGGCGGCGCCGCGGCTGGTGCCGAAGATCGCCAGGCACAGCCGCCCGATCCCGCCGGCGACGCGACGGCAGTAGACGACCAGCTGCGCGAAGTCCTCGTAGGTGGTGCCGCTCACATCCATGCGCACGCCCTCAAGCAGCTCGCGCAGTGCGTCCTCGGGCAGCGGAAAGCGCCGCTGCGCGTCGGCCAGCGCGACCATCACCGGGTCCCCGCTGAGCGGCGCTCGCGCGAGCGCCGTGGCCTGGTCCGCGAGCTGCTCGAGCTTGCGCTCAGGGGCGAGCGCGCCGTCGCCGATGTCGTCCACGCGCCGTGCGAACGCGTACACCGCGCACATCGCGCGGCGGCGCTCGCGCGGCAGCAGCCTGATCCCGTAGTAGAAGTTCTTGGCCTGCGCGCGCGTGAGCGCCTCACAGTGGCGGTACGCGCCGAGCACGTCGCCGGACGCCGCGCTCATCGCCTGCCGGCCCTCTCGTGGGGAGGGTGCCCCGTGATGGGGTGCGCACCCCCGCGCGCGGCGCGCAGCGCCGGCAGGAGCGCGCGCGCGCGGCGTGCCTTGCCGGCGCGTGGCGGGCCGGCGAGCACGTCGTAGCCGGCGCGTTCGATCGCCTCCAGCGCGGCGAGCCCACCGGCGAGGAACGCCGCCACCGCGAGCTTCGCGCGTCCGTGCAGCTGGCCGATCAGCGGCGCGCCCTGCGCGAACAGCGCGCGCGCCCGGTCCACCTCGAAGGCGAGCACCTGCCGTAGCGGCGCGCCGGCGTGCGCCGCCGCGAGCTCGCGCTCCTCACAGCCGAAGCGCTGCAGGTCCTCGCGCGGCAGGTACACGCGTCCGCGCGCCAGGTCCTCGGCGACATCCTGGAGGTGCTCGGTCAGCTGCAGCGCCGTGCAGATCGCGTCCGACAGCGCGATCCGCCCAGGGGTCGCGGCCCCGAACACCCCCAGCACGAGCTCGCCCACGGGATCCGCGGACAGCGCGCAGTAGCCGCGCAGCTGCTCCCAGGTCGCGTAGCGCGCCACGCGCTGGTCCATGCGGTTGGCCTCGATCAGACGCACGAACGGCTCGCGCCGAAGGCCGCACGCGCGCGCGCTTTCGCCGAGGCGCCCGAGCAGCGGGTGCGCTGCCTGCGGGGAGGAGGCGGCTTCCCCGCGCAGCGCATGGTCGAGCTCGACTTCCAGCCGGTCGAGCGCCGCCAGGCGCGCGGACGCGTCCGCCTGCGTGGAGACGCCGCCCTGCGCGGGCGCGTCGCCCTGCGCGGACGCGTAGCCATCGATTGGCGCGTCGCCGATTTCATCGACCAGGCGCGCGAAGCCGTAGATGGCGAGCAGATGCGTGCGCACGCGCCGCCCCAGCACGCGGCTGGCGACCGGGAAGTTCTCCCCGCCCGCTCGCGCCATCACCGCCTCCGCGGCGGGGGGGTCGCCGCCCGCCCACCCGAGCGCGTCGGCTGTCAGCATCACCTCGCTCGCTCGCCGCCGCCCGCGCCGGCGTCCACGACGATGCGTGCGGCGACGGCGTCGCCGTCGCCGTTCTCGGCGTCGCTCATGGCCAGGCAGCGGCCGAGCGCCATGATCGGGAAGGTGAGCCTGTAGAGGTGGTAGTTGATGTAGTAGTCCGACGGAAAGCCGGTGCCGGTGTACTGCGGCTCGTCCCACGTGCCGTCGGCACGCTGGGTTGACACGAGCCACGCGACGCCGCGTGTGAGCGCCTCGCTGCACTCCCCGGCCGCGTGCAGCGCGAGCAGCGCCCACGCCGTCTGCGAGGCGGTGCTGGGGCCGCGGCCGATCCATTTGGGGTCGTCGTAGGAGCGCGGGTCCTCGCCCCAGCCGCCGTCTTCGTTCCGGTGGCGCTCCAGCCACGCCACCGCGCGGCGCACGCTCGGGTGCGCCGGATCGACGCCTGCGGCGATCAGCCCTGGGATGACCGCGCCGGTGCCGTACACGTGGTTGACGCCCCAGCGCCCGAACCACGAGCCGTCGGCCTCCTGGTGCTCGAGCAGCCAGCGCACGCCGTCGCGGGCGGCGGGCGTGTGCCCCAGCCCGAGCACGCCGAGCATCTCGACGGTGTGCGCGGTCACGTCGGCGCTCGGCTCGTCGATCACCTCGCCGAAGTCGAGGAACGGCAGCTCGCGCACCAGGGCACGCGTGTTGTCGGCGTCGAACGCGCCCCAGCCGCCGTCTGCGCTCTGCATGCCGCGCACCCATGCGAGCGCGCGCTCGATCGCGCCGTCGATCGGCGCGCGCAGGGCGCCGACGCCGGCGGCGCGCAGCAGCGCGAGCACGACCTCCACGGTGTCGTCGACGTCGGGGTAGTTGACGTTGGCGAACTCGAACGCCCACCCCCCCGGCTGGAGCTTGGGGCGCTTGACCGCCCAGTCGCCGCGCACCGTGACCTCCTCCGCCAGCAGCCAGCGCGCAGCCGTGAGCATCGCGGGGTCATCCGCCGGCAGCCCGGCGTCGGCGAGCGCCACGATCGCGAGCGCCGTGTCCCACACCGGCGACTGGCACGCTTCCAGGCGCCGGCTGGGGCCGGCGGGCGTGGCGGGCGGACGGGCCGGGCGCACGCGCGGCGCATCGGGCTCGTGCTGCTCGCCTGGGTCCTCGACCATGAAGCCGTCAAGACCCTCCAAGCCGCGCTTCATCACCGGATGCTCCAGCGGGTAGCCGGCGAGGTGCAGCGCCATCAGCGAGTACACCCACGGCGGCTGGATGCCCCCCCACGATCCGTCGGCCTCCTGGCGGCGCACGATCCAGCGCTCGGCGCGCGCGAGCGCCAGCGCCCGCAGCGGCGCGAACGGGCGGCGCTCGTAGGCGCGCAGCGCCCGGTCGAGCCACCCGAGCCACGTGCGGCGCCGCGAAGCGGGCTTCTGCGCGCCCGCGGGCGGCGCGGGTGGGGGGGCCTCGGCGCGGAGCTCGTCGAGCCGAAAGGGCAGGACGCGCGCCGGCCGGTGTGCTTTGACGATCGACAGCGCAACGATCGTCTGGCGCGCCCAGCAGGCGAAGTCGTACACGTTCAACGGCACCGACGCGGGCAGCAGGATCACCTCCGGCGGCAGCGCCGGCACCCGCTCCCAGGACCACAGCCCGAACAGCGCCAGCCACACGTGGGTGAACACGCGCGCCTGCTCGAGGCCGCCGGCGTCGCGGACGAACTGCGCGGCGGTGCGCATGTGCTCGGCCTCGACCGGGTCGCCGCACAGCCGCAGCGCCCAGTAGGCCTCGATCGTGGTGGACAGCTCACCGGGGCCGTCGTGGAAGTTCGTCCACGTGCCGTCGGCGCGCTGCTGCGAGCGGATCCAGGCGGCGGAGCGCTCGCTCTGCGCAGCCTGGCGGATCCCCAGGAACTCGCGCAGCAGGATGTCCTCGGCGTCCATCGTGACGTTGGTCTGCAGCTCCCCGCGCCACCAGCCGGCGTCGCTTTGCAAGGCCAGGAGATGCTCGCGTGCGCTCGCCAGCGCCGCCTGCGTCTCGCTGTGCGCCTCCAAGGTCAGCTTTGGCATATGGAAAACCTAAATCTTTTTGTTTCGAGACGAAAGCTGCGCATGCGTGCTCGCACGCACCTACCCGTGTGCAGGCCCAGTGTTACCAATGTGTGCGGCGGGTCTCGGTCAGGAGGCGGGCACGCCCGCCGGCACGAGCACCTCAGGGGGGCCTTCGAGCGCGATCACGTGCCGACGCAGCGTGGCCTCGCTGACGAGCTGTGGCGTGGCGGACACGAAGCGGTAGGCGATCAGCCCGTGCACGTCCAGGCGCGCGCGCAGATGAAAACCTGGGGCCGGCGGTTCGGCGGCGGAGGCGCGCAGCGGCGCAAAGCCGGTCTCGTCGATCTCGCGCACGCGCACGGAGGTGCCGGCGCGCAGCCCGTGCAGGCCGGGCAGGTAGTACTCGAGCGGCGCGGAGCCGAGCTCGACGGTGCTGATCACGCGCTCGGCCGTCGCCGGCGTGAGCGCCTTGGCGAGGCCCCGCCAGTCGCCGCGCTGCAGGCGCGGGCTGAGATCGACGTCGATCGAGATCGCCAGGAACGCGACGGCGATGCCGAGCACGAGCGCGACGCCCGCGCGCCCGGTGCGCGGCCACACGCTCACCAGCGCGATCACCGCGGTGACGGGGATCATCGCGGCGACCAGGTTGCGTGGCGCGAGGTAGTCGGCGCCGCAGGCGACGAGCAGCACCGGGATGAGCACCCCGCAGGCGGCGATCGCGAGCACCAACAGCAACCCGTGCACGGATGCGTCCGCACGCTGGCGGCGCGGTTCGCGCATCCGCCACAGCCCGAGCGCGAGGCCGGCGAGGATCGGCAGCGCGACCAGCAGCTCGATGCCGTGCCCGAGCGGCTTGCCGGAGTAGCCGGTGAGGTAGTACTGCGGGATCGCCTGCAGGCGTTCGCTCAGCGGCCAGCGCCCGATCCACTGCGTGCCGTGGCCGCCTTGGGCGGAGATCAGCGGCAAGAGCGCCGCGCCGACGACGGCGAGCACGCCGAGCGCGCCGAGCGCCGCGCGGCGGGTGCGCGGCTCATGGAGCAGCCACAGCGCCATCGGGATCAGCAGGAACACGGCGAAGTAGTGCGTCAGCAGCGCGAGCGCGCCGGTGAGCGCGAACAGCGCCATGCGCGCGCGGGTGGGCGCGCGCTCGACGCGCAGGAAGCACAACAGCGCGAGCGCGCCCGTGAGCACGAACAGCCCGTACGCGCGCGCCTCCTGCGAGTACCACACGAACAGCGGGTTCACCGCCACCAGCAGCGCGCAGGCGACCGCGGCGCGCGGCGCACCGACGCGGGCGGCGGAGGGTGCGGCGAGGTGGCGCGCGGAGGGCGCACCGACGCGGCGGGCGGACGGCGCGGGGGGGGTGGCGCCGAGCGACGACCGGCCTTCCAGCTCGGCGCCGATCGCCCAGGCGACCGGCACGGTGGCGATCCCGGCGAGCGCCGAGGGCAGGCGCAACGCGATCTCGCCGGTCCCCAGGATGCGCGCGTCGGCCCACGCGATCACGTACCACAGCGGCGGCGTGTTCTCGCTGTGCACGACCGAGCGCAGCGTCGCCACGAGGCTCGGGTGCAGGACGTGCACGGGCGTGAACGCCTCGTCGTACCAGAAGCTCTGCAAGTCGAGCGTGGACAGCCGCAGCGCGGCGGCGAACAGCGTGAGCAGGGCCAGCGGCCACCAGCGCGGCAGGCGGGAGGCGACGCTCGCCATCCGCCCGGCCCGCGCGGCGGGCGCCTGCGGGGCCGCCGCGGTGGGCGCGGGCGCGCTCATCGCGGCTGCGCTCATCGCGGACATCTCCCCTGGCCCGCTGGACCGAAGCAGCCGTAGCGGTTGGCGGGCGTGTCCGGGTGGTAGGGCGGCAGGTACCAGCCGCCGTGAACGCCGCGCAGCCCGTCGCGCACCGGCCCCCAGATCGCCAGGCAGATCTGCGTCTTTTCGCCCGGCGCGCCTGGGATGGTGTTGCCGCACAGGACCTCGCGCCCGCTGTCCAGGCCGAGGGTTTCCTGGTCGATCGAGATGTTCACGTAGTCGTGGTGGGTGTAGTGGCGCCAGGTGGCCAGATCGGCGACCAGGCGGTGGTTGATGTCGACCTCGCGGCCGAGGTCGTTGACCGTGGCGACCGCCAGGAACACGGCGACGAGCACCAGCAGCCAGGTCTCGATCAGCCACGCGCGCCCCTTCTCGCGCCCGCCGGCGCGTGCTTCCGGGAGGGGACGCAGCCACGCGGGCAGCCACCGCCAGCGCGCGTCGGCGGCTGGTAGCGAGGCCTCGTTCATGCGCCCTCGCTCATTTCACCGGCGCCAGCAGCGGCGATGTCTGGTGGACGACGAACAGCGCCTGCACGGCGAGCGTCGCCGCCAGCAGGCGCCGGTCGCGGGTGACGACGGCGAGCGGCAGCGGCCACAGGATGTACCAGGCGAGCAGCCAGGTGCTGGTGACGGAGATCGCGAGCAGCGCCCAGCCGGAGGCGGCCACCCAGTCATAGCCGCGCCACGTGCGCCACAGCAGGTAGAGCACGATCGCCACGAGCGCCGCCTTCAGCAGATCGTGATCGACGGGGAACACGCCGGGCTTGCCGAACAGGTGGGCGATCTCGGTGGCGAAGCTGTCGGTGGAGACGAACGCCGCGTCGCGGTTGAGCGCGGCGACGAGGTCGATGCCGTGGATGCCGAACACCGCGTAGCCGGCGAGCGCACCGAGCGCGATCGCGGCCAGCGCACCGAGGATCGGCGCGAGCCGCCGGCGCGAGAGGATCATGAACGGCAGGAGCACCGCGACGGTGGCCTTGATGAGCGCGCCGGCGACGACCCACGCGGCGGCGCCCGCTTCGCGCCGCGCCCCGATCCCGCCCACGCCGGGCGTGCGCGGAGCGAGCATCAGGCTGACGGCGGCCATCATCGTGAGCATCATGATCAGGTCGTTGTGCGCGCCGCCGAGGCCGTAGAGCACGTACAGCGGGTTGGCGCCGACGACCAGCAGCGCGAGCACCGGGTCGAGGCCCCGCGCGCGCGCGCAGCGCCAGGTGAGCGCGAGCGTGCCGGCGCTCGCGAGCAGCGCCTCGAGCTTCATGCCCCACAGCGCGCCGACCACGCCGAGCGGGGCGAGCGGGTAGGAGAGCAGCGTGTACAGCGGCCCGTACGCGGTGGCCACGTGGATCCAGTCGGTGCCGACGTACTTGAACACCGGGTCGCCGGCGATCGCCAGCGGGCCGTTGAGGTACGGGTTCATCCCGTGCTCGACGCCCATGCGCGCGTAGGCGATGTAGCTGAAGACGTCGGTGGAGATGAGCACCGGCCCGGCGAACACGATCAGCTGCAGCGCGGCCACCAGCGCGATCGCCCAGCGCGCGGAGATCGCGGGTGCTTGCGCGCGCTCGCGGCGCGCGCGCCCTGTCCACGCGCCGGCACGTCCGGCGAGCACGACCAGCCCGCCGTAGGCGCCGGTGGAGGCGAGCAGCGCGATGATGAAGACGCGGAAGCCGAGGCGCTCGCCGATTCGGGCACCACCCCAAACTGGGGTGGTCAGCCAGCCGCTGATGTCTGGCTGCAGCGGTATCTCCGCGGAGTGCCCGAGCGCGCCGTCGAGCACGACCTCGACGGCGGCGGCCACCAGCACGAGCGCCAGCGCGGTGGCCAGCGCGGACGCCCAGCGTGCCGAGCGGACCTCGGCGAGCGGCCGCTCGCCGTGCGCGACTGCGCTCACGAAGCGGCGGGGAGCCCCGGCATCACACGACCGCCCGCACGGGCTATCACAGCGCCGTCCACACGGTCTTGCTCTCCAGGTAGGCGTCGAGGCCATCGTGGCCGTGCTCGCGCCCGATGCCCGAGGCCTTGAAGCCGCCGAACGGCGCCGCCGGGTCGGCGAGCCCCCAGGTGTTGATGTAGACCATGCCCGCGCGCAGCATCGCCGCCAGCCGGTGGGCGCTGGAGAGGTCGCGCGTCCACACCCCCGCCGCCAGCCCGTACTCGCCTTCGTTGGCCCGCGCGGCGACTTCCTCCAGGCTGTCGTACGGGGAGGCGACGAGCACCGGCCCGAAGATCTCCTCGCGCGAGATGCGCAGCTCGTCGGAGGTCGTGCTGAACAGGGTGGGCGCGACGAAGTAGCCGCCGCTGTCGGCGAGCGCCGCCTCGCCGCCCGCGAGCAGCTCCGCGCCTTCCGCACGCCCCGCCTCGATGTAGCCGAGCACGCGTTCCTGTTGCTCGGCGGACACGAGCGGCCCGAGCTGGGTGGCGGCGTCGAGGCCGGGGCCGAGCTGGGTCGCCTTGGCGGCCTCGGCGAGGCCGCTCATCACCTCGTCGAAGCGCTCGGCCGGGACGAACAGCCGCGAGCCGGCGTTGCACGCCTGCCCGGAGTTGAAGTACAGCGCCTGGAAGGAGCCCTTGACGGCGCTTTCGAGGTCGGCGTCGGGGAGGATGATGTTCGGCGACTTGCCGCCGAGCTCCAGCGTCACGCGCTTGAGCGCCCTGCCGGCCTTCGCGCCGATCTCGCGCCCCACGGCGGTCGAGCCGGTGAAGGCGATCTTGTTGACGTCGGGGTGGTCGACGAGCGCGGCGCCGGTGCTGCCGTCGCCGGTGAGCACGTTGATGACGCCGGGCGGAAAGCCGACCTCGAGCGCGAGCTCGCCGACGCGCAGCGCCGACAGCGGCGTCTGCTCGGCGGGCTTGAGCACGACGGTGCAGCCGGCGGCGAGCGCCGGGCCGAGCTTCCACGCGGCCATCAGCAGCGGGAAGTTCCAGGGGATGATCTGCGCGCACACGCCGACGGGTTCGCGGCGCGTGTAGCAGTGCATGTTGGGGGCGCCCACCGGCAGCACGCCGCCCTCGATCTTGGTGGGCCAGCCGGCGAAGTAGCGCAGGTGCGCGACCGCGCCACCCACATCGACGAACTGGGCGAGCCCGACCGGCTTGCCGTTGTCGAGCGACTCGACCTGGGCGATCTCCTGCGCGCGCGCGTCGATCGCGTCGGCGAGCGCGTGCATCAGCCGCTCGCGCCCGGCGGCCGGCAGCTTGCCCCACGGACCTTCGGCGAACGCGGCGCGGGCGGCTTTCACCGCGGCGTCGACATCCTCGGCGCCCGCGAGCGGGAGCTCGGCGATCTCCCCGCCGGTGGCGGGGTCGAGCGTGGCGAACGTGCGCCCGTCGGCCGCCTCCGGACGCTCGGCGCCGATCAGCAGGCGATGCGGCTTTGAGATGAACTCGCGCGCGGGGCCGCTCAGCGCGTCGGGAAGCGTGTCTGCGGAGATGGTTGTCATGAGCGGAGCGTACCTGGCCGAGCGCTCGTGCTGCGCGGATGGCAGAGCGCGCTCGAAGGCGGCTGCGGCGCCCTCACACGCCGACGGGCAGCTGCGGCTGCGGACGCCCCACGGCAAACCCCTGGGCGTAGTCCACGCCGTAGCTTGCGAGCAGCTCCAGGGTGGCCTCGTCGCTGACGAACTCGGCGACCGTCTTGGCGCCCATGCCGCGCACGACGCCGGCCATCGCGCTGACCAGCAGCTGGTCGATGCGCGAGGCGGGCAGGCGGCGGATGAACTCGCCGTCGATCTTCAGATGGCTGAAGGGCAGGCGCTTGAGGTATTGCAGCGAGCCGAAGCCGGCGCCGAAGTCATCGAGCGCCAGGCCGCAGCCGAGCGTGAGCACGCCGATGCAGAACTGTCGGGCGCCGGCCATGTCGGAGATGGCGGCCGTCTCGGTGATCTCGATCAACAGCCGCGCCGGCTCGACGCCGTGCCACTCCAGCTGGCGAGCGATGTGCGCGAGCAGCGTCGCGTCGGTGACGGACAGGGCGGAGACGTTGACGGCAAGGCGCAAGCCCTTGTTCTCGCCGAGCAGCGCGATCACGCGATCGAGCACCATGCGGTCGATGTCGGCGATCAAGCCGTAGCGCTCGGCGGCGGGCAGGAACAGCCCAGGCGCGAGCAGGCGCCCGTCGGGGCGATCGGCGAGGCGCAGCAGAGCCTCGTGGTGGCACACGCGTCGCTCGCGGACGGAGACGATCGGCTGGAAGTGCAGCACGAACAGCCCGTGCTCGATCGCGCAGCGCAGGCGCGCGAGACCTGCGTTCAACGCCCACGCGTCGGCGCCGCCGTGCGCGGCGATCGCCGTGGCGGCGTCATCGAGCCGCTGGTCGGCCTCGGGCAGGGTCGAACTCGGCATCGGCGCAAGTCGTCTTCGACGGCGCCGGGAGCTCCCCTGCGCGCCAGGGCGCCGTTCAGCGCCGCGAGCGCGGCGCGTACGGGCGCCGTGCGCGGTCGGAGATCACGAGCAGCAGGGCGACGAGCACGAAGTTCATCACCACCGAGGAGCCGCCGTAGGCGACGAATGGCAGCGTGACGCCGGTCAAGGGGATCACCCGCGTGACGCCGCCGACGATCACGAACACCTGCAGGGCGATGACGAACGACAGGCCGGTGGCCAGGAGCTTGGAGAAGGAGTCGCGCGCGAGCACGGCCGTCTTCAGCCCGCGGGCGACCAGCATCAGGTACACGCCCAGCAGCGCGGCGGCGCCGACGAGGCCGAGCTCGTTGACGATGACCGCGTAGATCATGTCGCTTTCGGGGACCGGCAGGATCGTCGCGCCGTGCGGGCCGAGTCGCAGCAGCGAGCGATCGAAGCCCGCGCCGAGCAGACCGCCGTCGGCCTGCGCGAACAGCGACTGCGCGAGCTGGTAGCTGCCGCCTTCGAGCTTGTACAGCGATTCCTCGAACGGGTGTTCCCAGGCGAGCACGCGCGCGTGCACGTGACCGACATGGCCGGTCACGTACCAGGCGCCGAGCGCGAACAGCACGAGCCCGATCAGCGGGAACGACAGGCGCCCGGTGGCGACGTACAGGAGCGCCAGGAACGCGCCGTAGAACATCAGCGAGGTGCCCAGCTCGCGGGTGATCAGCAGCGTGGCCATCGCCGCCCCCCACACGATCAGCATCGGCCCGAACTGCTTCATCGGCGGGATCGTCACGCCGAGCACGCGCCGGCCGGCGGTGACGAGGATCTGACGGTTGTCGCGCAGGTAGCTGGCGAGGAAGATCACGATCGCGATCTTCGCGAGCTCGGCGGGCTGGAAGGAGACGCTGCCGACGTGGATGTCCAGGTAGGCGCCGTTGACCTGCTCGCCGATCCCCGGCAGCCGGGGCAGCACGGTGGCGACGATGCCGACCAGCGCGATCGTGTAGCGGTAGCGCTCGAGCACCCCCACGCCGCGGCGGCGCAGCGCGATGATCGTGCCCGCGAACAGCACCAGGCCGAGCACCATCCACTGGGCCTGCTGGCGGGCGAGCGTGGGTTCGATGCGGTAGACCATCACGATGCCGACGCTGGCGAGCACCGCCACCAGCGGGAACAGGTAGGGGTCGGCGTTGGGCAGGGCGAAGCGGATCACCAGATGCGCGGCCAGGCACAGCACGAGGAACAGCGCGCCGTAGGTCAGCGACACGCTGGAGGCGTGGTTGAGCGTCAGGCTGGTGGAGGCTCCCGGTGAGCTGCCCTCGGTCTGGATGAACACCGCGGTGAAACCGCCGGTGACGAGCAGCGCAGCCGGCATCAACCCGAGGAGCTCGCGGTTGCGGGGGCTGAGCACGGATCGAGCGTAGCCGCGCGAGCGGCGCCTTCGCGCCGATCGGCTCGCTAGTCTGATTTGCAGCCCCTGGGAGGAGGCCCGTAGACGACCTCGTGCCCAATGCGCTGCAAAGCAGGCGACACCCGATGATTGACGATCTCCAGCCGTCGCTGCGATGGGGAATGTGGAGGCGCTTCCTGCTGGCGGCCGTGCTGATCGCGGCGATGAGCGGCGCGGCGACGGCGACGCTGGCGCTGAACAAGATCACGACGCTCGCCAACGAGATCTTCCCGAAGACGAGCCACATCAGCGCGCCGAAAGGCCTGGTCACGCCCGAATACGGTGGCGGGCCGCAGACCTTCCTGATCCTTGGCTCGGACCGGCGCTCGGGCTCGAGGAACATCGAAGAACGCGACGCCTCGCCGCACAGCGACACGATCCTGCTGGTGCGCTTCGACCCTGAACAGGGCCAGACCTCGGTGCTGTCGATCCCGCGTGACCTGATGGTCAACATCGACGCGCCCGACGGTCAGGTGTACGAAAACGAAAAGATCAACGCCGCGTACACGATCGGCAGCGAGAACGGCGGCGCGAACGAGGCGAGCATCCTGGCGGCGGAAACGATCAAACGCGAAGTGTTTCCCGAACTGGCGCTGAACGGGATCATCGACGTGAACTTCAAGGGCTTCATCGAAGTGGTGGACACGCTCGGGTGCGCGTACGTGAACGTGGACCACCGCTACTACAACGAGAACGAAGGCACCCCGGAAACCGACTACACGAACATCAACCTGGAGCCTGGCTACCAGAAGCTGTGCTACGAAAACGCGCTCGACTACGTGCGCTACCGCCACGACGACTCCGACTTCGTGCGCGTGGCGCGCCAGCAGGACTTCCTGCGCGACCTGCGCGAGCAGATCGACCCCACCGACGAGCTGGGGCAGATCGACCGCGTGGCCAAAGCGGTGGGCCACGCGATCCGCACGAATTTCCCGGCCACCTCCGAAGAGCTGATCCTGCTGACCAAGCTGATCGCCTTCTCGCAGTCCAAGCCGCTGCGCCAGGTGAAGTTCTTGGCGGCCGACGAGGATTACCAGATGAACAACGTGGACTACGTGACCTCGACGCCGGAACTGGAGAAACAGACGCTGGAAACGTTCTTGAACGGCCACGAACAACTCGAGCTGCCGCCGCCCTCCCCACGCCCGAGGAGCGTCGTCGCGCGCCAGGCCCACCAAGCCCGCCACGCCCACCAAGCCAGCCGCCGCGAGCCGCATGCGAGCTTCAACCCGGCGAGCGTCGGCCTGTTCCCGACGCCGGCAAGCGGCGAAGAAGAACTCGTGAAGGCGGCCAGCGAAATCCCCTTCCCGGTGCTCTACCCGCACCTGCAGACGGGGCCCGCCGAACAACAGCAGGTGCGCGCGTACCCGCTGCGCAACCAGCAGAACATCCGCCATCACGCCTACGTGATCGTGTTCCTGGAGAACCAGACCGAGGATGGCTACTACGACTTCGAGGGCACCGACTGGCTGAACCCGCCGCTGTTCGCGCACGCCCGCACGGAGGTGATCGACGGGGTGGAATACCGCTTCGTGGACGACGGCTCGCACATCCACGTGATCGGCTGGCGCGCGGGCAACGTCCTCTACTGGGTCACGAACACGCTGCTGGAGGAACTGTCGAACGCGCAGATGATCCAGATCGCCAAATCAGCGCTCCGCTTGGCAACCAAGCGACCCTGACGCCGCGCGAACCGCTGGCCGGTGTGTCAGCGGGACGCGGTGGCCGCCTGGTCGAGCGCGGCGTTCACCAGCGCGTCGGCGTCGGCGTTCTGCGCCCGCGGCACGGTGCGGATCGACCAGCGCTCGAAGCCGCGCAGCGCTTGCATGGCCTCCAGGTACAGGGGTCGCATGGCGGGGTGCTTGACCTTGTAGACGCCCTGCACCTGCTTGGCGATCAGCTCGGAGTCGCCGATGACCTCGATCTCGCCGGCGCCGAGCTCGCTCGCGCACGCCAGGCCGAGCAGCAGCGCGCGGTACTCGGCGACGTTGTTGGTGACCTTGCCCAAGAGCTGCGTGCGCTCGATGAGCACGTCACCGTCGGGCGAGCTGACCACGCAGGCGGCGGCAGCGGGACCAGGGTTGCCGCGGGCGCCGCCGTCTACGTGCACGATCAGCTTCATCGCGTGCGAGTATGCAGCCCGCTGGGGACGAAGCGGTCGCTAGGAGACGTTCGCCAGCGGCAACAGGTCGCCGGGGACGCGCGCGCGGCGGCGGTCGCGCACGACGCGGCGCTGCACGTCGCCGTCGGGTGAGATGCCGGCGGCGGCGTAGCGTGCACGGCGGTCGAACTGGCGCCGGTCCACGATCACGGTGACGTTCTCGTCGGCGCTGTAGTGCTCGACGAGCTTCGGGTAGAGCTCATCGGCGAGCGGCCTGGGCACCACGCAGTAGATCATCGCCGCAGCGATGTTACTCCCCGTGCGCGAATCCGCAAGCCGCGCGCACGGAATCGTCACACGCTTTCAGCCGCCGGCGGCGAGCGCCAGCGAGCCGGAGTCGGCCGCCGCGGCGTTTCCTGCGCGTTCTTCGCGCGCGAGCTCCGCGAGCTCGGTTCCCTGCGCGATCACCAGCGCCTCGGCGACCGGTTCGCTGAGGTCAACCTCGTAGCGGTACCAGCAGAGCTCCCACGCGACGACGATCCGCACGACGCTCGCCAGGTGCTCGGCCGAGCGGACGGTCACGAGCGGTGCTCCCAGCGCGCGGATCACGCCGGCCACACGTCGGGGGAACTCGCTGGCGTTGAACACGTCGAGCGCCTGCTGCAGATACGGGGAGGCCAGCGCGGGCGCCGCGGCCGTCGCCGTCTCCGATTGCCCTGCCGGCGCCGCCGGCGCCGGCGCGAGTGGCGGCTCGGGCGCGGGCGCTCCGGGGTCCTGCGCGTGAGCGGGCGTTGCCAGCTCGACGGTCGCGGGGCCCGCCGCCGGCCCAGGCGCGTCGGCGAGCGGCACGGGCGCGTCGGCGTCCGGCGCGGACGCGGCGGCGTGCAGCACGGCTGCGGCGGCGTCCGGCGCGGACGCGGCGGCGCGCGGCACGGGCGCGGCGGCGTGCGGCGCGGCGGCGCGCGGCGCGGACGCGTCCGCCTGCGGCACGGGTGCCTGCACCGTGGCGAAGAGCCCGGCGTCGGCTGCCGCGAAGTCGCCTGCGGGCGCGAGGCCTTCCTGCGCGGACGGCGCTGACGGCGTGGCCGGTGCGCCAGGCAGCCTGTGGGGAACGCCGCCGTTGACGGCCGCGTCCGAGCGCTGCGGCTCGGCATCCCTGCGCACTCTGAAAGGCACGGACACCTTGAACGGCGCGGGCAGCCGCTCGAACAGGCTTCCCGCCCTGCGCGGGCGCCCCGGCGGCAGGCTGACCGGCCGGCTGTCGGTCTCGCGCAGCCAGCCCGCGTGCGCGGCACGCGGCGCACACAGCTCGCACACGATCCTGCGTCGCCCGGCGCCGACGAACACGTCCGGCTGCTCGCCGCGCAGCAGCCGCCTGGCGCACACGTCGCAGGCGACATCTGGCTGGGAGGTGACGATCGTGCGCGTTGCCATCAAGCCGGCAGCCTATCCGAGTCGTCGGTAGACGGCCGAGAGGCGCCGCGTATCGGCCGTCTAGGCGTGTACGGCGGCGCGCTCCTCCCCCGCCTGTTCGACCACTTTTTGTGCGAGGTGCCCTGGGAGCTCTTCGTAGCGCAGGAACTCGAGCGTGTAGTCGCCCTGCCCTTGGGTGATGGAGCGCAGATCGGGGGCGTAGGTGAGCATCTCGGCCATCGGCACCTCGGCTTTGATCTCGGTCATCGCGCCGACGGGCTCCATCCCCTGGGGGCGCCCGCGGCGGCTGTTGAGGTCGCCGATGACGTCGCCGACGCTGTCCTCGGGGACGGACAGGGTGACGAGCATGATCGGCTCCAGCAGCACGGGCTCGGCGTGTTCGAGCGCGTCCTTCATGGCCTGCAGGCCGGCGAGCTTGAAGGCGATCTCGGAGGAGTCCACGGAGTGGTACTGGCCGTCGAACAGGCGTACGCGCACGCCCTGCACGGGGTAGCCGGCGATGACGCCCGTTTCCATCGCCTCGCGCACGCCCTTCTCGACGGCGGGGATGAACGAGTTGGGGATGACCCCGCCCTTGATGTTGTCGACGAACTCGAAGCCCTCGGCGTTCTCCGCGTCGCCCAGCGGCGTGATCTCGATGTGGCAGTCGCCGAACTGCCCGCGCCCGCCGGACTGCTTCTTGTGGCGTCCGTGGGCGGTGGCGCTGGCGCGGATCGTCTCCTGGTAGGGGACGCGCGGCGGCTTCAGCTCGACCTCCACGCCGAAGCGCGAGCGCAGGCGGTCGACGATGACTTCGACGTGCACCTGGGAGAGCCCGGCGACGATCTGCTCGCCGGTCTGCTGGTCGCGGTGCAGGTCGATCGTGGGGTCCTCCTCCTGCAGGCGGCGCAGCGAGGAGAGCACCTTGTCCTCGTCGCCGCGGCTCTTGGGCTCGACGGCGAAGGCCATGACGGGCGCGGGCAGCTTGATGCGCGGCATGTCGATCGGCTGGTCGCGTTCGGCCAGCCAGTCGCCGGCGCGCGTCTCCTTGAGCTTGGCGACCGCGCCGATGTCGCCGGGGCCGAACTCCTGCACGTGCTCGACGTCCTTGCCGGCGAACGTGACGAGCTGGCCGATGCGCTCCTTGACGTGCGCGCGCGTGTTCAGCAGCTGGCTGTCGGTGCGCAGGACGCCCTGGTAGACGCGCAGCAGGTTGATGCGCCCGGCGAACGGGTCGGCGCGGGTCTTGAACACGTACGCGTACAGCGGCTCGTCCTCGCTGGGGCTGAGCGTCACCTCGCCGACCTGCAGCGCGCCGTGCTTGACGGGCGAGGGCAGGTCCTCGACGATCGCGTCGAGCAGGCGCGTGGTGCCGAGGTTGCGCGTGGCGACGCCGCACACGACGGGGAAGATTTTGCCGTGGTTGGTGCCCTCCTTGAGCGCGTCGACGATCTCCTGGTGGGAGATCTGCTCGCCCTCCAGGTAGCGCTCCATCAGCGTGTCGGAGACTTCGCACACCTCGTCCATCAGCTTTTCGCGGTATTCGCCCGCGCGCTCGGCGAGCTCGGCGGGGATCGGGATCTCGTCTGCCGCGCCGCGCTCTGGCGTGGCCTGCGCGCGGAAGGCCTTCATGTCCACGAGGTCGATCACGCCTTCGACGTCGTGCTCTGAGCCGATGGGGATCTCGGTGGCGACGACGTGGGGGCCGAACGCCCGCTTGAGCTGATCGAGCGTGCGGAAGAAGTCGGCGCGCTCGCGGTCGAGCATGTTCACGAACAAGAGGCGCGCGATGTCCAGCTCGCCGGCGCGCGCCCACAGCCGGCTGGTGGTGACCTCGACGCCCATCACGGCGTTGATCACGAACACCGCCGACTCGCACACGCGCAGCGCGCCGAGCGCGTCGGCGACGAAGCTCGGCTCGCCGGGCGTGTCAAGCAGGTTGATCTTGCGCTCCTGCCAGCTGAGCGTGCTGAGCGTGGTGGAAATCGACATCTGCCGCGCCTGCTCGTCGGGGTCGGAGTCCGATGCGGTGCTGCCGTCGGGCACAGAGCCGAGACGGTTCACAGCCCCCGCCTCGAACAGCAGCGCCTCGTGCAGCGCCGTCTTGCCCGACCCTCGGTGTCCGACGAGGGCGACGTTGCGAATACGGTCCGCTGGGGGGTGCATTGGAATCTCCTTCCTCGGTGTAAAAGGACGATACCGCCGCGTCCCAGCGGGCGCCAGTGCGGTTCGACGCCTATCTGCGAGGAGCGCTGCGCGCTCTCGATCCATCCTCGGCGGGCGTCAGCCGGGCGGCTGTCCGACTTTCAGCCGGTTGCCGTCGGGGTCGCTGACGATCGCCTGCCTGACGCCGTCGCCGATCAGCTCCACCGGCCCCGCACGCACGCCCCGCTCGGCCAAGCCGGCGAGGAAGCCGTCGAGGTCGGCCACCAGCAGCGTGTGCAGCGCCGAGCCCGCGCGTGCCGGGTCGCGCTCGATGACCAGCCAGCCCGAGTCGGTCAGCCGCCACGCCGCCTCGCGCGCGTTGGGGATCAGGTCGGGCGGGCGCCCGAGCAGGCGCTCATACCACTCCCCCGCCGCCTGACGGTCGCTCACGGGGATGCCGGCGAAGAGGTGGTCGAACACGCGCCGGACGAGCGATTGGGAGGAGCCCTCGAGCCCGACGCGGCCGGCGAGCGACCGCTTGGAGGATGCCGGCGCGCTCAGCTCAGTCGACGAAACTCGACGCCAGAACTGAACGGCATTCACGCGTACACGAGTTCGGCGCTGGCTGTGGTCTCCACTGGCTCCAGCCGCAGGGGCTGCAAGGTCACGGTGGGGACTTCGCCGTTGGGGCGCTCGAGCACAAGCGCGATGCCCTCCTCGAGACTCCGCCGAAGCTCGTCCAGGTTGTCGCCCGTGGCGAAGACGCCTGGGAACTCCTCTACGGTCGCCCAAAGCGAGTCGTCCTCATGGCGGACGTTGACATGCAACTCCTTAGTCGCGCTCATGGCTCCATGATACGTATCGCCTCAAGTTGCCTCATCCTGTAGGCCGGCCTCTCGTCGTAGCTGTGCCTCAAAGCCCTTCGTGTAAGCGCGACGCTTGTTCTCGGGGAGCGTGATCGGCCGGTGGCCGGGCTTGGTCATCTTGACCTGGTGGTTTCCCCCGCGGCCAAACATCCATCCCTCCCGTTCGAGACGCTTGATCCATTCCTTCTGCGTGGCCGGCACTCGTCGCAGCCTACGCCGCCACCCCGACGGCGCGATCAGTCGTCGAAGGACTCCTCCTGCATCCGCGATCGCAGGCGCAGCACCGCCTTGGTGTGCATCTGTGAGACGCGCGACTCGGTCACGCCGAGCACCTCGCCGATCTCGCGCAGCGTCAAGTTCTCGTAGTAGTAGAGGGCGATCACCAGCTTCTCGCGCTCGGGCAGCTTGGCGATCGAGTCGGCGATGCGGTCCTTGAGGTCGCCGACGTCGAGCGCCCGCGCGGGGTCGGGTGCGCCGGGGTCCTCGATGGTGTCCATCAGCGACACCTGGTCGCCGCTGGAGTCTGAGACGCTCCACAGCTCGTCCAGGGCGACGATCGAGGAGTGCGAGATGGCGAGCAGCGACTCGTTCAGTTCGTCGACCGTGATCCCCAGCTCGTCCGCGAGCTCCTGGTCGGTGGGGGCGCGCTGGAGCGTGTGCTCGAGCTTGGCGTTCGCGCGCTCCACTTCGCGGGCGCGCGCGCGCACGCTGCGCGGCACCCAGTCCAGCGAGCGCAGCTCGTCGATGATCGCACCCTTGATGCGCATGATCGCGTAGGTCTCGAACTTGATGTCGCGGGACAAGTCAAAACGCTCTATCGCGGAGATAAGGCCGACGAGGCCGTAGGAGATGAGATCCGCCTCCTCCACGTGCGGCGGCAGGCCCGCGGCGGTGCGCCCGGCGACGTACTTGACCAGCGGCGAGTACGCCACCACCAGCCGCTCGCGCACGCGCTCGTCGCCTTCGGTCTTGTAGCGCCGCCACAGTTCGCGCAGCTCGATCGGCTTGACGTTCGTCTCCAAGGTCAATAATCCCCAGGGCGGTCGGGCGCGTCCATCACGCGCGAGGGTGGCTGCGCGTGTAGGCGCTTCTGAGCCTGGCGGACTCTACCCGAGTATAAATCTGGGTGCTCGACACCGACGCGTGCCCCAGCAGCTCCTGGATCGCGCGCAGGTCGGCGCCGCCGTCCAGCAGGTGCGTGGCGAAGCTGTGCCGCAGCGCGTGCGGCGTCGCGCCGTCGCCCATGCCCACACGGCGGATCCACGCGCGCAGCCGCCGGCGCACGTCGCCCGTGCCGAGCGTGCGTCCGGTCTTGCTGAGCAGCAGCGTGTCCGTGGCGCCCGCGCCCTGCGTGAGCGCTGGGCGTGCCCGCTCGAGGTACGCGTGCACGGCCGCCATCGCCTGCTCGCCCACCGGCACGAAGCGCGTCTTGCGGCCCTTGCCCTCCACCCGCAGCTGCTCGCCGTCGAAGTCCACGTCCGCGAGGCGCAGCGACACGAGCTCCTCCGCGCGCAGGCCGCACGCGTACGCGAGCTCGAACATCGCCCGGTCGCGTAGCTCCAGCGGAGCGGACGCCGCGATGCCGTCCAGCAGCCCGGCGGCCTCGCGCGCGCTGAGCACGCGCGGCAAATGCGAAGCCCTGCGCGGCGTGGAGATCAGGTCAGCGGGGTTCTGCGCGATCAAGCCGTGCTCGCGCTGGCTGGCAAACAGCGCGCGCAACGCCGCCAGCTTGCGCGCCGAGCTGCTCGCCGCGATGCCGCGCTCTGACAGGCCCGCCACGTAGCGGCGCACCGCCTTGGCGTCGATTTGCGCCGGCACGAGCCCCTGGTCGCTCGCCCAGCGCGCAAACTGACCGACGTCCGCGCCGTACGCGCGGCGCGTGCGCGGCGCAGCGTCGCGCCGGCGCAGGTCCTCCTCCAGCAGCGCCGCCGCGCGCGCCCACGCCTCGTAGCGCTCCGCCGGCTCAGCTCGAGGGGCCGCCTGTGCCTGTGTTGTCATCCGTGCCAACCTCGCGATCTTCTCACCCTCGGCTGTAGTTCGCCGCCTCCCGTGCTCCGCCTGCCTTCCCCCCTACGCTCGCACACTGCAAGCGACATGCGGATGCTCCCCGTTCACGAGCGGCCGTCTCGATCTGTGCAGATATCTGGTACTGGAACGTTACTCCTGTCCAGAGTAGATTGAACGCGTGAGCAATCAGGCGAGCGTGCCTGCATCAGCCGAGCGCACTGGATCCGGGCAGCCTGCTGAGGGCCAGCCTGCTGACCCTGACGGTTCGCTTGGGTTTGCGGGTGGGGCCGGACCCTACGGGCCGGTCGGTCGCTCCGCGTGGCTCGACGTGGACTGGCGCACACACCAACGCTGGGTGGTGGTGGACGGCCAGCCGGTGAACGTCATCGAGCTCCCGGGGGTCTCGCCACCGGCTGGCGAGGCGGCCGGAGAGGGGGACGGCGCGCCATCCGCAGCACTCGACAGGCAGCCGCTCGTGTTCGTGCACGGCCTGTCGGGGTCGTGGCCCAACTGGCTCGAACAGCTGCCCGTGTTCGGCGCCGAGCGGCGCGTCATCGCCATGGACCTGCCCGGCTTCGGGCACTCGCCGATGCCCGAGCGAGAGATCTCCATCTCCGGCTACGCCCGCCTGCTCGACGGCCTGCTGGGAGAGCTCGCGATCGACGCGGCAGCTGTGGTGGGCAACTCGATGGGCGGCTTCATCGCCGCCGAGCTCGCGATCGCCTTCCCCCAGCGCGTCGAGCGCCTGGTGCTGGTGTCGGCGGCCGGCGTGTCCACCACCAACCATCCCGGCGTGCTGCGCGTGTTGCCCACCATGCAGCGTCTGCAGTCCGCGCTGGCCGACGGCGGTGGGTGGGTGGCGTCGCACTCAGACACGCTCGCCCGCCGTGCGCGCATGCGCGACGCGCTGATGCACGTCGTGGCGCGCCACCCCGACCGTCTGCCGCCGGCGCTCGTGGCCGAGCAGCTGCGCGGCGCGGGCAAGCCCGGCTTCATGCAGGCGCTGGAGGCGGTGCTCGACTACGACGTGCGCGAGCGCCTGCCGGAGATCGCGTGCCCAACGCTGATCGTGTGGGGCGCCGAAGACCACCTGATCAGCGTGCGCGACGCGGATGTGTTCGCCCAGCTGATCCCCAACTCGCGCAAGGTGATCTTCGCGGACACCGGGCACATGGCGATGCTCGAGCGCCCAGTGGCTTTCAACCGGCTGCTCACGGATTTCCTCGCCGAGTAAGCAGCGATCCCCGCGTCGGCTAGGGAGCCGCGCCGCGCCAGCGGCCTCCTAGCGCGCGATCGCGCCCTCGGCGGCGCTGCCGACGAGCTTCGCGTACTTGGCGATCGCCACCTCCATCGGCTGCAGGGTGTGCGGCGGCGGCCGGTAGCCGGCCACGCGGGCGGCGATCTCCTCGTCGCCGAGCGCCACGTCGAGCTTGCGGGTGTCCGCGTCGATCGTCAGCTCGTCGCCGTCGTGGATCGCGGCGATCGGCCCGCCGCGGACCGCCTCGGGCGCGACATGGGCGGCCATGAAGCCGTGGGTCGCGCCGGAGAAGCGCCCGTCGGTGATCAGCGCGACCTGCTCGCCGAGGCCCTCGCCGACGATTGCGGCGGTGACGGCGAGCATCTCGCGCATGCCCGGCCCGCCGGCGGGCCCCTCACCGCGGATGACGACCACGTCGCCCGCCTGGATCTGATGGGCGAGCACCGCGGCCATCGCCGCCTCCTCGCCGTCGAACACACGCGCCGGCCCCACGTGCTTGCGCCGCTCGTGCCCCGAGAGCTTCACCACGCAGCCGTCTGGGGCGACGTTGCCGCGCAGGATCGCAAAGCCGCCGGTCGCTTTGATGGGTTCTGAGAGCGGACGCACCACGCGCTGCCCGTCACGCTCGTTGGCTTCCGCGGCGTGCTGGCCGATGCTCTTGCCGGTGACGGTGAGCGCGTCGGCGTTGAGGATGCCCGCCTCCTGCAGGCGGGCGAGCACGAGTGGCACGCCGCCGGCTTCGTAGAGCTCGGTGGCCACGTACTGGCCGCCGGGCTGCAGATCGCACAGCAGCGGCGTGCGCTCGGAGATCGCCTCGAACTCGTCCAGCTCCAGCGGCACGCCCATTTCACGGGCGACGGCCATCAGGTGCAGCACCCCGTTGGTGGAGCCGCCGCTGGTGGCCACCGCGGCGATCGCGTTTTCGAGCGCCGGCTTGGTGATCACGTCGCTCGGCTTGCGCCCGGCGCGGAGGATCTCCAGCACCAGTTCACCGCACTGCTTGGCCACCTCCAGCTTGCGGCCATCTTCAGCTGGCACCATCGCCGTGCCGGCCGGCGAGATGCCGAGCGCCTCGAAGGCCATCGCCATGGTGTTGGCGGTGAACTGCCCGCCGCACGCGCCCGCGCCGGGCGAAGCGGCGTCCTCGAGCTCGTGCAGCTCCTGCTCTGTGATCTTGCCCGACGCATACTCGCCGACGGCCTCGAACACCTGTTGGATGGTCACCTCTGCGCCCTTGTAGTGACCGGGCTTGATCGAGCCGCCGTAGAGCATCAGGCCGGGGATGTCCAGGCGCGCCAGCGCCATCACGGTCCCAGGGATCGTCTTGTCGCAGCCGGAGATCGCGACCAGCGCGTCGAACTGGTGGGCGGAGGCAACCAGCTCGATCGAATCGGCGATCAGCTCGCGGGAGACGAGTGAGGCGCGCATCCCTGGGGTGCCCATGGTGATGCCGTCGGAGATGGCGATCGTGTTGAGCTCCATCGGCGTGCCGCCCGCGGCGCGGATCCCCTCCTTGACCTTGGCGGCGAGCACACGGTTGTTGAAGTTGCAGGGCATCGTCTCGATCCACGAGTGCGCGACACCGACGATCGGCTTCTCCAGGTCCTCGGCGGAGTAGCCGATGCCGTGCAGGTAGGCGCGTGCGGCGGCGCGCTCCGGCCCGTGTGTGAGGGAGCGACTGCGGTGCTTTACGTCGAAGGTTCCGTTGCTGCTCACGCGGCGCGCACGTTATCGCGCTCCAGCTCCCAACGCCGCAGACGCGCCAGGTCGCGGCGCACCCTGTCAGGATCGATCTGCCGTCCCGGCAGGTGCATGTTGGCCTCGCCCACCAGGCGTCGCTCGTCGCCGGTGAGCGCCATCCACTTGGCGAGCACGTCGTCGGAGTCGGGCAGGCGCGCGCTGCCGTACGGCTTGGAGTGGTCGGGGAACGCCACGCAGTACTCGTTGAGCAGCTCGCCCGTGGCGGGCACGTAGGCGACGATCGGCTTGTGCGGGTAGATCAGGTAGGCGTACGGGACGCCCTCCCGTTCGCTGCTCACGCCCAACGCGCCCCACACGCGCAGGAAGCCGAGGTCCCGGTACATCGCCCAGTCGTGCGCGGACACGCACGAGCGCAGCAGCTCGCGCGCCCGCTGCTCGGCGCGGCGCTCGCGTCCGGGGTCGTAGCCGGCGAGCGGGTTCGCGCGCCCGCGTGCGCGCCACAGCTGGCGCCCACGCACGAGCGCGCGTTTGAGCGTCGGGCGCGCGAGCTCCCACAGCAGCACCACGAGCACGATCGCCGCGGTGCCGAGCGCCAGCCCCACGGCGGCTAGCGGGTGGACGTGTGGGCGCCGCCGGCGGCCCGTGGAAAGAAGATCACGCGCTCGGCGTCGCGCGGCACATCGTCGAAGCTCTTCACGAGCTCCGCCTCGCGGCGCCCGCCCGGCGCCTGTGTCGGCACCGCCGCCCACATGCCGGCGTCGAGCTCGCGGCGGAACGCTTCGATCAGCTCCTGCTCCTGCTCCGGCACCTCGACGTCGCCCTCAGCCAGCACGATCTCACCATGTCCGGGCTTCATGCGCAGTAGCCTCATCGTCCAACCGATTATGGCAAACCGCGCGGGTGTGGACGTCAGTACGTGCGCATCCGCTGGAGGTCGAGAACATCGACCGGTCCCGCGCCGGCGCCGATGTCGCGCAAGCCGTGCGCGACCGCCTCGCCCGCCAGGCGCCGGGCGACCCGCGCCGCCTGCAGCGGGGTGAGCCCGAGCGCGAGCTGCGCGGCGAGCACCGAGGCGTGCGTGCAGCCAGAGCCGTGGGCCGCACCATCGGGATGGCGTGCGCCTGCGATGCTCACCACCTCGCCGTCGCCGGCGCTGTCGAGGAACAGGTCGACCGCGTGCTCGCGGTGCCCGCCGGTGAGCACGACGCTGCGCGGACCCAGCGCCAGCACGGCTCTGGCGAGCGCCTGCGCCTGCGCGTCCTCGTCGCCGGCCGCCGGCGCGGTCTGCTCGCCGGCCGCCGGCGCGGTCTGCCAGCCGACGAGCGCGCGCGCCTCGGGGATGTTGGGTGTGAGCACGGTCGCGCGCGGCAGGATCTGCTCGACGAGCGCGCGCTGGGCGTCGGGCGCGAGCAGCCGCGCACCGGACTCGGAGACCATCACCGGGTCGACCACCACCGGCGTGCCGGCGGGCAGCTCGTCGAGCATGCCGGCCACCGCCAGCGCGATCTCGGCGCTGCCGAGCATGCCCACCTTCACGGCGTCGGCGCCGATGTCGGCGAGCACCGCCCGCACCTGTGCGCGTACGATCTCGACCGGCAGCTGGTGGACGACGCTCACGCCGAGCGTGTTCTGGGCGGTGATCGCGGTGATCGCGCTCGTCCCGTGCACTCCGCAGCGCGCGAACGCCTTCAGGTCGGCCTGGATGCCGGCGCCCCCGCCGGAGTCCGAGCCGGCGATCGTGAGGACCGTGGGAGTCAGGGCTCGCGCTCGCTAGGGGTGCCGGCGCCCGCCTGCCCGCGAGCGTCCTCGAGCGTGCGTTCCAGCGGGTGCTCGGCAACGGGCAGCGTGCGCCTGGAGGAGCGCGCGGGGAAGATGCCGTAGCTGCCGATCGCCGTGACCAGCAGGCGTCCGTCCTCGTGGTGGACCTCGCTGCGCAGCACCGCCGTGGTGCGGTTTCGGCGGTCGAGCGTCGTACGGCACACGACCTCGCCTTCGGTCGCCGTCTGGATGTAGTTGATGGCGATCGAGATCGTCGCGATGTGCTCCTCGCGCGTCGTCTGCGCCCACAGCGTGGAGCCCATGCAGTAGTCGACCATCGCGTACGTCGCCACGCCGGAGAGCAGCCCGCCGCCGTTGATCAGCTCGCGGCGAATCGTCATGCGCACGGTCTGCGCGTCCTCCCAGCGCAGGCCCATGAAGCTGCTGACGCCGTCCAGGGAGCGTAGACCGCCGTCCCGGCTCGCGTCGCCGTCGGCCTCCGATGCGGCTGCGCCGTTCTGGTTGCGCAAGTCCTGCGCAGCCAGCTTGCTTGAGTTCTCGCTCACACCCGTCAGGCTACGCGAGAGCGCCCAAGCTCGTCAGAACGCGCTCGCGCCGCCGACCTGCGCCCGCTGACTGCCTGAGCTGCCCCGCGCCGATCTCAGCCGTCTCAGGCCCCAGCGGTGTTGATCTCGACCGCTTCTTCGCCGACCAGCGTCAGCCACCCGGTCAGGCCGAGCGGTTCGGAGGGTTCGCCGCCGAGCGATGCGCTCAGCACGTCGTTGGGTTCGCCTTCGAGCTGTTCCGGCTTCTGCTTGCCATCGCTCAACGTGTATTTCAGCGGGGATGCCACCCGCATCTGGTCCGTCTTCACGGGCGCGAGGACCGAGCCGCGGACCGTTGTGAGCGCCCCGCCGGCACACTGGTATTCCATCAGCGGTCCGGTATTCCCGAGCGGGTAGAGGTCGAGCGCGACCTTGAGCTCTGACCTGTCTTCCCAGCCGAGCACGCCTTCGAGCGACTTGGTTTCAAGATCGCCCGTGGACAGCCCAGCTGTCGTGCACGCATGGCCCGCAGCTGCGCAGCCCGAGAGAATGAGGACGACGTTCTTGACCGCTCTGGCACCAGAGTATTCGCCGTAGCCGCTCTCAGCGTCACATCTCACTTTTGCTTTGGCCGCGCGGAGTGTCACTGCGCCGCCCCGCAGGGTGATCGCGAAGCGTGCTTTCGCGACCGCGGCATACCATTCGTACCTTCCGTCCAGTGTGGCAGAGCGCAACTGACAAGCGGCACCGGTGAAATGGCCACGGTGGGCGCCGACTTTGACGCACCTGCCGAATTCCGGCGGACCAGCAGGCGCCAGGCGTCCTAGCTGCCCCGATTCCTCGGTGAACCAGATGTCGCCTTCCGCGCCTACGGTGATCCCCACCGGGGCGCTGTCGATTCCTTCCGAGAACTCGGTCACGGCGCCTTCCGGGGTGATCCTGCCGATCGCGTGGGCGCCCGGCTCGGTGAACCAGATGTCGCCTTCCGCGCCTGTGACGATCGCCTCGGGGCTGCTCGTGATGCCCTGTGAGAAGCGCGTGAGCACGCCTTCCGGCGTCAGCCGCCCGATCTCGTTGGCTTCAGGATCGCTGAACCACAAGTCGTCGCCCGGACCGACGGTCATCGCGGACACGCCGGTGCCGACCGGATATTGCCGCGCGACACCGGCCGCAGTCGCGCGCAGCACGCCCGTGCCATCCCACGACATCCACAGGTCGTCGTCAGCTCCCGTCGCCATCGAGCTAACCCCGCCAATCAACCTATGCACTTCAGGCAAGCCAACAGAACAACAAGGCTCACCCGTGCCCTGGAGAGCAGCGCGTTCGCTGTACACATCGTAATAAGAAAACCACAAGCAGCCTTCTGGTCCACCGGTGATTGCTTCCAACGTGTTGTACGCGTGCGCCAGCGTCGGAGGCCTTTCTGTCACTGTCCCTTCAGGGGTGATGAGGAAGAGCAAGCTGGCGGCATTGGCGAACCACGCATCGCCGTCGGACGCCGGGGCAAGTTTTGTGACATCTGTGAGGGTGTGGGTGAACAGCGTGAGCGCCCCTTCCGGCGTCATCCGTCCTATGCCGTCAGGCACGATGAACCACAAGCTCCCATCTGTCGCGGTGACGATTTCGCCAAGCGTGCTGGCACCCGTGGAGACGTTCGTGATGCTGGCATAGCCGAAATGATCGCCGCCACTCGTGGGAGTCGCTCCACGTGGAGTGCTCACCGTCACATCGACTGTGTCCACACCAGGGGGTGACACCGCCGTGATGGAAGTGTCGCTGTTCACCGTGAAGCTCGTGGCGGCGACCGCGCCGAAGTCGACTGCCGTGGCTCCCTCGAAGCCGGCGCCGGTGATGTGCACGGGCGTTCCCCCCGACGGCAGGCCACTGTCAGGGCTCAAGCTCGTGACAGCCGGCCCGTAGCTGAACCGGTCGGCCGTGCTGGTGGTGCTCTCCCCCTGCGCGGTGGTCACGGTGACATCGACGGTGCCTGTGCCTGGCGGGGACACCGCGGTGATCGAGCTTTCCGATCCTACGGTGAAGCTGCGAGCACTCGCCGAGCCGAAGTTGACGGCCGACACGTCGTTGAAGTTCGCGCCCGTGATCCTCACCGTGGTACCACCTTCAGAGGCTCCCGCGGCTGTGTCGAGCGCGATGACCGTGGGACTCGACGCGAACATCCACGCTGCCCCGATGCGCCCGTTGTCTCGGGGATCGCCGATCAGCGCCGTGTTGGCCGCCGAAGCCAACGCAACGCCTGCGCCGAACAGACCTTCGAAGGCTCCGACCTCGTCGCTGCCCTGGAGCTCGGTCCCATGCTGACTCCAGGTCGAACCCGTGCGGGTGAACAACCACGCCGCCCCGAGGCCGGCATCGAGGCCGCCGCCGATCAGCGCCGTGTTCCCGTCGGCTGAGAGCGCGACGCTCGCGCTGTCCCTGCCGAGGTTGATCGTGTGTTCCTGCAGTTCGCCGATGAGCGGCTCTTCGGCCTGTTGCGTCCATGTCGAGCCGGAGCGCGTGTACACCCATCCGGATGCCACGTTTGCTCCGAAGGCAGCGCCGTTGTTGGAGACCCCACCGATCAGCGCGGTGCTGCCATCCGCCGAGAGGGCCACGCCCGTGCCCCACTTCGAGCGTTCGAATACGTTTCCAAAGACGGAGGGCCCGATGATCACGGGACCCTGCTGCGCCCATTCCGTGCCCGAGCGAGCGAACACCCACGCCGCGCCGGTGCGTCTTTCAGCGCCTGGCCCGGGACCACCGACGAGCGCCGTGCTCCCATCTGCCGATAGCGCCACACTGGCGCCGAATTCGCTGCCGGCACCCGCTTCACCACCGGTCAGCTCCGCCTGCTGGCTCCAGGATTCACCCGAGCGTGTGTAGATCCACGCCGCGCCCGCGCCTTCGTCGGTCGCCGGTGCGCCGACCAGCACCGTGTTGCCATCCGCTGAGACGGCGACGCTCACCCCCACGACGAGCGTCGCTTGCTGCGTCCAACTCGAGCCCGAGCGGGTGAACACCAACGTGCCCGCACCAGTCGCAACGAGGGCCGTGTTGCCGTCTGCGGAGAGCGCGAGGCCGCTGCCGGGCGGGAGCGTGGCCTGTTCGCTCCAGCTTGAGCTCGATCCAGTGAACACGTAGGCATGTTCGCCGCTGCCGATCAGCGCCGTTTCACCGTCGCCCGACAGCGCCACGGTGGCGCCGAATTCGCCGGCGCCGATCTCCCCGGTGGTCGTGAGCTTCGAACCCTGCTGGATGAGTTCCTCAGCAAGCGCAGGACCAGGCACCAGCACCGCAGCCACAAGCACCGCCGCCGCCGCAAGCATCGCCGCCATGGGACGACGCTGCGGAGCGACACGTCCGCCATCAAGCGCCACCATTCCACCGCTACACATCGCGTTGGACCCTGCGGTCACAGTTGGCATCCAGCCTTCCCCCTTCCCCGTCAGCCTGGCGTTCCATGCCGTGGCCGACCTCTCCAGCGTAAAAGGGCTCCCGAGTGGTCGGGGAGTGTACCGGATCTCATGCCCTTTTTGGACTGTGCCCACCGCATGCAAACGCAGCGCTCGCGCGGTCCGACGCGTCGCGCCTGTCTCCGCCCCAGCGCAAGCTGCCTTGTCCAGCAACTGGTACAAGCGCAAAACCGACACAACCGCAGCACCGAATCGGCACACTCGTCACACACGCGTCACATTCGGTGGCCTAGCGTGGCGGGCGTGTGCACGGTGCCGCTGCCCTCGCAAGACCCAACCCCCGAGACGGACGAGCGAGTGCGCAGCGTGGACCGGCGCCGCAAGCTCGGGCGCTTCGGCGAGCAGCTAGCAGCGGCGCACCTCGAACGCCTGGGTTACACGATCCTCGCGCGCAACGTCCGCACCCGCCATGGCGAGATCGACCTGATCGGGCACGGCCAGCATGCGGTTGTCGTCGTGGAGGTCAAGACTCGCTGTGTGCGATCGCGCACGACACGCATCCGGGCGGAGCAGGAACCGCTGCAGTGGCTGCATCCTCGACAGCGCGCACGCCTGCGCCGGCTCGCAGTCGCCTGGCTGGCCCAAACCTCCGGCGAGCGGCCGAGCGGTGCCTGCATCCGTTTCGACGCGATCGGCGTGCTCGTCGACCCAGGCGGGCGGCTGCTGCGCCTCGATCATGTCGAGGGCGCGTGGTGAGCGGATCAAGCCCGGCTGACGTTTTCGCACGCCCCGCACGCGGCGGACGAGCGCCGCCGGCGCTACAGCGCGAGCTGCTGGTACGCGAGCGACTGGAAGGACATCCTGTGCAACGGTGAGACGCCGTGGCGCAGGATGGCCTCGCGGTGCGAGGGCGTCGAGTAGCCGACGTGCTCGGCGAAATCCCAGCCGGGATGACGGGCGTCGGCGGTGTGCATGAAACGGTCGCGCGTGACCTTGGCGACGATCGACGCGGCGGCGATCGCGGCGCTGGTGGCGTCGCCGTCGACGATCGCGCGCTGGGGATGCTCGAACTCGGCTACCGCGAAGCCGTCCAGCAGGCATATCACCTCCCCGTCGATGCCCGCACAGGCGCCGCGCACGGCGTCACGCAAAGCGGCGAGGTTGGTCTTGTGCAGGCCCCGCGCGTCGATCCCGCGTACGCAGCGCGAGACCACCACGACCTTCGCGGCGCTGCGCATGATCAGCGGGTACAACTGCTCGCGCGCGTCGTGCGTGTGCTGCTTGGAGTCGTTGAGCGCGCTCAACGTGCGCAGCTCGCGCGTGGTCAGCGCCTCGTAGTCGAAGAGCACGCCGGCGGCCACCAGCGGCCCTGCCAGACAGCCACGCCCGGCCTCATCCGCGCCGGCGACCAGCCGGTAGCCCAGACGCTGATCGAACGCGAACAGCCGCCTGCCGCTGGAGTTGCGCCGTGCGCGACGGCGCGCGCGGGCCGAGCTAGCGGAGCGCGGCCGGGTCGCGGTCATGGCGCTGTCCTCGCCCGCCCCGGTTGGCTCAGAAGATGCCGATGCGGTCGGGTGGCCAGTAGGTGGCGACGGCCTGTCCGATGATCCATCCGGTGGGGACGGGCCCCCAGAACCTGCTGTCGTCGGATTCCCCACGGTTGTCGCCCATCATGAACCAGTGACCGGCCGGAATCTTGATCGGGTCGGGGAAGTTGCACTCGGGACTGACGCCGCATTCGCGGATATACGGGTCGTGCTCGCGCACGAAGGTGCTCTTGCCGGCAGCCTTGCGGTAGACGTGTCCTTCCTTGACGTAGATTTCGTCGCCCGGCCCGGCGACGACACGCTTGATGAAGTTTGTGCCCGCATCCTCCTTCGGGACCGGCTGCGAGCAGGGTGCGCCGCCGAGCTTGATCACGTGCGGCGTGGGCCCACACTCCTCCTGCTCGGCGCCTTCCGGTGGATGGAACACGGCGATCTCACCGACGTGCGGTTCGCTGAAGTCCATGCCGATGCGATCGACCAGCACCCGCTGACCGATCGCGAGCGTCGGCTCCATCGAACCCGATGGGATCTTGTAGGGCTTGATGATCCACGCCTGGATGCCGAGTGCGAGACCGAGCGCGACAGCGACGATCACAACCAGCTCCATGAGCGCCCCCGCCGTCGATTTCGAGCGCTTGCCCTTGCTCTTCGCGCTCGGTGCGGCTCCGGCCGCGCCGTTCGCACCCGAGCGTTGAGCCCGTGTCTTGGCCGGCGACTTCACGCCTGCTGGTCGCCGCCGGCAACGCCTCCGTCGGCGTGGCTGGCATCGGAGGAGGTATCGCTCTCGGCCGCCGCCGCAGCGCCGTCCGCAGCGCCAGCCGCGTCCGTCCCGCCTTCCTGCGCGTCAGCGTCGGCGTCGCCGCCAACGTCATCCGCGACAGGCTCGCCCACCTCCGCCTGCTCCTGAGCAGCCCCCTCAACGGCGCTCGCCTCGACGCCCGCGCCGTCCGTGGACGCCGCCACGTCCGTGGCGCCGGCGGTCGCCTCCTGTGCGCTCTCCTGCTGGGCCTCCGCGGTGGGATCGACCAGCAGACCCGGCTCTACCGCCACCTCGGGGCCGGTGTAGCGGCGCTCGCGCACTCGCGCACGCTTGCCCACCCGGTCACGCAGGTAGTAGAGCTTCGCACGCCGAACGTCGCCGCGAGCGGCGAGCTCGATGCGCTCGATCTTGGGCGAGTGCAGCGGGAACATGCGCTCGACGCCAACGCCGAAGGACTGCTTGCGCACGGTGAAGGTCTCCCGCACACCGTGGCCCTGGCGCTTGATGACGACGCCCTCGAACACCTGTACGCGTGTGCGGGCGCCCTCGATCACCTGGAAGTGGACCTTCACGCGGTCGCCCGGCGCAAAGTCGGGAACACGGCGCAGTTGCGCGCGCTCGATGGTTGCGATGACGCTGCTCATGGTCGTTACGGGAGGCGCGCCGAGAAGGACCGGACGGGACTGGACGGAGGCCGCGGCCGGCGCGAGCAGCAATGGTAGCGGACGCTCGCCGCCTGGTCGGCAGTGCAATCAGCGCAACGCCGTGCCGTCGCCGCCCGCGGCGCCACGACCCGGCGCGCCGCCCGCGCCACGTCGGCGGCTCTGCTCGGCGCGCCAGCGCGCGATCTGCTCGTGATGACCTGACAGCAGCACGTCGGGGACGCGCCAGCCACGGTACTCGGCGGGGCGCGTGTAGTGCGGATACTCGGGGTTGCCCTGCAGCTGCGCGCTGAACGACTCCTCGGCGGCAGAGTGCTCGTGCCCGAGCGCGCCGGGCAGCTTGCGCAGGACCGCGTCGCAGAGCACCATCGCGGCGAGCTCGCCGCCGCTGAGCACGTAGCGTCCGATCGAGACCGCGTCGCTGGCGAAGTGCTCGACGATGCGCTCGTCGAAGCCCTCGTAGCGCCCGCACAGGAGCGTCAGCGCGCCCTCGCCGGCGAGCTCGTCGACCAGGCGGTCGTCGAGCAGCCTGCCGCTGGGCGTGAGCGCGATCACGCGCCGCTCACGGCGCAGCTCCACCGGGTCGACGCCGTAGCGCGCACGCAGGGCGCTGTCGAGCACGTCTACGCGCAACACCATGCCGGCGCCGCCGCCGAACGGCGTGTCGTCCACCTGCCCGCCGCTGAGCGGCGTGTGCTCGCGCGGGTTCACGCACTGCAAACGCGACCCTGCGGCCAGCGCGTTGCGCACGTGGCGCTGGGAGGCGAACCACTCGAACCACTCGGGGAACAGCGTGAACACGTCGATGTTCACGCCGGCGCACCTCCCTCGCGCGCCAGGCCGAGGAACTCCAGGTTGACCTCGATGCGTTTGCGCGCGATCGCCACATCGCGGATCGCGTCTTTGACCAGCGGCACGAGCAGCGGCGCGCCGCCGTCGGTCGGGCGCACCTCGAGCGCCTCGCACGAGGGCAGCTCGAGCAGGCGCGAGACGGTTCCCAGCAGCTGCTCCCCCCCGACGACCACGCAGCCTTCGAGTTCGTGCGCCCACCATTCCTGCTCGCCGAGCACCGGTGCGTGGGCGCTTGGCACCGTCAGCTCGCTGCCACGCAGCTCCTGCGCCGCGGCCCGGTCCTCGATGCCCGCCAGCCGCACGATCGGATGCTGCTCGGTGCCCGCCCGCCGCACGATCACGGCGGTGAGCGCGCCGAGCGTGACCTCGACGCCGAGCTGCAACAGCGGCGAGCGCGCCCGCGTGACGTAGAAGCTGCCATCCAGGCCGTGGGGCCTGCCCACGCGTCCCGCCGGCATGCTCACGGGCGCGCTCGGCGCGCGAGCGTCCTGCGGCTGGGTCAATCGACGATGTCGACGAGCACGTGCGAGCCCTCGCCGGCTGCTGCAGCTTTGACGACCGCGCGCAGCGCGTGGGCGGTGCGCCCGCCGCGGCCGATCACGCGGCCGTAGTCCTCAGCACCCACGCACAGCTCGAGCACGACCGTGCCGTCGTCCTCCTCGAACTGCTCCACCGACACCGCGTCGGGATCGTCCACCAGCCCTTCGGCGAGGTACTCCAACAGGCGTTTCGGGCTCTCGCTGGCCATCTCGCCTATTGGGTCACCCGGCTAGGGACACGCTGGGCAAGCGAGGCAAGGAATTCAAAGCCCGCCCACCCTGCGTGGCGTGCTATGCACGCGAGCGACCGAGGACGCAGCATCGCGCAGCTCAGCGTGGTCCTAGCCTTCGATTCCCTGGATGCGCAGCAGCTTGCGCACCGTGTCCGACGGCTGCGCGCCACGCGCCAGCCAGCTGCGGGCGCGCTCCGCGTCGATCACGATCGTGGAGGGATCGGTCTGCGCGTTGTAGTGGCCGATCGTCTCGATCACGCGACCGTCGCGCGGCGCGCGCTGGTCGGCGACCACCACCCGCCACATCGGGTCCTTCCTGCCGCCCACTCGCGTGAGCCTCAGCCTTACCGACACGTGTTCCTCTCGTTCATCAGTTGATCTCGTCGAATGGGAGAGCTTAGACGGTTCAGCGCGCTCCCCGCATCAGCGCGCCGATGTCGGGCATCTTGCCGCGGCCGACCTGGCGCATCACCTTGCGCATCTGCCCCCACTGCTTGACCAGGCGGTTGACCTGCTGGACGTTGGTGCCCGAGCCGCGCGCGATGCGCAGCCGACGCGAGCCCTTGATCAGCTCGGGGCGGCGGCGCTCCTCGGGGGTCATCGACAGGATGATCGCCTGGATGCGGTCGAGCTCGCGTTCGTCGACTTTCATGTTCTGCAGCTGATGGCCGGCCAAGCCGGGGATCATCCCCAGGATGCTCGTCAGCGGGCCCATTTTGCGGATCATCTTCAGCTGGTCGAGGAAGTCGTCGAGGCCGAACTCGTTGCGGCGCAGCTTGCGTTCCAGCGCCAGCGCCTCGTCCTCGTCGAACTGGCGCTCGGCCTGCTCGATCAGGCTGAGCACGTCGCCCATGCCGAGGATGCGCTGCGCCATGCGGTCGGGGTGGAAGCGCTCGAACTGCTCGAGCTTCTCGCCGGTGGAGGCGAACAGGATCGGCTTGCCGGTGACGGCCTTCACCGACAGCGCCGCGCCACCGCGCGCGTCGCCGTCGAGCTTGCTCATGATCACGCCGTCGAACTGCACCGCCGCGGCGAAGCTCTCCGCGACGTTGACCGCGTCCTGGCCGGTCATCGCGTCGACCACCAGCAGGATGTCGTGGGGTTTGACCGCGTCGCGGATGCGCACGAGCTCGGCCATCAGCTGCTCGTCCACGTGCAGACGCCCGCTGGTGTCGACGATCAGCACGTCCTTGCCGTCCTGCTTGGCGCGCCCCAGCGCCCAGGCGGCGATCTGCACCGGGTCCTTGTCGGTGCCTTGCTCGTACACCTCCGCGCCCGCCTGCGCGCCCACCTTCACGAGCTGCTCCACTGCCGCCGGGCGATACACGTCGCACGCAGCGAGCGCCACCGAGGAGCCGTTCTCCTCGTGTAGATGGCGCGCGAGCTTGGCGGTGGCGGTGGTCTTGCCCGAGCCCTGCAGGCCGGCCATCAGGATCACGGTGGGCGGTCGTGGCGAGAAGCTCAGGCCGGCGGCCTGCCCACCCATCAAATCGGTCAGCTCCTCGGCGACGATCTTCACCACCTGGTGGCCGGGGTTCAGCGCGCCGATCACATCCGCGCCCATGCAGCGTCCCTTGAGCTCGGAGGTGAACTGCCGCACGACCTTGAAGTTCACGTCCGCCTCCAGCAGGGCGAGGCGGATCTCGCGCATGGCCGCGTCGACGTCCTGCTCGCTCAGCGTGCCCCGCTGGCGCACGTCGGCGAGGGTGGCCTGGAGTTTCTCGCCTAGGGAGTCGAACATGATCGCCTGATTCTCGCAGCCGCAGACACGCTCGCCTGCTCAGCGCCCCACGGGATGGGCGCGCCGTCGGCGCCGTGGGTCAGGCGTCGTCGTCGTGCGGCGGTGGCACCTGACGGCGGTGCGGGGCGGAGGGAACGGCCGGGGGCCCATCGCCGGCGGGGCCGTTCGTGTGCGGGCGCCCTTTGAGCACCTCGCCGATGCCGCCGAACGCCTCCGCGAACTCGGACGGCACGACGAACACCTTGTTGGCTTCGCCTTCAGCCAGTTCGGGCAGCATCTTCAGGTATTCGTAGCTGAGCAGCGCCCGGTCGGGCTTGCCCTCGTGGATGGCTTTGAAGACCGTGTCGATCGCCTTCGCTTCGCCCTCCGCACGCAGGATCGCCGACTGGCGCTCACCCTCGGCGCTGAGCACCGCCGCCTGCTTGGCGCCCTCCGCGCTGAGTATCGCGGCGCGCTGGGAGCCTTCGGCGGTGAGAATCGCCGACTGCTTCTCGCCTTCTGCAGTGAGGATCGCCGCGCGACGGTCGCGCTCGGCGCGCATCTGCTTCTCCATCGCCGTCCTGATGTCCGGCGGCGGGTCCACGGACTTGATCTCCACGCGGTTGATGCGGATGCCCCACTTGCCGGTGGCCTCGTCGAGCACCGTGCGCAGCTCCGCGTTGACGTTCTCGCGCGCGGTCAGCGTCGCCTCCAGCGTGAGCCCGCCGATCACGTTGCGCAGCGTGGTCACCGTCAGCTGCTCGATCGCCTGCAGCGGGTTGGCGACCTCGTAGGTGGCAGATCGGGGGTCGGTGATCGTGAAGTACAGGACGGTCTCGATCGCCACCACCACGTTGTCGTCTGTGATCACCGACTGGGGCGAGAAATTGACCACCTGCTCGCGCAGGTCCACCAGCGGCCTGACGCGCTCGATGAACGGCGTCACGAGCGTGAGCCCTGGCTCGAGCGTGCGGCTGTAGCGCCCCAGGCGCTCCACCACGCCCGCGCGCGCCTGCGGGATCACACGGATCGTCCGCGCGGCGACCGCGAGCGCGAAGATGACAAGCACGACGACGACGATCAGCAGGGCCATGGGCTTCCTTTCAATGCATCACGAGCGCCGTGGCGCCCCTTATCTCAACGACCTCCACGCGCTCACCCGCGTCGATCACCTCATCGTCGTCATAGCTGCGCGCGGTCCACACCTCGCCGTTGTCGATCTTCACGCAGCCGACGCCTTCGTCGTTGGCGATCCGCTCGAGCACCATCGCGCGATGGCCCACCAGCGCCGCAGCGCCGGTGCGGATCGCAGGGGGCAGGTGGCGGTGGCGGCGCGCGATTGGGCGCAGCGCTCCGAACACCAGCACGGAGGCGAGCGCGAACACGACGACCGCGAGCGGCGTCCCCACCCCGGCGACGCTCACCGCCGCCGCCAGTCCCGCGCCGACCGCGAAGGGGAGCAGGTAAAGGCCACCCGTGTGCATCTCGCCCACACCTAGGACGCAGGCCGCAACCACCCACAAGATCCAATCCATGTGTTCAGGTTACTCCGCCGCGATCAGTGCGCGCGCAAATTCTGTGGCGTCGAACGGCCGCAGGTCCTCGACCGACTCGCCGACGCCGATCAGCTTCACCGGCAGCTGCAGCTCGCGCGCGATCGCCAGCGCGATCCCGCCACGGGCGGTCCCGTCAAGCTTCGTCAACACCACGCCGCTGACGGCCGCCGCCTGGGCGAACAGCCGCGCCTGGCGCAGCCCGTTCTGACCGGTGGTCGCGTCGATCGTCAGCAGCGTCTCGTGCGGGGCGCCCTCCAGCTGACGCGCGATCACGCGCCTGACCTTCGCCAGCTCGCCCATCAGGTCGTCCTGTGTGTGCAGCCGCCCGGCGGTGTCGACGATCACCACGTCGATGCCGCGCGCACGCGCCTGGGCGATCGCGTCGAAGGCCACCGCGCCGGGGTCCGAGCCGGCGGGCGCGGTGACGATCTCCGCGCCCGCGCGCTCTGCCCAGCCCTCCAGCTGCTCGCCGGCTGCCGCCCGGAACGTGTCGGCGGCGCCCAGCAGCACGCTGGCGCCCATGTTCTCGCGCAGGTGCCACGCGAGCTTGCCGATCGTCGTCGTCTTGCCGGTGCCGTTGACTCCCACGGCCATGATCACCGTCGGCTTGGCGCGCATGTCGATACGCGCGTCCCCGGCGCTGGCGCCTGCGGCGAGCAGCTCGATCAGCCGATCGCTGAGCGCCTGTCCGCCCTCCAGCTGGCCCGCCTGCGCCTCGGCCTCCAGCTCGGCCACCACCGCAGCCGTCGTGCTGGCGCCGACGTCGGCCATGATCAGCGCCTCCTCCAGGCGTTCCCACGTGTGCTCGTCGAGCTCTCCGAACAGCGTCGCGTGGATCTCCGAGCCGAGCGCCTGGCGCGTCTTGGCCATGCTCTCGCGCAGCCTGCGGAACAGCCCGCCGCGCTGGCGCTTTCCCGCCTGCTCACCCGCGTCGTCGCGCGGCCCCTCCGGCGACGCGCGCTCGGCGGTGATGAACAGTTCACTCCACTCGCGAGCCACGGGGCGCGCGAGGATAGCAGCGCCCCTGTCGGGGGGCGGGCGCCGTCAGGCTACCTCGGCGACCTGCGCCACCTCGTCTGCCGGCGCCTGCTCCCCATCCCCCTCGGGGAGCGCGTCGTCATCCAGCTCCGATGACGACGCGGAGGTGGATGCGGCGGGCAGCCGCCGCGAGAGCACCTTGGAGACCCCGTCCTGGCCCATTGACACGCCGTACAGCCAGTCGGCGGCCTCCATCGTGCGCTGCTGGTGGGTGATGACGATGAACTGCGCACGATCGGCGTAGCGGCGCAGCAGCGTCAGGAAGCGCTCGAGGTTGAGATCGTCGAGCGCCGCCTCGACCTCGTCGAGGATGTAGAACGGGCATGGACGCGCGAGGAACACGGCGAACAGGAACGCCAGCGCGGTCATCGACTTCTCGCCGCCGGAGAGCAGGCTGAGGCGCTTGGTCGCCTTGCCCGCCGGCGTGATTTCGATCTCTACACCGGGGAGCTGCTCCTCTTCGCCGCCGCGCCCGGCTTCGCCCTCCGCCTGCGCCGCCGCCTCCCACTCCCCCTCCTGGGTGGATGCCGCGGCGTCGTCCTGCTCGCCGTGCGCCAGCGGCTGGCCACCGAGGACCGGGCGTGGCGTCTGCTCGTCCTTGACCAACCGCAGCCGCCCGGAGCCGCCGGGGAAGACCTCGCCGACGAGCTCCTCGAAGTTGCGCGCGGCGGCCGTGAAGGTCTGCTCGAATGTCTCCTGTATCTGCCGGTCGGTTTCGCGGATCAGCGAGCGCAGCTCGCGCAGCGCCGTCTCCAGGTCTGTCCGCTGGCCCTCGAGCTCCTCCACGTGCGCCACCGCCTCCGCGTACTCGTCCTGGGCGAGCGGGTTCACCGGCCCGAGCTGCTCGCGCCGGCGGCTGAGCCGCTCCACCCGCGCGCGCAGCGCCTGCAGCTCCTCCTCCCCGAGCGGCTCCTGGGCGCTCGCGGGCGGCTGATCGTGTGCGTCCACCTTCGCGTCGTCAGCGAAGGTGGATGACGACGCCGCGGCTGCCTGCGCGGGCGTCTCGGCAGGCGTCTCGGCCACGGGTGAAGCCGCGGGCTCTCCGGCGCCGGGTGCCGCTGAGATGTCCAGCTGCGCGGCGATGCTCGCGCACTCCAGCTCGACCTCCGCCGCGCGGTCGCGCTGGCGCTGGGCTGCGACCTCCGCCTCGGTGACCTGCTCACCGGCTGCGCGCAGCCGCGTCTGGATCTGCTCCTCCTCAGCCGCGCACGCGCGCAACGCGCCCGCCATCTCCTCGCCGGCCACGCGGTCGGCGGCGAGCTCCGCCTCGAGCGCTTGCACGCGCTCGCGCACCGCCGCGCCGGCGCCCTCCAGCGCGAGCGCCAGCCGCTGCGCGCGAGGGTCGGCGGCCGCGTCAGCGTCCTGCTGGGCGCGTAGGCGCGCGATGCGCGCCAGGCGCTCCAGGCGTTCGCGCTCGCGGCGCTCGCGTCCGCGGCGCTCGGCGGCGAGCTCGCCCTCGATCTCCGCTCGGCGCACCGCCAGCGCGCCCTGCGCGGGCGCCACGCGACGCTGCTCCATCAGCCACTCGCTCTGGCGGCGCTGCTCGCCCACCTCGGCGCGACGGCGCTCGACGTCGCGCAGCTTGGCCTCCGCCTGGGCGCGCGCCGCGTCGGCCGCGCGCAACTGCCCGAGCGCGCGCTCGCATGCGTCGCCGCGCGCGTGCTCGGCCTGCGCTGCGTGCTCGGTCTCGGCCACCAGGCGGTCGCGCTCGTTGCGGCGCGCGAGCACACGCTCGCTGCCGCCCTCCGCCAGCTGGCGCACCTCTCCCCAGGCCGCAAACCACACGCGTCCCTGGCGGGTGGCGGCGATGCCGGTGAAGTCCCGTGGCAGCTCCTCCAGGCGCTCGACCACCCACGCGTCCGCCAGCAGGCGCGCGGCCAGCGCGAGCACCGCGGGCGGCCCACTCAACAGCTCCAGCAGCCGCCGCGCCCCCGGCGCCGGTGCCTGCGACGCGCTGCCCGGCGCGCCTGCATCGGCGGCGTGCGTGCGCGCGCGGGCGTCGGCGAGCAGCGCCGAGCCGCCGTCCGGCCCGGCGCGGTCGAGCAGCGCCTCGGCGCCCGGCACGTCCTCGACCAGCGCCGCGTCAAGCCGTCCGCCGAGCGCGGCCGCCAGCGCCAGCTCGTAGCCGTCCTGCACGCGCAGCTGCTCACTGAGCGCCTTCGGCGCGTCCGCGTGCTCGACACCTACGCGGGCGTGCGAGCGCAGAAACTGGTTGGCTGCCGCCAGCTCCGCGCCCACGCGCGCGGACTCGCGCCGCGCGTCCTGCAGCTCGTGCTCGGCTGCGGTCAGGTGCGCGCGGGCCTGCTCGAGCAGCTCGTCGGCGCGCTCGCGCTCGCTGCGCGCCGCAGCCGCCTCGGTGTCGCACCGGGCGAGCAGCGCGAGCTGCTGCTCGTGGGCGCTGGCCAGCGCCGCCAGCTCGCGCTCGATCTCCTGCTCGCGGTCGGCCTCCAGCTCGGCCAGCTGCGCCTCCAGCTGCGCGATGCGATCTTCGCTCGCCGCCGCCGGCGCGTGCTCCTCTTCGCCTGCTCCCTGAGTGAGCGCTTGCAGCTCCAGCGCCACGCGCTCGCCGCGTCGCGCGAGCGCCGCCGCGCTCGAGCTGACCTGCTCGCCACGCAGCAGCAGGCGCTCGTGCGCCGAGCGCGCCGCGTACAGCACCCCCGAGAGGGCGTCGTGGCGCTCCGCGCGTTCGGCCAGCGCGCGCTCGGCGGCGCCGCGACGCTCGACCGTCTGCGCCAGCAGCTGCTCGATCTGCGTGCGCTGCGCGCGCGCCTGCGCGACCCGCGTCTCGGCGTCCGCCAGCGCCGCCTGGCAGCTGCGCAGCGCATCGCGCACGAGCTCCCAGCGCGCCTGCAGGATCTGCCGCTGCAAACGCTCGTGCAGCTCTGCCGCTTCGGCTTGGCGCTTGAGCGGGCGCAGGCGGCTGCGCGCCTCGCGCTCGACGTCCAGGGCACGGTCGAGGTTCTCTTGCGTGCGCTCGAGCTTCAGCTGTGCGCGCCGGCGGCGCTTGCGATGCTTGCCGAGCCCCGCCGCCTCCTCGATCAACAGCCGCCGCTCGCGCGGCTTGGAGCTGACGATCGCCTCCACGCGCCCTTGCGAGATGACCGAATGCGTCTCCTTGCCCAAGCCGGTGTCCGACAGCGCCTCCAGCACGTCGGTCAGGCGGCAGCGGGCGCCGTTGAGCCGATAGCCGCCTTCGCCGTTGCGATCCAGACGGCGCACGATCGAGATCTCCGTGAGCGGCAGATCGACGCCGCCGTCGGAGTTGTCGAGCACGATCTCCACCTCCGCCGCGCTGCGCGGCTGCACCCCGCGCCCGCCACCGAAGATCACATCCTGCATCGATTGGCCGCGCACCGCCAGCGGCGACTGCTCGCCCATCGCCCACAGCACCGCGTCGGTGACGTTCGACTTGCCCGAGCCGTTCGGGCCGACGATCACGCTCACCCCCGGACCGAAGTCCAGGCGTGTGCGGTTGGGGAACGACTTGAAGCCGCTCAGCGATACCGACTTCAGGCGCATGCCCGGCTCACGCTCAATCGTCTGACAGCTCCTCGACCGCCATCCGCGCGGCCTCCTGCTCGGCGTGCTTCTTGCTGCGGCCGCTGCCCCGCCCGAGCTCGTTCCCGTCGACCCGCGCGACGACCGCATAGGTGCGCTCGTGTGGCGGACCGTCCTCGCCGACGACCTCGTAGCTGACCTCCGAGCCGCGTCGCGCGAGCAGCTCCTGGAGCGCCGACTTGAAGTCCACCGGGTGCTCCAACGCGTCCTCGATCTCCGGAGCGAACGCCTCGACGACGGCCCCCGCCGTGCGCTCGTAGCCGGCGTGCAGGTAGCACGCGCCGATCACCGCCTCGATCACCGACGCCAGCACACGCTCGGTCTCGACCAGCGCAGCCGCGTTCTCGCGCACCCCAGCCGGCGCCGCCGCGTGCAGCCGCGCCGGCAGCCCGAGACGCTCGGCCACCGCCCGGCAAGAGACCCCGGAGACAGCCTGCGCGCGGATCTTGGTGAGCCGTCCCGCGCCGTAGCGGTCGGCCTCCAGACGTGGATACAGGTAGGCGGTGACCGCCAGCCCCAGCACGCTGTCGCCGAGGAACGCCAGCCGCGTGTAGGAATCGCTGCGACGCTCGCTCCAGGACGCGTGCGTGAACACCTGACGCACGAGATCCTCGGGCAGCTCGTCCAACAGCTCGCCGAGCAGCATCAGCCCTCCGCATTTGCGATCCCGCTGGGACTGTGCTCGAGCACGAAATCCACGGCCGCCCCGACGGTCAAGATGTGCGCGGCCTGCTCGTCGGACATGCGCACGCCGTAGGTGTCCTCGAGCTCCTGCACGAGCGTGTACAGGTCGAGCGAGTCGGCCTCCAAATCCTCCTTGAAGCGGGTGCCCTCGTCGATCGCCTGCGGCTCGACGTCGAGCTCGTCGGCGAGGTGCTCGCGGATCAGGGTCAGAACTTGCTCGCGGGTCATGGTGCGTGGCGCAGGCTAGCGGCCGACGCGGCGTCGTCATCCACCGTCGATGCCGACGCGAAGGTGGACACGGGCGAGCGCCGCAGCGCCCCTGCTCGCTCGAGCGCGGCGTGCGTCTGAGCGACGATGTCCTCGCGCGCGCCGCGCTGTGCGCGCAGGATCGCCTGGGCGAAGCCGGCGCGCGTGAAGCGGCCGTGCGGCACGACTCCCAGGCTGCGCAGCCCGAGCAGGTAGGCGCCGCCGTTGGCTTCCGGGTCGATCTCGTCGCGAAATCCCCTGAGCGCTCCCCGCAGCAGCAGGCCGCCGAGCTTCGCCGTCGGCGAGGACAGTGCCGCCTCGCGGATCGCCCCGAGCATCGCCTGCGAGACGCCCTCCATCAGCTTCAGCGCGACGTTGCCGGTGAAGCCGTCGGTGACGATCACGTCGGCGCGGCCCGACACGACGTCGCCGCCCTCGACGTTGCCCACGAACTCGAACGTATCGAGGCCCTCCGGGGCATCCAGCGTGCGCTGGCGCAGCTCGGCGTGGGTCTCCAGCACCAGTGCGCTGCCGCGCGCGTCCTCCTCGCCGTTGGACAGCAGCCCCACACGCGGCGTGTCGAGGCCGAGCACGGTGCGCGCGAGCGCGGCGCCCATGAACGCGAACTGCACCAGGTGCTCGCTGCGTGCGTCCGCGCTCGCGCCCACGTCGAGCAGCGTCACCTGACGATGATCCCGCCCCCCCACCGGCAGCGGGATCGCGAGCGCCGGGCGGTAGATGCCACGCGCGCGCTTGATGTTGAACATCCCCGCCGCCAGCGCCGCGCCCGTCGCGCCCGCGCACACCAGCGCGTCGGCGCGCCCCTGCGCGACCGCCGCGGCGGCCTGCACGATCGAGGCCTGCGGCGTGCTGCGCACGGCGAGCACCGGGTCGGGCGCCTTGGCGATCGACACGGGCGCGTCCACGAGCTCGACGCCTGCGGGCGGCTCGCCGAGCTCGCGCGCGGGGCCGAACAGCAGCACGCGCGCGCCCGCCTGCGCCGCGAGCGCCGCGCCGGCGGCGACCTCCGCCGGGCCGAGGTCCGCACCGTTGCAGTCGACCGCCACAACCGGCGAGCTGCGCTCGTCGTGCAGCGCCGCCGACCGGGAGGACGGGGCCACCGGCGTCACCGCGGGCTAGCCGTGATCGTGCTCGTGCTCGTGCTCGCCCGGCGCGACGATCTCGCGGCCCGCGTAGGTGCCGCACACCGGGCACACGCGGTGGGGTCGGCGCGGGCTGTGGCAACGCGGGCACGCGTTGACCGCGGGCGTAGCGATCTTGTGCTGCGCGCGGCGCTTGGCGGTACGGCTGTGCGATTGCTTTTTCTTGGGGACGGCCATGAGCGTGAGAAGGCTACCAGCACTCGCCTCGCCTACCCGAATTTGAGCTCGCGCAGCTTCGCCCAGCGCGGGTCGCCGGTCGTCTCGTGACGGTGCTCAGGACCGGCCTCGTTGAGATCGGCCGCACACACCGGGCATACCCTGGAGGGCACAGGCAGCCCAGCGCAGTCCTCGCGGCACAGGACCTGCGTGGGCAGCGCCAGCGCGAACGCGTCGCGCGCCCAGCCCGCCAGGTCGAGCGTCTCCGCGTGCACGTACGGGCTGTCGAGATCCTCGCCGCCGCCCGGCGCATCCACCTCGCGGGCCTCCACCTCGACCTGCGGGCTGGCCTCCTTCAGGCAGCGCATGCACGCTCCACGCACGGCCGCGCTGAAACGCAGGCGCAGCGCGTAGCCCCCGCCGCTCATGCGTGAGACCTCCAGCGCCACCGGCACGCGCTGGGGCTGCGCCGTGTAGCGCTCGCTGCCCAGCAGCAGCGGCTCGATCGATGTCTCGAGCGCCAGCCTGCGCCCCTCGCCCGCGCTCAGCCGCAGGCTCGCCAGGTCGAGCTCACGGGTCTCGGATGCCATTCCCCCAGGCTAGCGAGGCGACGGTCAGCGGCCGTCTAGGACCTGGCCTGCAGCTCGCGCTTGAGCACCTTGCCGGTGGCGTTGCGCGGCAGTTCCTCGACGAACACCACATCGCGCGGGACCTTGTAGCGGGCGAGGTTTTCCTTCACGTAGGCCTGCACCACCTCGACGGTCAGCTCGGTGCCGTTGCGCGGCACGACGAACGCCTTCAGGCGCTGGCCGAACTCGCGGTCTTCCACGCCGACGACCGCCACCTCTTCGATCTGGCCGTGGTCGGCGAGCAGGTCCTCGACCTCGCGCGGGAACACGTTCTCGCCGCCTGAGATGATCATTTCGTCGTCGCGTCCGTCCACGAACAGCCGCCCGGCGGAGTCGAAGTGCCCGACGTCGCCGGTGCTCATCAGCCCACCCACGATCTCCTTGCTGCCGCCGCCGGTGTAGCCCTCGAACATCATCTCGTTGCCGACGAAGATGCGCCCGCCCTCGCCGGGGGCGACCTCCTTGCCGTCGGCGTCGAGCAGCTTGACGACGGTGCCGATCGGCGGGCGCCCGGCGGTGCCGGGCGCGGCGCGCAGGTCCTCGGGGGTGGCGATCGTCGCCCACGCGACCTCGGTGGAGCCGTACAGGTTGTAGAGGACGTCGCCGAACAGGTCCATCGCGCGCGTGGCGAGCTCGCCGGGCAGCACCGAGCCGCTGAGCGCCATCACCTTCAGGCAGCTGACGTCATAGCGTTCGATCACCTCCGGTCCGAGCTCCAGCATCCGCTGCAGCATCACCGGCACCAGCGCCAGCGCGCTCGCACGATGGCGCGCCACCGCCTTGAGCGTCTCCTCCGGATCGAACTTGCGCGCCAGCACGAGCGTGGAGGCGAGCGGCAGCGCGAGCGTGAAGTGGGCGAAGCCCCAGGAGTGGAACATCGGCGCGGCGATCACCGTCGTCTCGCGCGCGCGCAGCGGGATCTTGGAGAACATCGCCGCCATCGGCTCGATCGAGTCGGGCTCCTTGCGCGCGGCGCCCTTCGGGGCGCCGGTGGTCCCGGAGGTGAGGATCACCACCCGTCCGCGGTCGGCGGGCGGGCGCAGGTCGGTTTGCGGGCCGCTGGCGATCAGGTCCTCGATCAGCGGGATCGGCGTGCCGGCGGCGTCGGCCGGCCCGTTGCCCGGCTCGCGCCAGGCGATGAAGCTCTTGCGCCTGGCGCCCGCCTCGCCGATCAGCCCGGCGAACTCCTCGTCGTAGATCGCCGCCACCGGCCCCTCGCGGTCGAGCACTTCGGCGATCTGCGGCCCGGCGAAGGCGGTGTTGAGGTACAGCACGCTGGCGCCGAGCTTGGAGCAGGCGACCGTCGCGTCGATGAAGCCGCGGTGGTTGCGGCACATGATCGCCACGCCGTCGCCTTCGCCGATGCCGGCGCTGCGCAGTTCGTGCGCGAGCGCGTTGGTGCGGGCGTGCGCTTCCTGGAAGGTCACGGTGCCGCGCTCGTCGACGATCGCCGTGCGCTGGGGAAAGCGCGCGGCGGCGCCCGTGTAGGCAGCCGCGGGCGTCGGGCCCCAGCGTTGCAGCGCCGACAGCGAGCGCAGCGTGCGGTCGGGACGCGACGGACGCAGCATCCCCGTGTCCAGCAGCGTGCGCGCCACCTGCAGCTTGTACCTGGCGCGTGCGGCGCGGTCGGTGCTCTGCGCGCTCACCGCACGACCTTACCCGAAAGTGACGATCCGCACGCGCGTTTGCGTGGCCATCGCGCTAGCTGACTTCGGCGGGTTCGTCCTTGCCCTGCAGGCGCTCGCGGCCGCGCTGCACGGCGGCGATGAACTTCGACAGGTTGACCTCGAGCGTGTTGAGGATCTCATCCGCGTAGTCCTCGGCGCCGAGCCTGATCTCGCGCTCGCGCGCGCGGGCGTCCTCGACGATGTCCTCGGCCGCCCGCTCCGCCTGCTTGGTGACCTCCTCCTCGCCGACCAGTCGCTCCTGGCGCTCGCGCGCCTCCTTGATGATCCGCTCGGCCTCCTTCTTGGCCTCGGCGAGCATCTCCTGGCGCTCCTTGACGATCCAGCGCGCCTGCTTGATCTCCTCGGGGATCGTCGCGCGCATCTGGTCGAGGATGTCGTAGATCTCCTCCTTGTCAACCCGTACGGAGTCGCTCAGCGGAATCGTCTTGGCGTTGTGCACCAAGTCGTCGAGCTTGTCTATGAGAACGAGGACATCCATGCGCGCTTAGCCTTCACAGCCTACTGGGTAGCCGGCCAGTCAGTTCGTCAGCGTCTGAGCTCTTCCTGCAAGCGCCGGGCGACCTCGTCGGGGACGAGATCGTCGATCTTGCCGCCAAACGTCGCCAGCTCCTTGACTCCACTAGACGACAGGAAGCTGTACTGCGGCGAGGCCATCAGGTACACGGACTCGATCTCCGGGTCCTGGCGGCGGTTGAGCTGGTTCATCTCCAGCTCGTACTCGAAGTCGGAGATCGCGCGCAGCCCCTTGACGATCGCCCGTGCGCCGAGGCTCCTGGCGAAGTCGACCACCAGCGTCGAGAACGGCTCGACGCGCACGTTCGCAAGGTCGGCCACGGCGTGCTCGATGAACGCCACGCGCTCGTCGGCGTTGAACAGCGAGCTGGACTTGCGCACCGAGCGGTTGACGACGGCGACGACCACTTCGTCATACAGGCCCGCCGCGCGGCGGATGACGTCGAGGTGGCCGTTGGTGACCGGGTCATACGAGCCCGGGCACACGGCGACCGACTTGCGTGGTTGTGTCATTGCTGGCGGTGGATTGTGATCGCGGTGTCCCCATAGCGCCTGGAGCGCTCGAGCGCGAGCGCGAGCTCCAGCGGGGCTCGGCGGTCGCTCTCGACGACGACGCGCGCACCTGGGCTCAGCAGCGCCGGCAGGTTCGCCGACAGCCGTGGGCCCCACCGCTCGGCCGCCGGCGTGGCCGGCGCCTGCGACGTGGGACGCGCCCGCGCGTAGGGGGGGTCGATGAAGACGAGATCGTATGTCTCTTGGCGCGCGCTTGCGTCGCGCAGCGCGTCGAGCGCGTCGCAGCGACGCACCTGCACGGCGTCGCCGGCGATGCCGAGCGCGGCGAGATTGGCGGCGAGCACGCGTGCGGCGTCGGCGTCGTGCTCGACGAACACCGCGCTGTGCGCGCCCCGCGACAGCGCCTCGATGCCGAGCGCGCCGGTGCCCGCGAACAGGTCGAGCACGCGTGCCCCGCGCACGTCGCCGAGGAGCGCGAACACCGCCTCGCGGACGCGATCGGAGGTCGGCCGCGTGTCCCTGCCCGGCGGCGCCTGCAGGCGCCGCCCGCGGAGCTCCCCTGCGATCACCCGCATCCGCCAACCGTAACGCGGGGCGCGCACCCGCGACGGTGTGGAACCGATGCCGGATGAACACGCGCGAGCGCTACGCGGGGATCGGCGTAGCGCCCACACTGCCGTGGGCGTGCGCGAGCGCCACGGCGAGCAGCGTGTGCTCGGGCTCGCGCAGCTCGGGATCGTGCGCGAGGATCGCCCGCGCGCGCTCGCGGGCGAGCTCCAGCAGCTGCGCGTCCTGCGGCAGTTGTGCGACGCCGAAGCGCCGGAGGCCGGACTGCCGGGTGCCGATCAGCTCGCCCTCCTTGCGCATCGCCAGGTCGATCTCCGCCAGGCGAAAGCCGTCGCTGTAGCGCGCCAGCGCGCGCAGGCGCCCGGAGGGCACGTGTCGTCCCGCCGCCCCCTCCCCCGTCGCCTGCTCCCCCGTCGCCGTTGCCTCCTCCAGCTCCGGGGAGGGTGCGCCGCCGGCCACCAGGTAGCAGCGCGCGCGATGCTCGCCGCGTCCCACCCGTCCGCGCAGCTGGTGCAGCTGGGAGATGCCGAAGCGCTCCGCGTTCTCGATCAGCATGGCGGTCGCGTTGGGCACGTCGATGCCGACCTCGATCACGGTGGTGGACACGAGCACCTGTGCTTCACCGCCGGCGAACGCGGCCATCGCCGCCTGCTTCTCGCGTGCGGGCATGCCGCCGTGCATGAGCGTCAGCCGATGACCTGCCAGCTCGCCCTCGCGCAGCCGGTGCAGCTCGGCGGTGGCGGCGCGCAACCCTCCCTGTACGCTCGCCCCTGCCTGCGCCGCACGCTGCTCCTGTGCGGCGGCGTCGGCGTCCCGCGCGCGTCCGTCGGCGACGCTCGCACCGTCCTGCTCGTCGTCACCCCGTTCGGTGCACTCCGCGATCAACGGGCACACGACGTAGGCCTGGCGGCCGGCGGCGAGCTCGGCGCGCACCTGCTCGTAGGCCTGGGCGCGCTGTTGTGAGCCGCACACGAGCAGCGTCTCGATCGGCTGGCGGCCGCGCGGGAGCTCGCGCAGCGTGCTCGTGTCGAGATCCCCGTAGCGCGCGAGGGCGAGCGTGCGGGGGATCGGCGTGGCGGTCATGTGCAGCGTGTGCGGCAGCTGGGTGGTGGCCTGCGCCGGCGCGAGGGGAGCGGGCTCGACGCCTTCGCCACCTTCCAGCGCAGCGCGCTGGCGGACGCCGAAGCGGTGCTGCTCGTCGATCACCGCGACCGCCAGCCGCGCGAAGTTGACGTCTGGCTCGATCAGCGCGTGCGTGCCGACGATCAGCGACAGCTGGCCGCTGGAGAGCTTGCCGAGGATGTCCGCTCGCCGGCGGGCGGGGGTCGAGCCGGTGAGCAGCGCCGCGCTCACCGGCTGCTCGCCGAGCAAGGCCTGGATGGTGGCGAAATGCTGTTCGGCGAGCGTCTCCGTCGGCGCCATCAGCGCGGCCTGGCAGCCGTGCCCGACGGCCTGCAGCATCGCGTACAGCGCGACCACCGTCTTGCCCGAGCCGACCTCCCCGAGCAGCAGCCGCTGCATCGGCGCGGCACACGCGAGGTCCGCGGCGATCTCGTCGACCGCCCGGCGCTGATCGCCGGTCAGCGCGAACGGCAGTCCCTGCTCCAGCCAACGCTCGCCGAGCGATCCCCGCTGCGTGAGCGCGACGGCGCCGCTGCGCGCCCGGCGCGCGGCGCGGCGGCGCAGGAACACGAGCTGCGCGAGCAGCAGCTCCTCGAATGCGAGCCGCCGCCGTCCCTCCTTGAGATCGTCGGGCGCGCGCGGGAAGTGCATGGCCGCGAGCGCGCTCGCACGGTCGGGCAGGGCGGCTGCGACGCGCGTGCTGGCAGGCAACGACTCCACGACGTCGTGGAGCGCGTCACCCACGCTGTGCACGAGCGTGAGGATCTGGGTCGAGCTGACACCGTCGGCCGCCGGGTAGTGCGCGACGCTCGCGCTCGCGCGCGTGCTCGCGGAGCCCGCGCCGGCGCCGGCGCCCGCCGCGAGGCCAGCGCCCGCGCCATCGCCGTGTTCCCAGGATGGGGCACCGCGTGCCCCGGATGGGGTGCCGCGCGCCCCGGATGCGGTGCTGCCGGCCCCGGATGGGGTGTCGAGCGCGTGGTGGGACACCGTGAAGCCCCCGCGTGCGCTCGCCTTGCCGTGCAGCAGCAGACGGGTGCCCGGCGGGTAGCGCTCGACGAGCCACGGCTGGTTGAAGAACGTGGCGCGCATCGCACCGGTGGCGTCGAACACCGTCGCCTCCACCAGCGGGCGCATCCGCCGCCGGCGCACCGGGCGGGCGCGGATGTCGCGCACCTCGACCGCCACCGTCGCCTGCTCGCCGGTGCGCAGCGCGGCGACCGTGCGCGCCTCGCGGCGGTCGCTCGGCAGGTGCTCGAGCAGCTCGCCGACGGTCCGCAGGCCCAGCGCCTGCATGCCGGCAGCCATGCGCGGGCTGGGGAGCTCCAGCTCGGCCGCCAGGCGCGAGGGTCGCGGCCAGCGCACCGGGGCGGCGAGCAGCTCTCGGCGGGTCAGCGTGCGCGTCGAAGCGAACGCCCGCTGTGCGCTGCGCCCCCGCGCGACTGCGGACGCCGGCGACGCGGCTAGCGTCTGCGGCTCATTGGCCACGGGCATGAGCTGCGCATGATGATCGTCAGGGCGGTCGTAAAGTGCAGGCTACTCAGCGGCGAGCAGCCACCAGTAGGCCGGCTGCCCGCCGTGGCGGAGCTCCAGCTCGACGCCGCCGTTGACCATCCCCTCGAGCTCCTGCAGCGCCAGGGGGGCGTCTTCGCCGTCGAGCACGCTGATCAGCTCCGTGGGCCCGCCTCCGTTGCCGCCGTCGGCGAGCGCGTGCACGACGGCCTCGAGCGTCTGGCGCGGCTCACCCCACGCGCACACCTCCTCGCCCACGAAACCCACGGCGTCGCCGCGCCTGAAGCGCCCTTGCGCGTCGTCGCGCGCGGCCGGCGCGACCGCGCCCGTGCGCACGCGTGCGAGCGTCTGCGCGAGCGTCTGTGCGTTCTCCTCCAGCGAGCGCTCGGGGGCGAACACCACGGCGGCGGCCAAGCCCGCCTGCTGGCTGGTGGTGGGCGCGACGTGCACCTCCTTGTCTGACAGGCGGGCGGCGTGCTCCGCCGCCATGATCACGTTCGCACTGTTGGCCAGCAGCACGACCTCCTCGCTCGGCGCCTCGTGAATGCCCGCCAGCAGCTGGTAGGTGGAGGGGTTGAGCGTGGGTCCGCCGTCGATCGTGTGCACGCCGAGCCCCGCATACAGCTCGCGCAGGCCATCGCCGCTGACGACCGCGACGGCCGCGCAGCGCGGCGGGCCACCAGCGCGCTCGCCGCCCGCGCTCGCCCCCGCCTGTGCAGGCTCCGCGGCTGCGATCGCCTGTCCGCTGAGACGGCTGTCGCGTTCGGCCACCTGCGCGTGCATGTCCGCGACGTCCACCTGCGAGACCTCACCGGCCGGCGCGAACACGGCGGTGGCGCGCTCTGGGTGATCGGTGTGCAGGTGCGCCTTCAGCGTGTTCGCGTCGCCCACCACCAGCACCGAGTCGCCGAGCGCTTCGAGCGCCGGGATGAACGCCGCCGCGCGCAGGTCGCTGCCGGTCACGGCGAAGTTCGTGCAGAAGCGGTAGGTGCCGGAGCTGTGCTCGGGGTGGGTGATGCGCGCGGGCGCATGGTGCTCGAGCGGCGGCGGCTCGTCGCCGCGCAGGGCGGCGACGACGCCGGCGAAGATGATCGTCAGCCCGTAGCCGCCCGCATCCACCACGCCCGCCTCGCGCAGCGCCGCCAGCAGCTCGGGGCCGCGCTTGACCGACTCCTGCCCGGCCTCCACCGCGCGTTCGAGCGCCGCCGCGATCGCCCTGTCCTGCTCCTGCGGCTCGGTGGCCGGCCCCAGGCGCGGGCTCACGGGGCTGTGCGCCAGGTCGGCGACCACCTTGCGCGCCATCTCGCGCGCCACCGTGAGGATCGTTCCCTCGGCCGGTTCGCGCACGGACGAGTACGCGCGGTCGGCCGCGTTGGCCAGCGCGGCGCCGACCAGGGTCGCGTCGATCAGCTGTCCGGGCCGCGACACGAGCTCCTCGGCGGCGCCGCGAATCAGCTGCGAGAGGATCACGCCCGAGTTGCCGCGCGCCCCCAGCAGCGCGGCGCGGGCGACCGACTGGACGATCTCCTCGCGCCCGATCTCGTCGATCGTGCGGTGCTCGCCATCGCCCTGCAGGCGATCGAGCTCCGCCAGCACGGCGCGCAGCGTGAGCGCCATGTTGTCGCCGGTGTCGCCGTCGGCGACGGGGAACACGTTCAGGTCGTTGACCTCCTCCCGGCGCGATTCCAGATGCGCCAGCGCACCCGCCACGGCAGCGCGAAAACGGACCAAATTCGTATCGGTCACGGCCACAGGTGTATCAGCTTCGCCGGGCTGCCCGCCAGGCGCCCGGACTGCGTTCGTGCGCTCAGAGCGCCTTCGTTACCTTGCCGGCTTTGAGACACCGCGTGCAGACGTAGACGCGTCGCGGCGCCTTGCCGACGAGGATCCGCACCTTCTGCAGGTTCGGGTCGAAGCGTCGCTTGGTGGCGACCATCGAGTGGCTGCGGCTCTGGCCGAAGGACGGACCCTTGCCGCAGCTGTGACACACCTTCGCCATCGGCGGCAGTCTAGCGATGTTCGTCCGCCGGCCACCGGCCGCCCGCGGCGCCGCTCAGGCAAGCTCTGCGCGCAACGCCGCCATCTGCAGCACCGCCTCGGCGGCGTGGCGGCCCTGGTCGCGCCTCTCGCCGCCGGCGCGCGCGAGCGCCTGCGCCATGCTCGCGCAGGTGAGCACGCCGAACGCGCACGGCACGCCGGTGTCGAGCTGCACGCGCATGACGCCCGCGGCGGCCTGCGCGCACACGAAGTCGTAGTGGTCGGTCTCGCCGCGGATGACCGCTCCCAGGCATGCGACGCCCGCGAAGCCGCTGTCGGCCGCGTAGCGTGCGCCCAGCGGCAACTCGAACGCGCCGGGCACGTCGAACACCTCCACGTCGGGGTGACCGTGCTCGGCGAACGCGGCCCGCGCGCCCGCGAGCAGCCGCTCGGCGAGATCCTCATAGAAGCGGGCGACGACGATCGCGAAGATCGCGCCCGCGCCCTGCGCGCTCATGACTTGCGCCGCTCCGTTTTGCGCCGCTCGCCGTGCAGCAGCTCCGCGTCGACGTTCAGCCCTTGGTGGTGCAGGGTGTGGCCCATGCGCTCGGCCTTCGTGCGCAGGTAGGCGGCGTTGTGCTCGTTGGGCGCGTGCTCGATCGGGATCTGCGCGCTGACCGACAGGCCGTAGCCCTCCAGCCCCCTGATCTTCTTGGGGTTGTTGGTGAGGATGCGAATCGTCGAGAGGCCGAGATCGACGAGGATTTGGGCGCCGATGCCGTAGTCGCGCAGGTCCGCCGGCAGCCCCAGGCGCTCGTTTGCCTCTACCGTGTCCAGGCCGTCCTCCTGCAGGCGATACGCGCGCAGCTTGTTGAGCAGGCCGATGCCGCGGCCCTCTTGGGAGAGGTACAGCAACACCCCCTGGCCCTCGCGCTCGATCATCGACAATGCCGATTCGAGCTGCTCGCCACAGTCGCAGCGCAGCGAGTGAAAGACGTCGCCGGTGAGGCACTCGGAGTGCACGCGCACGAGCACGTCCTGCTCGCCGGCGACCTCGCCCTTCACCAGCGCCACGTGGTGCTTGTCGTCCACCAGCGAGCGGTAGCCGATCGCCTGGAAGTCGCCGAACGCGGTCGGCAGGCGCGTGGCGACGACGCGCTCGACGAGCTTGTCGTGACGGCGCCGGTAGGCGATCAGGTCGGCGACCGTGATCATGCTCAGCCCGTGGCGCGCGCAGTACTTGACCAGGTCGGGCACGCGCGCCATCGTGCCGTCGTCGTTCATCACCTCGCAGATCACACCCGCGGGGTTCAGGCCGGCCAGGCGCGCGAGATCGACCGCCGCCTCCGTCTGCCCGGCGCGCTCGAGCACACCCCCCGAGCGGCTCTTCAGCGGGAACACGTGCCCCGGCTGCACCAGGTCCACCGGTCGGCTGGCGGGGTCGATCGCGACCTGGATCGTGTGCGCGCGGTCATGCGCGGAGATGCCGGTGGTGACGCCGTCGCGCGCCTCGACGGACACGGTGAACGGGGTTTCAAACGGCGACTCGTTCTTCGCGGCCATCAGGTCCAGGCCGAGCTCGTCGCAGCGCTCGGAGGTGAGCGACAGGCAGATCAGCCCGCGTCCTTCCTTAGCCATGAAGTTGATCGCCTCGGGCGTGGCGAACTGGGCGGCGAGCGTCAGATCGCCCTCGTTCTCGCGGTCCTCGTCGTCGCACACCACGACCATCTTGCCCTGGCGGATGTCCTCGATCGCCTGCTCGATCGTGGCGAACGGGGTGGCTGTGGATGTCGGGCTCATACGCGTTCCCCCTGAGAGTAGTGCGCGTCCAGCAGTCGCTCCACGTGCTTGGCGAGGATGTCCACCTCGACGTTGACCACGGCGCCCCGCGCGATCGCGCCGAGGTTCGTGCGCTCGAGCGTCTCGGGAATCAGCGACACCGCGAACCCCTCCTCGTCGAGGGCGCTGACGGTGAGGCTGACGCCATCCACCGCCACCGATCCCTTCTCCACGACATACCGCGCGAGCGACGGCGCGACGGCGATGTTCAGCACGCGCGAGAAGCCTTCGTCCCGCGCCGCGGCGACGGTGCCGGTGCCGTCGACGTGGCCCTGGACGATGTGCCCGCCGAGACGCTCGCCGGCGCGCAGCGGCAGCTCGAGGTTCACGCGCGCGCCGCCCTGCAACTCGCCAAGCGACGAGCGCTCGAGCGTCTCCGCGATTGCCTGCGCGCGAAAGCCATCGTCGAGCACCTCGGTCGCGGTGAGGCACACGCCGTTGACGGCGACGGAATCGCCCACGCGCAGCTCGCCCGCGAGCGCGCTTTCGATCTCCAGCGTCGCTCCCTCGCGGTCGCGTTCGACGCCTGCCACGACGCCGAGATCGGCAATCAGACCGGTGAACATCGCGTCAACTCGTCCTCTCGATCGGCGCTCGCGGTCTTACCACTCGCGCAGGCGCGCCGATATCAGCAGGTCGCCGCCGACCGACTCGCACTCGAAGCTGAGCGCGCGCAGCGCCTCGGAGATGCGCTCGACGCCTTCGCCCTCGAGCGGGTCGCGTGCCGCGCTGCCGCCGAGCAGCAGCGGCGCGAGGAACAGGCGCAGTTCGTCGATCTCGCCGGCGTCCAGGAATGCGCCCGCGAGATGCGGCCCGCCCTCCAGCAGCACGGAGGCGACGCCCAGCGAGCCCAGCTGGTCGAGCGCCGAGCGTACGCGCGCAGGCTCGTTTTCGCCGGTCGCCACCAGCACCTGCACGCCGGCCGCTTCCAAGGCGTCGGTGTCGGCGCGCGCGGCGGCGCGCGAGACGACGAGCGTGAGTGGAACCTCGGCGACGGCAGCCACCAGCTGGGAGCTGGGCGGCAGCCGGGCGAGCGAGTCGAATACCACGCGGCGCGGTTGGCACGCGGGCTCGGCCGGCAGGCCTTCCGGACGGGCGGTCAGCTGCGGGTCGTCGGCGAGCGCGGTGCCGATGCCGACGACGACGGCGTCGACCGACGCGCGCCAGCGATGCGCGAGGTCGCGACTCTGCTCGCCGCTGATCCACTTCGAGTCGCCGGTGCGCGTGGCGACCTTGCCGTCGAGCGTCATCGCCGACTTGAACAGCACCCACGGGCGCCCCACCCGCGCGTGCTTGCGAAACGCCTGGTTGAGCAGCCGCGCGCCGGCGGCGAGCTCGCCGTCGGCGAGCACCACCTCGACGCCCTCGTCGCGCAGGATGCCCAGGCCGCGCCCGGCGGCCTTCTCGGTGGGGTCGTCGGAGGCGACGACCACGCGTTCGATCCCCGCCTGCAGGATCGCGTCGGTGCACGGCGGCGTCTTGCCCTCGTGGCAGCACGGCTCCAGCGACACGTACAGCGTCGCGCCGGTGAGGTCGGCCATGCCGCACGCCTCGATCGCGTTGACCTCGGCGTGCGCGCCACCGTATTCCTGGTGCCAGCCCTCGCCCAGCACCTCGCCGTCGCGCGCGATCACCGCGCCGACCACCGGGTTCGGCTTCACGGCGCCGGCGCCGTTGCGTGCCAGCTCGATCGCCCGCGCGAGGTGCAGCTTGTCGGTCGCGGTGCAGCTCGGCATGGCCCGACCCCAGGATAACTCCCGCGCGGGCACAAGCCCGCGCGGGCCACACGACGCAGGGCTGCTGAGCCCGCGCGGGCGCAAGCCTGCGTCGGTCACAGAGCGTGGGGCGGCTCAGCGTGCATTCGCGCAGCCCCCGCCATGCAGCCGGTAGATCGTCATCAGCGGCCCCGGCCGGGTGTAGGCGAGCGGGTAGTAGTCGAAGCTCCAGTCGAAGTTGAAAGCCACCGCTTCCCGCCCGTCGTGCCCGCCGGCGTACGGGGAGGCGCGGTAGACGACCTCGCCCTGGCGGGACAGCGCCCGGTAGTAGGCGATCGCCTGCGGCACCATGCGCGGGCCTGCGAAGGCACGCCCGGCCTCGGTCGAGCCGGTGATGACCCAGCAGAACCCCTGCTGCTCGTAGAAGTCGATCAGCTGCGGGTACAGGGTCGTCTCGTAGTCCTCGAGGCCGACTTCCGGCTTGATGTATGCGGGCGCGATCCTGCCGTCGGGCAGGATGCGCCGGTACAGCGCGGGATACAGCTCCCAGCGCGGCGGGTTGGTGCTCGTGGCGGTGCCCGCTCTCACTTCGTTCGCCCATTCCTCGGGCTCCACCGGCTCGGCCACGATCTTCGCGCCGACCGGTATGTGCGCGAGCATCCACGCGCGCGCCAGGTTGCGGGTGTCCGCGCGCGAGAGCACGAGGCCGGAGTGCACGCTGTAGACGAGGCCCTGGGCGAGCAGCGCGGCCACCAGCACGCCGGCGAGCGCGCCCCACGCGATGCGCCTGCCGTGCAGCAGCCGCCTCGCGCACAGCGCAAGCTGCCACACGAAGAACGCGCCGAGCAGGCACGCGATCGGGAAGATCGGCAGCAGCCAGCGCCCAAAATAGCGGCCCTCGGTGCCCATGAACGCCAGGAACAGCACCGCCGCCGGCACGAGCATCCAACCCAGGCGCCGCTCGTGGCGCCACACGGCGATCGCGCCGCCTAGCGCCGCCAGCGATGGCACCCAGCCGAGCCCCCATGTGAACGACCACAGGTAGTAGATCAGCCCGCCCTCTTTGGGCGCGCCGAGCTTGCCCTGGGCTTCCGCCGACAGCGTCGACTGGTGCGCCAGTTCGGCGTGAAAGCGGCTGTAGTCGAGCAGCGCGTAGGGGTTCGCGAGGAGGAACGCGAGCAGCGCGCCCGTACCCCCGAGCAGCAGCCCGGTGAGCATCCGCCGGTCGCCTTTGTGCAGGCGCGCTCCGGCGGCTGCGAGCAGCGGCAGGAGCACGATCCCGGCGGTGTACTTGCTGGCGCACGCGAGCCCTAGCCCCACGCCGGCGAGCAGGTAGTCGCGCCGGCGCCCTTTCCTCAGCACGCCGGCGCTGCCGAGCAGCGACAGCGTGGCGGGCGCGAGCGTGGGGGCGTCGTTGAGCGCCAGGTGCGCGTAGAAGACGGGCAGGAACGCGACCGCCTGGATCGCCGCCGCGAGCAGGCCGACGGCGCGGTTCCACAGCCGTGCACCGACGAGATACAACAGCCACAGGGCGACCGTCCCGAGCACCGCGGCGGTGACGCGCGCGAGCGTGTACACGGCTTGGGGGTGCAGCTGGTAGGCCCGCACCGCGCCCTGTGCACCGCCGTACCAGACTGCATACAGCACGTGCAGCAGGTACGTGAACGCCGGCGGGTTGGCGAAGTATTCGGGGTTGAGCGTGCCGCGCTCGAACATCGCGATGGCGTGCGGCACGAAGTGGTCGGCCTCGTCGACGTTGTACGCGTACGGCAGCCCCTGGCGCACCCCCCACAGCCGCAGCACAAGGCCGCCGCCGAGCACGACGGCCAGCGCGAGCCACGCCCAGCGACGACTCGACTCGCGCTTGCTCGCCCGCTGCTGCGCGACCGGCGCGCCCTCAGCAGTTGCCATACACGCCGTAGAAACGGTTGGTGTATATGCGCCGGAAGCCCGTGAGCGGGATCTGGTCGCGCGGGTCGTCGCCGGGGTCGACGATCGCGTCGACGAAGATCGCGCTGCCGAGGGGATACACGGCGACGCTGCCCGCGTGGATGCGCTGCTCGAGCGCGGGGTCGCCGTGTTCGGCGTCGGCGCGCGCCTCGCTGCGGGCGACGATGTCCTTCTGGTTGACGCTGTCGAGGATCCAGCGGGCGTCGGGGATCAGCTTGTTGTCGGGCAGCGAGAGCAGCGGACAGCGGCGCAGTTCGCGCTGCACGCTCGGGCTGTGCAGCGCGACGGCGAGTTCCTTGTGGAAGTCCTCGTGCTCGGCGAGGGTGGTGCGCAGCCCGGAGAGGCTGATCGCGCTGGCGGCCGACAGCGCCCCGTATGCGACGAGCCCGACGGCCGCGACGATCCACACCCTGCGCACCCAGCTGCCGCGTTCGAGCATCGCCCACCCGCCGACGGTGACGGCGGTGAACGGCAACAGCGCGGTGGCGGCGCCCAGCAGGTAGCGATCGACCACCGACGCCCCGACCGCACCCTCGGCGACGTACACGCCGAGCGCCAGCACGAAGGTGGCGAGCGGGATGAGCGCGCGTCGCGGCGTCATCAGCACCGCCAGGCCGATGCCGACGATGCCGCCGAGCAGCACCGGCAGGTGGTCGATGCGCACGCCGTAGCTCCACACCGAGCCGAGCACGCTGCCGAAGCCCTGCGTGCGTTCGAGTTCGGAGGCGAGCCCGGCGGTGGAGTTCAGCGAGTACAGCGGGTTGCCGGTGACGACCCAGTCGGTGGCGCACCACACGAGCGGCGCGAGCGCGGCGAGCGCGAGGTACTTGGCGCGGGTGGCGTTCTTGGCGCGCCACGAGCACCACAGCCAGTAGGCGCCGCTCAGCACCCACGCGTCCGGGCGCAGCAGCCCGGCGGCGGCGAGCGCGAGGAACACCGGCCAGCCGCGGCGCGGGCGTTCGAGCTCGAACACGACCGCCCACACGACGAGCGCCACGTAGGAGATGTCCAGGTACCCCTGCGCGGCGAGGTTCTCGATGAAGAAGCGGCTGAGCAGCAACAGCGCCGCGACCAGCCCGACGAGCGGGCCGAACGCCAGGCGCCCGAGCCGGTACATGCCGGCGACGGCAGCGACGAACGACGCGATCGAGCCGAGCACCATCAGCCGCGCGCCGCCCTGGCCGAACAGCGCGCACAGCATGCCGAAGGCGATCGCCAGCGGGTGCTCGGTCGGCCCGCGGTACACGCGGAAGTCGGGCAGGTGCCCGTGCAGCAGGTTGCGCCCCCACAACAGCGCGTAGAACGAGTCGTAGGTGGGGTACGTGGGGAAGGCGAGGTAGCCGACCAGCGCGGCCACGCTCATCGCCACGAGGCCGATCAGCGCCCAGGTGCTGGCTGGAGCGGCGCGCAGGCGCGCCAGCCGGGTCGAGCCCGGCATGCGCCGGGTGAGCATCGCGCTTTCCATCTAGCCTTGGTCTGGGCAAACCAGCATATGCGCCGGCGATGCGCTTGGCGCCAAGACCGTGACCACGCTTTGGGATACTGCGGGAAGGCCAGTCTAGGCAATCGCGTACATGAAGCTCATCATCCAGATCCCCTGCTTCAACGAGGCTGAGCAGCTGCCGCAGACGCTCGCGGAGTTGCCGCGCGAGGTCGCGGGGTTCGACGAGGTGCAGTGGCTGGTGATCGACGACGGCTCGACGGACGCCACGGTCGAGGTGGCGCGCGCGCACGGCGTCGACCATCTCGTGCGCCTGACCAACAACAAGGGCTTGGCGGCCGGCTTTCAGGCGGGCATCGACACGGCGCTGAAGCTCGGCGCGGACGTGATCGTGAACACGGACGCCGACAACCAGTACTACGGCCCGGACGTCGCCCGCCTGGTGCGCCCGATCGTGGAGGGGCGTGCGGACATGGTGGTGGGCGACCGCGAGGTGAGCGAGATCGCACACTTCTCGCCGCTGAAGAAGACGCTGCAGCGGCTGGGCTCGTGGGTGGTGCGCCAGGCCTCGGCGACGAGCGTGCCGGACACGACCTCGGGCTTTCGCGCGTACAACCGCGAGGCGGCCATGCAGATCATGGTGGTCTCGAAGTTCACGTACACGCTCGAGACGATCATCCAGGCGGGCAAGATGCTGGTGGCGATCGACCACGTGCCGGTCCGCACGAACCCGCAGACGCGCGAGTCGCGCCTGTTCCCGTCGATGAGCGCGTACGTGCGGCGCAACGCGGTGTCGATCTTCCGCATCTACGCGCAGTACGAGCCGCTGCGGGTGTTCTGGAGCCTCGCGCTGGTGATCGGCCTGGCGGCGCTCGGCGTGTGGATCCGCTTTGCGGTCGCTTACGCGGAAGGCGGCGGCAAGGGCCATGTGCAGTCGTTGATCCTCGGCGCGGTGCTGTTCATCGCCGCGGTGGTGCTGTGGGCGTTGGGCGTGATCGGCGACCTGCTGGCCGCGCAGCGGGTGATGACGCAGCGGACCTACGAGCGGGTGCGGCGCATCGAGCTGCAGCTGGGCGTCGCGCCTTCGCACTACGAGGCGGGCGGGCCGGAGCGCGCGGGCGGCGCGCCGGCTGACGCGAAGGCGCGTGCGAGCGGCCCGCTCGCGGACCGGCGGGCCGGTGACGCGGCGTCGGCGGAGCGCGAGACGGTGCGCTTGTGAGCGGCGTAACGGTCTCCGAGCAGGGGGTCGTCACCGGCAACACCTACGACAAGTACGGCTCCGCCAACCCGCTCGTGCGCCGCCTGATGGCCGGCTTCGAGCGCGACCTCGACGCGCTGCTGGGGCTGGCGGCGCCGCGTTCGATCCTCGACGTTGGCTGCGGCGAGGGCGTGCTCGCCCAGCGTTGGGCACAGCGCCTGGGCGAGGCGCGCGTGGTGGGGATCGACCTGGAGGAGGAGTCGATCCAGGCGGGCTGGGCCGAGCATCGGGCGCCCAACCTGGAATATCGCGTGATGGAGGCCGCGAACCTGCCGTTCGCGGAGCACGAGTTCGAGCTGGCGAGCGCGATCGAGGTGCTCGAGCACCTGCCCGATCCCGAGCACACGCTCGCGGAGATGGCCCGCTGCGCGCAGCGCCACCTGCTCGTGTCGGTGCCGCGGGAGCCGCTGTGGCGGATGCTGAACATGGCGCGTGGGGCATACCTGTCGGCGCTGGGCAACACCCCTGGGCACCTCAACCACTGGTCCAGGCGCTCATTCGTGCAGCTGCTGGCACGCCACGGTCAGGTGGCGGAGCTCCGCTCGCCGTTCCCCTGGACGATGGTGCTTGTCCGCCTCTGACGCCTCAAGTGCCCGCCCGCCCGACGCGAGCGCGCACGCGAGCGGTCCCGACGGGCGGCGAGAGCTTGCCGGCAGCCGCTCATACGGCGCGGGCGCGCGCATCCTGTCGCTCGGGATCGCCTCGACGGGCCTGCTGACGTTCGCGTACTTCTCGATCGCCAGCCACGTGCTGGGCGAAAGCTCGGCCAAGCTGCTGGACCTGTTGTGGTCGGTGATGTTCGTGATCATCTCGGTGATCTACCGGCCGATCGAACAGCTGCTTTCGCGCACGATCGCCGGGCAGCGCGCACGCGGGCGCGAGGCGCACACGCTGCGCGTGCCGATGCTGATCCAGGCGAGCTTCGCGCTGACGTTCCTGGCGGTGGCGCTGGCGTTGCACGGCGAGCTCGTGCACCACGTGTTCGAAGGCCAGCACGCGCTGTACGACGTGCTGGTGGTGGGCACGCTGGCGTACGCAGCTAGCTATTTCGCGCGCGGCTGGCTGGCGGGGCACCAGCGTTTCGGCCTGTTCGGGGGGCTGGTGTTGATGGAGTCCAGCTCGCGGATCTGCTTCGCGATTGCCGTGGCCGTGGGGATCGCCAGCGGGCAGACGGCGGTGGCCCTGGGAATCGCGGCCGCGCCGCTGGTCTCGCTGGTGGTGGTGCCGGCGGCGTTCGCGCGCACACGGCGCGAACGCACGGTGGTGAGCGCACCGATGGAGGCCGCGCTCGCCGGCTCGGCGGGCGGTCCGGCGGACGCCGGGATCACTGTCGAGGAGGTCGACGAAGCGGATGCGGCACTCGCGGGGGCGGCGCGCGCGGCGCGCGCGGGGGCGGGCGGGGAGCCGACCCCGGCAGTCCACGAGGCGCGCGCTGACGAGGAGCTGTCGCTGCGCCGCGGCGGCGGCTTCGCGGGCTGGGTGTCGAGCATCATGCTCTCTGAGCAGACGCTGCTGAACGCGGCGGTGTTGACGGTCGACGCGACCTCCTCCTCGCGGACGCTGGCGGGGATCGTGTTCAACGTGCTGCTGATCGCCCGCGCGCCGCTGCAGCTGTTCCAGGCGATCCAGACGTCGCTGCTGCCGCACCTGACGGGCTTGGAGGCGACGGCGGGACACGACAGCTTTGCGCGCGCGATCCGCCTGACGGTGCAGGCGATCGCGGGTTTCGCCGTGCTGGTCACGTTGGGCCTTTTGGCGCTCGGCCCGTTCGCGCTGAAGGACGTGTTCTTCGGCCAGACGTTCACGTACAACCGCTTCGGCCTGGCGCTGATCGGCGTGGGCATGGGCCTGCACCTGACCTCGGGCGCGCTCAACCAGGCGGCGCTCGCCCGCGACCGCGCGCGGGCGGCGGCGCTGTGCTGGCTGACGGCGGCGGCCGTGTTCGTGGCGTGGATGCTCACGCCGCTGATCGGCGAACAGCTGCTGCGTGCGGAGATCGGGTACGCGGGCGCGACCGCGCTGCTGGCGACGCTGCTTACGGGGCTCTACCGTCGCGGTGGGCGCGACAGCGTGCCCCCCGCGAGGGCGTAGCGCCCCGCTGCGGGCCGCGCCCGATCGCGCTCGTCCGACCCCGGCCGATCAAGGGTTGTCGCATCCTTCACGCCCGCAGCGAGCGGTGCCTCAGATGACGTCTACGGGCGTGCCCAGCGTCACTCGTGGCCCCAGCCAGGCGATGTCCGGGGCGAGCATGCGGATGCAGCCGTGCGAGGGGTCGCCTGGGATCTTCTGGGGTTCGCCGTAGGGGCCGTGGATGCCCACGACGCCTTCGCCGGGCCAGTCGGGCAGCGTCGAGTAATCGGAGGTGCCGAGCGCGTAGGGCCAGTAGGGGTTGCTCGGGTTGCTGAGCTTGAAGCGCTCGTCTATCCAGAAGTGCCCGGCGGGTGTCGGCGTGCTCGGCTTGCCGACGCCCACCGGGAAGACCCGCAGCACGCGTCCGGCGTAGTAGACGGTCATGTGGCGCTCCTCGCGGTTGACCACGATCCGCCAGCGCGTCTGGTGAAAGGCGCCGAGGTCTTCGCGCGGCAGCCAGCCGGTACGTCCGTTGGGGCGCCCTGGGATGCGGACTTCGATCCACGTGCGGCCATCGCCGTCCACATAGCTGGCGAGCAGCACGTACACCTCGGGAAAGCCGTCTGGGGTGAACAGGCTGATCCTTGCCACGCGGCGCCCGTTCGGTTGCGGGCGCGCACGGATCCATTCTCGCGCTTCCGGATGCGCCCAGCTGGTAAGCGTCGTTTCGTTGGACAGTGGCTCGACGGCAGGACTGGCGGCCGTGGAGGGAGTAGGCCCGCCCGGAGCGGTCACGGCCGGGGCGGGCGCCTGGCCGGCTTCGCCCGGAGCCGGCGCGCCCCCGGCCGTCGCTGCCGCCGCACTGCTCACGACGAGCTCACTGCCGGCGCCGAGCGCTGCGAGCGCAGCTCCAAGGGCCAGCGTCAAACGTAGGCGCCCCATCGCGCTGCCTACGCCACCTGCCGGCGGGTTGCCGCTGCCTGGCAGCGGCAACCCTGCGCACCGGCGCTCCCTTCAAGCCCGCTCAGCCGGTGAATGTCGGGGTTTTCACCGGGTGGGCAACAGCACATCGCGCCAGTGTCTTCGTGATCGTCTCACTGCGGTTGCTAGTCGCCGCAGTGAACGCCACATGGATCGAGAGATGCTCGACCTTGCCAGCCTTGACCGCGATGCGCAACGCGTACGCCCCGTGTGCATTGGCTTTGGTCAGCGTCTCGAGCTTGTGACCGTCGAGCGTGAACGTCACCGAGGCGACGTCTTTCCCGCTCACCGAGGCCAGATAGCCGCTGCTCGCGACGCACGCACGCGAGGATGCCAGGTGTGCTTCCCCGAACCCGAGGACGGCGCTTTTGGCGACTGGCGGCGGAGTAGAGGCCGAGGTCGTTGTCGTCGGCGTCGTCTGAGTCGAAGTCGTGCTCGTCGTCTGAGTCGAAGTCGTGGTTGTCGTCTGAGTCGGAGTCGTGGTTGTCGTTTCCGTGGGGGCCGTTTCCGTTTCAGGCGCAGGCGTCCATTCCTCGGTCGCGGTCGCGTGCTGCGCTTTGCCTTCCAGTGAGACGTTCGCGTTGATCGTGTCCGAGCCGGCGCCGTTGCCGTCGCTGTAGGTGAAGCGCACGCTCCCGCTTGCATCGGTTTCGCATGTCGGGTCAGGCGCGCCGGAGCTCGTCGTGCAAGTCCCGCTCACACCAGCATTCGTACCGGTGACGAGGAAGCTGACGACCGTGCCCGGCACGGCCTTGGCTTCTTTGACCACTGTTGCGGTGACGGTGTGTGTGCCGCCGGCCGGGTCGCTGCCCGTCTTGGGTTCAAGCGAGAGGTTCGGCGCTTCGGCCACGATGCCCTCGCCCGCGACGAGCACGTAGGCCTCGCCGCAGACTTCTTCCTTGGTGTCGGGATCTATCCCGCACGTCGGCAGGTGTTCCGTTTCCCTGGTCACGGCGAGTGCATTCCAGTCGACCGGGAAATGCGTGAAGGCGACGTGCGTCGAGCACTCCCATCCCTGGATGTTTTCGTCTGTGAGCTTTGTCGGCCCGGAGTCGAAGGTTGGGTTTTCAGCGATCTGCGCGACTTCTCCGCCGCAGGGAACGTCGTCGCTCTCCGTCCATTCTCCGGCGGGCGCGTCCGTGAGTCGTTCGAGGACGCTGAGGTCGCCGTTTTCGGTGGGAGCGGAGCCTTCGGGCGTGGGGTTGGGGTCGTAGCAGCTTGTGTCGAAGTAGACACCGGTTGCTCCGGAGACGCCTCCGGCGTAGCCGATGGCGTCCTGCTCGAGGTGCTCCGCTCCGGCGGTCGTCGGTTCCGTCGCGCTTTCCGGTTGTGCGTGGCCCTCGCCGTTGAGGTAGTGGTACTCCGGATCGGTGCCGACCACGGCACGGTTGCCAACGAGGGGGTTGAGGCCGGACGTGCCCATCACCACGGGTGCCCACGTGGCCGCGGATTGGATCGCTGAGATCGCTGTGGCACTGCAGATCGGATCGCCGACGATCAGCAGCTGGTATTTGGCGAATTCCGCCGCGCTCATGGCTTCCCATTCCGAGCCGTCCACGACGGTGACGGTGTAGCCGTCCTGTTCGGCCGCATATTGCTCCAGGCTGATGGGTTCGCCGCCGCCGTTGAGGATGCCGTCGTCGGTCGTGACCGACGCGCCGTCGAGCAGCGCCGTTTTGGGGTTGCTCGTGGAGGCGCCGGAGGCCGGTAGTGCGACCACCACGATCGCTGCTGTGGCGGCGCAGAGGGCCGCAATCCAAAGAACGCTCCGCAGCTTGCCGATCTTCCCGATCGACGAGCCGCGCAGCACGCGCACGACATGAGCCAGTCGCATCTGTCTACATCCCCCCTGTTGAGTAAGCATCCTTGTGCTGTTGCTTAAGGCGATGAAGATTACACGATTCGCACGAGCCTGCAAGATCGCGCCCCTGCTCCCATCGTCCCACCGCTTGTGCGCGCGCATGTGGGCGAGTACGCTCTCGGCATGAGCTCTTGGGGGGAAGGGGGGCTGAGCGATGGGCACCAATAGCGTGCGCGTCGGCTCGGCCAGCGTGGGCGCAGCCGACGCAGGCGAGGTTTCTGGGCGCCTTCGGTGGTACTTCGCCGCCGATCGACGCAGGGCGGTGCAGAGCGCCCTGGGCGCCATCTGGCTGCTCGACGGCGGGCTCCAGTTCCAGTCGTTCATGTACTCGCACGGCTTCATCGCGATGCTCACCGGGAACGCCGCAGGCCAGCCCGGCTGGCTCTCGAGCAGCATCGACTGGGGGGCGCACCTGGCTCAGCACAACCTCGCCTTCTGGAACACCCTGTTCGGGCTGACGCAGGTCCTGATCGGGCTGGGGATGCTCTACCGCCCGACCGTCAAGGCGGCGCTTGCGGGATCGCTCGTGTGGGCGCTGGTCGTGTGGTGGTTCGGAGAGGGGTTCGGGATGATGTTCATGAACATGGCCAACCCCCTGACCGGGGCCCCTGGCGCGGTGCTCCTGTACGCCCTGACCGCCCTGCTCGTGTGGCCCAACGACCGTCCTGGCGGGCTGCTCGGCGTGCGCGGCGCAAAGACCATGTGGGCGGCTCTGTGGCTGGTGATGACGTGGCTGTGGCTGCTTGGCCCCAACAGCAGCGCCCACGCCACGAGCGAAGCGATCACCGCCGCGCCGTCGGGCATGAGCTGGTTGAGCAGCGTGCAGGACTGGGTCGCCAAGGCGGCGGGCGGCAACGGCCTTCCGATCGCGCTCGTGCTCGCCGCCCTGTCGGTGACAGTGGGGATCGCGGTTGCGATCGACTGGCGGCCGCGGCAGTTCCTCGCGCTCGCGATCGCGTTGAACCTCGCCTACTGGGTGCTCGGCCAGGGATTTGGCGGCATCTTCGAAGGTGGTGCGACCGACCCCAACGCAGGCCTGCCGTTCGTCCTGCTGGCGTGCGCGCTGTACACGGTGCTACCTGCGCGACGATCCCCCGCGGGCGAGCTTGGCGGCTCTCAGGCACCTGGCCTGCAGCGATCGGCGCTCGCGCGATGAGCACCGCCGCCAAGCGAGCGACGCGACCGGTCGCGCTGGCGCTGGTGGCCCTGCTCGTCAGCGGCTGCGCGGCCGCAGACAAGCACGCGTCGGCGACCGGCAGCTCGAGCTCGGCGGGCGCTGCCAGCGCGTCGATGAGCACGGGCGGCATGGACATGTCCTCAGCCTCCGGCGCCGGTTCGGCCTCCGGCGGCGCCGCGAGCGCTGGCGGCACATCGCCAGGGGGCATCAAACCGGTTCCCATGCAGGTGCTCGGAACGGCCACGTGGCAGGGCATGAAGATCACCGCGCAGGCCATGACCGCAGTCCCCTTCGTCGTCTATGACGGCTCGACGGAGAAAATGGTCAAGCCGCCGGGCGCGAGCTCGAGCCTGCATCTGATGGTGATGCTCAATGACGCCTACACGGACGTGCCGATCCCCTATGCGGGCGTGTGGGCGACGATCACGAAGGATGGGAAGGTCGTCTTCGACGAGCGCCAGTGGCCGATGATCTCCCGCTACATGGGCCCGCACTACGGCAACGACGTCGTCCTCCCCGGCGCGGGCACCTACCAGCTCAGCCTGCTGATCAGCCCGCCCGTCTCGGCACGCCACGTCGAATATGCGGACGTGTGGCTAAAGCCGCATCGCGTCACCTTCACCTTCCCGTGGAAGCCGAGCTCCTGAGCGCGAGACTCGTTTGAGCAGATGGCGACGCTGACGCGCAGGCGCCTGCTGATTCGCGCGGGGGCGCTCGTGGCCGGAGGCGCAGCCGTCGCGGCAGGACTCGATCGCGTGCTGGGCAGCTCGAATGCCCTGCCGGCCGTCACACTCGGCGCCCAGCCGGCCGGGTTGCCCGCACGCCAGCACGCGTGGACGAGCACCCTGGCTCGTGACGTGTACGGCAACTCGATCCCGCCCCGCTACGACAGGCTGCTGTTCTTCGACGTTCGCGCCGATCCGACGCCTGGCCATGCGCGAGTGCTCGAGGCCGCCCTGCGCACGCTCGAGCGGACCTTCAGCTGGGGTCCCGCCGGGCTGCTGTTCACCGTCGGCTGGGGGCCGGGCTATTTCGAACGCTCGCTGAGGACCGCCTCCCCGATCCCGCCGGCGAAGGCGCTGTCGCTGTTCGAGCTGCCCGCCATCGACGACTATGACCTGTGCCTGCACCTCGCTTGCGACGACGAGCAGCGCCTGGCCGGCGTCGAGGTCGCGCTACGGGGCGGCGACCGGCTTCCCGGCGCCGACGGGCCGCTCGACGTGAGCTCGGTGCTGCGCTGGCGCGAGACGCGCACGGGGTTCGTCGGCGCGGGGTTGCCGGCAGCGCATCAGGACGTCGGCGGCATCCCCGCAGGCCACCCGGTCCCGAGGCGCTCGCCGTTGTTCATGGGCTTCAAGTCGAGCCTGCGCAAGAACCAGGCCAGTGAGGATCGGGTGACGATCCCCGCGGGAGCGTTTGCGAACGGGACGACGATGCAGGTCAGCTACATGCGTCTGCGTCTGGACAGCTGGTACGGACAGCTCGACCAGCGCGAACGCGTGGCGCTCATGTATGCGCCGCAGGTCACACCGCAGCAGGTCGAACACTTCACCACCGACGCCGCGGGCGATCCCTCGCTGCTCGGGCAGGCGATCAATCGCTACGGGGTGGTCGGCCACGCGCAGACCTCGGCGCAGGCTCGTCGTGATGGCAGCCCGCTGATCCTGCGCCGCGACTTCAACACCGTCGATGGCGGGCAGGCGGGGCTTCACTTCGTCTCCGTCCAGCGCACGATCGAGGACTTCGTCAAGACGCGCGAAGCGATGAACGCGACCTCCGCCCAGCTCGAGAACCCCGCCATCACCGACACCGTCAACAACGGCATAAACGCCTTCATGTTCGTCCTCAGGCGCGCCAACTACATCCTGCCCGCGAGGGCGCAGCGCTCCTTCCCGTCGCTGCCGGGCGCGCAGGCCGCACTGAGCTGACACGCAATCCCACGCCGGCTCCGCGAGGCGCTCGTCGAGGAGCCCATCTCAGGAGTCGGGCGGCTGTGTCGGGGCAAAGACGTAGGAGCGGTGGGGTGGCACGTACTGTCCCACCTCCAACACGATCTCCTCACCGGCTCGCAGCGGCACGCTCCCCGGAGCGCCGACCCAGCGTCTGCCGTCTACGTATGCGCTCACCTGTGCGCCGCGTCCCGCGCGGAAGGACGCCACGCGAGACGGGGACAGTGGCTGGCCCCAGGCGCGGAACAGCGCGGCGAGCCGCAGGTGCGCGCGCGGGCGAACGAGCACGACTCCGGTGGGTTCGAGCGTCACGACGTCGCCATAGCAGCGCGCGTGGGTCAGGCGGCCATCGGCCAGTGCCCTGGGGCGAGCGGCGCCGATTCCCGCCGCCACGATCACCACGCGGTCGGCGGCGAACAACTCCACGTGCACCTCGCTACGGACTCCGAGGGTGGGCGTGCAACGACCTGCCGTCGGCCCGATCGCGGGTGGACGAAAGCGCGCGCCCGCACCGATCGGGCGGGCCTCGCGCAGCAGCGCGCTGGGCACTCTCGCGCTGGGAGACGCGCCGGCGGCGCACCCGGACACGAGCGCTGAAAGGACGATCGCCGCCGCGAGTGTGGAGCGACGGGCTCGCCCGGCCGGCAGGGAGAGGGCTGTCGAGCCCGCCCGTCCTCGCACCTAGACGCCCTCGAGGCGCCGCAGGTTGACCTCGAGCTCCCTGGTGCTGTACGGCCAGCCGAAGAGCATGCGCTCATAGCCCTTCGGATCGATCAGGTAGGCCATCTTCGAGTGCACGACCGACCGCACCGCGACTCCGGCGACCGTCCTGGTGGTCACGTGCACCTCCGCGAAATAGCTGTCCCACACCGCCGCCAGCTGCGCCGGGGGCCCCACCGCCCAGCGCCACTGTGGCGGCAGGTGCCAGCTCGTGAGGTCTCCGCTCAGGGTTGCCGGCGCATCGCCGTACACGTCGGCGCTGACCGCGAGTATCTCCGGTCGCTTCGAGGGCGGCAGGGCGCGCTCGGCTGCGGCGAGCACCTTCGCCGTGGGTCCGTCGCGGGTGCCCGCGAGCGGGTCGACGAACGTCAGCAGCACCCAGTGCCCCCGGTAGGCGCCGAGCGAGACCGGCCGGTCGTGCTGATCTCGCAGCAGGAAGTCCGGCGCCCGCGTGCGATCGGCCGGGAAGATCGATGGTGGGTTTTCCAGGCGATCGGCGGAGGGGTGTGCTCGCGGGCGTGACTTCGGTGCGAGCGCCCGCACGATCACCACGCCGGCCACCGCAATCGCGACCAGCGGGACGGCCCATCCCAGCCATGCGCGCACGGCGCCCGGGCTGACCGGGAAACGCCTACCCGCCCGTGTCGCCTCGCCGCCGCCCCGCCGCCTGCCGATGGCCACGGCGACGAACGCCACGAGCGCGGCGATGGCCACCGCCACGAGCACTTCGAGCAGGTCGCTGCCGCCGCTCGCCCTGGCGGCTGGCGTGGTGCTCGCGCCGGAGCCGGACGCGAGCTCGCGGACGGCCGTCTGCACGGTGTCGAGTAGGCCTTCGCCGCCCGATCCGACATGGATCTTGGCCAGCAGGCGATCCGCTGCAGCCGTGTCGTGCCCGGCCCAGTAGAAGCCGAACCCATCGGGCATGACCACCAGCAGCGGGCCGTTGTACACGAGCGAGAGCTCGATGCCGAGGAACGGCGCGTAGGCTGCCGGCTTCAACCACAATTCGGTGATCGCGCCCAGGTCGAAGGCGCTCGGGATGATCGCGACACGAATTGGGTGGTGAGCCCGTTCGGCGCTGCTCAGGAGCGTCGCGAGCCTGGACCGCTGGGCGTCGCTGAAGCCTGCGTCCACAGGTACGAAGAACGCCTGGCCGACGAGCACGTCGCTGGCAGGATCGCCATCCGCGCGTGCCTGACGCGGGGACGCCGCGCCTGTGGCGATCGCCCCCGCGAGCACGAGCCCAAGCGCGCACAGGCCGCGTCTGCTCATGCAGCGCTCACAGCATCAACGTCTCGGTCGGCTGCCCGAGCAGGACCCGCCCGGTGAGCTCCCACGTGGTGGGGTTGACCTGGAAGTGCGCGGTGGCGGTGTGCGCGTCGCGAAAGCGCCGCTGCAGCGGGGAGTCCGCGTAGATCGCCGAGCCGCCGCCAAGGTCGTACATGTCGCGTGCGACGTCCGCCGCCGTGCGCACGGCGTGCGTGGCCGCGAGGCGCAGGCCGGTGCGCAGCTCCACCGACACGGGCTCCCCCTGCGGGGAGGATGCCGAGGACTGTGCGGCCTGCCACGCCGCGTCGATCGCCTGGTAGTAGAACGCGCGCGCTGCCCGCAGGGCGGCCTCGGCCTGGGCGACGGCGCTCCAGGTGGCGGCGCGCTGGGCGAGCGTGCGGCTGGAACCCTGCCCGACCTTGACCTTGGCGAGCTCGCTGAAGTCGTCGATCGCGCCGCGGGCGTTGCCGAGCGCGGCGGCGGCGATCGACAGCGCGAAGAAGGCGAAGACCGGGAACCTGTAGAGCGCGGCCTCAGAGGTGGGCGCCTCGAGCAGCGACAGGGTGCGGCTGGCGGGCACGAACAGGTCCTCGGCGACGGCGTCGTGGCTGCCGGTGCCGCGCAGGCCGCTGGTGTGCCAGGTGTCGAGGATCTCCAGCTCGCTGGTGGGCATGCCGAGCGTGCGCATCGTCGGCTCCCCCGCGCCGTCGGGCTCGACGATGCAGCCGGCGAACAGGTAGTCGGAGTGCCTGATCCCGCTGCAGTACGCCCAGCGCCCGGACACGCGGTAGCCGCCGTCCACCGCGCGGGCGCGCCCGCGGGGGGTGAAGATCCCGGCGGCGACCGTGTTCGGGTCGGCGAACGTCTCGGCCAGGCCCTCCGCCGGCAGCCAGCCGGCGAGCAGGCTGCTGGTGGCAGCGATCGACACGCACCATCCGGCGGAGGCGTCGCCGCGGGCGAGCGCCTCGGCGGATCGCAGCGTGACCGCCGGCGGCGCCTCGGGCGCGCCGACGGCGCCGGGTGCGCCGGCGCGCAGCAGGCCGCCGGCGCGCAGCCTGCCGACGAGCTCCTCGGGGAGCCGCCGGTTGGCCTCGGTTTCGCCCGCGAGCTCGCGGGCGAGCGAGGCGAGCGCCTCGGCCTCGCGTTCGAGCGCGTCCTGGATCTGCTCACTCATACGACGAGCGCGCTCATGCGACGTGCGCGCTCATGCCGCGCCGACGGACGTGGCGAGCGCCCGGTAGGCCTCGCCGGGGTTTGCGCTGGTGAAGATGGCGGAGCCGGCGACGAACACGCTGGCGCCCGCCTCCAGGCACGCGGGCGCGGTGTGCGGCTCGATGCCGCCGTCGACCTCCACCGCCACGCCGTCGCCGGCGAGCGCGCGCACGCGCGGGAGCTTCTCCAGCGAGTGCGCGATGAACGGCTGCCCGCCCCAGCCGGGGTTGACGGTCATGCACAGCGCGAGGTCGAGCGTGTCGGTGATCTCGGCGAGCGCGCCCACGGCGGTGGCGGGGTTGATCGCCACCCCGACGCCGACGCCGCTCTCGCGGATCAAGCTGGCGGCGTAGGCGACGTGCGGCGTGGCCTCGGCGTGGAAGGTGATCGAGTCCACCCCCGCGCGCACGAACTCCTGGACGTGGCGCTCGGGACGCTCGACCATCAGGTGCGCCTCCAGCATCCCCCCCGCCTCGTGCACGACGTCTGCGAGCGAACCGGCGACCAGCGGGCCGACGGTGATGGGCGGCACGAAATGCCCGTCCATCACATCCACGTGGATCACGCGCGCGCCCGCGTCGAGCACTTCGCGCACCTGCTCGCGCAGGCGGCCGAAGTCGGCGGACAGGATGGACGGCGCCACGCGCACGTCGCGCAGCAGTCTGCGTGCCGCTTCGCTCACGTTCGCGTTCGCCCGCGGCGAGCGTGCGCCATCGTCATGCGGCAAACGCCAGAGAAGTATCTACCCACACCGCCCACCGTGCGCCATCGTCATACGGCAAACGCCAGAGAAGTATCTACCCACGCCACCCACCGTGCGCCATCGTCATACGGCAAACGCCAGAGAAGTATCTACCCACACCGCCCACCGTGCACCATCGTCATACGGCCTGGAGCATGGAGTCCCCGCAGGCGTTGCACTTGAGGATGGCGGTGGAGGACATCCTGACGATGGTGGAGTGCTCGCCGCAGTTGGGGCACACGGAGGTGAGCTCGAAACGGTGCAGGCAGTAGACGCAGCGGTAGCGGCCGGGAAGGTTGGTGGGGCGCAGCCACGGCTCGCCGCAGTGCGGGCACTGCGGCCCGAGGTCGATGTTGGCCCGCGCGGGGGTGTGGCGTTCGCCCTCCACGTTCAGCTCCTGCGCAGGCGGGCGACGAAGAACCCGGCGGTGTGGTGGCGGTGCGGCAACGTGAGCAGCGCGCCGGACCCGTGCAACCCGTGCGCCTCCAGGCGGCCCGGCCCGTCGAGGGTGAAATCGGGGTGGGAGTCCAGGAAGGCGGCGATCAGGCGCTCATTCTCAATCGTGGAGATCGTGCACGTAGAGTAGACAAGCACGCCGCCCGGACGAAGGGCGCGGGCGCCGGCGGCAAGGATCCTTGCTTGCACGCCGGCGAGCTCGGCGAGCGACTGGGGCGTGACGCGCCAGCGCAGGTCGGCGCGCGCCTGCAGCGTGCCGAGCCCGGAGCACGGCGGGTCGACGAGCACGCGGTCAAAGCCGACTGCCTGCGGGCGCTCCGCCAGCGGGCGCTCCCCCGGCGGGCGCTCCCCCGGCGGGCGCTCCCCCTGCGGGCGCTCCCCCGGCGGGAAGGCTGCGGCGTCGGCGATGCGCACGTGGACGTTGGCGGCGTGCAGCCGCTGCGCGGTGCGCGCGAGGCGGGCGGCGCGTGCGGGGTTGCGCTCGACGGCGAGCACTTCGCCGTGGCCGTGCATGAGCGCGGCGATGTGGGTGCTCTTGCCGCCGGGTGCGGCGCACAGGTCGAGCACGCGCTCGCCGGGGCGGGGGTCGAGCGCGTGGGCGACGAGCATGGCGGCGCGCGACTGGGCGTGGAAGGCGCCCTGCTGCCACAGCGGCGAGCTGTGCGCGTCGAAGGGCTCCTCGAGCACGACGGCCTCGGCGATGGCGGGGTCGCGGTGCGTGCGCACGGGCAGCTGCCGGGCGAGGGCGGGCGCGTCCATCACGAGCGTGTTGGCGCGCAGCGCGACCTCGGAGGGCTGGTTGTCGGCGGCCATCAGCGCGCGTGCGTCCTCGGCGCCGAGCTCCTGCCACCACAGCTGGGCGAGCCACAGCGGGTGCGAGTGCTTGACGGCGGCGTGCTCGGGCGTGCGGTCGTCGAGGCCCGCGAGCAGCGTGTCGGGCCCTTCGCGGATGGCGCGGCGCAGCACGGCGTTGACGAGGCCGTGGCCGGCGCGCGCGTGCGCCTTGGCGAGCTGGACGGCGTCGGCGACGATCGCGTAGTGGGGGGCGCCGCGCGTGTAGAGCAGCTCGTAGGCGCCGAGCCGCAGCGCGGCGAGCAGCGGCGCGTCGAGCGTGGCGGCGGGGCGTTCGGCGAGCGCCCCGATGAGGTGGTCGAGGGTGCCGGCGCGTTGCACGGCGCCGTAGGCGAGGCGCATGGCGAGCGCGCGGTCGCGCGCGTTCAGCGCGGCGGCCGCGGCGGCGAACGCGCGGTCGGCGTAGGCGCCGTCGTCGAACACGCGGCGCAGCACGGCGTAGGCGCAGCGTCGCGCCGGCGCGACGCCGGCGTCGGCGCGTTGTGGCGCGTGTGGCTTGCGCGGGGGCTGGGAGGACACGACGGGGCGCTATCCGCTGCGGCTGAGGGCGCTGGGGGCGAGGGTGTCGGCGATGTCGCCGGCCAGCCTCCGGGCCTCTGCCTGGGTGAGGGTGGCGGTGGTGACGCGCACGCCGGGCGCGGAGCCGGGCAGGCGGTAGGGCGCGCCGGGGGCGAGCACCCACCCGCGCTGTAGCAGCGCGGCGACGGCGCCGGCTTCGTCGGGCACGGGGACCCAGACGTTCAGGCCGGAGGCGCCGTGCGCGGCGACGGAGTGCGCGTGCAGTGCTGAGAGCAGGTGCTGGCGGCGCTGCGCGTAGGCGGCGCCGGCGCGGGCGACGAGCGCCCGCACGTCGGCGTCGCGCCACAGGGCGAGCACGAGCGACTGCAGGATGTGGCTGACCCAGCCGGGCCCACACTGTTGGCGTCCTTGCACGCGTGCGACGGTGGCGGCGTCGCCGGCGAGCACGGCGAGGCGCAGGTCGGGCCCGAGCGCCTTGGCGACCGAGCGGGTGGCGGCCCAGCGTTCGCGGTGGACGACAAGCGGGTGCAGGGGCACGCCGGCGAGCGCGCCGAGGTGGTCGTCTTCGATCAGCAGCGCGCGGGGGTAGGCGTCGAGCACCGCACGCAGCTCGCGTGCGCGCCGGCGGTCGATGGCGGCGCCGGTGGGGTTCTGCCCGCGCGGCGTGATGACGACTGCGCGCGCGCCACGCGCCAGCGCGCCGTGCAGCTCCTCGGGCGCCATCCCCCGGTCATCGACGGCGACCGGCTCGAGCGCGAGCGAGTGGGCGCGCAGCAGGTGGTAGAGCGCGGCGTAGCCGGGGTTCTCCACGGCGACGCGGTCGCCGGGGCGCAGGTGCGCGTGCAGCACGCGCTCGATGGCGTCCATGGCGCCGCTGAGCACGCACAGGTGCTCGCCGGGGACGCCGTCGGCGCGCAGCTGCAGGCGGGCGCGCTCTATCAGCTCGGCGAGCGCGGGCGCCTGGCCGTACAGCCGCACGGGCTGCGGGCAGCGCGCGAGCGCGGCTGCGAGGTCGGGGAGCAGCGCGGGGTCGGGGTTGCCGAGCGAGAGGTCGCGCGCGCCGGCGGGCACGGGCAGCGGCGCGCGCGCGGCGGCGATCGGTGGGGCGGCGCCGATGCGGGTGCCCCGCCTGGGCTCGCTGAGCACGACCCCGCGCCGGCGCAACTCGGCGAGCGCGGCGGCGACGGTGACGGGGCTGAGCCCGACCTGCAGGGCGAGGCGTCGCACGGAGGGCAGCGGCTGTCCGGGGGCGAGCGCGCCGCTGGCGACCCCCGCCTCGATGCAGCTGACGAGCTCCGCCGCACTGGCAGCCTGCATCCGGTACTGTTTCATGGCAGACATTACTCTGTACTATCACAGATTTTAATATTAATGTCTTTTAGAGAGGAGTTCGCAGTGCCGCCACCATCGCAGGCTGCCGAGCAAGCGGCGTCGCCCCCCTCCGAGCGCGTGCGACTGCGGCGCAAGCGCGAGCGCGGCAGCTACGCGCGCGAGCTGATCGAGGCGATTCTGGATGAGGCGTTGATCGCGCACCTGGGGATCGTGGACGAGCACGGCCAGCCGTTCGTGATCCCCACGCTGCACGCGCGCGCGGGCGACGTGGTGTACTGCCACGGCTCGGCCGGGAGCCGCACGCTGCGTGCGCTGGCGGCGGGCGGGCAGGCGTGCTTGACGGTGTCGCTGATCGACGGGCTGGTGCTGGCGCGCTCGGCGATGCACCATTCGGCGAACTACCGCTCCGCGATGCTGCTGGGCCGGGCGCGTGTCGTGTCGGACGCGCGGGAGAAGCGCGCGGCGCTGCGGGCGATCGTCGAGCACATCGTGCCCGGCCGCTGGGAGGACGTGCGGGCACCGACTGACAACGAGATGCAGGCGACCGCGGTGCTGGCGCTGGGGATCGACGAGGCCTCGGCGAAGGTGCGCACGGGCCCGCCGGTGGACGACGAGGAGGACTACGCGCTGCCCGCGTGGGCGGGCGTGATCCCACTGGCGAGCCGGCCGCTGGCGCCCGAGCCCGACCCTCAGCTGCGCGCGGGGATCGCGCTGCCGGAGTACGTGCGCGCCTACCGGCGGCCAGGAAGCCAGGCGCGGGCGTAGCGAACCGTGCGCCGGCGAGGCAGCACGCTCGCCGGCGAGGCAGCACCGCTCGCCGGCGAGGCAGCACGCTCGACGGTCTACGCGCCCCCCGGCAGGCCGCGCCCGCGCAGGTAGGCGGCGGCGTCCATCGCGCGCCCGCCGGGTGGCTGCACCACGAGCAGCTCGAGCGTGCCCGGCGTGCACGCCAACAGCAAGCGTCCTTCGCTGACGTGCAGTCCGCCTCCAGCGCGTGTGCCCTCCTCGCCCGCGTCGGCGGTCGCGGGACGATCGACGAGCGCGGCGCGGTGCACGCCGAGCATGCTGGCGTCGGCGAGCTGCACGCGCGCGCCGATGTGCGGGTGCAGCGCGCGCACGAGGCGCTCGAGCTCGACGGCGGGCCTGCCGGGATCGAGCAGACGGTCGGCGGCGGTGAGCTTCTCCGCGTAGGTTACGCCGTCCTCGGGCTGCTCGAGGAACGGCGGTCGCTCGTCGAGCGCGCGCACGAGCAGCTCGCCGGCGAGCGCCTGCAGGCGCGCCGCGAGCGTGCCGTAGCTGTCGTCGGCGTGGATGGGCTCAACGCCTGTGAGGCACACGGGGCCGCTGTCGAGGCCGGCGGTGAGGCGCATGATGGACACGCCGGTGCGCTCGTCGCCGGCCATGATCGCCCGCTCGATCGGCGCGGCGCCGCGCCAGCGCGGCAGCAGCGAGGGGTGCACGTTGAGCAGCTCGTGCTCGGACAGCAGCGGCTCCTTGATGAGCGCGCCGAACGCGCACACGACGACCGCGCCGGTGGGGTCGTGTGCGAGCGCGCGGTCGATGAGGCCCCTGGCGTGCTCGTCGTTGACGCTGGGCGGCTGCTCGAGTGTGACGGCGAGCGCGCGGGCCGCGCGTGCGACGGGCGGGGAGCTGAGCCGCCGGCCGCGGCCGGCGGGGCGGTCGGGCCTGGTGATGACGAGCGCCGGGCGTTGGCGCTCGCTGCGCGCGAGGCGTTCGAGCACGGCGGCGGCGAAGTCGGAGGTGCCGATGAAGACGGTGCTCAACGCGGCTGGCTCCGCGCAGCGACGCTTATGCGCCGTCCGTGGAGTGGTGCGCGTGCCCGTCGCGCACGGCGTGCCTGCGCGCGGTCGGCGCGCCCTCGCCCGCGTCCTGCGCTTCGCGCATCGCGCGCATCGCCTCCTTGCGCGCCTCGCGCGAGATGCGATCGAGGATCAGCGTGCCGTCCAGGTGGTCGATCTCGTGTTGGATCACGCGCGCCTCCAGCCCCTCGGCGTCGATCCGCAGCGGCTTGCCGGTCTCGTCCTGGGCGCGCACGCGCACCTGCGCGGGGCGCTCGACCTCGACGTGCACGCCGGGCAGGCTGAGGCAGCCCTCCTCGGCGGCTTCGAGCTCCTCGCTGGACCACTCGATCTCGGGGTTGACGAGCGCGGCGAGCGGGTCATCGACGTACGCTTTGTAGACCAGCACACGGTGCAGCGCACCCAGCTGGGTGGCGGCCAGCCCGACGCCGAGCGCATCGTGCATCAGCTCGCCCATGCGCGCGACCTCCGCCCGCAGCTCGTCGTCGAAGCGCTCGACGGGCAGCGCGGTGGCGCGCAGCACGGGGTCGCCGAACTTGCGCACATACCGCAGCGCAGCGTCGCGGCGTTCGCGCGTCTCGGGATCGAGCTCCGCGGGAGCGTCCTGCTCGAGCTCGACCTCGACGTCGCCCTCCTCGGAGTCGGGGGTGGGGAGCTCGAGTGAGTCGTCCTCGTGGTGCTCAGAGCCCAGTTCGGCGAGCTCGGGGGGACTGTTCTCAGCCATCGTCTGCTCTGAGTTTATGAGGCGGCGAGGCACGTCGCGGCCTCCCGCATGTGCGTGCGTTGTCGAGATTGTGCGCGCGCATCCTCCGCGCAGCCCGCCGTTCACGCCTTCGCGTGCGTGGGTCGGGGCGCTACAGTCGGATGTAGTCGGCCAGCGTAGGCGTGACGGCCAGGAGGGCAGCGCTATCGCATACGGGGTTTGCCACAGCGTACGAGGACCGCGAGCGAGTTGAGACGAACGCCATGAGCTTGCGCACGCGTCACACAACGCGCCGCGCACGTCTGGGCAGCACGGTGGCGATGGCGCTCGCCCTGATGCTCGCGGGTGTACAGGGCGCGGCGGCGCAAACCGGGCACGCCACGGCGGTGCTGCGCCGCACGCAGGCGCTCCAGCGCGTGCAAGACGCTGCACGGGCGACGTGCGGACGCCGGACGGGCGGATGGGCGCGGTGCCTGGCGATGGAGCTCGTTCCACGCGGCAGTTCGGCTGGCTATCTGACGCGTGTGACGACCGCGCAGACGCAGCAGGCGACGCCGGCGCGCTCGGCCGCGGCCGGCGAATTCGGGCTGCGCCCGCAGGACCTGCACAGCGCCTACCAGCTGCCGACGAGTGCGGTGGGCAGCCAGACGATCGCGCTGGTGGACGCGTACAACGACCCGGACGCGGAAGCCGACCTAGCGAGCTACTCAAAGGAATTCGGCCTGCCCGAATGTACGGCCGCCAACGAATGCTTCGAGCAGCTCAACCAGGAGGGCGCGAGTGGCGACCCGCCGTTCCCGAAAACGGTGAAAGAACTTGAATCGGCGCTGAAAGGCAGCAAACGGGTGGAGGCGGAAGAAGCGAGCGGATGGTCGGTGGAGATCTCACTCGACATCGAGACCGCCCACGCGGTGTGCGAGAGCTGCCACATCGCGCTGGTGGAGGCCAACACGCCCTCCTACGGAAACCTCGAGGCTGCCGAGAACGCGGCGGCGAGCGCAGGCGCGGAGGAGATCTCCAACTCGTGGGGCGGCTCGGAAAGCGGAGAGAGCAGCTCGGCGTTCAACCATCCGGGACTGGTGATCACGGCGGCGGCGGGCGATGAAGGCTATCTCGACTGGCTGGAACCCTCGGGTCCGTCGGAAACGGACTTCCCGGCCAGTTCGCCCCAGGTGGTGGCGGTGGGCGGCACGCGCCTGGCAATCGGAGCAGAAGGCGAATGGGCGGGGGAGACTGTGTGGAACGACGGGGGTGAGGACGAAGGCGAAAAGGAAGGCGTGGGCGCAACCGGCGGCGGGTGTAGCGCGCAGTTCACGGCGCCCGCGTGGCAGCAGGCGGTGGCGGATTGGTCACAGGTAGGCTGCGGGGACAAACGCGCCGTCTCCGACGTGTCCGCCGACGCCGACCCATACAGCGGTGTGGCGGTCTACGACTCGCTGGAAGAGTGCGGGTACTTCGAAGGCAGAGCGGTGCGCTACTCGCACTGGTGCACGATCGGCGGCACGAGCCTGGCGACACCCCTGATCGCCGCGACGTTTGCGCTCGCGGGTGGGGCGGCGGGCGTGGAATACCCCGCGCGGACGGTGTACGAAAATGTGGCTAGCACACCTGGGTCGCTACACGACGTGACGACCGGGTCGAACGGCGAATGCGCGAAGCCCTTCGACGAAGCAACAGGCGAATCTGGCTGCACGGCGGCTGAAGAGGCTGCAAGCTGCGCCGCCCATGCGATCTGCCTCGCGCGCAGTGGCTACGACGGCCCGACCGGGTTGGGGACGCCCGACGGGTTGAGCGCGTTCCTGCGTGACCGCAGGCCGACGGTGAGCACCGGCGCGGCGAGCGCCAGGACGCAGACCACGGCGCAGCTGAACGCGAGCGTGAACCCAAACGGACTTGCGGTGAGCGCGTGCAGGTTCGAATATGGCACGGCGAGCGTCTCGGAAGCAAGCGCTCCGTGTGAACCCATGCCCGGCGCTGGCGGCAACGCGGAAGCGGTCAGCGCGCAGCTGGGTGCGCTGAGCGTGAACACGACCTACCGCTTCCGTGTGGTGGCAACGAACGCCGACGGGACAGGCACAGGTGAAACGCAGACGTTCGCCACGCTCCCCTACGCACCGACCGTGGAAGCGGGCGGCGAGGCGGCCGTGCAGGAGACGTCGGCGACCGTGTACGCGAGCGTGAACCCGCACGGTGGCGAGCTGAGCGAATGCGTGTTCCAGTACGGCGTGGCAAGCACGCCGAGCGACGGGTATGAAGCGAGTGTCCCGTGCAGCCCGGCGCCGGGCGCGGCAAGCGACGCGGTGGCCGTGAGCGGCTCCCTCGCTGGCCTGCAGCCAAACACGAGCTATCGCTATCGCGTGCTGGCCCGCAACGGCGGGGGCCTCGGCGAGGACGGCGAACAGGCTTTCACCACGCTCGCCGCACCACCGGCGGTGTCCACCGGCACCGCGTCGGAAGTCACACAGACCTCCGCCACGCTCGCCGCGTCGGTGAATCCCAACGGAGAGCAGGTGACCGCGTGCGCGATCGAATATGGCAGGAGCACCGAATACGGACTGTCGGCGCCCTGCACCCCGTCGCCGGGCGCCGGCAGCAGCGCGATCGCAGTGAGCGCGCCGGTCGCGGAACTGGCCGCCGGCACCGAGTACTACTTCCGCGTGAGCGCCACGAACACGACGGGCACCGCATACGGCGATGCGGGCACGTTCACCACTGATCTGCCCACCACGCTGGCCCATCTGCCGTTGAGCCAGGAACCCGCATCATCCTCGCCGCAGGCTTCCAGCTCGACCCAGGGGTCTGGCGCGAGCTCCGGGGGGTCACCGGCCTCGACGTCCACCAGCCGTCCCGCGCCGGTTCCCGACGCGCAGCTTACGGCGAGCACGTTGGTAGCGACCGCCAAGGGGGTGGTGAGCGTGACCGTCCGCTGCCCGGCAGACGTGCCCAGCTGCACGGGCACGGTCGTCCTGCGCACGATGAGCGCCGTCCTCGTCACTACCCACGGCGGGCAGCGCAAAGCCCAGGTGCTGACGCTGGCAAGCGAGCGTTTCACCGTAGCGGGCGGGAAGACAACCACGGTGCGCCTGCGCCTATCGGCGAGCGGGCGCGCGCTCGTCAACCAAGAGCGCGCGCTGCAGACCCGCGCGACTGTATTCGCCCGCGACCCTGCGGGAACCACGCACACCTGGCGGGCGCCTGTGACAATTCGTGCCACCAGGTCTGGCTAGCGATCGCCCTGCGCCAGATCCCTGCCGCAGCGCAGCGGGCGCAGGGACCGCGGCTCAGTCTTTGTGGCGGCCGGCCCGCTTTGAGTGCAAAGCCAAGATCGCCTGTCCGCTGTGCGTTCCACCGGTTGGGTTGTGGGCAACGATTGTCGCACGCACGGATAGCGTGTGAAGGTGTGCCAGTAGTGCGCGACCAGTGGCGGTGAGATGCAGGACGACCGTCTTGGTGGCGCCCCCCGCGATGTCGAAGGAAGTACTCGCGAGCGTGAGCACCTTCGGCTTGTGCTGGCCGGCGTTCGCCGCCTTGATTGCGTGCAGGGTGCGTAGGGTGACGGTGCCCGCACAGCTGATCTCGCCTGCGGGGCACGTGATCTTCAGCTCGAGCATGCCCGCAGCGCTGACCGTCGCCGACTTGCCGGCGATAGTCGCATCGGGCGCGCTTTCTTTCGCGCCGAGCACTCCGCCTTTGGCGTCGTTGGCTTCTTTTTCTTGCTTTTCCCTCGCTTCAAGTCGTTCTTTGAGTTCTTTGAGTTCTTTTTTTTCCTGAGCTTCCTGGTGTTCCCGTGCTTCTATTGCGGCCGCTTCGACCGTCCCGGTAACAGTCTCTGTCGACCCGCTCCTGTGGTAGCTGATACGCATCGTCTGCGAGGTCTTCGGGCATCCTTCACCCGCTTCGATCTGGAGTTCGGGACCACCTTCGGGCGCATCTGAGAACGAGCCAGACAGCGGGCCGCTGGCCGAGAGGAAGGTGAACGTCTGCCCTTGGGTGAAGGTTGGGCAGGCAGCGCCTTGCTTCGGCGGGAACACGACGACGTGCAGATAAGCTCCGCCCAGCTGTGCTTCTCCATCGGAGACTAGTGGTTCGTCTGTGAAGTTCGTTGGTGGTTGAAGGGGTGTCGTAGTCTTTGCCGAACTCGTCGCTGGTTGGGTCCAGCGATGATGGAGGTTCGGTATGCCTGCGTTGGCGAAGAGCGTTGAGATCGCAGCGGACGAT
>DATJRV010000084.1:0-1148 GCA_035504435.1 Solirubrobacteraceae bacterium
AACGCGCGGGAGTGCATCGGCGCTGCGAAATGCCCGTTCGGCAGCCAGTGCTTCGCAGAGCTGGCTCGCGAGTCCGCCGGCGAAGCGGACATCGTTGTCACCAATCACGCGTTGCTCGCCATCGACGCGCTCGAGAACAACATCGTGCTGCCGGAGCACGACGTGGTCGTCATCGACGAGGCACACGACCTTGTCGACCGGGTCACCAGCGTCGCCTCGGGCGAGTTGTCAGCGGCAGCCGTCGACGCCGCAGCCCGCCGCTGCGGCAGACTCGCGGGGGAGGAGCTTTCCGGCCGGCTACGCGCCTCAGCCGAGGGTCTCGAGCTTGCGCTGGCGGACACTCAGGCCGGGCGTCTCGACGTGCTGGCCGAGCAGGTTGAACAAGCGCTCGCTGTGGCGCGGGACGCGGCCGCGGCTTGCGCGGCTGACTTGCGCCGCCAGACAGGCGGCGACGACGACGCCGACCGGCTGACGGCGATGAGGGTCGCGACCGTCGCGCTAGACGAAGTGGCCGAAAATGCCGACCGCATCATCGCCGCCTACGCAGCCGAGATCCCGGCCCGGCTTGAGGTCGTCTGGCTCGACCGGGCGGCGGGCGAGGAGTCTGCCAGGCCGGACACGCTGCGGGTCGCGCCGCTGCAGGTCGGGGGGCTGCTCGCGGAGCGGCTGTTCAAGTCAGGCACTGTGGTGCTGACGTCCGCGACGCTCACGCTCGGCGGGTCGTTCGAACCGCTGGCGCGGCAGTGGGGCCTGCCCCAGCTGGGTGTATCCGACCGCGTTGCCCAGGCTGCCGTGCAACCCGACGAGGTGCCGGGGAGCAGCGCCTCGTCGGGTGACTGCCACGCTGGCGAACAGGGCGGCGGGCTTGACTGGACTGGCCTCGATGTCGGCTCGCCGTTTGACCACCGGCGCAGCGCAATCCTGTACGTGGCGCGTCATCTGCCGGCGCCTGGCCGCGACGGCTTGTCGGACGCGTACCTGACTGAGCTGCGCGAACTGATCGAGGCGTCCGGCGGCCGCACTCTCGGGTTGTTCTCCTCGATGCGCGCGGCCCGGCAGGCCGCGGACGCATTGCGCGGCGAGATCGGCGTGCCGCTGCTGTGCCAGGGCGAGGACTCGACAGGGCTGCTGGTCACCAAGTTCGCCGA
>DATJRV010000085.1:0-115148 GCA_035504435.1 Solirubrobacteraceae bacterium
CAGGCCCGACTGGATAAGGGCCATCACCTCGGCGCTCTCGGTGGTTGGGAGCGTGTGAGGGAAATGCTCCATCACCTCGGGGTCCGCGCCCATCGCGGCGAACGGGACGAGGTCGTCCTCCCGCCACCCGCGGAGCAGCACCCGCGGTGTTCTGATCTCAGCCGTTGAGGGCGACGGGAAGGGTCTTGAGCTGGTTTACGAACGGGCTTTCGACGTACACCGCCTCGCCGGCGAGGGCGATGTGGGGATAGCGGCGAAGGGTCTCCTCCATCAGGATCCTCAACTCCAGCCGCGCCAGCGCGGTCCCCAGACAGAAATGCCGCCCTCCGGCCCCGAACGCCTGGTGCTCGGGGTTGCGGCGCACGTCGAAGCGGTCGGGATCCTCGTAGCGGGTGGCGTCCCGGTTCGACGACACGTACCACATGACCACCTTCTCACCCGCTCTGATCTTCTGGCCGTGGAGCTCGGTGTCGTGGGTGGCCGTGCGGCGGAAGTGGGCGAAGGCGGGGAACATGCGTAGCGACTCCTCGACGGCGTCGGGGACGAGCGAGGGGTCGTCGAGCAGCAGTTGCATCTGCTCGGGGTCTTCCATCAGCGCGCGCATGCCGCTGCAGTAGGTCGCCTTGGTGGAGTCGTTGCCGGCGGCGACAAGCAGGAAGAAGCCCATCACGATCTCGTGTTCCTCGAGCTTCTGCCCTTCCACTTCCGCATGCACGAGCACGCTCGTGAGGTCATCGGTGGGCTGCTCCTGGCGCGCGGCGATCAGCTTGCGGCAGCGCTCGAAGATCTCGGGGAGGTCTTTCTCCAGCGCGCCCTCGAAGCCGTGGGGGTTGATGTCGGGGTCGGCGGCGCCGAGCGTGGAGTTCATCAGCCGCGCCCAGATCGCGTCGTCCTCCTCGGGGATGCCCATGAAGCTGTGGATCACCCGCGAGACCGCCGGCTGGGCGACGTCGATGACGAGGTCGCACTCCTCCCGCCCGTCGAGGCGGTCGAGCACGCGTCTGACGATCGCGCGGATGGCGTCCTCGTGCGCGGCGATCCGCTTGGGGGTGAAGCCGGCCTGGAAGAGGGCCTTCAGACGGTCGTGCTTGGGCGGGTCCATGCCGATGAACATCGCGCGGGCGAGCTCGATCGGAAAGCCGGCCGCAGCGGCGAGCACGCCGCCGCGTTCTGAGGAGTACGTCTGCCAGTCGCGGCTGACGGTGTGGATGTCATCGGCGGTGGTCACCGACCAGAAGCCGGCTTCTTCGGGAAACAACTGGAATTTGTCGGTCCAGTGGATCGGGCACTGGCTGCGCATCTCCTTGAACACCGCATACGGTGGGCCGTCCACCCACAACGCTTCGTCGGTCAGTTCAACAGCCTCTATGTCGCGACCAACAGTCGCCATCTCAAACCTCCACGATCGCCGTCCGCATGCTGGCGCCGATAATACTGGCTGGCTGGCCAGGATCGAGCGATTATCGCCCAAACACGGAGAAGCACCCAGAGAATGCGGTTTTTCCCTGATGCCTGCTGTAGGCCGCTCACGCGAGTCTGTCGACATGCTTTTCCGCGTCCGCTTCAAGCGCAGCTCCTCGGCCCTGTCCGCGGTCGCGCTGCTCGCCGTGCTGGCGCTGGTCGGGTGCGGCAGCAGCGCGCCGACGAAGTCCCAGTACCTCGCCAAAGCGAACGCCATCTGCGCCAGCACGAGCACTCAGACGGCGCCGTTGATCCACCAGGTGACGGCCGCGGCGGCCGGCCTCGCCCCCGGTGCGGGCGCGGCCCGCGAGGTGGCGACGCTTGCCGGCGCGATGCAGCGTTTGCACGCAGTGGCGACGAGCAGCCTGACGAAGCTGCAGAAGCTCGAGCAGCCGAGCGGCGCTCACGCGGCGATCGAGCGCTTCCTGAAGCCGTTCGCCGCGGTGGTGAGCGCCATCGAGCAGGCCGCGGGCGCCCTGCAGAAGGGTCAGCCCCAGCAGGCGTTGGGCATGTTGGAGCAGGTCAGGCCGACGTCCGTGCAGGCGAGCAGCGGCGCGCAGGCGTACGGGTTGACGCAGTGCACGACGGTGCTCGCGGCGCTCGGCTGACACCGGCTGTGGTGCCGGCTGGCGCCACCGTCAGACTTGTGCGTGGGTGACTAGAGCGACGCCGCAGCCGAACGTGCCGGGCAGGGGGATCGTGGCCTCCTACGGGGTGCGCTTCTGGATCCTGGTGGTGGCGATTGGGGTCGGCGCTGGCCTGTGTGGCGCCGGGCTGATCGAGCTGCTGCGGGCGGTGCAGCATCTGGCGTGGTCCTATCACGCGGGCAATTTCCTGACGGGCGTCGAACGCACGTCGTGGACCCGGCGCGTGGTGGTGCTGGCGATCGGCGGCGTGGTGGCCGGGGTCAGCTCGCTCGCGCTGGCGCGCAGAGGGCACGGCGAGGTGTCGGAGTCGATCTGGCTGGGCGGCGCGCGGCTGCCGCTGTTGACGAGCGCGGCGCGGGCGGTGGACTCGATCGTGACGGTCGCGCTGGGCTCGTCGCTGGGACGCGAGGCGGCCCCCCAGCAGGCGGGCGCGGCGCTGGCGAGCACGCTGAGCGGGTGGGCGCGGCTGCCCGACTGGCAGCGGCGCCTGCTGGTGGCGTGCGGCGCGGGGGCGGGGATGGCGGCGGTGTACAACGTGCCACTCGGCGGCGCGCTGTTTGCGCTGGAGGTGCTGCTGGGGACGCTCGCGCTGCCGCTCGTGCTGCCGGCGCTGGCGACTTCGCTGATCGCCACGGCGACCGCGTGGGTCGCGCTGCCGACGGCGCCGACGTACTCGATCGGGGCCTACCACATCCACGCGGCGCAGGTGGTGTGGGCGCTGCTGCTCGGCCCGATCGCCGGACTCGCGGCGCTGGTGTGGAGCCGCATGATCGCGCGCGCGCAGGCGCTGCGCCCGCGGCGCGCACTGGCGCGCGTGGCGGCGCCGGTGGTGGTGTTCACGGCCCTGGGGGCTGTCGCGGTCGCCTACCCGCAGCTGCTGGGCAACGGCAAACCGGTCGTGCAGCTGGCGCTGGTGGGCCGCCTGAGCGTGGTGCTGCTGGCGGTGCTGCTGGTGCTCAAGCCGCTGGCGACCGCCGCGTGCCTGGGCAGCGGCGCCTCCGGGGGGCTGTTCACACCGACGCTCGCTTACGGCGTGCTCCTGGGCGGTCTGTTGGGAGACGCGTGGTCGCAGATCTGGCCGGGGGCGCCCCTGGGCAGCTACGCGATCATCGGCGGCGCGGCGGTGCTGGGCGCGTCGATGCAGGGGCCGCTGGCGGCGATCGTGCTGCTGCTGGAGCTGACCCACCAGGCGGACGCGCTGATGGTGCCGATGCTGCTGGCGGTGGTGGAGGCGACGGTGCTGACGCGCGTGGTGGGGGCGCCGTCGATCTACTCGGCGCGCATCGCTTCACGGGCGGGCGCCGACGATGCGGGGGAGCGGCGCGACTACGCGCGCGAGCTGGCGGAGGACGCGGGCAGGGAGTTTGCAGAGGTGGTCGAGCCGTCGCCGAGGTGGTAAGTAGTAGTCATGCCCCGCGCGATGTGGACCGGCACGATCGGCTTCGGGATGGTGACGGTCCCGGTGAAGCTGTACAGCGCCGTGGACCGCAAGACGGTGCGCTTCCACCAGCTCTCGGGCAAGAGCGGCGTGCGCCTGTCACAGAAGCGCGTGGACCCGTCGACCGGCCAGGAGGTCCCCTACGAGGACGTGGTCAAAGGCTATGAGCTGGCACCGGATCGCTATGTGGTGATCGAGCCGGGCGAGCTGGATGCCCTGGAGCCGAAGAAGACGAAGACAATCGAAATAGAGGAGTTCGTAGATCTTTCACAGATCGATCCTGTGTACTACGACCACCCGTATTACCTCGCGCCCGGCCCCGGCGGCGCGAAGCCCTACCGGCTGTTGCTGGAAGCGATGCGCGAGACGAACAAGGTGGCGATCGCACGCGTGGTGATCCGCTCGAAGGAGCAGTTGGTGGCCGTACGGGCGATGGGTGAGGCACTGGGCATGGCGACGATGCTGTTCGCCGACGAAGTGCTCTCGCCGGAGCGCCTTGACGAGGTGGCGGAGGCGGAGCAGGTGAAGACGACCAAGCGTGAGCTGGACGTGGCCAAGCAGCTGGTGGACTCGCTGGCCGGCGAGTTCGACGCGAGCGAGTTCCGCGACACCTACCGCGAAGAGGTGCTGCAGCTGATCGAACGCAAGGCGCAGGGCAAGGCGATCGCGGTGCAACCGCCACCCGAAGAGGCGGCCACGCCGGCGCCTGATCTGATGAGCGCGCTGAAGGCGAGCCTGGAAGCGGTACGCGCCCGCGAAGGCGCCGGCAAGGGCGCGCCGAAAGCGCGCCAAGCTGCGGCGAAAAAGCCCGCGGCGAAAAAGCCGGCGGCAAAAAAACCGGCGACGAAGAAACCGCCCGCGTCGCGGACCTCCGCTAAGCGCTAGTGGCGGATGGCGAGCGCCTGCGCCGCTACCGCGCCAAACGCGACTTCACGAGCACGCCGGAGCCCGCAGCTGGAGACACCAGCAGGCGCGTGGGCGCCCCGCGCTTTGTGATCCACGAGCACAGCGCGCGTCGCCTGCACTGGGATCTGCGCCTGGAGCACGACGGCGCACTGGCGTCGTGGGCGCTGCCCAAGGGCCTGCCCGAGGAGCCCGGCGAGAACCACTTCGCGGCGGCGACCGAGGAGCACCCGCTGGCGTACCTGGACTTCCAGGGAGAGATTCCCAAGGGCGAGTACGGCGCGGGGACGATGACGGTCTGGGACAGCGGCACATACGAGCCGCTGAAGTGGGAGCCGCGCAAGGTGGAGGTGGCGCTGCACGGCGAGCGCGTGGACGCGCGCTACGCCCTGTTCGCGATCGAGCAGGGCGCGCGGCCGAAGGACTGGATGATCCACCGCATGGACCGGCCGCCGTCCGATCCCGCCCACCCGCGTGAAGCGATGCCCGAGCACGTGGTGCCGATGCTGGCACGCGCGGGTGAGCTGCCGGCGGAGGACGGAGGCTGGGCGTATGAGGTCAAGTGGGACGGCGTGCGCGCGATCGTGTACTCGCGCCCTGGCGAGCTGCGCTTGGAGAGCCGCAACCTGAACGACATCACCGACAGCTATCCCGAGCTCGCGCGCCTGAACCGCGCGCTGAGCTCGCACAGCGCGGTGTTGGACGGCGAGATCGTGGCGTTCGGCGCGGACGCGCGCCCGAGCTTCGAGGCGCTGCAGCGGCGGATGCACGTGGCGAGCAGGGCACAGGCACAGCGCCTGATGAAAGCCACGCCGGTGACGCTGATCGTCTTCGACCTGCTGTGGCTGGACGGTCACTCGCTGATGCAGTTGCACTACAGCGATCGACGCGAGCTGCTGAGCGAGCTGCGTCTGACGGGCGAGCACTGGCAGACGCCCGAGTACGTGCTCGGCGAAGGTCAGGCGTTGCTGCAGGCGAGCTCCGCACAGGGCCTGGAGGGAATCGTGGCCAAGCGCCTGGACTCCACCTACCAGCCGGGCGTGCGCGCGCGCAGCTGGGTGAAGATCAAGCGCGTCGGGCGCCAGGAGTTCGTGATCGGCGGCTGGCTGCCGGGCAAGGGCAAGCGCCGTGGCACGGTCGGCGCGCTGCTGTTGGGCGTGCACCAGCCGGACGGCGCGCTGCGCTACGTGGGCCGCGTGGGCAGCGGCTTCAGCGACGCGGAGCTGTCGCGCATCTCCAGGCTGTTGGCTGCGCGCGAGCGGGCGAGCTCGCCGTTCACCGCCGGCGAGCGCCCGCCGCGCGAGTCGCTCTTCTGCGAGCCCACGCTCGTGGCGGAGGTGAAGTTCGCGCACTGGACCGACGCCGGCAACCTGCGCGCACCGGTGTACCTGGGGCTGCGCGAGGACAAGGGCGCCTCGCAGGTGGTGCGTGAGAACCCGAGCACGGGCTACCCCGCGCACCGTGAGCTGAAGCTGTCGAACCTCGACAAGCTGAAGCTGTCGAACCTCGACAAGGTGCTCTATCCGCGCGCCGGCACGCGCAAGCGGGCGGTGATCGACTACTACACGCGCGTGGCGCCGGCGCTGCTCGGTCATCTGGCTGGGAGACCGCTGACGGTGACGCGCTGGCCGGACGGCGTGGAGGGGAAGTCGTTCTTCCAGAAGCAGGCGCCGGCGCACCGTCCCGCGTGGGTACGCACGGTGACGCTGCCGGCTGGGCGCAAGCCGATCGACTACATCCTCGCCGACGATCTGCCGACGCTCGTGTGGCTGGCGAACCTGGCGGCGATCGAACTGCATGTGCCGCTGTCGCGCGCGCAGGACATGCAGCGCCCGACGTCCGTGGTGTTCGACCTCGACCCCGGCGCGCCGGCGGGGATCGTTGAGTGCTGCCACGTGGCGCTGCTGCTGCGGGGCGTGTTCGAGGGGTTGGGTCTACAGAGCTTCGCCAAGACCTCAGGCTCGAAGGGCGTGCAGGTGTACATACCGCTGAACCGCACGCGCGTCGGCTACGAGCAGACCAAGCCGTTCGCGAAGGCCGTGGCGGAGCTGCTCGAGCAGGCGGAGCCGGAGCTGGTGGTCTCGCGCATGACGCGCGCCACGCGCACGGGCAAGGTGCTGATCGACTGGAGCCAGAACGACGCGAGGAAGACGACCGTGTGCGCGTACTCGCTGCGCGCCAGCGCGCGCCCGATGGTCTCCACACCAGTCAGCTGGGAGGAGGTGCAGGCGACGCGCGACTCCGGCGACGCGCGCAGCCTGGCCTTCGAGGCAGACGCGGTGCTCGCACGGGTTGCGGACAAAGGAGACCTGTTCGCACCTGTCCTGTCGCTGGTGCAGGAGCTGCCCACGTGAATGTCGAACTGAGCCGGCATGCAGAATCGGGCGACACGCTCGCCTGAGCTCAGCCGACCGTCACGGTCCTCGTCGCCGTAGAGCTCGCCCCATGCACCGCCTTGAACGAGACCTCGAGCTTCACGTGTGCCCGGCGGTGGTGTCTGCGCAGCGTAGCCAGCTCAGCGCCGGTGAACACCACACGCAACGTCAGGCGCTCGTCCTTGTCCGCCTGCCTGCGCAGCGACTTCACACCTTTGCCGGCGACCGTCAAGCTGCCGGCGCCGGGCGCTTGCACGAGAAGCGCGATCGCGTCCTTTGCCACTTTGGCGGCGAGGATCTCGACCTTGGCGCCCGCGGCCTTCGCGCCGGCCGGCGCCGGAGGGCTGGTGGGCACGGACAGGTTGGCGAGGACCGTCACCTCGGGGGTCCCCGCGGTCGCGCCACCGCTGCCGCCGTCGCCGCCCGGACCGCCCGCTCCGCTGGAGCCGGTGCCGCTCCCGCCCCCCGCCCCTCCGGAGCCCCCGGAGCCCCCGGAGCCCCCTGAGCCCCCGGCGAGTTCGTGCGTCAGCGTCCCTATGTCGATCCCTTCCACGGCATCGAGGACGCCAAGCGTCTTGCCGTCGCTGAGTGGCGTCGTCAGCGCCATTGCGGTGGCGGGCAGCTGCGAGCTCGTGGCATCGAAGTCGCTGGCCAGTTCTTCGGAGGTGGTGCCCTCCTGGTCGGCCAGTTCCTTCACCGTGCCGACGCTGAACGGCTGCCCGGCCAAAGTCGTGCCAAGCGCTTGTTCGAGCCGTTCTCGCGTGGGAGCGCTCAGCGCTTCTTCGATCAATCGTTCGGGACTCATCGGCGTGCCGGATTCGCTGGCAGCGGCCAGCAGCGCTCCCACGACCTGGCGCGCTTCAAGCGATCCGAGCGCTTCGTCGAGCGCCGTCGGGAGCGTGTGCCCACCCGACAATCCCAGCAGGGATTCGAGTTTGATCCGTTCGAGGAGCGGCAGTTCTCCGAGCTGCTTTTCCAGCTCCGAGGCCAGTTCTGTGGATCCCGCGAGCTGCCCCAGCGTGCCTTCCTGGGCGGCAAGCGCCGCGACGGACTGCTGCAGCGCTTCCTTCAGGCCGGCGGTCGGGGTTGCGCTGAGGCGCTGGGAGAGGACGTCGCCGAGCTGTGTCGCGGAGAGATCCGCGAGTGGGACGCTCGACAGCAGCGCCTGCACTTCCGCGGGCGTCAGCGCGGTTACCGACAGCGGCGACGAGCCTTCGCCGGCTGCGCGCGCGGGCGGCGCGAAGGCAGCGAGCAGCGCGAGCAGCGCGACGAGGAGAGGGAGCGTCACCCTGGCGTGCATCCGTGCCCGGGCGTCGATTGAGAGCGAGGCCAGCGGTCCGAACATTTGTGAATCCTCCTTGAAATCATTTTGCTCTCCGAGAGTCGGCTACGTAGATACCCGAAAATCAAGAGAATCGAACAAGATCAAACAACCGGCTAGTCGGGCGCCTATTTGCAGCGTCCGTTGCAGGCTCGCCCGGCGGAGCGTCACTGGCTACGACGAACGTTTAGCCCCGCCCGAGGCGCTTTGGTTGGCGCAGCTGCGCGCCTATGCTCTGGATCGCAGGATCAATTCCAATAGGCCGAGTGCATCGCAGGTTAGGAATCACTGCGGCCAACATGCTTGGAGGAGCAAATGGGCTTTTTCTACATCATGGACGACATGGAAAACGACGGTCTGGGGTGTGGCGAGGACGTCGCCGTGCTGACCGCCGGCGGCGACATCGACTACGGCGCCACTCCGCAGCTCAGAGAGCGCATCGTCGAGCACATCGCCGCCGGCAAGCGACGGCTGGTGTTGGATCTCACGAAGGTGACGTTCATCGATTCGACCGCCATCGGCGTACTGGTCGGCGCGCTCGTCAGGCTGCAGGGCGTCGGCGGAGGCTCGCTGGTCGTCGTCTGCGTGGAGGACAACGACAAAGTGATGCGGATCTTCGAGATCGCCGGGGTGGACAACGTGATCGCGGTGCACCGCACACGCGAGGAGGCTCTCTCGGCGCTCGCCGTGGCAGGCTGAGATGCGCATCGCCGACACAGGAGCGCGTGCGCGCAACGGGCTGCGCTTGCCGGCGCACGCCTCCCAGCTGGGCGCTGCGCGCGACTATGCATGGCAGACCGCCGCCGCCTTTGGCTTTGACGCCGGCGCGTGCGACGAGCTCGCGTTCGCCGTCAACGAGGCGGTGACGAACGCCATCCGCCACGGCGCCCCCGACGAGCACGGTCAGATCAGCGTGACCGCCACCACGAACGGCGATCGGCTCACGCTGAGCGTCCGCGATCACGGCACCTTTCTCGGGTCTCCCCCAAATCGGAGCTTGCTCGCGGAAAGAGGCAGGGGCTTCACGCTGATGATGCGGCTGACCGACGCCGTGCAACTGTGCATCGGGCTGGGCTCTACCACGGTCCACCTCTCCAAGGCCCGCGCATGAGCTCGCGGTTGGCGTGCGCCGGTGGAGCACTGCTGGCCGGCGTCGCGCTGGCGGGCACACGCGCCGCCGCTGCGCCGGCGCTTGGCGTTTCGCTGACGGGCACGCCATCGCTGACGATCTCCGTGCCGCTGCCACAGCTCCCCCCGGTGCAAGTGCCGCCGGTAGAAGCGTCGCTGCCGAGCACCAGCGTGTCGGCGGCGGCGGGCGTCGAACTCACCACGCCGAGCGTCAGCGTGACCGGGCCGAGCGTGAGCACCTCCAGCGAAGGTGCCAGCGTGACGGCACCCAGCGTCGGCGTCTCCACGCCGGGCACGTCGAGCGGCGGCGGCTCACAGCCACCTGCCGGCGGCGGCGCTCCTCCCGCTGCAGGCGGCGGCGCTCCTCCCCCCGCTGCGGGCGGCGGCGCTGCGCACGTGTCACAGCGCTCCGCGGCAGTGAGCGGGTCCACGAACGCTGCAAGCACTGCCGCCAACGCATCCGTCCCCGCCGCATCCACAACAGCAGCCACAGCGACGCCGCGCGGACGCTCGCGCGCGGTGCTCCCTGCCGCGAGCGCGCGCCACAGCGCCCACCAGCACGCCCCGCGCGCGAGCGTCGCCGGCGCGCGTCGCGGCCGTGACGCTGCACGGGCCGCCGATCCGCAGCGCGCTGCTCCCAAAGTCTCCTCAGCGAAGCACGCGCGCACGTCCGCGCATGCGCCAGGCGGCCTGCTGGACAAGCTCGGCGGGCGAATCCCGCTTCCCATCCCGGTGCCCAACTGGAGCAAGCCGATCATCCTCGCGCTGTTGGCGTTGGCGCTCGCCTTCGGTGTGCGCTCGCATCTGTCGCGACTACGCGTGCGGCGCTTGGAGCGCCAACGGGTGACGATGCAGCGAGACCTCGACGCGATGCAGGCAGCACTCGTGCCGGGCGTGCCCGGCGAGATCGAGGGACTGGCGGTGTCGGTCGCCTACCGTCCCGCCGAAGGGCCGGCGGCGGGCGGGGACTTCTACGACGTGTTCGCCGTCGCCCAGGGCAAGGTCGCGATCATCCTCGGCGACGTCGCCGGACACGGGCACGGGGCTTTGCAGCAGGCGGCGCTCACGCGCTACACCCTGCGCGCCTACCTCCAGGCCGAGCTCGAGCCGCGGGCGGCGCTCGCGCTCGCGGGGCGCGCCCTGGCGCACCCCAGCGGCGAGAACTTCGCCACCGTCGCCGCCGCCCTGTATGACGCCCACGCGGGTCGCCTCACATACGCGTGCGCCGGCCATCCCCCGCCGATCCTCCTGGGCCCGCAGGCACACGAGCCGCTCACGCTCTGCGCCTGCCCACCGGTGGGCTGGAAAGTCCCCACGGGACGCCGGCAGACGGTCGTATCGCTGCCGGCCGGCACGCTCGCCTGCTTCTTCAGCGACGGCCTGGTCGAGGCCCGCTGCGGCAAGGAGCTGTTCGGACGCGAGCGTTTGGCCGCGGCGCTGACGGCGCTCGGGCCGCGAGCAACGGCGCCACAGCTCTTGCGGGAGGTGCAGCGCGCAACGCTTGCGACACCCGACGACATGGCAGCGTGCATCCTGCAGGCGAGCGGCGACGCAGCGTATGCGCGCATCGAGGAGCTGGAGGTGGATGCGCGAGCGCTGGACGCGCCGGCCACGCGACGCTTCCTCGCAGCCTGCGACGCCGCGCCCGGCGAGATCGCGCACGCGCTCGAGCTTGCCCACGAGATGGTCGGCCAGCACGGGAGCGCGCTCTTGCGAGTCGAGCTCGGCGCCATCGGCACGACCATCGAGGTCCTGGCGCCCGGTGCAGGCCACCGCGCCACGGCGTCGTCTGATTCTCCGCCCGCGCTCGCCGTCGCCGTCGGTTAGCCCGCCGGCGAGGACCGCCGACGCGCTACTCGAACTCCGGCGCCCGCCACCCCGGCATGACGTCTGGCAGCCCCTCGCTGACGCGGTCGGGGAAGTTCGCGGGGCGCTTCTCCAAGAACGCCGTGATGCCCTCGACCGCATCCGCGGACTGCCCCCGCGCAACCATCCCGCGCGAGTCGGCGCGGTGCGCCAGCATCGGGTGCTCGGCGCCGAGCATCCGCCACATCAGCTGTCGCGCTAGCGCCACAGAGACCGGCGCGGTGTTCTCGGCGATCTCGCGCGCCAGCGCGCGTGCCGCGTCGAGCAGCTCCGCTTTGGGGTGCAGGCTGCGCACCAGCCCGCCGTCCAGCGCCTCCTGCGCTGAGAACACGCGCCCGGTGGCCACCCATTCCATCGCGCGGCTGATGCCCACGACGCGCGGCAAGAACCAGCTCGAACACGCCTCGGGGATGATGCCGCGCCGGGCGAACACGAAGCCGATGCGCGCGTCGTCGGCGGCCAGGCGCACGTCCATCGGCAGCGTCATCGTCGCGCCCACGCCAACCGCCGGGCCGTTGATCGCGCCGATCACCGGCTTGGTCGATGCAAAGATGCGCAGCGTCAGTTCGCCGCCGTTGTCGCGCCTGGCGCCCGCCACGGCCTCGCGCTTGCGCGCGTCGAACGTGTCGCCGCCGCTCGCCAGGTCGGCGCCCGCGCAGTAGCCGCGTCCGGCGCCCGTGAAGATCACCGCGCGCACCTCGTCGTCCGCGTCCGCGCGGTCGAGCGCCGCACGTATCTCCGTGCCCATCTGCGCCGTCCACGCGTTCAGCCGCTCGGGCCGGTTGAGCGTGATCGTCAGGATCCCGTCGGCAACGTCGGCTGTGATCTGCTCGAAGTCCACGCGGCGCGGGATCATACGCCGCCCGCCCAGCCGCCGCCGGCGCCGGCGCACTGGCGCGTGCGATCGCTCGGCCCGCCTACAGGTCCGCCCAGCTCAGCTGGCGCGCGTAGGGCCCGCGCCCGGTCAGGCACATCGCCCCGCAGCGTGCCCCCAGCGCGAGCGCATCCGCGAGCGCGAGCCCGGCGCCCAGTCCGTAGGTGAGGCCCGCCGCGAACGAGTCGCCGCAGCCGTACGAGTCCACACGCGCGCCTGGGAGCGCCGCCGCCGCCCACCTGCCCGTCTCACCTGAACGCGCACGGTAGCTGCCGCCGCGCGCGCCTTCGGTGAGCACCACCAGCGCGGCTTCCTCCTGTGCGCATGCGAGCTCGCGGCGCTCGATCTCGTCTTCGCCGCTCAGCACCAGCGCATCGAGCGGCACGCCGTGGCCCAGCGCGTCGCGGGCGCGCGGGCTCGCGACCAGCACGCGCGCCGCGTCGCGCGCCGCGCGCAGCGCGGCCTCGTCGCCGGCCGTGAAGTACACCGCGTCGACGCCGTCCAACGCGTCCCACACGACGCCGTGCTCGCCGCCCAGCGGCTCCAGCCGCGGCCCGAACGTCGTGATCGTGCGCTCGCCCGCGTCGTCCACCAACGTGACCGCACTGCGCGTCGCCGACGCGACGAACGTGGCGCGCACATCCACGCCGAGCTCGCTCAGGCGCGCCACCGAGCGCCTGCCGTGCTCGTCTTCGCCGAGCTTCGTCAACAGCGCCGCCGTGCCGGCGAGCCGCGCCAGCTGCACCGCCGCGACGCCGCCCCCGCCGGCGGGCTCCGCGAACGGATCGCGCGCGTGCACCACCTCGCCCGCGCGCGGCACGTGCGCGACGCGCGCGAAGCGCACCCACTCCACGTGGCCCACCACCGCGACCTTCGGCCGGCTCGACAGCACGCGCGCCAGTCTCACACACGACGATCACCACATTGGATGCGCGCAGCGACGAGCGACACGGTGATCCCGCTCGACGGCGGCATCACCGGCTGCGGCTAGGGCGCTTTCGCCAGGTAGCCGTGCCCGGCCTTCACCGTCTTGTGGCGGTGCGTGACGAGGTTCGTGACCGCCACGCTGTCGGTGCTCACGTAGATCAGCGTGCCTTCGCAGCGATCCTCGGTCAGCCAGCGCGTGCCGAGCACCGCGCCGCTCGCGTAGTTGCCCTTGGTCGAGTAGTTGCCGTGGCCTTCAGCCCACAGTTTGCGCACCACGTGCTTGCCCGACGCGTGCGTGGAGCTGGTCAGCGCCGCGATGTGGCTGCGCTCGCGCTTGGTCGGGCAGACCGAGAAGTTGCCGCCGTACAGCGTCGCCACCACCATCCCGCTGCGGCTCTGGGTCAGCTTGAACTCGCCCGCGTAGAACGTCATCGACTGCAGGCGGCCGTCGCGCGCGGTCGTGGTGACGACCACCTTGCCATGAAGCGCGTTCACGATCGTCCCAAACGGCACCTGCGTGATGCCGGTCAGCAGCACGAACTTGTTGGCGCCCGGCAGCTTCACGTACACCTTGCCAGACACCGGCGTCAGGTTGCCGGTGACGCCGAGCTGGGGTGCAGACACCGCCACGTTCGACAGGACGTTCACTTGGGCGTTCGTGCTGACCTGCCCACCGTTGCCGCTCGATGAGCCGGTCGTCGTCGTGGTCGTCGTCGTTGTCGTCGTCGTCGGCGGTGGTTCGACCGTCGGCGGTGGTTCGCCCGTCGTCGTTGTCGTCGGCGGCGGTTCGGGTGCCACGTACGTGTAGGTCGGCCCGCCCGTGGACTTGCCCGCTTCGTCGCTCACCACGACTTCCTGGCCACCGGCTTCGTGCGCGGTGGTGAGCGCCTTCAGTTCCGTTTCCGAGACCACTTCCACCGAGCCCGGCGCACTGATTTCCACCGTTGCGCCGGGGAGAAAGCCGCTGCCGGTGATCGTCACCGGCGTGCCGCCTTCGCTCGGGCCGGAGCTGGGAGTGATGGTGGAGACCGTTGGTGGCGGCGCGGAGCTGTCCACAAACGCCCACGCCGCGCCCGTACGTTGGTTGACGTCGGGCGCGCCGATCAGCGCGAGCGCGCCGCTCGCGGACAGCGCCACGCTCGCACCGAACTGTTCTCTGGGGGGCATCTTCCTGCCCGTGGGCTCTTCGCCCGTGGCCTTTTCGCCCGCCTGCCCCCACGTGGAGCCTGAGTCCGTGAAAACCCATGCGGCGCCCACCCTCTTGTCGTCCTTCGGGGCGCCGACCAGCGCCACCTCGCCGTCCGCAGACAGCGCCACGCTCGCGCCGAACGCGCCTTCGCCGCTCTCTTCGCCTCCGCCTCTCAACGCCGGGCCTTGCTGCGTCCAGGCTTCATCCGCCCGCTTGAACACCCACGCCGCGCCCGCCCGCATGCCCGCTTCGAGTTCGTCGTCGGGCGCGCCGACCAGCGCCGTGTTCCCGAACACCGACAGCGCGACGCTCGCGCCGAAGCGCGCTTCGGCGCTCTCTTCGTCGCCCGTCAGCTTCGGCCCCTGCTGACTCCACGTTTCGTCCGACCGCGTGAACACCCACGCCGCGCCCGCCTGGCTGCCCGGCTCGACTTCGTCGTCGGGCGCGCCAACCAGCGCTGTGTTGCCGTCGCCAGACAGCGCCACGCTACGGCCGAAGTGGCCTTCGCCTTGCTCTTCTTCGCCTACCAGCTTTGGTCCCTGCTGAGTCCACGTTTCGCCCGTGCGGGTGAACACCCACGCGGCGCCCTCGCCCTTGTCGTCGTCGGCGGCGCCGATCAGCGCCGTGTTGCCGTCGCCCGACAGCGCCACGCTGCGGCCGAAGTGGGCGCGGCCGACTTCTTCTTCCCCGCCCACCAGCTTTGGTCCCTGCTGAGCCCACGTCGTTTCCGTGCCCGTGACCGTCCGCGTGAACACCCACACCGCGCCCCGGCCATGATCGTCTTTCGGGCCGCTGACCAGCGCCGTGCTGCCGTTGGCCGACAACGCCACGCTGCGGCCGAGGTCGCATTCGGCAGCTTCTTCGCAGCCTTCGCCTGAGCTCGTGTGTTCTTCTTCGATTGCCAACGGCGAGCCCTGCTCGCTCCACGTTCCACCTGTGTTCGTGAACACCCACACCTCGCCAACGCCCGCGCGCGCGCCGACCAGCGCGGTCGTGCCGTTCGCAGACAGCGCCACGGTGTAACCGGAGCGCGCGTGTTCGCTCGCCGATTCTCCGGGCGGCAGGGTGGCGCCTTCGATCAGTGGGTCGATGCGCACCGGGTAGCGGGCGCCGCGCGTGTTCACCCGCAGCACGAGCGTCCGCCCGTGCAGTTCCAGCCAGCTCGGCAGGCGACGCCCACGCGCGTCGCTCACCACCAGCGAGCCGTAGCGCAGCGCGGCGCCGCCGGCGCCGCGCAGCGTGAGGCTTTGCCGCGTGGGCGCAAGCCAGGGGTGCGCGTTCGTGGCGAGCGCCATCGCCAGGCCGAGCGCACCGCCGCTGGCAGCGGGCAGCGCTCGTGCCAGCGTGAAGCTCTGCTCGACGCCCAGCGGACCGTTTACATACGACTCGGTGAGACCTGCGCGCGCGTACACGGCGCGGTTGGCGCTCGCGCGCGGCGTCGTCTGGGCGAGCGGGCGCAGCGTGCTGCCGTAGCCGCCGGCGCGCACGCTGAGCGTGAGCTGCACGCCGCGCGTGCGCACGCGCGCACCGTCGCGGTCGAAGGCCACATGCAGGTCTTGCGCGGGGTTGTGCCCGTACAGCACGCCCGCCGAGGTCGTGAGGTGGTATGCGCGCTGCGCCTGCCCCAGCGCTGCGGACACCGGCGCGAGGGCGCCGACAGGGAGCAGGCGTTGCTCGTGGGAGAGCCCGCGCGCAGGTGAGCCGGCGACCGGCGAGCTGCCTGGCGCCGACAGGGTCAGTGACACGCCTGCCGCGAGCGGCACGCACAGCAGCAGCGCAGCGACCAGGGGACGCTTGGGCACCGCGGGCCGCGCCTCGTGCGCTGTTGCTCGCAGAGGCAGATGGCAATCCGTTGCCGCTTGCAGCGAATGCCCGAACCTGGACACGTTCCAACCCCCTAGTGTTCATATGGTCTCGCATCTGACATCCGGATGCCCGTCCGAGATGTCGCGAGAATGCTTAGGCGGCGCAAGATAGTGACGTGCGGAGGCCAAGTCAACTATTCGGTACGGCCCTCCGACCACGGCGCGCGCCCCGCCGGGCACACGGCGACCGTTAGCATCAGCACGTGCCGAGCGTGGATCGTGTAACCAACGGGCGCGCATGACGGGGGCTGGCAGGCAGCGCCGCAGGGTGCTTGCGCTGTGCGCGGTGGCGCTGCTCGCCGCCGGCATCGGCGTGCTCGCCTACGCCACGCACCTGCTCAGGCGCAGCGAACTGCAGACGCTCGACGCGCGTTTCTCGCTCCGCGGCTACCCCGGCGCTCCGACGAACATCGTCCTCGTGGCCATCGACCCGGCGACGCTGCAGGACCTGCGGCGGGACTTCCCCTACCCGCGCAGGTGGGACGCGCAGGTGATCGATCGCCTGCGCGAAGCGGGGGCGCGCGCGATCGCCGTGGACCTCGACTTCTCCAAGCCGACGAACGAAACGGAAGACGGCGAACTGTATGAAGCGGTCGCTCGCGCCCGCGGGAAAACGACGCTGGCGGCCACGGAAGTGGAAGCGGACGGGAACACGGAAGTCCTCGGCGGCTCGCAGAACCTGCGCGAAGCGGGTGCGCGCGCGGGCGAGGATCACCTGGTGCTCGACAACGACGGCGCGACGCGCCGCTTCGCGCGCGAATACAACCACCTCGGCAGCTTCGCGGTGGTGGCCGCGGAAGTGATGAGCGGACACCGCATCGCGCGCTCGCTGTTTGAAGGCGGAACGCTGCCGATCGATTTCGACGGGCCGCCGGAAACGTTTCACTCGATCCCGTATGCGAACGTGCTGCGCGGCAGCTTCTCCCAGGCGGCCGTGCGCGGCAAGCTGGTGGTGCTCGGCGCGACGGCGCCGATCCTGCAGGACGTGCACCCGACGGCCACCAGCGGCGGGGACATGCCGGGCGCGGAAATCTGGGCCAACGCGATCTCCACCCTGCTGCGAGGCGTGCCGCTGCGCGGCATACCGGGGCCGATCAACGTCTTCCTGGTCGTGCTGCTCGGCGCCGTCGTGCCGCTCGGCAGCCTGCGCCTGCGCCAGTGGCGGGCGCTCGCCGGCGCGCTGGCGCTGGCGGTCGTGTTCACGATCGCCGTGCAGGTGGCCTTCGAGCGCGGGCTGATCGTGACGCTCGTCTATCCGCTGCTCGCGCTCGCGCTGGGCACGCTGGGGACGCTGGCGGTGCTGTACATGAGCGAGACGCTCGAACGCGCGCGCGTGCACGACCTATTCTCGCGCTTCGTGCCCGCCGACGTGGTCGAGCAGGTCGTCGCGAGCGCCGGCGAGAACCTGCGGCTGGGCGCCGTGGAACGCGACTGCACGGTGCTGTTCTCCGACCTGCGCGGGTTCACCAGCTTCTCCGAGAAGCTGCCCGCCACACACGTGATCGAGGTCGTCAACTGCTACCTCAACGAGATGACCGAAGCGATCCTGGGTGCCGGCGGCACGCTGATCTCCTACATGGGCGACGGCATCATGGCGGTGTTCGGGGCTCCGCTGGAGCAGCCCGACCACGCCGATCGCGCGCTGGCGGCGGCGATCGAGATGATCGGGCCGCGTCTGGACGCCTTCAACGCGTGGATCCTCGAGCAGGGCCACGCGCACAAGTTCGCGATGGGCATCGGGCTGAACAGCGGGCCGGTGATGGCGGGCAACATCGGCTCGGAGCGGCGCGTCGAGTACACGGCGCTCGGCGACACGACGAACACGGCCTCGCGCCTGGAGGGCATGACGAAGGGCAGCGGGCACATGCTGTTCGTCGCGGACTCCACGCGCGAGCACATGAAGCAGCCGCCCGCCGAGCTCACGCTGGTGGGCGAGCTGGAGGTGCGGGGACGCCTGCAGCCGGTCCCCGTGTGGACGATCGCCGACCCCAGCGAGCGCGCGCGCGTCGACGCGGCCGAGCTTACGGCGTGAGCACGATCTTCGCGTGCGAGCCCGCCGCCAGCCGCCGCCACGCCTCCTGCACCTGCTCGAGCGCCAGCGCGTCCACCGGCACGTCGATCCGGCCGGCGGCAGCCGCCTGCGCCAGGCGCGCGTAGGCGTCGCCCTTGACCTGCGGCGGCGCCGCGAAGTTGGTGTGGCCCATCAGCACCAGCATCTTCCCGCGGATCAGCGCCGAGGGGATCGTCGCCTCGGCGGCGGCGCTGGCACCGATCTGCACCACCCGCGCGCCGAAGCTCGCCGCCCCGAGCGCCGCCACCAGCGGCTCGCCCCACAGCGGGTCGAGCACCACGTCGATGCGGCCCGCGGCCGCCTCGCTGAACGCGCCCGCCAGGTCGTCGGACTCACCCAGGCGCACGGTCGCGTCCGCCCCCAGCTCCAGGCAGCGTTCGAGCGCCTGCTGCGAGCGGGCTGCCGCGACCACGCGCGCGGCGCCCAAGAGCTTGGCCGCCTGCACGGCGATCTGGCCGAGCACCCCGCTCGCGCCCAGCACCAGCACGTGCTCGCCCGCCTGTAGCTCGGCACGCCACGTCAGCGCCAGCCACGCCGCGAGGCCTGAGATCCCCAGCGCGACCGCCACGCCGTCGGACACGCCGTCGGGCACCGAGAATGTGGAGGCCGGGTCGATCAGCGCGCGCTCGGCCATCGAGCCGTAGGGCGCGATTGGCGCGTCGAAGTACACGCGCGCGCCATCCAGCACGCCGACGCCCTCGCGCCCGGCGACCGACGGCAGCGGCGGCTTGCCCGCGTAGAAGCGCCCCGCGCTGATCGTCACGTCGACCGGGTTGACCCCCGCCGCCAGCACGTCCACGAGCGCCTGGCCGCGCGCGACGGCGGTCGGCTCCGGGAACTCGTCCGCCTGGGGGACGCCGTACTCGTGCAGGACCGCCGCGCGCATCGTCGGAGCATGGCATACGTGATAATGGCGCGCTCATGCAGGTCCGCTTCTGCGGCGTGCGGGGCTCGACTCCGGCGCCAGGCATTGACTTCGTGCGCTACGGAGGGCACACATCGTGTCTGGCGCTCGCGCACGACGACGCCCCGGCCCCGACGCTCGTGCTCGACGCCGGCATCGGCCTGCGCGCCGTCACGCGCGTGCTGTGCGGCACGCCGTTCGCCGGCACGATCATGCTCTCGCACCTGCACTGGGACCACGTGCTCGAGCTGCCGTTCTTCGCCGCCGGCGACCGCGCCGACTCCCACGTGCAGATGCTGATTCCCGAGCAGGAGTGCGGACGCGACGCCGTCGGCCTGCTCGCCGGCGTGATGTCCCCGCCCTACTTCCCCATCGGGCCGACGATGCTGCGCGGGAGCTGGACGTTCAAGACGATCGGCCCCGGCGAGCTGCAGGTGGAGGGCTTCACGGTGCTCGCGCGCGAGATCCCGCACAAGGGCGGGCGCACGTTCGGCTACCGCATCAGCGACGGGCACTCGACGCTCACGTACATGCCCGACCACTGCCCCACGATGCTCGGCGCCGGCACACACGGCTTCGGCGCGTGCCACCCCGTCGCGCGGGAGCTCGCGCACGAGACCGACCTGCTGGTGCACGACGCGCAACTGTTCCCCGAGGAGCTCGCCGCCGAAGCGGACTTCGGGCACGCGGTCGGCGACTACGCCGTCGAGCTGGCGCGGCGTGCGGGGGCGCGCGCGGTGGCGCTCACCCACCACCGCTTCGACCGCACCGACGACGCGCTCGACGGCCTCGCACGGCGACTGGGCAGCGACGGCGAGGACGGCGGCCCGCGGGTGAGCGTGGCCGCGGAGGGCACGGTGGTACAGCTGCCGGCGCCGGTTGTCGCACACACGCCGGCCGCTCCGTGAAAGTATTTGCCGCCGCCGGCGCACCAGCGACAGCGTCCGGCGCGCCCTGACCGACCATCGCGCACCCAAGGAGCCCAGCCATGCCCGACATCGAGTTCCCCACCAGCGCCGGCAGCGCCCCCGGTTACCTGGCGGTGCCGCCGGGCGAGCACGGCCCAGGCGTGATCGTCCTGCAGGAGTGGTGGGGCGTGGACGACCACATCCGCGCGATCTGCGACCGCTTCGCCGCCGAGGGCTTCTTTGCGCTGGCCCCCGACCTGTATCGCGGCGAGACGACCGATCAGCCGAGCGAGGCGCAGCAGAAGATGATGGCGCTGTCGATGGGGGAGGTCGAGCAGGACATGTGCGGCGCCGCCGACTACCTGGCGTCGCAGCCCGGCTGCGAAGGCCCTGGCGTGGGCGCCGTCGGCTTCTGCCTCGGCGGCGGGCTGGCGGTGTGGGCGGCGGCGACGTGCCCGAACATCGCAGCTGCGGTCAGCTACTACTACGTGATGCCGCACGGCAAGCCCGACTTCAGCGGCATCAAAGGTCCCGTGCTCGGACACTTTGGGACGGCCGACGAATTCGTTCCGGTGGAGGCGGCGAAGGCGCTCGAGGCCGAACTGCAGGACGCCGGCGCGGATGCGCGCTTTGAGTTCTACGAGGGCGCGGGGCACGCGTTCTTCAACGACACGAACCGTCTGGGCACTTACGATCCCGACCTCGCGCAGACCTCGTGGGAGCGCACCGTCGGCTTCCTGCGCCCGGCGCTCGCGTCCTGAGCTGCCGGCACGCCGCCGGTAAGCGGCTGGCACGGGCATGAGCGCGAGGCGGGCGACATTCGCGCTGGCGGTGGCGGGGGCGCTCGCCTGCGTGGCGGTGCTGGCGAGCGCGAAGCCGCGCCACGGGGACGCGCCGGCGGCTGCGGAACTCGCGTCGCTGCAGCAGCCCGCCGGGCTGTGGTCGGCGCCGGCGTCGCTCAGCCGCTGCGCGGCCGAGGGACCGGCGCGCGTGGTCTTCCCGAGCAACAGTCCCGCGCACGCGACGGGCCCCGGCGCGATCGTGTGGGACGGCTCGGCCGGCTGTCCGGGCGGGGCGGGCGCACGCGTGACGACGGTCGGCGCGGGCGAGCAGCCGGGCGCGAGCGTCATCGCGCGCACGCCAGCCGGGAGGGCGCTGACGGCGGGTGGCCCGCTGCAGGCGAGCGGTGCCCCCCACGGCCAGGTCCTGATCGGCGCCCCCTCCGCCCCCGGCGCGGCCGGCGCGGCCGGCGGCGGCGCGCTGCTAATCCAGGGCGCCGCGGGCGGTCCGTTCTCGACGCTCACGCCCGCCGCAGGAGCCGGCGCGCCGCTGGCGCTCGCCACCGCCTACCTGGGCGACGTCGCGCTCGCGGCCCCGCCCGCCGGTCAACTGCGCCACGGCGGGCAGCTGCGCGTGCAGGTGGAGCGCTTCTTCGCCACACACTTCGGCCATAGCGTGGCGATCGACGACGTGCGTGCGGGACCGGTGCAGACGCTGGTGGCGACGCTGGACTACCGCAGCGAAGTGCTGGTGGCGTGGACACAGGGCGGCGCCATCTACGCGTGCCTGGTGCCCGCCGACGGTGCCCCGCGACCCGTCCAGCGTCTGGCGTCCGCGGGCTCGAACACCCACCTCAGCGCCCTGCTCAGCGACGATCGTCGTGGGATGGTCGCCTGGAGTGAGGAACGTGACGGCGCGACAGATATCTATATCGACCGCTCCGCGGTCGGGGTTCGTTTCGGTGAGCCAGAATTGCTCGAACGCTTCAGTGCGCCCGACGGGCTGCCCGCGCCGGCGGCCTCACCCACGCTCGTGCGCCTGAGCTCCGAGAGCGTGATGCTCGCGTGGGCGGGTGCGAGCTCCGGCCACTGGGTCGTGCGCGTCGCGCCGGTGGACTTGAACGGGCTGGGCGAAGTCGGCACGATCGCCGCCGGCGGGGCGGACGCGCTGCTCGCGGACCTCGCCGTCGGGCCGCTGGACGACGCGCTGGTGCTGTGGACAGAGCCCTCGCCGGGCGCCAGCGGCGCTCCGGACATGGCGCGTCAGGCGCTGTACGCCGCACACGGGTTCAACCTCTACCCTCCCGCGCGCGCGGTGTTCGGCGAAGCGGAGCTCGTCGCGCCGCCTGGGGCCGTGAGCAGCCCCACGGTGGCGTTCGACCCCGACACCGACGACGCGCTCGCCGTGTGGCAGGGAGAAGCCGGCGCGATCGAATACTCGATCCGCAAGTAGCAGACGGCGCAAACGCCGGGCTTTAGGGAAGGATGGTCGGATGGACAGGGACTACGAGCGCCAGACGCACGCGGCGGAGGACCGCCACTGGTGGTACCGCGGGCGCCGGACGGTGCTCGAGGGCGTGATCTCGCGCCTCGGCCTGCCGGCCGGCGCGCGCATCCTCGACGCCGGCTGCGGCAGCGGGCGCAACATGCTCGAGCTCGCCCGCCATGGCCCGGTCACGGGCATCGAGCTCTCACACACGAGCGTCGAGCTCGCGCGCGCGCGGGGGGTGGGCGAGGTGCTGGAAGGCTCGCTGCTGGAGCTGCCGTTTGCCGACGACAGCTTCGAGCTGGCGGTCAGCCTCGACGTGATCGAGCACCTGCAGGACGACCTGGCGGCCCTGCGCGAGCTGCGCCGCGTGGTCATCCCAGGCGGCGCGCTGCTGCTCACGGTTCCCGCCTACCAGTGGCTGTGGAGCGGCCACGACGTGATCAACCACCACCATCGCCGCTACACCCGCCGCTCGCTGCGCGCGGTCGCCGAGCGGGCAGGCTGGCGGCAGGTGCGCACGACGTACTTCAACTCGCTGCTGCTGCCGGTGGCGATCATGCTGCGGATCCTCGACCGCATGAACACGAAGACAACCGAGTCGAGCCTCGACCTGTGGGTGCCGCCGCAGCCGTTCAACTGGCTGCTCGAGCGCCCGCTGGCAGCCGAGGCGGCGCTGATCCGCCGCGGCGGCCGCATCCCAGCGGGCCTGTCGCTCCTGGCGGTCTTCCGCTAGGAAGCCGCTGGCCGGGGCGCGTCGGCGGCCACCGCGGGGTGCATGCGGAAGGTCCACGCGCGGTTGACGAAGAAGGTGCTGACGGTGACGACGGCCGTGGCGCACACCTGCGCGATGAGCTTGTCCAGCCGCGCGTCGTGCACGAACACGTACAGCAGGCCCTCGTTGACGCCCAGGCCGCACGTCTGCACGATCCCCCAACGCACGGGCGTGAGCGCGTCGCCAACGTGCTCACGAAACGTCCAGCGGCGGTTGAGCAGGAAGCCGTTGACGGCGCCGACGATGAAGCCGATGGCCGACGCCGCCAGGTACCACACGCCGAGCACCTTCAGCAGCAGCGTGTACACGGCGAGCGTGAGCACCGTGTTGGACACGCCGACGATGCCAAACTTGACGAACTGGACGAGGACGTGCGCCCGCGGGTGTGTGGACAGGCGCGCTACGCTTGTGCGTGGCTTGTGCGGCTCAGTTTGCTCGACCGACATCCGTAGACAGGATGAACGATAAATTGAGCGCCGGCTTAAGGCGCTCGCGCACCATGCATGTCAGCCGATGATCTCGCTAGCGTCGGCTTGAGGCCATAGACCATGTCGGACACATCACTTCGCGCCCCCGCCCTGCTCAGTGTCGTTGCGCCCGTGTACGACGAGCAGGACCTGATCGAGCAGTTCGTCGCGCGCGCGATCGCGGCTGTGGCCGACTACGAGTTCGAGCTGGTGCTCGTCAACGACGGCAGCTCCGACCGCACGCCGGAGCTGCTCGACCGGCTCGCGGCCACCGACCCGCGCGTGCGCGTGGTGCACCTGTCGCGCAACTTCGGCCACCAGGCGGCGCTGACCGCGGGGCTGGAGCACGCGGTGGGCGACGTGGTGGCGATGATCGACGCCGACCTGCAGGACCCGCCGGAGCTGATCCCTGAGATGGTCGCTCAGTGGAGCCAGGGCGCGGACGTGGTGTACGCGGTGCGCAAGCAGCGCGAGGGCGAGACCGCCTTCAAGCTCGCCACGGCGTCGTGGTTCTACAAGCTGTTCGACAAGCTCGCGCAGGTCGACCTCGAGCCGAACTCCGGCGACTTCCGCCTGCTCGACCGCCGCGCGCTGAACGCGCTGCTGGCGATGACCGAGCGCTCGCGCTTCCTGCGCGGCATGACCGTGTGGGTGGGCTTCACGCAGACGGCCGTCTCCTATCAGCGCGACGCCCGCCACGCCGGCGAGACGAAGTACACGCTGCGCAAGATGCTGCGTTTCTCACTCGACGCGATCGCCTCCTTCTCGCACCTGCCGCTGCAGATCGCCACCTACCTCGGCGTGCTGTGCGCCGGCGTGGCGTTCGTCGCCATCCCGGTGGTCATCGGCCTGCGCATCGCCGGCTCCTACCTGCCGGGCTTCGGCTCGCTGACGATCGCGATCCTGTTGCTCGGCGGCATGCAGCTGATCGCCCTGGGCGTGATCGGCGAGTACGTGGGGCGCATCTACGACGAGGTCAAGCACCGCCCGCTGTACATCGTGCGCGAGGAGCGCAACCGTCCGAGCGCCGCCGGGCGCATCATCGCCGTCCCGGCCACCCGTTCGGGGCTGCCCGCGCGCACCCCCGAAGGCGTCGCCCAGTAGCGCCCGCCGACCGCGACACGCCCGCCAACCGCAGCACGCCCGCCAAGCGCAGCACGGCGGCCGCCCGGCGGGTCCGCCTACCCCAGCCGGGCCGCCTACCGCGACGCGGACGCTGGCCGCGTGTTCTTATGCAGCGATGGGCTCTCGACCGCCCCGCGCACGCCCCCGGCGCCCCCGGCGCCTGGCGCTGAGCGCGCTGGCGCTCACGTGCGCCGCAGCGATGGCGCCCGCCGCCGGCGCGGCGGCCGAAGCGTGCCCGGGCGCGGGCACCGGCGCCTGCCCGTACACGTCGGCGCAGCTGATCGGCGAGCGCGCCGAAGGCGTGCTGCGCTTCCCCGAGGCGGTGGCCGTGGACGCGAGCGGCGACGTGTATGTTGCCGACCAGCTCGGCTATGTGGTGCAGAAGTTCTCAGCCGAGGGCCAGTTCGAGCTCGCGTGGGGCTCCTACGGCGGCGGGCCCGGCCAGTTCGGGCCGGTCGGCGGCATCGCGGTGGACGCGGCGGGCGACGTATACGTGGTCGACTCCAGCCACGATCGCATCGAGCGCTTCGGCCCGGACGGCGAATACCTCGGCGCGTGGGGCTCGCGCGGGAGCGCGCTGGGCGAGTTCAACTTCGGCTCCTCGCAGAACCCCGGTCAGCCGCCCGGCGGCGCGATCGCGGTGAGCGGCCAGCACGTGTACGTCGCCGACTCGGGCAACGACCGGATCGAGCGCTTCAACCTCGAAGGCGGCGAAGCGATCGCCTGGGGCTCGCGGGGCGCCGGCCCCGGCCAGTTCTCCTACCCGCGCGGCGTGGCTGCCAATGAAAGCGAGGTGATCGTCTCGGACACGGACAACCATCGCCTCGAGGAGTTCAGCCCGGAAGGCGTCTTCCAAGCGCAGGGCGGCTCGCAGGGCGACGGCCCCGGCCAGTTCGGCTACCCCTATGGCGTGGCGCTGGATGCTCAGGGCGACGTGTATGTGGCCGACGACGCCAACGACCGCGTCGTCAAGCTCACCCCGCAGCTGAGCTTCGCGGGCGCGTGGGGCGGCGCGGGCGCGAAACCCGGCCAGCTGCAGTTCCCGCGCGCGCTCGCCGCCGACGCGGCGGGCGAAACGTATGTGGCTGACACGGCCAACGATCGCATCGAGGTGTTTAGCCCGACCGGCGAATACGAGCGCACGATTGGCACGCCTGCGCTGGGCGCGGGCGAGCTGACGGCGCCGCGCGGCGTGGCGATCGACCCCACGGGGCGCCTGCTCGTGTCCGACACGGCGGTCAACCGGATCGAGGCGTTCGCGCCGGCCGGCGACGCGTTCGCGGAAGAATGGCGCCTCGACGGCGGCGTTCCCTCGAGCGCCGGCTTCACTCCCGCCAGCGGCTTCGCCGCGCCCGCGGGCATCGCGGTCGACCCACACGGGTCGGTGTTCGTGGCCGACGAAGCGCATGAGCGCATCGTGCGCCTGTGGGGCGAAGGCGCCTTCCTCAGCGAACTCGGCGGCCCGAGCGCGGTCGGCGGGGCGACGCTCGCGGACGCGGACGCGCTTGCGGTGGGCGGGGCGTTCGACGAGACGTTCGTGGCGGATGCGGGCCACAATCGCGTGCTGGTGTACAGCGACGAAGGCGCGCTGCTGGCGAAGTGGGGCGCGGGCGAAGCCGACGGCGCTGCCGGCAGCGGCCCTGGCGCGTTCGACCACCCGGAGGGGGTGGCGCTGGCACCATCGGGCGACGTGTACGTGGCGGACACTGGCAACAATCGCGTGGTCGAGCTCTCGCCGGGCGGCGCGTTCATCGCCGCTTGGGGCTCCAGGGGCACCGCCAACGGCCGTTTCAACTCGCCCAGCGCGCTCGCCGTCAGCGAAGCCGGCGACGTGTACGTGCTCGACAGCGAAAACAACCGCGTGCAGGAGTTCAGCGCGAGCGGGCGCTTCCTCGCCAAGTGGGGGCTGCGGGGGACGGGCGCCGGGGAATTCTCTCAGCCCAGGGCGCTGGCCATCGGCTGCGAAGGCGACGTGTACGTGGCCGACACCAACAACAACCGCGTCCAGCGCTTCACCTTGGCGACGCCCGCCACGAGCGGCGTGTGCCTTGCGCCGGGAACGTGGCCGCCGCCGCTGAACATTGCGCCGTCGGTGCACCTCACGCTGCAGCGCAGCCGCGGCGTGCTCGCGCGCCGCGCGCTCGTGCTGGCGGTGAGCTGCGTGCGCAGCTGCAGCGTGCTCGTCGAGGGCACGCTCTCGCTGCGCCACGGGCGCGGCGGCGCCGTCGCGCTGACATCCGCCGCACGCGCGCTGCCCGCCGCCACCAGCGTCCGCTTGCGCCTGCTCGTGGGTGCGCGGGCGCTGCGTCGGCTGCGCCGCGAGCTCGGCCGCCACCGGGGCCTGGAAGCCCGCGTCACGGTCGTGGCCGCCGGCCCCACCAACGTGCGCACGACGGTCATCCAGAGCTTCCTTGTGACCCGCTGAGCGCGCGAGCGTCGATAATGCGCGCATGAGCATCGACGACGCGTTCGGCGAGGGCGAGCAGCCGAGCATCGACCAGCGCACCGAGCGGATCAGAATCGAGACCGAGCGCCACCGCATCGAAGGCGTGCTGACGCTCGCGCGCGACGGCTACCGCAGCCGTGTTTCCGACGTGCTGAACGCCTCTGAGCGCGACTTCATCACGCTCACCGACGTCACCATCGCCCCGCTGGACGGCGGGCCGATCGAACTGCAGCCGTACATCAGCCTCGCCCGCCGGCACATCGTGTTCGCGGTCGCCGCGGAGTAGCCGCGCTACGGCGCGAGCTACGGCGCGAAGCTGCCCGCGCTGGACACCGTGCCCGTGGGAGCGGCGGTGTTGGTGACGGAGATCGCTCCCGTGCCCGCTCCGGCGGGCACGGTCGCCTGGAGCTTCTTGGCAGACACGGACACCACGCGCGCCGGGGTGCCGTCGAAGCTGACGCTCGAGCTGGCGTTGAAGCCCACGCCCTTGATCGTCACGCGTGTGGCCGCACGGCCTTGCGTGGGCGAGAACGACCCCACCGACAGCGTCGCCTTGAACTTGGCCTTGCTCGTCACGCTGGCCGTGGGGGTGCTGAGCGAGATCTTGCCCTTGACATAGCCGTTGGGGACGATCGCTTCGATCTGCGTGAGCGACAGCAGCGTGAAGCGCGCTGCCAGCGCGCCGAACTGCACCGTGTCCACCGCCCCCAGACCCGTGCCTTCGATCGTCACCGCGCTGCCGGTGATCCCCGAGCTGGGCGTCACGCGCGTGACCTTGGGCGCTTCCGGCACCGCGAACGCCCCCAGGCCGAGCGGGCTGCCGAGGCCGGTGGGACCGTCGTAGCCGACGGCCGCCTGACACGACGTCGCGCCGCCGCACGATCCGTTGCTCCCTGAGACCACGTCGTACAGGTCGCTTGCGTCGCCCGCGTGGAAGTACAGCGTGGCTGCAGGATCGCTGACCCCGTGCGCACCGCCCGCGAGCGCGAACTCTGCGGCGATGATCGGGGTGGCCACGGAGTTGCCGCCGAACACCGCCCAACCGGTGGGGGCGCCAGCTTCGGGTGTGCTGTCGTAGACGTCCACGCCGGTCTTCGGGTTGGCGTCGGCGGCGACGTCCGCCACCGAACGAAAGCCGTCACAGCCGGTGGCCGCGAAGTTGGGCACCGCTCTCTGCCACCCCGGCGCGGGGAAGATCTCACTGCAGCCGCTCCCGCCTTCCTCCCAGGCGGTGCTGCTCCAGGCTTCGTGTTCGTCCGTGAGCGTGGTCCCCCCCACGGCGATCACGCCGGGGGAGGAGGCCGGGAACTCGGCGCTGGCCGGCTCGCCGGGACAGGCCTGGTTGAAATAGCCGCAGTCGCCGGCGCTGGCGGTGATGACGACGCCCGCGTGCTCATAGAATTCGCTGCTCAGTTCTTCGAGGAAGCCCTCCAGCGCGACTTCCTCGGGCGCCTGGTAGGAGTTGCTGACCTCGCCCGCCCCGGCCTGCACCGCCGTGTTGACGGCCGCCCCGAGTTCCGGCAGCTGGGCGCCGTCGGCCTCCACCAGCAGGATGTGGCAGTTCTGGCAGATGGCGTGGACCAGCTGCACGTCGAGCGAGATCTCGCCCGCCCATTCGCCCTGCTCTGGCGGCAGCGGGCCCGCCTGGCCTTCCTGGTTGACCTTGCGAAAGCAGCCGTTCGCCGCGGTGCACGCCGGCAGGCCGAACTCCGCGTCGTACACGCCCAGGTCCGCTTCGGCGGTCGGGTCGTCGAAGGCGTCGACGATCGCCACCGTCTGGCCGCCCGAGGAAGTTGTTTCGCTCGGCAACTCGTAGGCGGCGTGCAGCTTCGCTGGCGTGAGAAACCCGCTCGGCGGCGTCGAGTCATCCACCGCGGGGGTCTTGCCGGCCGCCGCTTCAGCCGCTTCCCTGGCGCGCTCCGCATTCAGCGCGGCACCGGTCTGCGCGTCCGGCACGAGTCGCACGGCGGTACACGCGGCCGCCGGCGGCAACTGCGCCGCGCACAGCGCCTTCGCGCTGTATCCGGGCAGGGCCGCCGGAGCGCCGAGCGCGGACGCGCTCGACATCGCCCAGGCGCCAACCAGCAGCACGCCCGCGACCAGCGCGGCGACCACAGGCGCGCGCACCCGCGCCAGCTCCCGTCCCAGCCCCCACTGGACGCCTCCCATGACATAAATGATACAAGCGTCTTCCGGCTAGTCAACCAGCGGCCCATGTCGCCCCTCCGAATGGCTCCTGCGCGACGGCTGGTTACGGGGAGCGAGGGACGAAGATCGAACCCCGACTTTGCGTGGGAGCGCATTAGCGAGTTGCACGCCAGGCGCTTCTACGAAGCCGACTGACCGGACTCTTCAGCCGCAGCTTGTCGCGGCGCTCAGCGCAGCACAGACGGCAGTGATCTTCTCCGGCGAGAGCATCGTGATTCGCTCGATCAGGTGGCCCTTGGCAACCGTGTCGGTGTGATCGGCGTTCAAGACGCACTCGCGGGGCATATCGTCCTCATGCCCCAGCTCCACCTCCGTCGGGATTCCGCGGATGCGCGTGGTGGCGAGCACCACGAAGACCTCGTTGAGGTTGTCGATCGCCTCTTGGCGGGTCATTATCAGGGCGGGCCGGCGCCCCCACTCTGGATGCTCCGCCCACCAGACCTCGCCCCGTCTCACCACGGCTCGTGCCCAGCTGCGCGCTCCTCCTCGGCCAATCTCTTCATTGTCTCTCCAAACGCAACCTCATGGATCTTGGACAGCTCCCCCCACGCGTCGCCGTTGCCGCCAGCATGCTCGCGCCGTACCGCTCGCAGCGCGATCTCCGCATCGTGCTCGCTCCAACCCGGCGCCTCTTGCAGGAGTTGCTCCTTCGCGGTCATGGCGCGTTCGATGATAGTGCCCGGCGGGGTTCGAACAACCGTCACGAACCTGGCGAAAACGGAGAGGGCGGGATTCGAACCCGCGATGGAGTTGTAACCCCATACTCGCTTAGCAGGCGAGTGCCTTCAGCCACTCGGCCACCTCTCCCGGAGGTAGAGGTGCCAGTGTAGAGCTAAAGCGCCACGCCGTTGCCGCTCGCCGACCGGGGATTCCTACGGACGCGCGATGCGGGCGCAGCACCGATGCCCGCTGCCAGTGCGCTGGATACGTTACGAGCGTTGGTAGGCAATCCGGCTTATTGGCGATCGACTGGAGGTGAGCAATGCCTGGAGCGCTAACACGGTGGGAACCGTTCGCTGAGCTTGGAGAGCTGCGCAGTCAGCTGGACCGCATGTTCGGCGAACGCGACGGCGGTTGGGCGCCGGCGATCGACGTCGAGCGCGACAACGGAAACCTGGTGATTCGCGCTGACGTTCCTGGGCTGAAGCCCGAGGAGGTCAAGATCGAGGTGGAGGACGACATCCTCACGGTGTCCGGCGAGCACGAGGACACGAAGGAGAAGAAGGACAAGCACTTCCTGCGACGCGAGCGACGCTACGGCTCGTTCCGTCGTTCGATGGCGCTGCCCGCGGGGGTGGACGCCAAGGCGATCAAGGCCAGCACCCATGACGGCGTCGTCGAGGTGACGATCCCGCTGCCAAAGGCGCCGGAGAAGCAGAAGGTCCAGATCACCCCTTCAGCTTCCTGACGACCCAATGTCGGGGCCGGCGAGCCCGCCGCTTGCCGTGGTGCGTCGGCCCCGTCGTGGCGCTCGGTGCTTCGGCGCTCCGACACGAGCGCAGACAGCCGCGATGGCCTGAGAGCATCGCCACGTACTAGCCTATGTTCGTGCCCGAGCGCTGGCCATCGTGCTCCTATGAAGACTGGGCAGCGACGTGTGACACGCTGCACGCCCACACGCAGGTCCTCGGCAAGTTCGCGGTGGCGCTCGCGCCGCCTGAGCCGCAGCTCCAGCACGCTGCGCTGCGCTTGAGCGCGCGCGGCTGGGAGACGCTGGCGCTGCCCGCACCGGACGGCTCCGGCGCTCTCGTTGTTGGGCTCGACCTGCGCGCGCACTACGCGCTCGTCGAGCACAGCGACGGACGCGCGCGGCGCGTGCCGCTCGGCCCCAACCGCGCTGTCGGCGAGGTGGCGCGCGAGCTGCTCGCCGCAGCGAGCGAGCTCGCCGGCCAGGTGAAGATCGACCCGCGGCCGCAGGAGGTGGGATGGAGCGTGCCGCTCGACGAGGACGACGAGCACGCGAGCTATGACACGGACGCGGTAGGCGCGTACTTCGCCGCCGCCACGCAGGCCGCGCTGGTGCTCGCCGCGTTCCGCGCGCCCTACAGGGGGCGCTCCACGCCCGTGAACGCCTGGTGGGGCTCCTTCGATCTGGCGGTCAGCCTCTTCTCCGGACGCCCCGCGGCCCCGCCGTCGCAGGACTTCATCATGCGCAACGCGATGGACGCGCAGGAGGTCGCTGTCGGCTGGTGGCCCGGCGACTCCCGCTACGGCAGCGCCGCCTTCTACGCCTACTCGCACCCGGCGCCCGCAGGGTTCGACGCGGCCACGCTGTTGCCCGCCGGCGCGCGCTGGGAGGCTCGCCTCGGCGAGCATGTGCTCGACTGGGAGGACGTGCGTCGCGCAGCAGACCCGCATGCGACCGCGCTGGAGTTCGCGCGCTCGGCCTTCCGCTCCGCGTGCACGTCCGGTGGCTGGGACCCCGCGCTGCTCGCCAGCGCCGAAGCCGATCCTCCGCCCGTGCGCTGAACCGCGCCCGTCTTACCGATCGCACGCTTCGGCGGAAGTTCAAATCGGTGACATTTTCATAAAACAGTAATTACTTATTTTCAACCCCTTGTCAGCAGGGAGACAGTGGGTATACACTTGTCGTCGATCGGGCACAGGTGCGCAAAAAGCTGTGCCACACGGAGCGTTACAGGGAGGGAGTTCTGTAGATGTCACGCAAGACCCGGCGCCTCACGGCCCTCGTGGCCGCGCTGGCCGCGATCGGGGCGGCGTCCGTCGCCGCCGCACCGGCGCTGGCGGTAACCGTCAAATTCCCCTTCAAGAACTGGGCGGTCTTCGGATCGCTCACGCCGAAGAAGCTCGGTGAACCGATCGTGCTGCCAAAAGAATCGACCTTCAACGGCGAAGCTGAAATCGAACTCACGGTCGGCTCGACCTCCGGCACCGTCAAAGGAAACATCTTCGTACCACCGTTCAACGCGACGGTGAAGATCCTCGGGCTGCCCACCACCGTAGGCCTCACGTTCACGCAGGTCGGCGAACCCACCGGCAAGATCGTGCCGGCGCCGGAAGCCGACTGCGCAGGCGCCCGCTTCAGCGGCAGCTGCGTGACGCTCAGCGTGGACGCCAAGGCGAACCTCGGCATCACCGTCGTGGGAATCCTCGGGATAGGCGTGCCGACCGCGTGTGAAACAGCCGAACCGGTGGCACTCGACCTCAGCACCACGCTGACCGAGGAACAGCTGGTACACGTGGGGTCGCACTTCACCGGCACAGTCGATCTGCCAAACATCAACTGCGACCTCTTCCAGCTGCTGCTGGCGCCGGTCTTGAGCGGGCTCATGTCGGGGCCGGAAAACCCGTACGACCTGAACATCGGGCCGGCAGAACCCAGCGCACCGACCGTCAGCACCGAAGCGGCGAGCGGCGTCTCACAGGTCTCCGCGCAGCTGCACGCAGCGGTGAACCCAAAGGGCATACCGCTCACAGCCTGCCACTTCGAATACGGCACCACGACGTCCTACGGCAAGAGCGTGCCCTGCGCCCCGCCGCTCGCGGGTTCTGGATTTGCCGAATATGCGCAGTTGACGGGCCTCAGTGAAGCCACGCCCTACCACTACCGGATCGTGGCGAGCAACGAACTCGGCACCAGCGACGGCAGCGATCAGACGTTCACCACGCTGGGAGCCGCCGGCGCACCGGAATACGGGCAGTGCGTTACCGAGAAGCATGGCAACTACAGCGACGGGGGGTGCACGCGCCTCGGTGAAAAGAGGGGGAAACCCACCGAACACGCGGGCAGCTTCGAATTCACGCCCGGTCCGGCCGCGTCGTGCGTGCTGAAGAAGAAGGGTGAATACACCGACTCCAGCTGCACCACCAAAGCAGCGAAAGCAGGCAAGGGCTCGTTCGAAAAGGCAGGCGGCCCTGGGTACACCTCGATGAGCGGCACCGTCAAGCTGGAAATCCCGGGGCTCAGCCGCGAGATAACGTGCACGGCTAGCAGCGCCGCCGGCGAAGTGACCGGAGAGCAGACGGGCATCGACCGGATCGCCTTCACCGGCTGCAGCGCAGCGGGCAAGAAGTGCACGAGCGAAGGCGCCAACAGCACGCCGTCGGCCAGCAGTGGCGTGATCGACAGCAACCGCCTGCACACGCAGCTGCTCGGCCCGATCGCAGGCGGCGAAGTGTGGACGCAGCTGACGAGCTCCGAACACGAACCCTACCTGTGGGAATTCGGCTGCGAAGGGGTGCGCTACAGGAGCAGCGGCTCACTTGCAGGAGCGCAGACAGGGGGCATCAACAACCCCAGCCACACCAGCACGACGACCTTCGCCGTCGCGCTCGGCGAGCAGGGTCTTTCCACGGAAGCCTCCGAAAATGGGGGCAAAAGCTGGAGCAGCCCCGACACGTCGGAGCTGGTGATGAGCGCCAGCAACACAAGCGCCGCGGAAGTCGAGATCAGGGACGAGAGCTAGACCGACGGCGCGTCACGCCAGAGGGCGTGTCCGGAGAGCACCGCCGGCTCCGGGCACGCCCTGCGTGCGCAGCAGTCCCAGCTCGCTCAGCAGCTGCTCGTCTGAGAGGTAACCGTGCGCCTCGATGATCTGCTCCGCGCGCACGACCGTCTCCATCGCCACACGGTCCATAAGGTTGAGTCGATGGGGCGATGACGGACGCCGGCGCGGGTTTGCCGGCGCCTGCGCGAACGTGGGGCCGATCAGCGCTCCGGGCGGCAGTAGCGCTCGAGCCAGCCGATCGCGAGGCGGCTGACGTGCTCGAGCGCGCCCGGCTCCTCGAACAGGTGCGTGGCGCCCGGCACGACCGCGACTTCGCTCGGACAGCGAAGCTGGCGCCACGCGATGTTGTTGAGCTCGAGCACCTCGGTGTCGGCGCCGCCCACGATCAGCAGCGTCGGCGCGCGTACGCCGCCGAGGTTCTCCGCGAGATCGGGGCGCCCGCCGCGCGAGATCACTGCGCACAAGCGAGCGGGTGAGCGCGCCGCCGCGGTGAGGGCGGCGGCGGCGCCCGTGCTGGCGCCGAAGTACGCCAGCGGCAGGCTCGCGCACTCGCCGCGCGCATCGAGCCACGTGCTCGCGGCGAGCAGCCGTGCGCCGAGCAGGGGGATGTCGAACACGTTCGCGCGGTCGCGCTCCTCCCGCGCGGTGAGCAGGTCGAACAGCAACGTCGCGTAGCCGGCCGCGTTCAACGCCGTCGCCACCTGGCGGTTGCGCGGGCTCAGCCGGCTGGAGCCACTGCCGTGGGCGAAGACGACGATGCCCTTCGCACCTTGGGGGAGGCTGAGCTCGCCGCCCAGGCGCGCGCCGCCGGCGATGTCGATCTCGACCTCGCGCGAGCACGGGGGGTCGGATGCGGCCTCGGGCTGCGCCGCATCGCGTGCATGGGCTTCGGCGAGCAGCGCTGCGACCTGCTCGTCGGTGGTCGGCTGGAAGTCCTCGTACCAGACTCCCACCGCCCACAGGTCTTCGGGCAGCTCCACGCACACGATCTCGTCGGCCTCGTCCTGCAGCGCGTGCACCGACTCCGGTGCGGCGACCGGGACGGCAAGGATCACGCGCGCGGCGCCGCGTTTGCGCAGGGAGCGCAGGGCCGCGCGCGCCGAGCGTCCAGTGGCGAGACCGTCATCAACGAGGATCGCCGTGCGTCCGCTCAGCGCGACGGGCTCGCGCGCGCCGCGGTAGCGGGCGGTCTGCTCCGCCAGCTCTGTCTCGGCGTCCGCGATCAGCACGCGCACGTCTGTGTCGGACAGGCCGAGCGCACGCGCCGTCAGGCTGTCGACGAAGTGCACGCCGCCCTCGGCCACCGCGCCGATCGCGAACTCGCGGTTGCGCGGAGCGCCGACCTTGCGCACCAGCACGACGTCGAGCGGCGCCCGCAGCACCCGCGCCACCTCCGCGGCCACCGGCACGCCGCCTCGCGGCATGCCCAAGACGACAGGCCGCTGATCGCGAAAGCGCTCGACCAGCGGGGCCAGCTTGCGGCCTGCGTCGCGGCGGTCCCTGAACATCTCCGCCGGGGGCGCAGGCGCCGGCGGATCGTCCGGCGAGGTGACGGCTCCCCAGGGGTGGGATGTCATCGGCGCGAGCGCTCGGCTGCAATCGGTGGGGGACTCATCGTGAGAGTCATTCTGCGGCCCACAACGGGCGCTCGTCAGCGTGGTAAGTACGTATTGCCGATGGGGAGCGGCCCCGATGCCAGTGCCCGCCGGCGGCGGATAGCGTCGCTGCTCGAACGCGAGCGCAGTGGGAGAATGCCCGTGCGAAGCGGAGAGGAGACGACGATGGCCCACACGCAAGAGATCCACAGGACGAAGCTCACGAGCGAGTCGCTGCGACGTCTGCTCGCGACCGAGACGAACGGGCAACTGGCATTGAGCCTGTACCTGAGCTTCGCGCCCTCACAGCTGCCGAACCTGCGCGAGCGCCACATGCAGGCGAGCTCGCTGCTCGCGGAAGCCGAGCACCGCCACGAGCAGGACACGAGCGCTTCGCACGAGCAGCGGATGGCGCTGCGCGAGGACATCGAGCGCGTCCGCCGGTTCGTCGCCGACGAGCACGAGCTGGCGCCCGCGTCCGCGCGGGGCCTGGCGATCTTCTCCTGCGCCGCCGCGGGCATCTTCGAGCTCGTCAGCCTCCCCGACCCCGTCGAGCCGCAGGTGTCGATCGACACGCAACTGCACATCGAGCCGCTGTTGGAGCAGTCGCCCGCGACCCGCTGGTGCGTGCTCCTGCTCAGCCACCGCGCGAGCCGCGTGTTCGTCGGCGACCGTGACGGGCTTTTGGAAACGACCAGCGTGCTCGACGACGTCCACGGGCGCCACGCCCAGGGCGGCTGGTCGCAGTCGCGCTACCAGCGGGGGATCGAGCAGGAAGTCGACGAGCACATTCGCAAGACGTGCGCGCTGCTGTTCGAGCGCCTGCAGCGCAGGCCGTTTGGGCGGCTGCTGATCGGCGGCCCCGAGGAGCTGCACCACCAGGTCGAGGGCGAGCTGCACCCGGACGTGCGCAAGCGGCTGGCCGGCTTCTTCGAGATCGACGTCGAGCGGGCGAGTCCCGACGAGGTGCACCGCAGGGCGGCGCCGCTGATCGAGGCGGACGAGCGCGCCCACGAGCTGCAGGCGCTCGAGCGCCTGCAGGAGGGCCTGGCGCCCGGCGGCCACGCTGCGGTGGGGCTCGAGGAGGTGCTCGAGCTGTTGAACGAGCGGCGCGTGGAGGCGCTGCTGATGCCGCACGGCTTCACCGCCGCCGGCTTCGTGTGCCCGAGCTGCGGGCGTTTGAGCGCCACCGACGAGCCCTGTCCGCTCGACCGCGCAACGCCCGAGCCCAAGCAGGACATCGTCGAGAGCGCGATCACGCTCGCCTACCACCAAGACGCCGAAGTCCTGGTGGTGCGCTACGAGCGCGACCAGCTCGCAGGACTCGCCGCGCTCCTGCGCTTCTGAGCTGCCGGCTCCTGCGTTGGTGAGCGCCCGCCCGATCGCCGCTACAGCGAGCTCGCGCCTCGCCAGCGAGCTGCGCGCCGCTACAGCGAGCTCGGGTAGGTCTCCGGTGGCTCGCCGAGCTCCCACAGCCCCGTGCGCTCCAGGGGCTCGACGGCGCGCGTGTGGTCGATGTGCACGAGCGCGTCGTACTGGTGGGCGGCGCTCCCAGCGAACCAGTGGCTCTGGCGTTCGGTCTGCGGCCGGTAGATGACGCCGATCGCGCGCTGCAGGCAGGGATCGCGCAGCGCCCGCCCCGCCTCGCCGGAGTCGAGCGGGCACAACAGCAGCGCCGGCATGTGCGTGGCGTGCAGCAGCGCCTCGCAACTGTCGGCAAGCGCCGGGCGCACGCGCTTGCGCTCCGCCGGCGCGCCCCAGTGGGAGGCGGCGGTGACGGTCCCCGCGTAGGTGCTGAAGCCAACGCTGATGACATCGCGGCCGTGGCGTTCGCGCAGCAGCTGGCCGAGGTTCAGCTCGCCGCGTTGGGAGAGCTCGCTCGCGCGCGCATCGCCGACGTGCGAGTTGTGCGCCCACACCACCACCCGCGCGTTGCCGCCGTGACGGTCGAGGTGTGCGAGCAGGTGATCGAGCGTGTCGGCCATGTGCCGGTCGCGCTGGTTCCACGAGCCGGCGCGCTCGCAGAACATCGTGCGGTAGTACTCCTCCGCGTCGGCGACGATCGCGGCGTTCTGCTCGGCGAAGAACTGCTCGTCCTCGGCCACGAGCCCGTCACGGGACAGGTACTCGCCGGCACGGCGGCGCAGTTCTACGAGCTGCTCGATCACGCGCCGCCGGCACGGCTCGCCGACGCCGAGCAACATCGCCTGGCCATAGTTCGCGCTGTCCTGCGCGTAGGGCTGCAGGCACGCGTAGCGCTCGCGCGCACGGCCGGCGGCCGGCGGGTCCTGCTCGTCCAGGTAGGCGATCACCGCATCCATCGAGGCGCCCATGCTGTACAGGTCGAGGCCGTAGAAGCCAACCTTGCGCGCCGTGTGATGGCGGCCCGCGTTGTAGGCGCGCAGCCAGCCGACGAAGTCGAGCACGTCGGCGTTGCGCCACATCCAGGTCGGGAAGCGCGCGAAGCCGCGCAGCGCCTCCTCGGCGTCGACGTCGTCGCTCGCGCCGCGGACGTAGCGGTTGACGCGGTAGGCATCAGGCCAGTCGCCCTCGATCGCCACGGCAGTGAAGCCGAGCTCGCCGATCAGCCGCTTGGTGATGCGGGCGCGCTCGCGGTAGAACTCGTGCGTGCCGTGGCTGGCCTCGCCCAGCAGCACGATGCGCGCATCCGCGACGAGCTCCAACAGCGCGTCGTAGTCGCGGTGATCGCCGGGCAGCTCATGCGCCTGCGCGCGCAACGCAGCGAGCACCGCGCGCTCGCGTGACGGAACGGTCGGAGCGCCAACGGCCATCACACCCCTCCTCGATATGCCATGACGATCACGTTACGGCCATCGCCGCCGCCGGTCATTGGGGGAAACCCGCGATCTGCGCGAGGCTCTCCCGCACCGCACGGCTCAGCGTGCGCCGCCGGCCGCGCGCCAGGCGGCCACCGCCTCCAGCTCCCGCGTGGGGCGCTCCTCGATCACCGCCGGCGCGCCGGAGAAGATCAGCCCGGACTCGGCGTCGAGGCAGATCACGTCTCCCTCGGAGAGCAGCCGGCCGCCGATGCGCGCGGTGCGCGCACTGAGATCGAGCTCGAGCTCGCCGCAGCCGACCAGGCACGGCTTGTCCAGCTCGCGTGCGACGACCGCCGCGTGCGAGGTCCGCGAGCCGGCCGCCGTCAGCACTCCGGCCGCCACCGTGAGCCCGGCCAGGTCCTCGGTCAGGGCGTCGGGGCGCACCAGCACCGGCGGCGTGCCCGTGCGCGCGATCCGCTCTGCCGCGTCGCGGTCCAGCGCCAGCGGGCCGCTCGCCACGCCCATGCTCGCCGGGGTCGCGTGCGAGAGCGCCTCCCCGCCCTGCGACGCGTCCACGTGCACGCGCTTGAGCGTCGCGAGGTCGAGGCCGCGCAGGCGTGCCAGCGCCGTCTCCCGCGAGACCAGACCCTCGTCGACCTGATCGGTGGCGATCCGCAGCGCCGCCCACGGCGTGCGCTTGGCGGTGCGCGTCTGCAGCAGGAAGAGCTCGCCCTCCTGCACCGTCAGCTCGAACTCCTGGGCGTCGCCGAACTCCCCCTCCAGGCGCGGACAGACGCGCTCGATCTCGCCGAGCACCTCGGGAGCGACCACCGCGAGCGAACTCGATCCCTCCACGCTCTGCCGTCCACCGACGACGTCCTCGCCCTGGGCGTCGAGCAGGAAGTCCATGTACAGGCCGCGCTCGCCGAGCGCGGGGTCGCGCGTGAAGCCGACCCCCGCACCGGAGACGCCGCCGGCGTTGCCGAACACCATCCGCTGCAAGATCACCGCCGTGCCGAGATCCTCAGGAATCTCGTGCATGCGCCGGTACTCGCGCGCCCTTGGCGCCTGCCAGGAGGCGAGCACCGCACGAACGGCCGCCGTGAGCTGGTCCATCGGGTCCTGTGGCAACTGCGCGCCGGTCATGTGCGCGAAGCGCTCCAGGTGCGCGCGCGTGAGCTCTTCAAGCGCGCGGGCGCTGAGCTCGCGCGGGCTCTGCGCGCCCGCCTCGCGCAGCAGCGCGCGCAGCGCCTGCTCGAAGGGCTCGCGCGGGCAGGCGTGCACGACGGTGGCGTACGACTCGACGAAGCGCCTGTAGGAGTCCCACGCCAAGCGCGGGTTTCCGCTCAGCGCGATCAACCCCCGCACCGACGCGTCGCACATGCCGACGTCGAGCACCGTCTCGAGCATTCCCGGCATCGACACCGGCGCACCGGAGCGCACCGACAGCAGCAACGGCGTGCGCGAGCTGCCGAGACGCAGGCCCGTGCGCGCCTCGAGCGCGGACACGGCGCCGACCAGGACCTCGCGCAGCCCCCGCTCGTCGAGCGTGCCCGCGAGCTGCGCGCGGGCGAGGCTGGTCTTCAGCACCGCGGCCTCCGGCACACGCAGGCCGGCGCGCGCGATCCGCGCGAGCCCGTGAGCCTTCGCGCCGATCACGCTCGCGGCGGGCAGCGAGGCCGACGCGTCACCCAGCACGTGCACGTGCTCGCCGGGGTGCGGCGGCGCGCCCTGCGGCGCGCTCGCCTGCGCGGGCTGCAGCGCACGGGCGCGCACGGACTCCGAGCCGACCACCTGCGCAAGCGCGTGCTTGCGCAGCAGGTGCGCGCTGTGCATCAGCGCGTCGGCCGCCTCCTCGAAGGAGCGCGTGAGCTCGACGACCACGAACAGGGCGGCGCCCGTCTCCTCGCCGTCCGCCGCGAGCGCCTTGTGCACCGCGCGCTGCGCGTCGTCGGTGTCGTGCTCGAGCGCGATCGCCTTGTGGGCCGCCTCCAGGAAGGCGTCTATCTCCGCGCGCGGACCACCCCGCCTGAGCTCGGAGCTCAGCTCGACCGCGCGCAGGTACTCGCGCGACGCCGCCAGCACCAGCGCGGCGATGCGGCGCACCTGCTCGCGCACCGCCCCCGTGGGGTGCCCGGCCGGCAGCAGCGTCGCGTAGAAGGCGGCCTCCTCGGCGCAGTCGGCGATGTCATCGGCGGCCTCCAGCAGGTCCAGGTAGGGCTGCAGGTCGGGTGAGCGCGCCGCCGCGGCGCGTGCCTCGCCGAGCACCGCGTCGGCTTCGTGCTCGCCGCCGCGCGCCCGCGCGGCCGTGGCGTGACGGCGCTCGTCGGCCGCCAGGATCGCCTGCTCGACGCCGTCGCGCGCGCCCTCGGCGATCTCCACGCTGAGCTCGGCGTGGCGCAGCGCGAGCGCCAGGATCTCCTGCCTGGCCGAGCGCAGATAGCCGGTGAGCTCAGCGCGCACCTCGTCCTGGACGAGCGAGATCCCCTCACCCGCCTGCAGCCCCTCCGAGCAGATCCGCAAGACCGCCCGCATGTACGACAGCGCCGCCTGCGCGCCGAGCACGTCCTGCAGCGACTCGCCGGCGCGGGCCAGGCGCCCACCGGCGAACTGCAGCGCGTCGTAGACGAGGCCGTCGCCGCCGGCGCGCAGGAACGCGATGTGCCCGTACTCCTGCTCGGCGGCGAAGCGCAGCAGCTCGATCGCCGCCTTGCGCCCGACCAGCCGGCGCAGGCGCTTGCGCGCCCGGTTCCAGTCGATGATGAACACCAGCCGCGAGCCGAGGTGCTCGAGGAAGCGTTCGAGCTCACCCTCCTCGCGGGCCTGGAAACGACCGCTCGCCAGGTGGTAGAGGCCTCCTTCGATGCCCTTCTGCGAGCGGGAGCGCGTGTCCTCCCAGCTCATGCGCCACGGCGCGAGCAGCTCCTGGAAGAACAGCAGCCGCTGCAGGTGGACGTCGGTGTAGGTGATCGTGAGCACGCGGTCGATGATCCTGATCACCACCACATGCGCGTCTGTCTCCCCCAGGTCGTTCTGGATCAGCAGTGCCTGGCCGGCGTGCGTGGCGACGGTGCCCAGCCCTGGGTGATCGAAGCGCAGCCGCTCGGTGCGATGCAGACCGCGCATGAACGCCCGCACGAGCTCGCGATCGCCGGCGGCGAGATCGTGCGCGTGTGCGCCGTCGATCGACTCCGTGGCAATGCGTTCCTGCAGGGCGTTCAGCTCGCGGTGGGCGTCCATGACCACCAGGTGCAGGCTGTCGCCGCGGCGCTCGCGCGGAGCGGTGAGTCGCTCGATGTCCTCACCGCGCAGCAGATCCCCGTCCACAGCCAGCGCCGAGGCGATCGCCGCGGCGCGCTCGCGCAGCGCACCCACCGCGCCGGCGGCCGCGACCTCCAGCGGCGCGAGCATCCGCTGGACCTCCTCGAGCGCCTGTCGCACGAGCCTGTCCGCGCCGGGGATGCGGTAACGGCCGTCGGGCTCCACGGCGCTCTCGCCGACGACGCGATCGAGCGCGGTGCCCTCCACGCCGCTCGCCAGCCGCTCCTCGCGCAGGTTGCCCAAGCCAACGGCGCCGTCCGCGGAGCTGCGCGCGGCCTGCAGCAGCGTCAGCACGTACTTGACGCGGTCGTTGGCCGCGAGCGCGTCGGCCACCAGCGCGGGCAGCAACAGCTGGCGCTCGCCCAGCACGTCGATCATCGCGTTCTTCGCCATCACGCGCCAACCCGCGCTCACGGCGAGGTCCACACGCGCATGCCGACGCGCCCGAAGTCCCACACCGTGGTGGCTTCCACTTCCGGCACGCGCACGCAGCCGTGCGAGGCGGGGTAGGAGGGCACTTCGGGGAACTCGTGGATCGCGTAGCCGGGGTAGAAGTACTGCGCGAGCGGCATCCACACTTCGAACGGCGCCGACCAGCTGCGCGTGTCGCGTTCGATCACCTGGAAGTGCCCGACGGGGGTGGGCCAGCCCGGCCTGCCGGTGGAGACGTGGATCGCGCGCTGCACGCGCCCGCCGCGCACGAGCAGCAGCACCTGCTGGGGGATGTGCACCTCCATCCCTTCCGCCGTCGACCACGGCACCGGGCGCTGGGCGTGCGCGAGCGCCGCGCGCGTGTGGGGCCCGACGACGCCGTCGCGTTCGATCCCACTCCAGCCCTGGAACGCCACGACCGCATGCCAGGTCCGTTCACCGAACACGCCGTCGACGCTGCCCGCCGGCAGATAGCTCAGGCGTTCCAGCTCGGCCTGCAGTGCTCGCACCGCCGCCCCGCGCGAGCCCAGCCGCAGCGTCGCTGCCGCGCGTGCGCCGGTCGGGGCCGTCCGCGAGGCGAGTGCCGCCGCCGGTGCGAACGCCGCCGCCGCGCACACGAGCATCGCCACGACCGCCGGCAGCACGCGCAGCACGCGCATGGCGCGCAGCTGGGGGATGGGCGTCCGACGGTGACGGTTGACAGCGACGGCAACACTCTGAGCACGCATGTCTGGCAGCGTATGAGCGGCCGTGGCACCGTCGCATCGGCGCGCCTCCCCATACGCCGTCCGTGGAAATCACCGATGTGTGACGCGCTGCACCCAGGCGCTCAGCTCCACCGGGCCCCACGGGCCGGTGAAGCGCACGCGTGCGGCGAGCGTCATGTGCCGTTGCGGCCTGGTGGCGTCGGTGAGCAGCAGGCGCCATTGCACCGGCCGGTCGTAGAGCTCGTAGTAGGAGCCCAGACGCGGGAACGAGCCTTCGGCCATCGGGCGGTCGCGATGACGGACCAGCAGGAAGCGGATCGCCGGCTCCATCGGCTGGGTGGTGAGATCGAGCGGCCCGAGGCCGTAGTCGATGTTGACGCCCGGCGGGATCACGCGCTCGATGCCGGCGGCGATCTCGTGGATCGGCCGGTAGTCGTAGGCGTGGGAGTCGGGCTTGGCGGTGGCGGCCACCGCGTCTCCCAGCGCCGCCACGACCACGATGCTTGCCAGCGAGGCGATTGCCACCGCCGCGCGGCGCACATGCGCCAGCTGCACGCTTGCGAGCCACGCGCGCGGGCTGGCTGCCGCCAGGCGTCCGAGAGCACGCGCCACCAGCTGGCGTAGCGGGCGCGCCACCAGCTGCACGAGCGCCGCGACGGTGAGCCACAGCGCCCAGGCCAGCACCAGCCACACCCATAGGCCGAGCTCCGATCCCCACCACATCGTGTAGCCGAGCGTTTCCGCGAGCAGCTGCGCCGACGGGTTGGACGCCGCCTCCAGGCCGATCGCGGCGCACAGGCCGAGGCCGATCAGCGCTGCCGTCGCCGCGTCCCAACGCCGCAGGCAGGCGCCGAGGAGCACCACCAGCAGCAGTGCCGCCAGGATCGCACGCGTCGAGCTCACGGCGGCGGCGCTCGGCTTCGCCAGCACGTCGTGCTTGCGTTCCCACTCCGACGCGGGCACGTACAGCCACCACGGGTGCTCCCCGATCGAGCGCACGACCGCATGCCAGCCCACGCTCGCGCCGAGCGTCGGGCCGCGGTGCTCGGCGGTGCGCACGATCATCGTCAGGTTGCCCGGACTGTTCTCGCTCTGGTCGATCGCCGGCAGCGTCCAGCAGGCGACGACGACGGCGAGCGCGGCGAGCGCCCACGGCCACACGCGCGGCGGGCGCGGTCCGCAGGGCTCGCGGGCGACGCTTGGCGCGCGGGGCAGTCGGCTGCGCCGCCCCCACCGGGGCAAGCGCGGACGCTTCCAGCGCGCCAGGCGGCGACGTGCGTGCCGACCCACCAGCGCGCGGACGAGCAGGGCGCCCAACCCCACGATGAGCACCACTGCGGTCGGCGCCGCGTACATGAGATGCGTCTGCGTGACGTAGCTGGCGTCGAGCGCCGTCAGCGGCAGCAGCCGGTGATCCCCGCACGCCAGCGACCAGCCGAGGAAGATGAGCAGCAGGAACGGGAACAGGCCGGCCGCGGGGTTCCAGATGTCGTGCATCGCCTCGGTCGGCAGCGACTGGCACATCACCGCGATCCCGGCGCCCGTGGCGAACATCAGCACGAGGCCGCCGCGGCGGCGCGCGAGCATCACGCAGCCGACGATCGCCAGCGTGTTCACCGCTCCCATCGTCGCCGCGAGGCTGGTGACGCTGCCGAAGCGCGCGGGCAGCGCGAGCAGCCAGTAGAGCATCGGGCCGGGGCTGTGCATGACCTGGCCTTTGATCACCAGCCCCGCCTCCGAGTACTGGCCTACGAGCGGCGTGTGCGAGGTGAGCACATCCCACCCGCGCGTGGCGATGATCCCGTCGTCGCCCGCCGGCACCCAGCCCGCGCGCACCGCTTTGACGGTCGAGTTGATCACGGGGATCGCAGCGCCGAGCCCGGTGGCGACGCATGGGATGCCCCACCAAACCGCGGCGGCGAGCCGCTTGGCGAGCCGCCACGCGAGCGCTCGCACGCGCGCCGCCAACGGGCGGGCGCGCAGGCTGATGCGCGGGCGCACGCGCCGGCGGACCGTCGCTTGCGGTAGAGACTCGGGTGCGTCGGGCGCCGAGGTCGCGTCCGGCGCGACGATCGTGCGACGCGCGCGCATCTGGCGTTATGACACCTCAGCGCACAGCGTACGCCAGCTGCAGGAGGTAGATGCTCAGCACGGGTTGGCCACCGCATCCCAGTTCGTTGACGTCGCCGGCGCGCGCCGCCCGTGCGCTGGCGCGCGCCGCCCCATGCGCTAGCGGTGCACCACGATCGGCCAGTCGCGCGTCACCGTGCCGAGGCTCACGTGAATCACCGTCTGGACGTCGAGCGGGTAGCCGACGGCCGCAGCGGGGAACTCGATCGTGTCGCGGTAGACGCCGTCGGTGAACCTCACGTTCGTCGGCTTCTCCGTGCCGACGACCACGCCGTTGAAGGTGTACTGCGTTGTCTCTGTGCCGCTCAGCTTGCTCCCCTGGGCGTCGGTCACGGTGACGTAGTAGGTCCACGGCTTGCCGACCGTCGGCGCGTGGTTCTCGCCGACGAGCGTGGCGTCGATCGGGTGCGGGGGGGCGCTCGCGGGGGGCTTGGGCGCGGTCGCCGGACGGGTGGTCTTGGTCGGATGGCTGCCCGTGCCGCAGCCGGCGAGCGCAAGCAGGCTGCCGAGCACTGGTGCCAAGGTGATTGCAGCTCGTCTGGACATGTAGGTCGCTATGCGTAGCCGCGATGCCCCCGTAGGCGCCCGGCCTCCACGACGCGTTCGATCCCAAGCTCGTACGCCGCGACACGCATCGAGACCCGGCTCGCGCGGGCGCGCTCGGCCACCTGGGCGTAGGCGTGGCGCATCCGCGCGGCCAGGCGCTCGTTGACCTCGTGCTCATCCCAGCTGAAGCGCTGCAGGTTCTGCGCCCACTCGAAGTAGGAGACGATCACGCCGCCGGCGTTGGCGAGCACGTCCGGGACGACCAGCACGCCGGCGTCGGCGAGGATCTCGTCGGCGTCCGGCGTCGTCGGGCCGTTCGCGCCCTCGACCACCATGCGTGCGTGGATGCGCGCGGCATTGCCCGCATCTATCGCGCCGCCGAGCGCAGCCGGGATCAAGACCTCGCAGTCGAGCGCGAGCAGCTCCTCCGGTGTGATCCGCTGCGCGCCGTGCGCAGCGGCGGCCTGCGGGTACTCCACCAGCCTGCCGCCGTCGGCAAGGTGGCGCAGCAGCGCGTCGGGGTCGATCCCGGCCTCGCAGTGGATCGCGCCGCTCGTGTTGGCGACGCCGATCAGCGTGCACCCCAGCTGCGTGATGATGCGGGCGGTCCACGAGCCGACGTTGCCGAAGCCCTGCACGACCACGCGCGTGGCGTCGAGGGCGAGGCCCAGCTCGCGCGCGGCCTCGACGAAGGCGTGCACGACGCCGCGACCGGTCGCGGCGTCGCGTCCGAGCGAGCCGCCGAGGGAGACGGGCTTGCCGGTGACCACCGCCGGGGTGTCGCCGTGCAGCTTGCCGTACTCATCCATGATCCAAGCCATCACGCGAGCGTTGGTGTTCACGTCCGGGGCGGGAATGTCGCGATTGGGTCCGAGCACGTCGCCGATCCTGTCCACGAACGCGCGTGTGAGCAGCTCCAGCTCGAGCTCGTCGAGCGCCTGCGCGGGGCACTCGATGCCGCCCTTGGCACCTCCAAACGGGACGTTGACGATCGCCGTCTTCCAGGTCATCAGGGCTGCGAGCGCACGCACGTCGTCGACGCTCACGTCACGGTGGTAGCGGATGCCGCCCTTGTACGGGCCGCGCGCGGAGTTGTGCTGCACGCGGTAGCCGGAGAACACGTGGACCTGCTCGTCGCGCAGCTTGATCGGGATCTGCACGCGGACCTCGCGCTCGGGCATCCGCACCACGGTGCGCAGCCCATCGGCGATGCCCAGCCGATCGGCGGCAACGTCGAAGTAGCGCGTCACCGCCTCGAAGCTCGACCCCTCCCGCGCGCCGGCGCGCGGCGCCGCGTGACCATCCGCCTCGTCTTGGGTGGCGCTCCCGGCGCTCGCGGTGGTCTCGGCCATGCCCGTTAGCATCGCCCGCCCACCGGACAGGCGCCTGGCGCCGCGGCGGAGCCCGCTCGTTCGATGATCGAGCCGGGCGGCAGCGGCGCGGCGACGCCCTCCCCATTGCACTCTTTCGCGCACGGCACGTACACGGTGTGGAATCCGAGCAGCTGCGGCACCGTCTCGAAACGGTAGCCGCGTCGCTCGAGCGCGCGGATGATGTACGGGTAGGCGGCGAGCGTCTCCCCGCGTGGGCCGCCGCCATCGTGGGAGAGGATGATCGAGCCGGGCTGAACCTGTTCGAGCACACGCTGCTCGATCACGCTCGTGCCCGGCAGGGTGTAGTCGCTGGGGTCGACGTCCCACAGGATCGTCGCGAGCCCCAGCGAGGAGGCGGCGTCGATGATCGCCTGGTCATAGTCACCGTAGGGCGGACGAAATACGCACGGCGTGTAGCCGGTCAGGCCGCGGATCGCTTCGATCGTGCGCTGCAGCTGGTTGTGCACTTCGCCGCCGCTCAGCAGCTCGAGGTCGGGGTGCGTGTAGGTGTGATCACCGAGTGCGTCCCCAGCGCGCAGCTCGTGGCGCAGCGTGGAGCGGTAGCCGGCGCTCACCTGATCGCCGATCATGAAGAACGTCGCCGGCACGCGCTGGGCTTCGAGCATGGCCACGAACGCCCGCGTGATCGGCGCCGGGCCGTCGTCGAAGCTGAGCGCCACCACCTTGTGGCGCGGGCCATTGGAGTACGCCACCGCCGCTCCGCGGCGGACACAGCGGACCGGGCGATAGAGGACGCCACTGGGGCTCGAGGCTGCCGGAGTGCCAAGCGCGGAACCGGTCGCGGCGCCGGCAAGCACCGTCACCACGAGGGCAGCAACAAGCCGGCCCACGCGAACGCGGCGGCCGGGCGTCCGCGTCACGCGGGCTCGGCCGCCGGCTCGAATTGCGCCGGCTCGGCAGCCGGCTCGCGTTGCTCCGGCTCGGCCGCGGGCTCGCGTTGCTCCGGCTCGGCCGCGACTCGGACGATCACCTCGTGTCGCTCGACTGTGCCTGAATGCCAGCCGTAGATCGCCTCGCGGACTTCGCTCTCGACATCCTCGCGCGGCGGCTCCTGGTGGGGGTGGGCTCGCCGGGGACGGTGGTGATGCGTGTTCCCGTTCGACTCGAAGGCACGGCTGGCGGGACGACCGCACTCCGGGCAGCTGTGCACGTTGCTGTGAAATCCGATGCCGCAGGCATCGCAGTAGATGTATGCCATCGTCGCACCTCTCCTCTCGCCTCGAGCGGCTGTCGGCTCGAGCTCATCGATGCTCACACTGATGGTGAGTAGCGGCAGCGTACGGCTGTGTGGAACCGCTCGCATCCGTGTGGGCCGCTAAATAGCTAGGGGAAACTACGTACTAGCTCGAGGAGGCCTGTTCGGGCTGCGCGGTGAGCGTGAGTGTGAACGTGAGGCGTTTGGCGTCGCGCATGACCACGATGGTCGCCTTGGCGCCGACATGGGCTGCGGCGAGCGCGTCGATCAGATCGTTGCTGTTGGCGATGGTGGCGCCATCGAAGGCGACGATCACGTCGCCCTTGTGCAGGCCCGCGTTGGCGGCGGGCGTGCCGGACTTCACTTCCTGAATTTGCGCTCCCGGTTCGCTCGTTTCGCTCGTGGCGGTGGCTACGCCGAGGTAGGCGTGCTTGACGTGTTCGCCGCGCTCGAGCTTGGTCAGCTCGGCGGTGGCGAGGTCGATCGGCACAGCGAAGCCGACGCCGGTGCTCGTCACCGTGTTGGAGCGTCCGAACTCGTCGGTGCCGGTCGCGATCTGGTCGGAGATCCCGATCACTTCTCCGTGGGTGTTCAGTACCGGCCCGCCGGAGTTGCCGGGGTTGAGCGCAGCGTCAGTCTGGATGGCGTGCGCGATCGTGAACCCGTCGGGAGCTTCGATCGTGCGTTCGAGCGCCGAGACCACGCCGGTGCTGAGGCTGCGGTCGAACCCCAGCGGGTCGCCGATCACGCCAACCGGATCGCCGACCGCCAGCGAGCGGTCGCTGCCCAGCGTGACGGGGTGCAGGTCCAGCCCCGCCGGGCTGACGCGCAGCACGGCGACGTCGGATGAGTCATCGGCGCCGAGCACCTTGGCGCCACGACTGACGCCGTTCGCGAACGCGACCGAGATCGAACTGGCGCCGGCGACGACGTGCGCGGCGGTGAGGATGTCGCCGCGCCCATCCACCACCATGCCCGAGCCCAGGTCCGTCTCGTGCTCTTCCTCGGCGCCGAAGGGGGTGTCCACGGTGGTGCTCGCCTGCACGGTGATGTCCACCAGGCCGGGGTCGGTGCGCGCGTAGATCGGCGCCCAGCCTTCGCTGGCCGCGGCGGAGGTCTTGATCGGCTGCGTCTCGTACTGGGTCACCGTCGTGCTCCTGGCGGTCGTGGCGCCGGTGTGCAGCGCCCCGGTGGCGAGCGCGAGCGCGAGCGCGATGGCTGCGCCGATGAGAGCGAGCGCCAGCGCTGTGAACGCCACGGCCGGTGTGACGGTCACGGGCGCCGCCGCACGATCGAGCTGCGGCGGAGGGTCGAGCCGCGGCGGAGGGTCGAGCGTGGGCGAGGACATGGGCAGACCGTAGGCCCTCTGCGCCGCCCGCTTCATCGGGGTCGCGCCGTGACTGGCTGCGGAGGACTACTGATACACCGCAGGGATCGCTCCCAAGTGGGCTCGCCGCGCGATTTATGTTCGCCCTACCTCGCGTTGAGCGTGCGCCAACGCCGGTGTGTCAAGTTCTTCTCATGAGCTCCAACGGCAGATCACGGCACACCCTCATTCGCCTCGCCCTCGGTGCGGCGCTCGCAGCGCTCGCAGGCGTCCTCGTCGGGCATTTCGTGTGGAGCGCCGCGACGACCGTCCGGCTGAATCCGGCGTCCAACCGACTGTCCGGGCCGTTCAGGTCCTACCGGCAGGGTGGCGCGCTCGGCTCCGAAAGCACAGGTGAATCCGGCGAACGCTACGGCCGGCCTGGCGGCCTCTTCGGCCCTGGCGGCACAGCTGAAAATGGTGGGGGCTCGAGCGAAGCCGGCGGCTCCTCGGGTGAAACCGGCGGCAGCTCGTCCGGCTCCACCGGCGGCGTCGCCAACGCGATCACCTCCAAGGTCGACCCCGCGCTCGTGGACATCGACACCGACCTTGGCCTCGAGGGCGGCGAGGCGGCCGGCACCGGCATGGTCGTCACCTCCACGGGCGAGGTGTTCACCAACAACCACGTGATCACCGGCGCGACCAAGATCACGGCGACGGACCTCGGCAACGGCACCACCTACAAGGCGCGCGTGGTCGGCTACGACCACGGCCACGACATCGCGGTGCTGCAGCTGGAAGGCGCCTCCGGTCTGAAGACGGTCAGCTTCGGCAACTCGAGCTCGGTGACGGTCGGACAGGACATCGCCACGATCGGCAACGCCGGCGGAGCCGGCGGGACACCGAGCGCGGCCAGCGGACAGGTGAGCGCGCTCGACCAGTCGATCACCGCAGGTGAGGAGATCGACGGCAGCGAGGAGCATCTCAGCGGCCTGATCCAGATCGACGGCGATCTGCAGCCGGGCGACTCCGGCGGCCCGCTCGTCAACAGCTCCGGCGAGGTGATCGGCATGGACACCGCGGCGTCGTCGACCTTCCAGTTCGAGTCCTCCGCCGACGAGGGCTTCGCGATCCCGATCGAACAGGTGCAGACGATCGCCAAGGAGATCCGCGAGGGCCAGAGCTCGAGCACGATCCACATCGGCGCCACCGGGCTGCTGGGAGTGTTCGTGCAGGGCCAGGGCGGCGAAGGCGAAGGCGCGCTCGTCGAGAACGTGATCTCCGGCACACCGGCGGCCAGCAGCGGCCTCGGCGCCGGCGACGTCATCACCGCGCTCGACGGCAGCGGCGTCAGCTCGCCGACGGCGCTCACCGAACTGATCCTGAAGGAGCACCCCGGCGACAGCGTCCGCGTCACGTGGCGGACGCCCTCGGGCGTTCAGCAGACCGCGACGGTCACGCTCGCCGAAGGCCCGCCGGAGTAGGCGAGCCCGTCATTCGGTGCGGGCGAGCCCGTCACTCGGTGCGTGAGAACCCGCGGATGGCCAGCGCGATGAAGAGCGTGGCGAACACCGCCACGATCATCAGCTCGGTCGCGAGCGACAGCGTGTGCCCGAACAGCTCGACGGTCGAGGGGAAGCGCTTGCGTGCCTCGGGCGTCATGTGCTGTGCGGCGAACACGACCTGGCGCAGCGGCGCGACGGCGTAGGTGAGCGGGTTGATGTGCACCAGCACGCCCAGCCAGCCGGGCAGTTTGTTGAGCGGGAACAGTGCACCCGAGAGGAAGATCATCGGGAAGAGCAGCATCTGCATCACGACCTGGAAGCCTTCCATGCGTTCGATGTGGGTGGCGACGAACACGCCGAAGGCGGTGAGCGCGATCGCCATCAACAGCTCCAGGCCGATGATCTCGAGCACCAGCACGGCGGTCAGGTGCACGCCGATCAGCGGCGCGAGCAGGAGCATGATCGAGCCCTGGACCGCCGCCACCGTCGCGCCGCCCGCCGTCTTGCCGAGCGCCAGCGAAGCGCGGCTGGTGGGTGCCACGAGCATCTCGCGCAGGAAGCCGAATTCGCGGTCCCACACGATCGACATGCCGGAGAAGATCGCGGTCGTGACGACGCTCATCGCCATGATCCCCGGGAACATGAACTTCTTGAAGTCGAAGCCGCCCACGCTGCCGACCAGCCCGGCCATGCCGTAGCCCAGCACGATCAGGAACAGGATCGGCTGGATCAGCCCGCTGAGGATGCGCGTGCGCGTGCGCTCGAAGCGGATCAGCTCGCGCAGCCACACCATCGCGGTCGTGCGCGCCTCGTCGCGCAGCGCCGTTTCGCGGCCCTCGGCGAGGCTCGGCTGCAGGGGAACGCTGCTCACCGGCCCCTCCTCGAGAAACGCGCTCGCACGCGCGCGGGCATCGCCACCGCGTGGGACTGCCGGATCTCGCGGCCGGTGTAGCGCAGGAACACGTCGTCGAGCGTCGGCTGATGCACGTGCACGTTGCGCACGGGCACGCCCGCCGCCTCGATCAGCGCGGGAACCGCGTTCTCGCCGTTCTCGACGAACACCCGCGTTCCGCCCGCGACCGCCTCGACCCGGTAGCCGGCGCGTTCGAGCGCCGCGAGCGCCACGGTGTCATCGGCGGTGCCGAGATCGACCGTGTCGGCGCCGATCGTGGCCTTCAGCGTCTGCGGCGTGTCCAGCGCGATGATCTTTCCGTGGTCGATGATCGCGATGCGGTCGGCGTACTCGGCCTCGTCCATGTAGTGCGTGGTCAGGAAGACCGTCACGTTGGCCTCCTCGCGCAGGCGCAGCACGTCCTGCCAGATCAGCGCGCGCGTCTGCGGGTCGAGTCCGATCGTCGGCTCATCCAGGAACAGCACGCGCGGGACGTGCATCAGCGCCCGCGCGATTTCCAGGCGCCGCGCCATGCCGCCGGAGAACTCCGAGACGAGGTCGTAGCGACGGTCGCTCAGGTCCACGAGCTCGAGCACGCGCGCGATGCGCGCGTCGACTTCCGCAGGAGGCACGCGATAGAGCACGGCGTGGAAACGGAGGTTCTCCTGCGCCGTCAGCCTGTCGTCGAGCGTCTGGTCCTGGAAGACGAGGCCGATGTGGCGACGTACGAGCTTCGGGTGACGCGCGACATCGACGCCGGCGACGCTGATCTGCCCCGCGGTCGGATGGGCGAGCGTGCAGAGCATGCTGATCGTCGTCGACTTGCCGGCGCCGTTGGGTCCGAGGAACGCGAACACCTCGCCCCGAAACACGTCGAAGCTGATGCCGTCCACCGCCGTGAAATCGCCGAACCGCCGGACCAGGTCGCGCACCGCCACCACCGGCTCGCCGCGCGCGTCGAGGGGCTGGGGGGTGCTCTGCCGTACGGCGATCGCGGACATGAGGCCAGTCTCGGCGCTCGTACGCACACGTCCATCCGCGCGTGCAACGGTGACGAGCGCGGCAGACTACGTGCGCGCGCGACCGTACCCCACCGATCCCTGAGCGTCCGCGCGGCAATAGCGTCCCGGCGCATGCCCGCTCCAAACGACACACGCGCCGACGCCGCTGCCGGGTCGTCCACAGCCGCTCCGGGAGACGGCTACAAGTGGGTGGCGCTGTCGAACACGACGCTGGGGGTGCTGCTGGCGACGATCGACGCGTCGATCACGTTGATCGCGATGCCCGACATCTTCCGCGGCATCCACCTCGAACCGCTCGCGCCGGGCAACAGCTTCTACCTGCTGTGGATGATCCTTGGCTTCCTGGTGGTCACGAGCGTGCTGGTCGTGAGCCTGGGGCGCCTCGGCGACATGTTTGGGCGCGTGCGCATGTACAACCTCGGCTTCGCGATCTACACGATCGGCTCGCTGTGGTTGACGGTGGACTGGCTGACGGGCCGCGCGGGCGCCACCTACCTGATCGCGTTCCGCGTGGTGCAGGGGATCGGCGCGGCGTTCCTGCTCGCCAACTCGGCGGCGATCCTCACCGACGCGTTCCCCTCCGATCAGCGCGGCCTGGCGCTGGGCATCAACAACATCGCCGGCATCTCCGGGCAGTTCATCGGCCTGCTGCTCGGCGGCCTGCTCGGCCCGATCGACTGGCGGCTGGTGTTCCTCGTGTCGGTGCCCGTGGGAGCGTTCGGGACGATCTGGGCGCACCTGAAGCTGCGTGAGCTGAGCAGGCCACGGCGCGTGCCGATCGACTGGCGCGGCAACGCCACGTTCGCGCTCGGCCTGATCCTGGTGATGATCGGGATCACCTACGGCATCCAGCCATACGGCGGCCACGTGCTGGGATGGACGAGCCCGAAAGTGCTCGCCGAGCTCGGCGGCGGGGTCGCGCTGCTCGTGACCTTCGTGCACCTGCAGCGCCACACGCGCAACCCGATGTTCCGCCTGGAGCTGTTTCGCATCCGCGCCTTCACCTTCGGCACGCTCTCCAGCTTCCTCTCGGCGGTCGCGCGCGGCGGGCTGATGTTCATGCTGATCATCTGGTTGCAGGGCATCTGGCTGCCCGCCCACGGCTACAGCTTCGCCAGGACGCCTTTGTGGGCAGGCATCTACATGCTGCCGCTGACGCTCGGGTTCCTGCTCGCGGGACCCGCCTCCGGCTACCTGTCAGACCGCTACGGCGCGCGGCCGTTCGCCACCGGCGGGATGCTCGTCGCCGCGCTGTCGTTCGTCCTGCTGGAGCAGCTGCCGATCCAGTTCTCCTACGCAGCGTTCGCGCCGATCCTGCTGCTCAACGGCCTGGCGATGGGCTCGTTCGCCTCCCCCAACCGTGCGGGCGTGATGAACAGCCTGCCGCCGGAGGACCGCGGGGCGGGCGGGGGCATGAACCAGACCTTCCAGAACTCCGCGCAGGTGCTCTCGATCGGGATCTTCTTCACGCTGATGATCGTCGGGCTGGCAGCCACCCTGCCGACGAGCCTGCTCGGCGGGCTCACCGCCCACGGCGTCTCCAGCTCACTCGCCCACCGGATCAGCCACGAGCCGCCTGTTTCGGTCCTGTTCGCCGCCTTCCTCGGCTACAACCCGATCCAGACGCTGCTCGGCAAGCACGCGCTTGCACATCTCAGCGCCGCCAACCTCACCACGTTGACCGGCCGCGCGTTCTTCCCGCATCTCATCTCCGGCCCCTTCCACGCGGGCCTGCACGCCGCGTTCGACTTCGCGATCGCCGCCTGCCTGCTGGCCGCCGTCGCCTCGTGGTCGCGCGGGCGCCGCTACATTGCCGGCGAGGTGCCCGCCGAGCTACACGCCGAACACGCCCGCGCACATGCGCCTGGGGCGATGCCGTGAGCGACACGCACCCGGTGTTCGCGCGCGTGTGGGCGTGCATGTCCGGCAGGGTGGGCTCCGCGCGAGCGCGCGGCGAGCTGCTGGCGGGCCTCAGCGGACGGGTGCTGGAGGTGGGGGCAGGCGACGGGCGCAACTTCGCGCACTACCCGGCGGAGGTCGACGCGGTGCTCGCTGTCGAGCCCGAGCCGCACCTGCGCCGCCTCGCCGAGCGCGCGGCGCGTAGGGCGCGCGCGCCCGTCACGGTGCTCCACGGCACGGCCGAGGCGCTCGCCCACGAGGACGCCAGCTTCGACGGCGTGATCAGCTCGTTGGTGCTGTGCTCGGTCAGCGACCAACGGCTCGCGCTGGCCGAGCTTCACCGCGTGCTGGCGCCCGGCGGAGAGCTGCGCTTCTTCGAGCACGTGATCGCCCGCCGGCCGCTGGGCAGGGCCGTGCAGACGGCGCTCGACGGCTCCGGCGTGTGGCCCTGCCTGGGCGGCGGCTGCCACCTGACGCGCGACACCGTCGGCGCGATCGCGGCCGCCGGCTTCACGATCGAGCGGCTGCGGCGCTTCAGCTCGGGCCCCGGCCGGCTCGGCCTGCCGTTCGTGCTCGGCAGCGCCCGGCGCAGCTCGCGCGAGCCTACGTGAGCTCGCCCCCACCTTCTGCGGTTGCCATGTCTAGAACTTGTCGGGATGGTCGGCCAGACCTCGGGGTTCCTCGTTCTGGACAGTAGTGGGCTTGATGTCGAGCACCGTGCCATCCGAGGTGCGTCCGTAGCTTTCCGAGCCCAGGGGTGCGCAAGTACCGATGACGGCGTGGCGCTCGCGCGAAAGGCTGGCGGCATGGCACACGCTCGCAGTCGAGGCGGATCGGGGGCCGAGGCCGCGCCGATCGCGCTGGCGCACACGGGGCACGCCCGCCTCGGCATGTCCGGGTCGTCGCGGCGCTGGTGGGTGCTCGGGGTGCTGTGCCTGCCGCTGCTGATCGTCTCGCTGGACAACACCGTCCTGAACGTGGTGCTGCCGACGCTCGTGCGCAAGCTGCACGCCACGACCAGCGAGCTGCAGTGGATCGTCGACGCCTACGTGCTCGTATTCGGCGGGCTGCTGCTGGTGGCGGGCAGCCTCGCCGATCGGATCGGGCGCAAGCGCACGTTTGTGGTGGGTCTGGTCGTGTTCGCCGCCGGCTCCAGCTGGGCGGCGTTCTCGGGCTCGGTCGGCCTGTTGATCGCCGCGCGGGCAAGCATGGGCATCGGCGCGGCGCTGATCATGCCCTCGACGCTGTCGATCATCACTGCCGTGTTCACCGGGGAGGGCGAGCGCCAGCGCGCGTTCGGCTTCTGGTCGGCGACCAGCGGCGCCGGCGTCGCGCTCGGCCCGATCATCGGCGGCCTGCTGCTCGCGCACTTCTGGTGGGGCTCTGTGTTCCTGATCAACGTGCCGGTGGCCGTGCTCGCCGTGCTGTGCGCCCTCCCGCTGGTGCCCGACTCGCGCGACCCGCATGCCAGCGCCCCGGACCCCGGCGGCTCGCTGCTGTCGATCGCCGGCCTGGGCCTGCTCTTGTGGGGGATCATCGAAGCGCCCGTGCATGGTTGGTCATCGACGATCGTGCTCGGCTGCGCAGCCGCGGGGATCGCGACGCTCGTGGGCTTCGTCGCGTGGGAGCGCTCCAGCTCGCACCCGATGCTCAACCTGCACTACTTCGGGGCCCCGCGCTTCGCGGCTGCGGTCGTCTGCAACGGCCTGCTCATGTTCGGGCTCTACGGCGCGCTGTTCGTGCTCACCCAGCTGCTGCAGTTCCAGCTCGGCTACTCGCCGCTGCAGGCGGGTGTGCGCGTGCTGCCGGCTGCCGGCGCGATCGCTGTGGTGGCGCCGCTGTCGACCGTGCTGGTGCGCAAGCTCGGCAGCAAGCTGACGGTGCTCGCGGGACTGCTGATCGTGGCTGGCGGCCTGTGGCAGATCTCCGGCGCGAGCGTCAGCACCTCCTATGGCGGCGTGGTCATCGGCATGGTCATGCTCGGCTGCGGCGCTGGCCTGGTGATCCCCGCTTCGACCGGCGCGGTGATGGGCTCGGTGCCGTCTGCCCACACGGGCGTCGGGTCCGCCACGAACGGCTCGTTCATGCAGGTCGGCGGAGCGATGGGCGTCGGGATCATCGGCAGCCTGCTTTCAACCCGCTACCAGCACCGCCTGACCCCGACGCTCGCGCCCTACCACCTCCCACACGCCGTCCAGCAGACGATCCTCGGCTCGCTCGGCGGCGCGCTCACGGTGGCCGGGCAGCTTGGCGGCATGACGGGCCGGCTGCTCGCCGCGTTCGCGCGCGCCGCGTTCGTCAGCGGCATGGACCTCGGGCTGCTGGTGGGCGCGTGCATCGCCCTCGCGGGCGCGCTGGTCGCCGCGCTCGCGCTCCCCGCGCGGGCCGACGCGGACGATGCACGCCGGTGATACGGTCGGCGGGTGCTGGGGCTGCCTGATGGGGTACGCGGGTGTCTGTTCGACCTGGATGGCGTGCTGACGCAGACCGCGAAGGTGCACGCGGCCGCGTGGAAGCGCATGTTCGACGAGTTCCTGCGCGAGCGAGCTTCAGCACGCGGTGAAGACTTCGTCCCCTTCGATGAAGTCAAGGATTACGAGGACTACGTGGACGGCAAGCCGCGCTACGACGGCGTCGCCTCGTTCCTGGCCTCGCGCGGCATACAGCTCGAGCAGGGCTCGCCACACGACCCGCCGGACGCTCAGACGATCCACGGGCTGGGCGAGCGCAAGAACGCGCTCGTGCTGCAGATGATCAAAGACGACGGCGTCGAGCCGTACGCAGGTTCGGTCGAATACGTCCACGCGGTGCGCGCCGCCAAGCTGCGGACGGCGGTCGTCTCCTCCAGCAGCAACGCCCACGCGGTGCTGCGCGCCGCGGGCATCGAGGACCTGTTCGAAGCGGTGATCGACGGGGTGCTCGCCGAGCAGCGGCACCTGCACGGCAAGCCCGCCCCCGACAGCTACCTCGCGGGAGCTGAGGCCCTCGGCGTGGCGCCGAGCGAGGCGGCGGTGTTCGAGGACGCCCTCGCCGGCGTGCAGGCCGGCCACGCGGGGCACTTCGGGCTGGTGGTCGGGGTGGATCGGCTCGGCCAGGCCGACGCGCTGCGCGCCCACGGCGCCGACGTGGTGGTGGAGGATCTCAGCGAGCTCCTGCACGCGCCGTGATCCGCGATCCGACTTTCGCCGTCGAACCGTGGGCCTTGCGCGAGACCTCGCTCGTGCTCGACCATCTCGCCCAGACGGAGTCGGTGTTCGCGCTCGCCAACGGCCACCTCGGCATGCGTGGCAACCTCGACGAGGGCGAGCCGGCTGGGATTCCGGGGACCTACCTGGCCGGTTTCTACGAGGAGCAGCCGCTGCCCTACGCGGAGGCCGGCTACGGCTACCCGGAGGCGGGCGAGGCGATGATCAACGTCACCAACGGCAAGCTGCTGCGCCTGCTGGTCGAGGACGAGCCGTTCGACGTTCGCTACGGGAAGCTGACCGCCCACGAGCGGGTGCTCGACCTGCGCGCCGGCGTGCTGCGCAGGGCCGTCGAGTGGACCTCGCCGACCGGGCGCCGCGTGCGCGTGAGCTCGACGCGCGTCGTCTGCTTCACGCGACGCGAGATCGCCGCGATCCGCTACGAAGTGGAACCGCTAGACGACAAGGTGCCCGTGGTGATCCACTCGGGGCTGGTCGCCGACGAATCGTTGCCGAGCGAGCCGAACGACCCGCGCGCCCCGTGGATGCCGCCCTCCTCGCTGCGCTCCAAGAGCTCGCGCGCGCGGGGCACGCACGCGGTGCTCGTGCATGCGACACAAGCCAGCGGGCTGCGGGTGGGCGCGGCGATGGATCACACGATCGTGGGGCCGAAGCGTGCACATGCGACGGCGGACAACCAAGAGGACGAAGCGCGCGTGCTGGTGACAGCCGACGCCGCTCCCGGCTCACCCCTGTGCCTGGTGAAGTTCCTCGCGTACGGCTGGTCGAGCGAGCGCTCGGTGCCCGCGCTTCGCGACCAGGTCGAGGCAGCGCTGGCGAGCGCGAAACGGTGTGGCTGGGACGGGCTGCTGGCCGAGCAGCGCAGCTATCTCGACGACTTCTGGGAGCGCGCAGACGTACAGATCGACGGCGACGAGGAACTCCAACAGGCCGCGCGCTTCGCCCTCTTTCACATCCTGCAGGCCGGCGCCCGCGGCGAGCGGCGGCCGATCGCGGCCAAGGGGTTGACGGGACCCGGATATGACGGCCACACCTTCTGGGACACCGAGACCTTCGTGCTGCCGGTCCTCACCTACACCGCGCCGCAGGCTGCCCGCGACGCGCTCAGCTGGCGCCACAGCACCCTGCAGGCAGCACGCGAGCGCGCGAGCACGCTGGGCCTGCACGGCGCGAGCTTTCCCTGGCGCACGATCGCCGGCGCGGAGTGCTCGAGCTACTGGCCGGCTGGCACCGCCGCTTTTCACATCAACGCCGACATCGCGGACGCCGTCCTGCGCTACCTGGCGGCGACCGGAGATGAGGACTTTGCGCATGAAGCCGGCGGCGAGCTGCTGGTGGAAACCGCGCGGCTGTGGCGCTCGCTCGGGCACATCGACGCGGCGGGGATGTTTCGCATCGACGGCGTCACCGGGCCGGACGAGTACAGCGCGGTCGCCGACAACAACATCTACACGAACCTGATGGCCCAGCGCAACCTGCGGGCGGCCGCGCTCGCCGCCGAGCGCAACCCGCGCCAGGCCAAGCAGCTCGGCGTGGACATGCAGGAGCTCGGCATCTGGCGACGGCTGGCGGATGCGGTGCACATCCCCTACGACGAACGGCTGCGCGTCCACCAGCAGTCCGAGGGCTTCACCGAACACCAGGTGTGGGACTTCGAGCACACCCGGCCCGAGCAGTACCCGCTGCTGTTGCACTTCCCCTACTTCGACCTGTACCGCAAGCAGGTCGTCAAGCAGGCCGACCTGGTGCTGGCGATGTACCTGTGTGGCGACGCCTTCACCGACGAGCAGAAGCTGCGCAACTTCGCCTACTACGACGCGCTCACCGTCCGCGACTCCTCTCTGTCGGCGTGCACGCAGGCGGTGCTCGCCTGCGAGCTCGGCCACCTCGAGCTCGCTTACGAATACCTGCGCGAGGCCGCGCTGCTCGACCTCGAGGATCTCGAGCACAACACGCGCGACGGACTGCACATCGCCTCGCTCGCCGGCACGTGGCTCGGTGCGGTTGCCGGCATCGGCGGCATGCGCGAGCACGACGGCCAGCCGACGTTCGCGCCACGGCTGACGCCGCCGCTGACGCGCATCGCCTTCGGCCTGCTGTTCCGCGGGCGCAAGCTGCGGGTGGAGGTGACAGAGGCGCAGGCCACCTACACCCTGCTCGCGGGCGACGCGCTCGAGCTGAGCCACCACGGCGAGAGCAGCACGATCAACGCCGACGCACCGCTCGTACGCCCGATCCCGCCGGCTCCGCAGCGCGAGCGCCCGACGCAGCCGGCCGGCCGCGAGCCGCGCGCGGTGGCACGCAAGCGGTGAGCGCCGCCATCCGCTCAGGACTCGGGCGGCGCGAACGTGCGAAACACCGAGTAGGCCCCAAGGTGGGGGTGGGCGATGCCCCCCAGGCTTCGCACCCTCGCCTGCACCTCGCTGTCGAGCACCGCCGCGTCGCGCTCGCGCTCCGAGCGCATCCTGGCGAACGTGAGAACTCGCGTTCGATCGACCCCTTTGAAGATGGCTCCTTCCAAAAAGCCATCGAGCTCGCGCACGCGGTCGAACAGCCCCACCAGCGCATCGAGGAACTCCTGCTGGCCGCCATCCTCGACGGTCCAAGCGTCCACGATGATCGAGTTCTCCCCGATGTCTGGCATCTCAAGCTCGCAGGGTAGGGCACGACGGCCGCCCGTGCGCCGCGACCGGCCGAGCAGCGGAGATGCGTCGACAGCCAGCACGGCTTATGCTCGCAGCATGAACATCTCCCGTGAGCCAACGGGATGGGAGGGGTTGTTCTGGCTGGTCTTCGAACGGACGACCCACCCGATCGTGCTGCTCGACGACGAGCGGCGCATCGTGGACGCCAACGACGCTGCGACCACGCTGTGGGGCGGCAGCCGCGAGACGCTGATCGGCCGCTCGATCCTCGACAGCATCGTTCCCGAGGAGCGGCCGCAGTCCGCCCGCGAGTGGCAGGCGTTCATGGACTCGGGCGAATACGCGGGCGACCGCGAGCTGATTCGCGCCGACGGGAAGCAGGTGCACGTCAGCTTCGCGGCACGCCACGCGGTGATCGGCGGACGCCGGCTAGCCGTATACGTGGCGACGGGGCAGGGCGAACGGGGAGCCGCGGTCAAGCCCGAGCGGGTGGCGCTCCCGCTCACCGAGCGCGAGCGGGAAGTGATCACGCTGATCGCGCTCGGGCATGAGACCGACAGGATCGCCGCCGAGCTGCACATCTCCCCCGAGACCGTCCGCAGCCACGTACGCAACGCCATGTCGAGACTCAACGTCCACACACGCGCGCAGCTGGTCGCGGTGACGCTGTGCGCCGAACGGATGTTGCATCCCGGCTGCCTCGAGCAGCGCTGAAATCCTCCGCGTGAGGCGACGCTAGAGCGCTTCGTCTGCGTGTTCGCGCAGGCTCTCGCGCAAGCCTTTGCGCGAGCTGATCCGGAGCTTCGCGAACACCTTGCGCAGGTGCCACTCGACCGTGCGCGGGCTGATGAACAGGCGGGCGCCGATCTCGGGGTTGGTCAGTCCGTCGCGCGCCAGGCGCGCGATCTGCTCCTCTTGGGGCGTCAGATCGTCGCGTGTGTCGTCCCCGCGCCTGCGCACCTTCTCGCCGGTGGCCAGCAGCTCGCGGCGCGCGCGCCCAGCAAACCCGGCCATGCCCATCGAGGTGAACGCTCGATGTGCGCGGCGCAGCTGCTCGCGCGCGTCAGCGCGCCGGCCCTCACGACGCAGCCACTCCCCAAAGCTCAGCCGCGCTCGCGCGAGATGCGCCGCCATCCGACACTGACTGAGCTGCCTGATCGCCTCGTCGTAGAGATCCTCAGCCGCCTGCCCGTCCGCCAGCAGCGCCCGTGAACGCGCCTCCATGCCCCGCGCCCAACGCGTGTTGCTGGCGCTGGTTCGCTCCGTCAGCCGCTCCAGGGCGCACGCCGCGGCCGGCTCGCGACCGCTTCGCGCGGCCGCCTCGACCAGCTCGTACAGCGCCCACGAGGAGGTGCCGACGTCGTCCACGGCGGCGGCCTCGTGCGCGGCGTCCGCCGCGAGCTCGTATTCGGCCAGTCCGTTGTGCAGCACCGCCGTGGCGTACTCGGTCACGGTGATCGCACAACCCTCGCCGCGCGCGACGGCGCCACGGGTCATCACCTCGACGAAGCCCTTGGCGGCACGCGCGTCGCCCCGCCAAGCCGCGAGCAGCAGCGGGATGTACGGCAGCGTCTGCTCCCTGAGCCCCGTATCCACGCTTTCGGCCTCCGCCACCAACCCGCCGGCCACGGCCAGCGCCCCCGCTTGGATGTGATGGCCGGCGAGGTAGTCGAGCGCGAACGGGAGCAAGCTCAGGGTTCCGGTCTCGCGCGCGAGCTGTGCCTGGCGGGAGGCGAGCTCGAACCACGCCTCGTCGTCCCACAGGTCCATCGCGGCGATGTTGTAGGACAGGCACGACCAGTCCAGTGGCCGGGCCTGCTGGCGATATGCGTGCAGGGCGTGCTCGAGTGTCGGCACGGCGGCTGCGTATCCGTCGGTGAAGCGCCGCGCCAGGCCGGCCAGCAGCAGCTGGTCGGCGGGCGGCGGGTCGGCGGGCGGCGGGTCGGCGGCGGGTGGCGCACGACGAGCCGCACGCGCAACGTCGAGCGCGTCGGCGCCGCGCGCGAGGCGGGACGCGTAGATCGCGGCCACCAACGCTTCCAGGTAGGTCTCGCAAGCGAGCTCGGCGTCGAGCGTCTCGAGCCGCTGCGCGGCGCTGAGCAACAGCGGTGGGGCGTCGCTGCCGCGCCGCAGCTCGAACGCCATCTGGGCACGCAGGCGCTGCACCTTGGCCTGCGCGAGCTCGTCGAGATCACCATCTTCGGCCATCCGCAGCAGCGCCTGCGCAGCGCCCAGATCGGCCGCCGCGAGCTTCGCCTGCGCAGCGGACAGCGCCCGCGAGGCCCGCGCCGCGGGGTCGGAGGTGAGCGCTGCGGCGCGCTCGAGAAACGCCGCCGCGGCTGCGACGCCGCCGCGGCGCTGTGCGTCGCTCGCCGCGCGCTCCAGCTCCTCAGCCACCTCGGCATCCGGCGCGCTCGTCGCGTGCGCCCGGTGCCACGCTCGCCGGTCGGCGTCCAGCACGGGATCGGTCGCGGCGGCGAGCGCCGCGTGAACCGCTCGGCGCTCCGCTGCGCTGGACGCGCGATACACCGCGGATCTCACGAGTGGATGGCGAAACCGCACCATCGAGCCGACCTCCAGCAACTGCTCGCCATCCACGGGCGCGAACGGATCGAGCTCGATCCCGAGTGTGCGTGCCGCACGCCACAGCAAGGTCGCGTCGCCCAGCGGGTCGGCCGCCGCCAGCAGCATCAGCCGCTGCGCGGGCTCCGGCAGCCGGCGCACGCGCTGCAGGTAGTGGCGCTCGATCCGACCCGGCAGGCCGACGGCGTCGGGAAGCGCGAACCCGCCGGCGAGCTCGGCCGCCGTCAAGCCGCGCGGCAGCTCCAACAGCGCGAGCGGATTGCCGCGCGTTTCCGCCACGATCCGGTCGCGCACGCCCTCGTCGAGTCGCCCTGGGATCACCGTCGCCAGCAGCTCGCGCGCCGCGCCCTGCCCCAGCCCCCGCACCGTCATCTCTGGCAGGCCGCTCAACTCGCGCTCGTCGCCCAGCTCGCGAACGGCGAACACGAGCGCGACGGACTCGGCCAGCAGCCGCCGCGCGACGAACCCCAACACCTGGGCAGAGACGCGGTCGAGCCACTGCGCGTCGTCTACGACGCACAGCAAGCGGCGCTCCTCGGCGACCTCGCACAGCAGGCTGAGCACGGCCAGAGCGACCAGAAAGCGGTCGGGAGCGTCGCCGGTGGACAGGCCAAACGCGACACTCAAGGCGCGCCGCTGAGGCTCGGGCAGCGCGTCGAGCTGGGAGAGCATCGGCGCGCACAGCTGGTGCAGCCCCGCAAACGGCAGCTCCATCTCGGATTCGATCCCCACTCCCTGGGCCACCCGAAAGCCGGCGGCTTGCTCGACGCAGTGGCGCAGCAGCGCCGTCTTGCCCACGCCCGCCTCACCGCGGATCACGAGCACCGCGCTGCGCCCGGCCCGCACGCTCTCCAACAGCCGGTCCAGGGCTCTACGCTCGCTGGCCCGACCCCGGAGGTCCGGCGAACGGTTGGCGACCATTTGCCATGCGAAGCCTACAGCGTTAGCGGACCGTTGGAAGGTGCACGCCACGCGCCTGGCACTGCACTCGCCAGGGCATCGACCAGGGCATTCCACAGGCGCGATCAGCGGCCAGAAGCGCGAGCGTGCCAGCGGACACCGAGCCCGGAGGTCGAGATGCACAGCACCGGCGAAAGCAACGACTACGACGTCATCGTCCTCGGTGGCGGCTCGCCAGGAGAGCACTGTGCCGCCGCGCTGGCCGGCGGGGGCCTGCGCGTCGCCGTGGTCGAGCGCGAGCTGGTCGGGGGTGAGTGCTCCTACTGGGCGTGCATGCCCTCCAAGGCGCTGCTGCGCCCCGGCGAAGCCGTGCAGGGCGCGCGCGAGATTGGGGCCAGCGCACAGATCGACGTCCAGGCGGCGCTCGCCTGGCGTGACTTCATCGTCTCAGACCACACCGACGATGGGCAGGAGCGCTGGCTGGCCGACAGAGGCATCGACGTGCTGCGCGGCAGCGGTCGCCTCGCCGGCCCCGGCGTCGTCGAGGTCGCGGGCGCGCGCTACGCCGCCGAGCACGTCGTGCTCGCGAACGGGGCCGAACACGCAGTTCCGCCCGTCCCTGGCCTGCGCGCGCTGGAGGGCGTGTGGGGCACGCGCGAGGCGACCAGCATGGAGGCGATCCCGCGCAAGCTCGTGATCCTGGGCGGCGGACCGGCCGGCGTGGAGATGGCGCAAGCCGTGCGCCGCCTGGGTGGCGAGGTGACGCTGTTGGAGGGCGCCGCGCGCGTGCTCCCGCACGAGCACGCGACGCTGGGGGAGGCGCTTGGCGATGTGCTGCGCCGCGAAGGCATCGAGCTCGTCCTGGGCGTGAACGCCGCCGCCGCGCGGCGCGCAGGCGAGGACTATGTCCTGGAGCTCGAGGATGGCGGCGAGCTGCGCGGCGAGCGCTTGCTCGTGGCCACCGGTCGCCGGCCGCGCGTCGAGGGAATCGGCCTGGAGACCGCCGGCGCCAAGGTCGGCGAGCGCGGGGTGCAGGTCGACGAGCACCTGCGCGCCGGCGAGCGCCTGTGGGCGATCGGCGACGTCACCGGCGTGTGGATGTTGACCCACGTCGGCAAGTACCAGGGCGAAGTCGTCGCCGCGAACATCCTCGGCGAACCGCGCACGGCCAACTACGACGCGGTGCCGCGCGTCGTGTACACGGACCCCCAGGCCGCGGCGGTCGGCGCTGCGCAGGCGCGCTTCAGCGCGAGCGCACCAGTCGGCGAGCTGGCGAAGACCGCCACCTACACGCACGACTACGCCCAGTCCAACGGGTTCCTGACGTTGCTCAGCGACGGCGAGGTGCTGACCGGCGCCTACGCGCTCGGCCCCGAGGCCGGCGAGTGGCTGCAGCAGGCCACGCTCGCGACCCGCGCGCGCGTCCCGATCGAGGTGCTGCGCGACACCATCCAGCCGTTCCCCACCTTCTCGGAGATCTACGTCGCCGCACTGCAGGCGCTCCGCGCCGAGATCGCGGCGGCGCGCGAACCGCTGAGCGCGCCGGCGTCAGCGGCCGTCGGGCCACCGGCGTGATCTGCGACACCCACCTCGGCCGATGAACGGGTCCGACCAGCGGGTTGCGATCGTAACCGGCGCCTCGCACGGCATCGGCGCCGGGCTCACGAGCGCCTACCGCGAGCAGGGGTTCGCGGTGATCGCGAATTCGCTGTCGATCGAGCCGTCCACGGACCCCGGCATCGTGACGGTGCAAGGCGACATCGCCGAGCCCGACACCGCGGAACGCATCGTGGACACGGCGATCGAGCGCTTCGGCCGCATCGACACCCTGATCAACAACGCCGGCGTCTACATCGGCAAGCCCTTCACGGAGTACACGCTGAAGGACTTCAACGCGATCATCGCCGTCAACCTCGCGGGCTTCTTTCACATCACGACGCGCACCGTCGCGCACATGCTCGAGCTGGGCCACGGGCACGTGGTGAACGTCTCCACGACGCTCGCCGAGCAGGCCAACGCGCAGGTGCCGGCTGCCCTGGCCAGCCTCACCAAGGGCGGCCTCACTGCGGTCACGCGGTCGCTCGCGATCGAGTACGCCGCACGCGGGCTGCGCGCGAACGCGGTCTCCCTGGGCGTCATCAAAACGTCGATGAACGATCCGGGCTCCTACGCGGCAGACGACGCGCTGCACCCAATCGGACACACGGGCGACGTCGAGGACGTGGTCGGCGGGATCCTCTACCTCGAGTCGGCGCCGTTCGTCACGGGCGAGATCCTGCACATCGACGGCGGGCAGAGCGCCGGGCACTGAGGAGTCTCTGCTGTACTGGACGCCCGAAGCACGACCGTACGACGAGGGCAAACCGAACCAAGGGAGGTGCACATGAACCAGTCGATCGATGAGCTCGGGCTTGGCCGCGGCGCGATGGCGCGCGATGAAGCGCACGCCGTGTTTGGCCAGGTGATGGGGCTGGTCGCGCTCACGGTCGGGTGCGCCGCGCTCGGCGCATATGCCGGGCGTGACCTGAGCGGTGGCGTGGGCATCGCGTGCTTCATCGCCGCGTTCGCGTGCATCTTCGGCCTGAACATCGCCAGCTCGCGCGGGCACGAGCAGCTCGCGATGGGGTTCCTGTTCGGCCTCGGGGTGCTGCTCGGCTTGGCGGTCGCGCCGGTGCTCGCGTACTACGCGAACACGCAGCCGGCCGTGCTGTGGCAGGCGGCTGGGGTGACGGCGGCGTTCGTCGCAGGGCTCGGCGCATTCGGCTACGCCACCCGACGCGACCTCTCGTCGTGGGGGCGGACGCTGTTCTTCGCGCTGCTCGCCCTGATCGTGTTCGGCATCGTCGCGATCCTCGTCTCGATCCCGGGCGCCAACATCATCTACTGCGTGCTCGGGATCGTGATCTTCGGCGGCTTCACGATCTTCGACTTCAACCGCCTGCGCGCCGCGGACCGTGCGGGAGAATTGTCGAGTGCCGTGCCGATCGCCGCCGGCATCTTCCTCGACATCTTCAACATCTTCCTGCTGCTGCTGGACCTGTTCGGCGGCGGGCGCGAGTGACGCCGGTCGGCTGCCGCTCACTCGGCTGTTTGACGAGCACTCGTGCTGTAGGCGTCTGTGATCAGGCGCGCGCTGCGACCGTGCGTGATGAAGCTGAACGACCAGCGGGTGAAGACGACGACGCGGTTTTGGAATCCCTCGAGATACCAGAGATGGACGAGCAGCCACGTGAGCCACGCGAGCAGGCCGCTCAGTCGCAGGCCTTTGATGTCCGCGACGGCGGCCGCGCGGCCGATGGTGGCGAGGTTGCCCTTGTCGCGATAGCGAAACGGCGGCGGGGTCCTGCCGCGTACGCGCTCGCGCACGGCCCTGGCGGCGAAGCGGCCCTCCTGCATCGCCGCCGGCGCGACCCCCGGCAAGACGCTGGCCACGCCATCCTCGCCGCGTACGCGGACCATGTCGCCGAGCGCGAGGACCTCCGGATGACCCGGAAGCGTCAGGTCCGCCTCGACGGTCACGCGCCCGGCGCGGTCGAGCTCCGCGCCGCTGCGCTCGGCGAGCTTGGCGGCGAGCGGCGAGGCCGTGACACCGGCGGCCCAGATGACCGTGCGCGTGGCGATCCGTTCGCTCTGACGACTGGCGTCCTGCACCGTGACGCCTTCGGCATCGACGTCGACCACGGTCCGGCCCAGCAGCGGGGTGACGCCGAGCCGCGCGAGCGATCGCGCGGCCTTCGCCGAAAGCGACGGCGGGAAGCTCGTGAGCACCCGATCGGCCGCCTCGATCAGCAGGATGCGCCCGCTGCGAGGGTCCACGGATCTGAAGTCGCCGCTGAGCGTGTCGCGCGCGAGCTCGGCGATCTGGCCGGCCATCTCAACTCCGGTCGGGCCGCCGCCGACCACCGTGAACGTGAGCCAGCCCGCGCGTCGCTGCGGGTCCGGCTCCATCTCCGCCGCCTCGAAGGCAGCGAGGATGCGGGCGCGCGCGAGCAGCGCGCTCTCGAGCGACTTGACCTCCTCGGCGAACGCGGCCCACTCGTCGTGGCCGAAGAACGAGTAGCGCGAGCCGCCGGCAACGATCAGCGTGTCGTACGGCAGTGAGGGCGGCGCGGGCACACCGTCGTCGGCCGGGCTGAGGCGTAGTTCGCGAGCCTCGAGATCAACGTCGGTGACCTCGGCCATCACGACGCGGATGTTGCGATCGCGTTTGAAGATCGCGCGCAGCGGATAAGCGATCTCGCCCGGCGATAGCGCGCCGGTGGCCACCTGGTAGGTGAGCGGCTGAAACAAATGGAAGTTGCGCCTGTCCACGAGGGTCACCTCCACGGGCGCGCGGCGTAGCTTCATGGCGGCCTGCAGGCCGCCAAAGCCACCTCCGACGATCACGACGCGGTGCTTGCTCGTCTCACCCATAGTGGCCCTTCCGAGAAAATATCTCCGCTGCGACGGCAACGAACATAACACGGCCGCTCAGCGCGCCGGCGGTCTAGGATCAGCGGCGTGGGTGCTGCGGAGAGCATCGAGGTGGCGGATGCGCCCGCGCGGGAGCGCTACGAGATCTCCGCCGACGGCGCGGTTGTCGGCTTCACCACCTACAAGCTGATTCCCGGCCTGATCGCCTTCGTGCACACGCAGATCGAGGAGGCCTTTCAGGAGCACGGGCTGGCCGACCGTCTGATCGCCTACGCGCTGGACGACGCGCGCCGGCGGGAGCTCCAGGTGCTGCCGTTCTGCCCGTTCGTGAAAGCGTTCGTCGAGCGCCATCGCGAGTACGCGGCGCTCGTTCCCGAGGACTTCGTGCAGAGGTTTGGGCTATGAAACGCTGCGCCGGCAGCCAGCCGGGTTAGCGTCGGCTCTGCACGCGGTCGAACGCAGGTTCCGGGCGCTCAGCCGACCTGCAGCGTTGCGAGTCGATACATGTCCGGGATTGTGCGCGCGTTGGGAACGCCAAGTCGGCTCGCCGCGTCCGTGGTCGACTCGTCGCACCGCAGGGTGAGGCCGCGCGCCGCGAAGAACGCCGCTGCCTGACTGGGATGAAGCCCGGTCTGGAACGGCTCGCCCGCGTCGCTGACTGCCGCCGACCAGGCTTCGGCGCGGTCGTCCGCCGGGTCGAGCGAGCGCTGGTCGACGTAGGTGAGCAGGAGCTGGCTTCCCGGCGGGCAGAGGTCGACGAGCGCCTTCAAGGTCACGTCGATCGCTGCGGGCGTGAGGTAGCTGAAGACGCCCTCCCAGAGAACGCACGTTCGCTGGCTGCGGTCGAACCCCGCGCCGATCAGCGCGGACGGGAGGGCGTCGCGCTCGAAGTCGAGCGGCACGTAGCGCACGTGCCCGCAGGCACGGCGGAGGGCAGCACGCTTGCGTGCCTGCGTGTCGGGGTGGTCGACCTCGAAGACGACGCTCGATCGCCCAGCAGGGAGCCTGCTGGCGCGCGTGTCATAGCCGGCGCCCAGCAGCACGAGCTGGCCACAGCCACCGTCGATGGCGTCCGTCACGAAGTCATCGATGACGCGCGTTCGCACGACGCCCGACAGGCGCGGGCCGGGCCAGCGACGGTCGATGAACGCGACGAGGAGCGAGTTCACCGGCGGGAGCCTCGCGGCAAACGCGACCGCACGCAGCCTCGAGCGCAGGAACGACGCCGCTGCCCGGTCGTAGAACAGGCGCTCGTCCGCGGGACGCGCAGACTCGAGTGCGCGAAAGAGCGCCATGTATTCGGCCGTGCGCGAGGGCGCGCCGGTCTTCATCGCGCAGCCACCAGACGCGCGAGCAGCGCCAGCGCGTCGTCGAACTCCACATCCCCGTCATCCATCTGCGGCCTTCCGTGTGGGGGGCGGCTGAGCCCACGCGAGCAGGACAAGGAGCCGGCCCGCCCTACCCGAACAGTCCGGGGTCGGGCGGATTGGGATCGAGTGCGTGGACGGTGTTGCTGACGTGATAGACGACGACGTCGCTCGGACGTGCGAGCAAGGGCTCGACCTGGTCGCGATAGTAGCGGTAGTGGGCGGTGTCGTAGTGCGCACGCATGGCCGGCTCGCTGCTCCAAGCGCCGAGCAGCACGAACTCACCGGGTTCCTCGGCGGCAAGCACGCGGAAGTCGGTGCATTGAGGCTCGGTGCGGCTTGCGTCAGCCAGCTCGCGTAGCAGCGGACGCAGCTCGGGCTCGACGAGCGCAGTCCGACCGTGTATCTCAGCCACGAGCAGGACGCTCACGCCGTGAATGTTACGGCTGCGTCGGTTGCAGAAGAAGAGACCAGGGTGCCGACCAGTGCGCCCCACGGGTGCGATGGGCGGCGGTGGGCAGCTACCGTTGCCATGAGCTCCGGCGACCCGGCCAGCGATGGATGCACGAGCGAATGGAGGTTGAGATGAGCAGCACCGCGGTAACTGATCGGGCAGTAGGCGCATGACTGGTGGGACTGGCATGCCCCCTACCTCGATGCCCGCGAGCATGGAGACGACGCCGAGACGGCCGCCCGTGCCGCGAATCGCCACGTGGACGAGGTGCGACACGTCCGGCCGCTGTGAGCGCTGCTGGAGTAGCCGGCGCTGAAGGAGGAGCCATGAAGATCACCGGGACTACCTGAACTTCCCCGCAGCGTGACTCACCCAAAACCCTCCGTGCACACGATCCGTTAGGAAAAAAGATGGCAATCAACGCGACATGGGAACCTCACGAGAAGCACGGTCGCCTGACGGAGCAGAGCGACCTCCCGGACACCGTCTTCGCCTTTCCGAAGGAGCGCAAGGAGCCGTTGACCGACGCCGAGCACGTGCGCAACGCTGTCGCTCGCTTCGACCAGGTGATCGACGTGTCCGACGCCGATCGCGCCCTCGCGTTCGCAAATATCCAGAAGGCCGCCGACTACTACGGTGTGCACCTCTCCGAGACCGACTGGCATCAGCTCGGCATTCACCCACAGCAGAACTGAAGACCGGCCCGCGGCACCGTGTCGACGCTTGACGATTCTCAGGCAATCCGGGCTTTCGAGTCCGCGCCGGTGGGCCTACCCGCCGGCTTGGAGGTCAGATGGCTGGGCGTTTCGGGCTACTGCCTCACCTACGAGGGCACATCCCTGTATATCGACCCGTACGTGTCGAGGGTCCCGCTGCGCTCGCTGCTGCTGCGCCGCAAAGCGCTCCCAGACCCCGCGATGCTCGACGCCTACGCGCAGGCGCCGGGGAGCGTCGTCGGGGTGCTCGTCGGGCACACACATTTCGACCACGCCGTAGACGCTCCCGCGATCGCCGCGCGACACCGCGTTCCTGCCTACGGGTCGAGCTCGCTGGCGCACCTGATGGCATTGCACGGCCTCGGCGAGCTCGCGATCGAGATCGAGCCACACAAGCCCTATGAGCTCGGGCCGTTCCTGGTGACGTTCGTCCCCAGCCGGCACTCCAAGCTGCTGCTTGGACGCAAGGTGCCGATGGACGGGCCGCTGACCTGCGAGGCGCTCGAGGGCCTCGTGCCGAGCGCCTACCGCTGCGGACCCGTCTACGGCATCCGCCTGGAGGTCGCGGGGATCTCGCTCTACCACCAGGGAAGCGCTGACCTCGACGACAAGGAGCTGCGACACGACCCTGTGGACGTGTTCCTCGCCGGCGTCGCAGGCCGCGAGGTGACGCCACGCTACTGGGAGCGCGTGCTGCCACGGCTGGACCCGCGCGTGATCGTCCCGACCCACTACGACGATTTCTTCGCCCCGCTCGGCGGCCCGCAGCGATTCGTGCGCAAGGTGAACCTCGCCGGGCTCCATGATGAGATCGCCGCGGCCTCAAGCGACGCGACGATCGCCGCGCTGAAGCGCATCGATATGACGTGAGCGCAGATATCGCGCCTGACGCGCTCGCGAGCGCCCAGTTCCTGACGGACCGATGGGGCTAGGCTTCAGCGGTCGTGTCGCTGACCGCCCTGACGTCCGCGGAGATCTCGCTGCCGGCCGAGGCTGATGGTGCGCGCGTCAGCGACCGGATCGCTGTTCTGGCCGACACCGTCGACGTCGTCGGGTTGACCGACAATCACGCCGGCCAGCCGCGGATGTCGCCGCTGGCCGCGGTGGCGCTCGCGCGCGAGCAGGGCGTGGGGACGATCGTCCACGTTTCCTGCCGCGATCGCAACCGGCTTGCCCTGCAGTCCCAGGTCGTGGGCGCGGCGGCGCTCGGCGCTGAGGCTGTCCTCTGCATGCAGGGCGATCCGGTGCCCGGCGTCGAACATGTGGCCGACATGACCGCCACGCAGCTGATTGCGAGCGCGTCGCCATGGAGCGCCCCGCACCCGCTGGCGGTCGGGGCGGTCGTCAATCCCTTCGCCGAGGACGCCGACCGGGAGTTGCGGCTGCTGCGGCGCAAGATCGCCGCGGGAGCAACGTTCGTGCAGTCGCAGATGACCTTCGACCTCGGGCGCCTCGAAGCGTTCCTCTCGGCCGCCGAGGACACCCTCGCGGACGTGCGGTTCTACGCGAGCGTCGCGCTGCTCCGCAGCGCGCGCATGGCAGAGCGCGCCTGCGCGCTGCCGGGGGTCGCGATTCCTCAGCGAGCCGTGGCGCAGATCACTCGCGGCGGCGGCATCGACCTGGCGCGCGAACTGGCGGCCGGCGTTGCCGGCATCTCGCGCGTAGATGCGCTTCACGTATTTCCGCTCGGAGCCGAGGCGGCGACCCGCGAGGTCGCCGCGGAGTTTCGCGTCGCGCGGGGCGTGAGCGCCCAGCGCCTGGCGGGGACCGGTCCGTAACCGGAACGTCTCCTTGCAACGCCCCCACAGTTCGGACGCCGACGGCTTCATCCTGACGGGGAGCGACGCTGGCGCCGAGGGCCTGCTCGAGACAAGCGTGCCGGGCGTCTTCGCGGCAGTTCGCCCACGAGCGCACGCACCGACTGGCGGATTCGCCGGGCTTGGTTTCCTGACGCCCATCCCCCGGCGGAGCATGACTTGCCTGAAGCTCATGTCTGAAAAAGCTCGGTGCTCGCCGCGGTGATGCCCGTTCTGGTCACCAGCGCGGGCGCTGCCAACGGCGGGGGCTACGGCGCGATTCTCAGCTTCGACGGTAAAGGCAAACTGATCGGGCCGTTCAGCAGCGACCTACGGATCATCGATCCGCGCGGCCTCGCCGTCGACCCGTCGGGCGCACTCGTCTACCTCAACAGCGGCGACGATCGCGTGTTGGCGCTCGATCACCGCGGAGAGGTCGTGCACGACTCCGGCCGGATACCCGGACTGGACCCCGGCGGCGGCACCTTCGGGCACGATGGCCGCTACTACCTCGGCACGCGCCGGCGGCGCACGATACTGGCCATGCCTGCTGCTCTCGATGGGGATGCAGAACCTGTCCTGCCGGATGGCGTCGTCCCGTTCCCGCGCGGGTTTGGCTTTGCGCACGACGGCCGGCTGTATCTCGCGTCAGGCGTCGGTCCCTCCGGAGAAGGCGATAACACGATCGTCGTGTTCGACCATGACCGCGCACTGCGCCCGCGCCGCCTGGTCACCGACCCCGAGCTGAGTCCGCTGGACCTGACGGTCGCTCCGAACGGACGCATCGTGGTCGCCAGTGAGCACCCCTTCGGCGCCCCAGACGCCCTCGCCAGCGTCCGCGAATACGACCCAGCCACCGGAGCGCTCCTGCGCGTCTTCATTCCGGACCGCTCACTGAAGTTCCGTAGGCCGCGGGGATTGAGGTTCGGACCGGGCGGTCGCTTGTACTGCGTCGGCGAGGATCACGTCGTCGCCTTCGACTTCGCGACGGGTGGCTTTCTCGGGCCCGTGGTGCAGCTGCCCCGGCTCAACGGGCAGGCGGTCGTGCTGCTCGGCCGGGTGGATGCTGCGTGAGCCGATCCTGCTGCGGCGAATGTGAGCGTCTGTCTCCTAGCGGCCCGGACGGTCGTGGCGGACGACTCGGTGTAGCCTGACGCGATCCGTGACTAGAACGCTGAGGATTGTTGGGCTGGGCGGCTCGCTGGCGAGGGTGTCGAGGAGCCGCGCCGCGTTGCAGTTGGCGCTCGAAGGGGCCGCGAGCGCGGGCGCCGAGACGACGCTGCTCGATCTGCGCGAGCTCGACCTGCCGATGTACGACCCCGACGATGACGAGCCGGCCGCCTCGGCTGCACGGCTGATCGAGGCGTGCTACTCGGCCGATGGGATGCTCTGGAGCAGCCCGATGTATCAAGGGACGATCTCCGGCGCGTTCAAGAACGCGCTCGACTGGCTGCACGTGCTCGGTGCCCGCGAGCCGCCGTTCCTGCATGACAAGGTGATCGGGTTGATCAGCGCTGCAGGTGGAACCCAGGGCCTGCAAGCGATCAACACGATGGAGTTCGCCACCCGCGCGCTGCGCGCGTGGGATGTCCCATACGTCGTCCCCGTGGCGGCTGCGGCGCGGGTGTTCGGCCAGGACGGGCAGGTTCAGGACGCGGCCGTTGAGGCGCAGCTCAGGACACTCGGCGGCGAAGTCGTGCGCGTCGCCAGGCGGTTCGCTGCGGAGAGTCCTGTGCATCGGGGGAGCGAGTGCGACGAGGCGGCCGAACGCGTCGCTGTGGCCGCGTAGGCACGGAGAGCATCTATGACGCCGGGCTCCGCGGCGAATCGCCAAGCCGGCTCGTCACCGTGGGCGCCCTTTCGCTCCCGCGATTTCGCGCGGATGGCCTCGGCGCAGTTCGTGAGCAACGTCGGCAGCTGGATGCAGACGGTCGGCGCTCAGGAGCTGATGCTGTCGCTGACGACCTCGACGACGCTGGTGGCGCTGATCCAGACGGCGGCGGGCCTTCCGGTCGTGCTGCTCGCCGTGCCCGCGGGCGCGATCGGCGATCTCGTCGATCGTCGCCGGCTGCTCGTGGCGTCGCAGTCGTTCATGCTGGTCGCGGCCCTCGCGCTGGCCGTTCTGGCGCTTGCCGGGCTCCTCACGCCGTGGGTGCTGCTCGCGCTGATCTTCGCGGTCGGCGTCGGACAGACGCTCACCTCGCCCACGTGGCAGACGCTGCAGCCGGAACTCGTCGCGCCGGAGGACCGCACACAGGCGATCGCGTTGGGGTCGGTCAACCAGAACCTCAGCCGAGCGGTAGGACCGGCCCTCGGTGGCGCGCTTTACTCGGCCACCAGCGCCGCGGCGCTGTTCTTCGTGAACGCGGCGAGCTTCGTGCCGGTCATTGGCGCGGTCGCCCGCTGGCGCGGCGGCGCACGCGCGGCGAGCGCCACCGCGCCCGAGCACGTCAGCGAGGCGATACGCGCCGGGGCACGCTATGTCGCGGGGAGCCCCGCGCTGCGCGTGATCCTGCTGCGCGCCGGGATGTTCATGTTGTTCGCGAGCTCGATCTGGGCGCTGCTGCCCGTGGTGGCGCACACGCGGCTGCACCTCGGCTCGGGCGGTTACGGGGTGCTGCTCGGCGGGGTAGGCATCGGAGCGGTCGCCGGCGCCGCGCTGCTGCCGCGCCTGCGCGCGCGCATGACGCCAGGCGCGCTGATGACCGCCGGCACGCTCGTGTTCGCCGCTGTCACGCTGGCGCTCGCGTACGTGCGCGTCAGCGCGCTCGCCGCTTTGGCGCTCGTGATCGGCGGCGTCGCGTGGATCCTCGTGCTCTCGACGCTGAACTCGATGTATCAGACGACGCTGCCCGGCTGGGCGAAGGCGCGCGGCATGTCCTACTACCTGGTGATCTTCCAGGGCGGCGGCGCGCTCGGCAGCGCCGCGTTCGGCCTCATCGCACAGGACGCGGGGCTGCACACGGCGCTGCTCGTCGCCGCCGTCGGGCTGGTGCTCGTCGCGCTGGCCGGCTTGCTGCTCCCGTTCAAGTCGATCTCGCCTGGCGACCTGTTGCCCGCGGGCGACTGGCCCGACCCGCACCTCGTCGCCGCGAGCGAGACGGACGGGCCGGTACAGGTGACGATCGAGTACCGGCCGACGCCAGGACGCGAGCAAGAGCTCATCGAGGCGCTCCACGACGGCCGGCACGCGCGGCGGCGCACAGGCGCGATCAGCTGGCGCGTGTGGCGCGACGCCAGCGACCCAGGGCGCGTGCTCGAGCAGTTCGTAGTCGGCTCCTGGGAGGAACACCTCCGCCAGCACGAACGCGTCAGCGTCCGCGACGAGCAGCGCCTCCAGGACGTCACCGCGATGACCGACCCCAACCACCCCCCTACCGTCACCCACTGGCTGGCACCTTAAGCTGAGCCGCGCCCGCGTGCTCGGCCGCTGGATGACCGCCTGAGCCACGCGGCGGCGATGGTTGCGGGTTGCGGGATCGACTAGCCTTTTCTCAGTCGCGCCGGGAAGGGTGGCAGAGCGCTCCCAGCGCTCCCCTGGAATCAGATCGCCGTGACGAGGTCTTCGATGTCCGCCGGGTCGCCGGACGCCTCGATTTCGGCCAGCGTACGGTCACGCGCTTTTGCGATTCGCTCGTAGCGCTTGCGGAATTGGGTCGCCGCGAACTCGCTGAACTCGTCGACGCGCAGGCCAAACGGGTTCACCCCTTGGGGGTAGTCTTCGTAGCCAGCGAGGATGATTGCCTCCATGATCGGTTGCAGCTCCGCCATCCGCTGCTCGATCGCATCCCACGCGGAATCGTCTTCGGCGACGAGGCGGCTCAGCAGGTAGACGCCGTAGGCGATGTGCCGAGACTCGTCGCGCTTGATGTTCACGAGACCCGCACAGAGACCCGGCATGAGATCGTTGACCGCCAGCGACCGGTGGTAGCTGGCGTAGCCGGTCTCGGCAAGCACGCCCTCGATGATCATGTTGTACGTCACAGACGCACGCGCCATCGCCGCCGGAGACTGGTCCTCGAGCAGCACGTTCATCGCGGTCGGGAGCTCGACGTCGAACAGCTGTACCGAGGCGTCGCTGGCCGGCGGCAGCTTCGCCGAGCCGGTCACCTCACGCAGCCAGCGGCTGAAGAAGTCCATGTGCTTGGCCTCCTCAAAGAGGAACGTCGTGAGGAACATCTCCTCCTCAAGGCGCCCCTGGCGCGCGACGGCAAGCACCAGCGGGAGCAGGTCGAGCGTGACGGCTTCCTCGCCGCCGAGGAAAGCGCCCGTCAGCGACAAGAGCGCATCGCGCCGCTCCTCGCTCATCGCCCGCCAATCCTCCCGGTCCCTTGAGAAGTCGAAGTCCGAGGGGTTCCAGACACCGAGCCGCTTGGCCTTCTCGAAGAGACGCATCGGAAAGGAATCGACCCGAAGAACGGTCGGCTCTGAGTAGTTGTGTGCCACAGGTGTGCTCATTACGGCCTCCTCCTCCTCAACTATCGGTTGCTGCCGGTGTCCCGGACGACTTGCGGACCAGATTCGCGGACGGCCGACTTTGCCGGCCGATGTAAGCCGACGCTGCGGGAATCGTCGCAGGGTACTGGCGAATACCATACCAGTAAGTCGTGCGTCGGAGCCGACGATCGCACTTGTGTACGCGACTACGCGACGGCTGTCTTGACCGCGGTCGCCTTGGGCGCTCGCGCAGAACCCGCCCGATCACGCAATCACTCTCTGAGGCGCGCGCGTGAAGACGTGCCAGGGCGGAACACGCGAGCGGTCCGCGCGGTGCACAGTCGTCGGCAGGCGATACCGTCAGCGTTGTATGGCGACCAATCTCGACAGCCCCCGTGAGGAGCAGCGCGCCCGACTTCTCGACGGGCTCGCCGCGGCGATCCGCGAGAAGGGCTTGGCCGGGGCGCAGCTCGGTGACATCGCCCGTCACGCGAGGACATCTCGGCGAACGTTTTACAAGCACTTCCCCGACAAGGAGTCTGCGTTTATCGAGCTCGCCCACGTCCTGGGGGAAGGCGTCCAGGCACAGGTCGAAGAGGTGCTCGACCCAGACCTGCCCTTGGGCGAGCAGATGGATCGAGCGGTCGCGAAGTACGTGGAGGTCGTGACAGCCGACCCGGCGGTGACGATCACCTTCGTCAACCCGCTGCTCACCGAGCGCGTGATGCAGGCCCAGCGAGAAAGTGCGGAGCGCTACGCGCGTTTGATCATGCGGGTCGTCCAGGCAGCCACCGGCGATGATCCTCGGATCGTCCCGATCTCTTTCGCGAGCGCTTACATGGCGACGCGCGGTATCCACGAGGCGATGGTGCGCGCGATCTCAGGCGGCGAGGATGTGACGCAGCTGGTGCCGGAGCTTCAGGTGTTCCTGCGCAACGTGACTCGCGCCGAGAGCACACCACGATTTGGCTCGTGATCGGAGTCGTGTCCATGGACTAGCCTTCATGGATCGTGGAAGGGTGGCAGAGCGGTTGAATGCACCGGTCTTGAAAACCGGCAGGCGGGCAACCCCCGCCTCGGGAGTTCGAATCTCCCCCCTTCCGTTTCGATTGTCGACGGCTCCGACCTGCTGAACGCTAGAGGTCCTCAGGGCGTCAGCCGAAGCGAGGAGGTCAGAGGTGGCGCTCGTACACGTGCATGAACGGCCCGCCGGGGCCACCGGTGCGGTTCGTGAAGCCCATGCTCTCGTGGAGCCGACGTGCAGCCAGGTCCGGCTCGTCGACCCCGATGTCCATCGTCTCAGCGCCGCGCTCCAGCGGTGAGCCCATGCCCGCCAGCGCGCCGCTGTAGCATCCAGCGATGGCCCGAGCTGAGCTGATCGACGAGATCGCCAACGAGCTGGACACGTGGCCCGGTGTGCACATCGAGCGCCGCTCGCCCGATGTGGCGGTCGCGCGCTACGAGCGGCTGGAGCTGGGGGTGCTCGATCGCGAGCGCGGGGTGGTGCAGCTGCGCTTCTCGCCCGCCGAGGAGGAACAGCTGGTCGAACACGGCGACGCCGAGCCGGCGCCGGCGCCGCTGGAGAACGAGGCGGTCAGCCACGAGGTCGACGGGCCATCCGACGTGACCGCTGCGCTGGAGCTCTTCGACCGCCGCTACCGCGACCTGCGCGGCGAAGACGACCCGTACTCCTCGCAGGACCCAGCCTGAAACGCCGTCCAGCCTGAACGCGGCGGCGCGCTACTGCCAGTAGTGCTCGACCGTCTCCGCGTCGCGTGCGGTGGCGTCGTCGGGGTTCCGCCCCGCGCCGCGCAGCGCCCGGCGCTGGCGCAGCAGGTCCCAGCAGCGATCGAGCTGGACGGACACCTCTTGCAGGCGCTCACGGTCGTGCTCGAGCGCCCCCTCGCGCGACGCGTCGCCGCCCTCACGGCCGATCAGCGTGTGCTCCTCCTGCACCAGCGACTCGATGCGGCTGAGGATCGACTGATCGTCCATCACCGCAGCGTAGCGCCACAGCGCACGCGACGCGCGCTGCCAGCGAGCTCTGCGCGTGCGCGCCGCGCGTCCGTTCACCGCCCTCAGCCCGCCGTGGCCAGCGCCGGCTCGGAGACGGCCGCGGAAGTGCCCAGCACCTGCCCGCCCGAGCCGAGCGCCTGCACCTGCAGGTAGGGCCCGGCCACCCCGGCTGGCAGCGCGATGGCGGTCTCGAAGCCGCTGCGCGGCACCTGCGCGACCACCGCGAGGCTGCTGGCGCTGGCGCCTGCCAGCAGGCTCCAGGAGGCCACGCCGGTGGCGCCGTTCCAGCTCGCGTACGCCTCGCTCGCCGCGCCCGCCGCGCCGGGGGCGAACGCGAACGCCGGCGCGTGCGCGGGCGTGCCCGTCCAGGGGAAGCGAAACGCGCGGTAGGACTCGTCGTGCGCCGGAAGGTGCGCGTCGAACAGCATCGTGCCTTCGGCGTTGAACTCCGAGAAGTACGGTTCCTGACCCCAGCCCACGAACCAGTCGCCATTGGCCAGCGCCTGCACGTCGCCCTGGCTTTCGGCCACCAGCGCCGGGGTGTGCGTGAGGCGCGTCAGGAGCGTCGCGGTGCCCGGCGGATCTTCCAGGCTGATGACGATGCCGCGCGACTGGCTGTGCTCCTTGGGCGAGGCGCCGTTGTCGAAGATGCTGATCGCGCCGTCGGGCAGTTCGCGCGGGTCGTGCTGCCAAGCGGTGCCCGTCCCGGCCCCCCCCTTGAAGCTCGAGTGCTTGCCGCCCAGCCGCCACACGATCTGGCCGCTTGCGGGGTTGAGCTCGTACACGGTCCACGTGTTGCGGCTGGAGATCAGCAGGCTGCCTCCCCGCTGCACGTCGATCGAGTTGAGATGGAAGAAGTCAAACGGGGAGGCGGTGGTGGTAGTGCTTGCGTGTTCGTAGGATTCAGCCAACGCAACGTGATCGACGCTCGTCCATTCGAACATCACCAGGCCCGTCTTCACATCGATCTCCTGGAAGACGCTGTCCGTGACTGCGCCTTCCGCGGGACCGTCGACGGCGGCCAGGTCGCAGTAGATCGGCTCATACGCGGTGATCAGCGCGGTTCCCCGCGGCGTGAGCAGGAATTCGTGCAGGTCCGCCTGCAGGCCGTTGCCCGCGTGCACGTGCGCGATGTCCGTGTAGGCGCTGTCGGCGATCACGTCTTCCCCCAGGCCGAAGCCGTGCATGGTGATGTTGCCCTGCCACCACGTCAGCACCGGTTTGCCTTCGTATTCCTGCACCTGCAGGTTCGTCGCCTCGGTGTGCGTGGGCAGCCCCTTGAACCACACGAGCGTGCCGTCCGCTTCGAGGATCATCGGCCCGGCCTGCCCTGGCCCGGCGTAGGGCGTCAAGAACAGCTCGCCCGGCGCGACCGCCGGGGAGTTGGCGGTGACGCTCACCACCGGCGGCTGCAGTTCCGGGCGCGAGTGAAAGCTCTGGACTTCCGCCGGGCTGCCCGCCACGACCGGGCGCGGGGTGGTCGTGATGCGGTCCTCGTGCGCGATCGCAAACGCGTCGAGCAGCGGGCGCTCGTGCCCGTCGATCAGCGCCTGCGCGCGCACCGTCACGCGCTCGCCTTCGGCGAAGGCCCGCGTGGGCAGGAAGCTCGCCCCGTCGCCCTGCGAGTATGCGGCCAGGTGGCCGCTGTGGGGGCCGGTGGCCGAGCCGACGACGCTCACGCGGCTGATGTCGCTCGCGGGCACGCCCAGGAAGCTGATCTGCGTCTGCGGCGAGGCGTCGCGGCTGCCCGCCAGCGGCGAGACCGTGACGGCGCCGTCTTGCAGCGCCGAGTTGTCGAGCGTCGCCGGCGGGCACATCGGCCCGTCCTGCGCCGACGCGTCCGCTCCCCCAACGAGCATCAGCCCCAGGGTTGCGCTCACCCCTAGGATGACGGCGCGCATGGAGAACATCGACCCCGATCAGCATAAGAGACTGGACCGGCGCACCGTGCTCAAGCGCGGGCTGATCGCCGGCGGGCTGCTCACGGGCACCGGCGCTGCGATCGCCGCCGCCGCCGAGGGCACCGGCAGCCCCGCGAGCACTGCGCCCTCCGCCCCCGCGCCGGCGCCCTCGCGCGTGCAGGGCGCGCCCACGAGCCACAAGCGTCCGAACGTCCTCGTGATCGTCGTCGATCAGCTGCGCTTCCCGCAATGGTTCTCGCCCGACCCGAGCGGCCTGAGCCTGCCGCCGAACCTGCGGCGCCTGCGCCGCGGGGCGGTGTCGTTCGCCAGGCACTACACCGCCTCCAACGATTGCAGCCCTGCGCGCTCCACGCTGCTGACCGGCCTGTACACCCACCAGACCGGCTGCATGATCACCGGCGGCAGCACGCTCGACCCCGGCTTTCCCACCTGGGGGCGGATGCTGCGCGACCACGGCTACCACACGCGCTGGCTGGGCAAGTGGCATTTGACGCACGGCGACAACCACTGGACGGCGATCAGCGGCGAAGCGGGCCTGGAGCGCTACGGCTTCGCCGGCGGCGTCTACCCATCCCCCGACGGAGCCCCCGGTCAGGGATGGCGCGTGGACCCGACGATCGCCGCGGCCTTCAGCGAATGGTTCGCCGAAGAAGGCGGCGCCGAGCCGTGGTGCACGGCCGTCTCGTTCGTGAACCCGCACGACATCGCCTGGTGGTACAAGTGGAGCGATCGCGTTCCGGCGGAGGCCAGCGCCCCGCCGACGATCGCGCGGCTGCCACCCAACTTCGAGACGCCCGAACTGCTGCACGAGCGCCACAAGCCGCGCCTGCAGCTCTCCTTCCAGGAAACGGAGGCGGCCTCCTTCGGCCCGGTGCCCTTCACCGGCCCGGAAGTAAGCGAAAAATGGCTCCCGTTCCTCGACCTGTACATGAAGCTGCAGCTCGAGGTCGATCGCCACGTGGGCGCGGTCCTGCGCACGCTGGCGAGCCGCCCGGAGGTGGCCGCCAACACCGTGATCTTGTTCACCTCCGACCACGGCGAGTACGGCGCCTCGCACGGCATGCGCGGCAAGGGCGCGAGCGGCTACGAGGAGGGCATCCGCGTGCCGCTGCTCGTCAAGGACCCGCGCGGCGTGCTCACCAGCGAAACCGAAGTGGAGCGCACGCAGCTGACCTCCAGCGTGGACGTCGCGCCGCTGCTGCTGACGATCGCCACCGGCTCAGACGACTGGCGGCGCGACCCCCACTACTCGCACCTCGCCGGCCGCCTCGACTTGGCGAGCATCCTCGCCGATCCCGGCGCGCCGGGACGCCCGTTCGTCCTGCATGCCACCGACGAGACGGTCACCGAGTACGCGATCGAACCGTACGCCGCCGACGCGCCGCTGCACGTCGTCGCCATGCGCACCCCGCAGGCCAAGTTCGTGACCTACACCGACTGGCCCGAAGATCGCATCACGCCGCTCTCACGCGGCGAGGAAGTGGAGCTCTACGACTACAGCACGCAGAGTGGGCGCATGGAGCTGCACAACAGCGCCGGGCACAGCCGGCTGGAGGCGGGCCTGCGCGCGGAATACAAGCACGCCTTCTACGACGAGCTGCGCCAGCCGCTGCCCACGCGTCTGCTCGCCGCGCACGCACGCGGCTTCGCCGACTACTTCAACACCGCCCGGCACGCCGCCGTCGCGGCCGCGACGCGCCGCAAACGCGACGCCGAACGCGAACAGAGCGGCGAAGCGCTCCCGCCCAACTCTCCGCTGAGGCCGCCGCTGCGCCGCCAGCTGCCGTTCCGCCTGCGCCGCACGCCGCCGTTCAAGCGCCCGCTTTGACCGCGACGGTGCGCGAGGTGCCGATCACCGCGCCGGAGGCGCCCCGCGCCTGCACCGCCACGTAGCTTCCGAGCGCGGCGCCGGGCAGCGCGATCGCCGTCTCGAACCCCCGCTTGGCCGCGCTCACGGCGGGCTTCAGCGATCCGGGCGTGGCGCCCGCGAGCACCTGCCAGGAGGCGACGTCGGTGGCCCCGTTCCAGCTCGCGTACACCGTCGCGCCCCGCCCGGAGCCGGGCTTGGTTTCGGCCGCGAGCGCCGGCGGCTGCGTCGGGTGCCCGCTCCACGGCGCGACGAACGCCCTGTAGGACTCCCAGTTGGGCGGCAGATGCGCGTCGAACAGCAGCCGGCCGGCGGCGTCGATCTCGGAGAAGTATTCCGCCTGCCCCCAGCCCACCATCCAGTCGCCGGCGCTGGTCACCTGCACGTTGCCCTGGCTGTCGGCCACCAGCGGCTTGCGGTGCGCGTAGCTGCGCACCAGCGTGGCGGTCATGGCGCGCGTGTCGAGCGCGATCTCGATCGCGCGCGACTGCGGCTGCACCTGCGGCGAGGCGCCGTTGTCGAAGAACGTGATCTGTCCGCCCGGCAGCTGGACGGCATCGTGCTGCCAGGCGGTGTCCGTGCCGGGACCCAGCTTGAAGCTCGAGCGCTTGCCGCCGAGCTCCCAGCGAACCTGCCCTGTCTTCGGATCTACGTCGTAGGCCGCCCACGTGTTGCGCGAGCCCACCAGCAGGTCGCCGTCGCGCTCGACGTCGATCGAGTTGATGTGGAAGTAGTCGAACGGTTCGTGTTTGCTCGTGGTGCGCGGCGAGGAGTAGGAGTTGCTCAGCGGCACGTGGTCGAGGCTGTGCCACTCGTACATCACCAGGCCGGTCTTCAGGTCGATCTCCTGCAGCAGCGTGTCCGCGACCGCGCCGTCCGCCGGCCCGCCGACCGCCTTGAGGTTGCAGTCGATCGCGTCGTAGACCGTGATCAACGCGGTGCCCTGCGGCGTGATCTGGAATTCGTGCAGGTCCGGCTGGTAGCCGTTGCCCGCGCGCACGACCTTGATCGTCTGGTAGGCGCTGTTGGCGATCACGTCGCCGGAGGTGCGGCTGCCGTCCGCGATCAGTGGGTCCTGCCACCAGGTGAGCACAGGCTGGCCTTCGTACTCCTGCACGCGCAGGTTGCCCGCGCGCGTCCCCAGCGGCGCGAGCGCCTTGAACCAGATCAGTTCGCCGTGCTCGTTCAGCACCATCGGCCCGTACTGGCCGACGCCGGCGTACGGGGCGATGAGCACCTCGCCGGTGGCGGTGCGCGCCGTGGGGGAGACGGTCACGTCCGGCGGGCGCAGTTCCGGGCGCGAGTGAAAGCTCTGGTAGTCGGTCGGCGCGGCGGTCGGGGTCGCGTGCGGGTTTTTGGCGACGCCCACGACCGCGGCGCTGGAGGAGCCGGGCGTGTCGCGCACCGCCACGGTGAAGCGCCACGCGAAGGGAATCGTGCGCGTGCCTTCGCGCAGCTCCGCGTGCACGCTCACGCGCTCGCCGTAGCGGAACGGACGGCTCGGCAGGAAGCTCGCGCCATCGCCCTGCGAGTACGCCAGCAGCCGCCCCGCATGCCGCCCGGAGCGCGACCCCGTGACGGTCACGTCGCTCAGCTCGCGCGCCGGCACCCCGAGCATGCTGATCTGCGTCTGGGCGGACGCGTCCATCGTTTCGGGCCCCGGCGAGACGGTCACGCGTTCGCCGGCGAGCGCGGCGGACACGTTCAGGTGCGGGGGCACGCAGTTCGGCGCTCGCGCGGGCGGGGCGCCAGCCGAATGCGCCGAGGACAGCGCCACCACGCCGCCGGCGACACCCGCGAGCGCCACCAGCGCAGTCAACCCCGCGCGCAGCGCGCGGGGGGCGGACGGGCGCTGCACTAGTCTTCGACCGTCGCCGAGGTGCCGATCACCTGGCCGGCCGCGTTCAGCGCCTGTACCGCCACGTACGGGCGGGGGCCGGGCACGGCGATCGTCGTCTGGAAACCCGCCTTCGCGGCGCTGCCCGCCGGTGCGAGCGAGCCCGGCGAGGCACCGGCGAGCACCTCCCAGAAGGCGACTTCCGTGGCCCCGTTCCAGCTCACCGACACCGCGATCGTGCCGCCGGCGCCCGGCGCGGCGAGGACCGCGGGCGGGCTCGTCGGGTGCCCGCTCCACGCCGACAGGTAGGTGCGAAAGTCCTGCACGCTCTTGCCGAGCGTGCCGTCGAGCAGCACCTGGCCGGAGGCGTTGTACTCGGTGAAGTTCGGCAGCCCGCCGTAGCCCATCAGCCAGTTGCCGTCTTTGAGGTTCAGCACGTTGCCCTGGCTGGTGGCGAGCAGCGTTTTCGTGGGGTTGGTGAACTGCTTGACGAGCGTCACCGTGTGGTTGGACACGTCGGGGTCGAGCAGCAACCCGCGCGACTGCTTCTCCATCGGCGGGTCAGAGCCGTTGTCGAACACCGAGATCAGCCCGCCGGGCTGCCATTCGGCGTCGTGCTGCCAGTAGGTGTGCGTGCCGGGACCGAGCTTGAAGCTCGAGTGCTCGCCACCGAGGCGCCACAGCACCGCGCCGCTGTGCAGATCCACGTCGTACAGCGTCCACGTGCTGCGCGAGGACAGCAGCAGGTTGTCTTCGCTGCCGGGATCGGCGGAGTTGATGTGCACGTAGTCCCATGGCGATGAGCTCGAAGTGGAGACCGGTTTGTGCGATTCGCTCGGCGGGATGTGCCCCAGCGCGTGCCATTCCCACATCACCAGGCCCGTCTTGATGTCGATCTCCTGGATCACCGAGTCGCTGATGATCCCGTTCGCGGGCCCGCCGTAGGGGGACAGGTTCATGTAGATGGGGTCGAACATGTCGATCCACGCGGTGCCTTCGGGGGTCAGGCGGATTTCGTGCAGGTCGGCGTGGTAGCCGTTGCCGGCGTGGATCGTGGCCACGTGCTGGTAGGAGGTGTTGTAGATCTCGTCTTCGCCCTGGCCAAAGCCCACTTCCAGGATGCGCCCCTGCCACCACGTGAGCACGGGCTTGCCTTCGTATTCCTGCACGTGGAAGTTGGTCGACTCGACGCCCGCCGGCAGCGGGTGAAACCACACGAGGTGGCCGTTCTGTTCGGCGATCATCGGCCCGTCGGCGCCCACGCCCTGGTAGGGCGCCATGAACAGGTAGCCGGCGGCTGCCCCCGGCTTGGCGGGCGTGGTGATCGTGACCGTCGAGGGCGTCAGCGACGGTGCGGTCGAGTAGTGCTGCACCGCGTGCGGGTCGCCGGGGTTGATCGGGAACTCTTTCTCGCTGACCGGCGCCTGGTGGGCGATCGTGAAGGACGTGCTCGCAGGATGGGCGGCGCCCGCCGTTTCCACGCTCGCGCTCACGCTCACGCGCTCGCCGGGCACGAACGGGTGCGCGGGCAGGAAGCTCTCGCCGGTGCCGGTGGAGTACGCGCGCAGGACACCCGCGTGCACGCCGCTGCGCGAGCCGACCACGCGCACGCTGAGCACACGGGCATGGGTGTCCCCGCCCACCCCGAGGAAGCTGATCTGCGTGCTGGGCGAGGCGTCCGGCGTGCCCGGCTCGGGTGAGACCGCCACCGGGTTGCTGGCGGCGGCGCTCGCCGCGGTGTCTTCCAGCACCGCGGGCGGGGCGCTCGAGCCGCACGCGCACAGACCGACGCACAGCGCCAGCGCGGCGAGGGCGATGCTCGCGCGGGCGATCATCGCGTGGTTGACCCCGTGGTCGTGGAGAACGGCTTTGAGGTCGCGATCACGCGGCCGGCGGCGTCGAGCGCCTGGACCTCGAACGTGCCGTAGCTGCGCCCCAGCGCGATCGCCGTCTCGAAGCCCGACCTGGCGGCGCGCGCCACGGCGCTCAGCCGGGCCGTGCCCGTGCCCGCCAAGACCCGCCAGGAGACGACCTGGGTGGCGCCGTTCCAGCTCGCGTACACGGTCGTCTTGCCCGCGCCGCCGCTGCGCGCCGCGCCCGCGGGCACGGTCTGCGGCAGGCCCACCCACTGCGCGAGCGTCGAGCGGTAGCTGAGGTCGGGTCGCGGGAATTCGCCTTCGAACAGCAGCTTGCCCGCGCTGGTGTACTCCGACAGGTACGGTTCTGAGCCCCAGCCGACGAACACGTTGCCGTTGGCCAGCGGCTCCAGGTCGCCCATGTAGTCGGAGGAGATGCCTTCGTGCTCGCCGTACTGGGCGACCATGGTCGCGGTGTGCGTCTGCTGGTCGAGCCGCAGCACGAGCGCACGCGAGGACGCCGTCGGTTCGACGTAGGTGCCGCCGCCGGTGAGCTGGCAGCAGTGATCGTCGAACATGGTGATCGTAAGGCCGTCATGCCCACCCGCCCCGAGCTTGACGTCGTGCTGCCACTGGAAGGCGGCGCCGGGACCGAACTTGAAGCTCGAGTGCCGGCCGCCGAGCGTCCACTCGATCTTGCCGGTTTCGATGTCGATCAGGTAGGCGGCCCACGTGTTGCGCATCGAGACCAGCAGGCTGTGGCTGCCGACCAGCGCGATCGAGTTGACGTGGTAGGCGTCCCACGGAAAGCCGTTGGTCGGCAGCGTCGCCTGCGAGTCGCTGAGCGGGATGTGTGCGAGCGCGTCCCAGCTGCGCAGCAGCTTGCCGGTCTTCAGGTCGTACTCCTGCACGGCGGAGTCGATCAGCGCGCCGTTGTAGGCGCCGCCGTACTTTGACAAGTTCTTGGGGAGGTTCCTGTTGGCGGTCACCCACGCGTCTTGCCCATCGATCAACAGCTCGTGCAGGGTGATCACCCAGCCGCCGGTCGCCTTCAGCGTGGCCACGCGCTGATAGTGCTGGTTGACGATCACGTCTTCGCCGGTTTCGGTGGCGCCGGTGTTGGTGATCCGTCCCTGCCACCAGGCGAGCGCGGGCTTGCCTTCGTAGCTCTGCAGGCTGAGATTGGCCGCCACCACCTTTTCCGGCACGGGCTGGAACCACACCGGCTGCAGGTTGCCGTCGAGGATCAGCGGTCCGCTCTGGCCGACCATCGGCGGTTCGTTGACGTCGAAGAAGCTCGTGGTGAGGATGTAGCCGCCGGCCAGCTCGCCGGCGGGCGCGCGCTTGGTCACGCGGAGCTTGGGCGGGCGCAGCGACGGCGCGGTGACGAAGCTGTAGGTGTCGCGCGTGACGTACGCGCCGAGCGGGGCGCCGTGGGAGCCGGCGAAGGCGACGCTGAGGGCGATGAAGAAGGCGAGCACGCCGCCGATCACCGCCGCGAAGGCGCGCGCCGGGGGCGCGGGCTCGCCGGCGGGCCGGCGCAGGGCGGTGAACGTGACGAGCGCGGCGGCCACCACCAGGCCTGCGCAGATCAGGTAGGCGAGGCGGAAGCCCGAGGTGAGCGCCTGCGGGACCTGGTGCCCGGCGCCGATCAGATCGCTGCTGCGCTGCGTGGCGAGCGTGATCAGCACCGCGAGCCCGAGGCCGCCGCCGACCTGGCGCGAGGTGTTGACGAGGCCCGAGGCGAGCCCCGCCTGCCCCTCCTTGGCGCTCTGGGTGGCGGCGATCGTGGAGGGCACGATCGACATCGCGATCCCCGCCGCCGCGAGGATGCCGGGGATCATCACGTACACGATGCCGCTGCCGCTGGAGTTGATTTTCGCGAGCAGCAGCATCCCCGCGGCCAGCATCACCAGTCCACCGCCGAGCACCGGACGCACGCCGAAGTGGCTGACGAGCCTGCCGGCGCGCGAGGCGACGAGCATGATCGTGAGCGTCATCGGCAGGAAGATCAGGCCGGTGTCCAGCGGCGAGAGGCCCAGCACCTGCTGCAGGTACAGCGAGCTGACGAACCACATGGGGAACAGCGAGGCGCTGAACAGCAGCACGATGTTGTTGGCGATCCGCAGCGGCTTGGTGAGCTCCCGGAAGGGAATCAACGGCGCGGAGGCCAGGCGCGTCTCGATCGCGCCGAAGGCGGCGAGCAGCGCCACGCCGCCGATGATCGGCCCGAGCGCCGCGAGCGAGCCCCAGCCGGCGAGGCCGCCTTCCACGACCCCGTACACGAGCACCATCTGGCCGACCGTGAGCGTCAGCGCGCCGGCCAGGTCGAAGGACTCGCCAGCCTTGGCCTTGCGGCGCTCGGCGACGACCGCGTAGGCGACGAGCGCGGTCGCGAGGCCGATCGGCGGGTTGATCAGCAGCACCCACCGCCAGCTCAGCGCTTCGGTGAGGACCCCGCCGAGCAGCACGCCGGCGGCGCCGCCGAGGCCGTTCATCGCCGCCCACGCGCTGATCGCGCGGTGCAGCTGCGGGCCGGGCGGGAACGACGCGGTGATGATCGCCAGCGAGCTCGCCGCCATGAACGCCCCGGCGAGGCCCTGCGCGGCGCGCGCGCCGATCAGGATGTTCCGGTCGGGCGCGAGGCCGCCGGCGAGCGAGGCGAGCGCGAACAGCGCGAGCGTCACCACGAACACGCGCCGCTGGCCGAAGTGGTCGGCGACGCGTCCGCCGAGCATCAGAAAGCCCGCGAACGTGATCGCGTACGCGTCGACGATCCACTGCAGTTCGGGCGAGGAGAAGCCGAGCGCCGACTGGATGTGCGGCAGCGCGACGTTGACGATGCTCAGGTCGAGGATGACCATGAACTGCGCCACGCAGCAGACCGCGAGCAGCCATCCGGGATGCGCGCGCAGACGCCGGCCCGGCGGCGGGGCGGTGATCGCCTCGGGACTGGCTGGCGCCTCGACGCTCACGGACGTCCCGCCTGCTCGTGCGTTTGCATCGACCGTTGGCTCATTGCAGCTGTGTTGCGCTCGTGCAAGTGCGATTGGCGCCTGTAAACGCCTGGTAGGGTGCTGGACCGAAGTCTGCGAGCGACCACAGGAGCCCAGCCGATGAGGAGACGTACGCTACCGACCGCCATCCTAACGCTGGTTGCAGCCGTGGCCGCCACCGTGGTGATGGCCGGCTGCGGCGGCAAAAGCAGCCCCTCGGGCACGAGCTCCAAAAGCCCCACGCCGACGACCACGACGACGCACAAGCGACCCGCCAAAGCGCCGGCGTACTGAGCCGGGCGGTCAGGCGAGCTACCCGGCATCTTCCTGGCCCTGGCCGAGCGAGGCGGTGTAGGCGCGCACGGCGGTGGCCGGCGCGCTGGCGAGCACCTCGCCGGCCGAGCCCAGCGCCTGCACGCTGACGTACGCGTACTTCTTCGGCAGGATCGTCGAGGTTTCGAAGCCGTTCACGCCGATCACCGCCTGTGGGCGCAGCGCCGTGGCGTGGGCGCCCGCGAGCACGCGCCAGGCGGCGACTTCCGTGGCGCCGTTCCAGCTCATGTGCACGATCGTCTCTTCGTCGGTGTTGTTCAAGCTCGCGAGCAGCGCCGGGGGGCTGGCCGGGCGCGCGCTCCAGGGGAAGCGAAAGCCCCGGTAGGAGGCCATGGCGTACGGTAGGTCGGCGTCGAACAGCAGCGCCCCGTCGCGCGCGTACTCGCTGATCTCGGGCACGCCGCCGTAGTCCACCACGGTGTTGCCGTCCGGCAGCGTCTGCACGTTGCCCTGGCTGTCGGCGAGCAGCGGCGGGTTGGCGTGCGTGTAGGCGGCGCTCAGGCGCGCGGTGTGGGTCGCGAAGTCGAGCGCGATGCGCACGGCGCGCGACTGCTCGTGCACCGGCGGGTTGGCGCCGTCGTCGAACAGCGTGATTTCGCCGTCGGCGAGCATGCGCCCGTCGTGCTGCCACGCGGTCTTCGTCCCCGGGCCCATGTGGAAGGAGCTCTTCAGGCCGCCCAGGCGCCAGAGGATCCTGCCGGTGCCGCCCTGCAGCTGGTAGGCGGCCCACGTGCTGCGCGCGGAGATCAGGATGTTGCCGTCGGGCTCGGGGTCGATCGAGTTGAGATGAAACCAGTCCCACGGGGTGCCCGCCGGCGGCGAGGTCTCGGACTCGCTGACGCCGACGTGGTCGAGGCTGTGCCATTCCCAGCGCACGAGGCCGGTCTTGATGTCGATCTCCTGGATCGCCGTGTCGGTGATCGCCCCGTTGCGTTCCCCGCCGGCCGACGAGAGGTTGCAGCGGATGGGGTTGAAGGCGGTGATGAAGGCGATGTCGTGGGGCACGAGCTGGAAGTCGTGCAGGTCCGCGTACAGCCCGTTGCCGGCGCGCACGCGCACGAGCGTCCGGTAGCCGGAGCTCAGCACGAGGTCTTCGCCCTGCCCGAAGCCCAGCGACAGCACCCGGCCCTGCCAGAAGGTCAGATCCCGCTGGCCTTCGTAGCTCTGCACGTTGAGGTCCTCGGCGGTGAGCCCGCGCGGCAGGTGGTGAAACCACACGAGCCTGCCCTGCGGGGTGTAGATCAGCGGCCCGTACTGGCCGGGGCCGGGGCCGTTGGTGGTGAAGATGTCGCCCGCGCCGGGATCGCGGTCGGGCACGATCACGCGCAGCACCGGCGCGCGCACGCCGGGCAGCGTGTCGAAGGTCTGGTAGTCGGCGGGGGACGCCGCCGGGTTGGGGAACTCGCCGACGTCGGCGGTGGGATAGGGCGTGTCCACACGAAAGCCAAAGGCGACCCGCCTGGCGGCCGAGCCGGTGCCGATCAGCGCCTGCACGCTCACGCGCTCACCGGGGTCGAACGGCCGCGCGGGGACGAAGCTCCCGCCGTCGCCCTGCGAGTACGCCTGCACGCTCCCCCGATGGGGACCGGATTTGGAGCCGGTGACGGAGACGTCGCGGATGCTGGACGCGCTGGCGCCCAGGAAGCTGATCTGCGCGTGCGGGTTGGCGGTGACGGTTTCCGGCGCGGGCGAGACGTCCACGTCGGTGCCCGGCAGCTTGGCGTCGTGTTCGAGCGTCGCCGGCAGGCACGCAGGCGCGCGCGCAGCGCTGCGCGTGGTCGCGTGGCCAGCGGAGAAGGCGCCGCTCGCAAGGGCGATCACGACGGCGATGCACGCGGCGGCGGCGACGGCCGCCAGCGCGATGTATCCGTTGCGTCTCATGCGTGCATCGAAGGCCCGACAATATCCTGGGGAACACGCGCGTGAGCGCCGAGGCTGTGCGTCGGCGGGCGATCCTTACCAACTTCTTCGCGGATTTCGCCCGGCGCCTCGCGCACGCAGATCGCGTACGCTGTTCGCGAGATGAGGGTGCGTATGCTGTTTGCGCTGCTAGGGGCGGCGAGCTGCCTTGCCGCGAATGCGATGCCGGCGTCGGCTGCTTCGAACAGCGCGAGCACGTTGGCTTACGTGCAGGCGAACTACGCGCTGGTGAGCGTGGCACGCGCGCATTTGACGGCCTCTGAAAACGGGCCGCTGGAAGTGCTCGCCCAGGTCAAGGGCGAATGCCCTGCGGCAGGCGCGGGCTCGCCGCAGGATCCCGAATCGACGGAAATGAGCGACGAGGTGATCGGCACGATCGTGCTCGCGGCGGCCAAACCCGATCGCCAGGCGATCAGCGCGTTCATCCGCAGCGCGTCCGCGCTCAGCTGGAGCAACGGCACGTTGACGAAGGCGGTGCGCGAATACGCGGGCAAGCTGAAGGCCATGCTCGGCCTGCCCGCCCCCAGCCTGTGCAGCGAAGTGAAAGCGTGGGCGGCAAACGGCTACCACGCGCTGCCCGCCAGCACGGTGGCGTTCGTCGCCAAGTTCATGCCCGCGTGGGTCGCGCTCGGCTACCTGCCGGCGCAGCTCGCGCGCTATGAGAGCGGCGCGGCACGCGCGCTCGCCGGGCGTGCCGGCCCCCTGGAAACGGCGCTCACCGAAGGCGAAGCGCGCGCGGTGGAACACTGGGGCGAGATCATGGACACGCTGAACCTGTGGCCGTGACGAGCGCTCGCGCCGGTGGCGCGCGCTCAGGCGACGGCGCGCAGGTGACGGTAGGGAGCGCCGCGCAGCTCGCGCACGAGCGCGTCGAGCACACCCTGCTCGTCGTCCTCGCGCCCGTCGGTGACGGCGCCGATCAGCGCGCGCTTGCGCTCCAGTAGCGTGGAGATCGTCTCGTCGATCGTGTCCGCCGCCAGCAGGTAGTAGGCGTTGACCGCGTCCTGCTGGCCGATGCGGTGGCAGCGGTCCTCGGCCTGGTCGTGCTTGGCGGGCGTCCAGTCGAGCTCCATGAAGGCGACGTTCGAGGAGCGCGTGAGCGTGAGCCCGTGCCCGGCGACGTCGAGCGAGCACACGATCAGCGGGCTCGAGCCGCCGGGCGCGTCGGGGTGCTGGAAGGCGCGCAGCGCGCCGTCTCGGGCGGCGGGGCTGTCCTCGCCGAGGATGTGCAGGGCGCTGGGAAAGCGGGCGAGCACCGCGCGCTGGATCTCACGGTGCTTGGCGAACACCACGAGCGGCTCGCCGGCGCTGCAGAAGTCGTGGATCCATGCGAGCGCCGCGTGCAGCTTGCCGCGCGCGGCGAGCAGCTTCAGCGCGTTGCAGCGCACCAGGCGCTCGGCGCGCAGGGCGGCGGCGACCTTCGCGTCGAGCTCGCGCAGGTCGAGCGGCTGGCTGCGCAGCCACGCCACGAGGTCGCGCTCGGCGAGCCGGTACTCGCCCTCGTTGTCGAGCTCCACGGGCACCACGGCGCGCGTCTTGGCGGGCAGCTGGGTGAGCACGTCGGCCTTCAGGCGGCGCACGAAGCAGCGCGCGCGCAGATGCCAGTGCAGGCGCAGGTGCGCGTCGGGGCCGCGAAAGCGCTGGCCGAAGCGCGCCCCCGAGCCGAAGTCCTCGAGGCGCCCGAGGATGCGCAGCTGGGAGATCAGCTCGGCCGGCCGGTTGGTCACGGGCGTGCCGCTCAGCGCGAGCACGAGCCCGTCACGCGGGATCGCCGCGGACAGCTTCTGCACCGCCTGCGTGCGCTTGGCGGCCGCGTTCTTGCAGTAGTGCGACTCGTCGAGCACGAGCGCGCGCGGCGCCAGCTTGCACAGCTGCGCGAGGCGCGCGGAGACGATCTCGTAGTTCAGCAACGTGATGTCCGCGGCGGGCGCGTCGGGGGCGCTGCGGGTGCCCGACAGCGCGCTCACGCTGCGCGCGGGCAGCCAGCGTTCGAGCTCGCGCAGCCAGTTGAGCTTGAGGCTCGCGGGGCACACGACGACGGCCGGATACGCGCCCGCCGCCTGCACGGTGGCGAGCGCCTCGATCGTCTTGCCGAGACCCTGCTCGTCGGCGAGGAACGCGCGTTTGCGCGCGAGCAGGTAGCTGACCCCCGCGCGCTGGAACGGCTTCAGCTCGCCGCCCAGCCCCACGACGCGCAGCGGCGCGTCCTCGGCGGCGGACAGCGCCACGAGCCCGGCGCCCTGCGCGTGCTGCTCGCGGATCTCCTGCAGCAGCGTGAGCGCCGGCGGCGCGACCCACACTTCGCCGTCGGCGAGGAACGCGTCGAGCTCGGGGACGCAGAACGGGTCGGCGCGGATGGCGGCGAGCCGCGCGTGCTCGTGCGCGCCGGCGCCCGCACGGGGCGCGCTCGCGCCGCGCAGCGCGGCGAACTCGCCCTCCTTGCCCGGATCGTGGCCGGCGGCGAGCACGAACGTCGGCTCGTCGTGCACCTCGGAGAGCTCGAGCACCGCGGGCGGCGCGGGGCGCCCCTGCTCGAGCGCAGCCACGCAGCGCCTGGCCGCGGGGCTGATCCACGCGTCGAGCCCCCGTATCAGCCGCCAGGCGTCGAGCGTCAGCGCGACGCTCGCGCCGCCGGGGACGCTCGTCGCGCGTTCGCGCAGCGCCCGTGGCAGGCGCCGCTCCTCGCCGAGCAGCACGAACACGGGTGCCGCGCGCGGACCGCGCACCTCGACGTTGCCGCGCCAGCGGCGCGCGCGCGCCGTCCACGCGCGCACGCGGGGGTCGACGCTCACGTCCTCGATGTGATCGAGCACACCCGCGAGCTCCTCCGCCGCGCTCTCCTGCGCTGCCAGGCCGAGCGTCCCGGCTGGGCCCTCGAGCGCGCGCAGGCCGGCACGGGCAGCCAGCACGCGGGCGAGGCCCGCGCGCTCGGCGCAGATCAGGATCCAGTGCCCGCCGCGACGGTCGCGGCGAAACTCGACGTCGTAGCCGGCCGGCGGCTGATGCTCCTCGGCACGCTCACCCAGCCCCCCGGCCCGGCCGTCGCGCCCACGAGCGCCCGTCGTCGGCGGGCGCTCGGCGAGCTCCTCCAGCGCGCGGCGCGCGGCGTGGCTGAGACGCACGCTCGCCGGCCCCAGCGCGTCCACCAGCTCCGCGGCGCGCGCGTCCAGTGGCAGCAGCGCGCGGGCGATCGCCGGCAGCGTGTAGGCGTCAGGGTGCTCGAGCAGCCTCGCCACCGCATGGGGGGCGGCGTCGGTGGCGAAGCTCAGCCACCAGCTCTCGTCCGGGCGAGCGAGCTCCAGCAGGCACGCGTGCGCCGTGCGCTTCGCCCGCTGCCGGGCGATCGCGCGCGCCAGCTCCTCGCTCACCTGCGGGCGCTGCGCCAGGCCGGCGAGCAGCAGCGCGAGCGCCTCCGCCTGCTCGGGGCCGAGCGGAATGCACCACGCCCGCGTGGGCGGATCCCAGCGGCGCCCTGGGATCGCGCGCAGGAGCTGGCGCAGACGCTCGTCGTAGGGGAAGCGCAGGACGGCCTCTTCGCGCTGAAGCGTCGCTGAGAAGCTGCTGTCGGACACGGGCACTGCACGATAGGCGCCCGCGGGGATGTCTTACGTGTACGTGTAGCGGTCCGCTGGGCTGAGGCGCGAGTGCACGCCGTTGACGAGGGCGCGCACCGCCACGCCGCCGGCCGCGTGCGCTGGAGCCAGCGCGGTGCACACCGTCGTGGAGCTGCATTCGACGCTCGTTGCGGGCGCTTCCCCGAAGAAGAAGCCAGTGGCGCTCGTGCCGGTGGCAAAGCCGCTGCCCGTGATCGTCACCTTCTTGCCGCCGGCCACGAGGCCGCTGTCGGCCTGGAGCTTGGCGATCGTGGGGACGTAGGTGAACACGTCCAGCTGCGAGAGCGTCGTGGTGGCGACCGTGGTGGTCACGCTCACAGTCGTGCGCCCCGTTTCGCCGGGCGGCGAGACCGCGGTGATGGAGGTGGGTGAGTTGACGTGGAAGCTCGCGCGTGCTGAGCCGAATTCGACGGCCGTGACTTCGTTGAAGTTGGTGCCGGTGATGCTCACGCTCGTCCCACCCGCTGTCGGGCCGTAGCCGTGGGCGTCGCTGATGGTCGGCCCGGCGAGCGTCGGCCCGTCGGGGCCGTAGGCCACGCTGAAGCCGCTGCCGGTGGCGATCCCCGCGACTTCGCTGATCCCCAGCACGGGCGCCGGCAGGTCGGTGTTGTGAATGTTGCCGTTGCCGAGCTCGCCGTATTCGTTGTGCCCCCAAGTCATCACCGCGCCGTCACTGAGCAGCGCCATGCCGTATTCGCCTCCCGCCGAGATCTCGGTCACGTCGCTGAGGCCCTTGACGGCCACAGGCACGTCGCTGGGGTTCGTCGTGCCGTTGCCGAGCTGGCCGCACTTGTTGTAGCCCCACGCCATCACCGTGCCGTTCTTCAGCAGCGCCAGCGCGCCGTTGCCGCCGGCGGAGATCGCGGTGACTTCGCGCAGGCCGCTGACGGGCACCGGCGTGAGGCTCTGGGCGGTGCTGCCGTCGCCGAGCTCGCCGTGCTTGTTGTAGCCCCACGCCATGACGGTGCCGTTCTTCAGCAGCGCCAGCGCGAACTTGGAGCCCGCGGAGATCGCGCTCACGGCGCTCAGGTCGCTGACGGGGACCGGCACGTCGCTGCTGGTGGTGGTGCCGTCGCCGAACTGCCCGCCGCCGTTGTCGCCCCAGGCCATCACGGTGCCGTCTTCGAGCAGGGCGTAGCTCGAGTCGCCGCGGGCCGCGACCGCGGTGACGCCGCTCAGGCCGCTCACGGGGCGCGGCGCGGGGCCACCGTGTCCGATGGTGCCGTTCCCCAATTGTCCGAGGTTGTTTTCACCGCAGGCGAGCACCGTGCCGTCCTTCACCAGCACCAGCGTGTCCGAGGAGCCGGCTGCGAGTTCGCTCGGTTCGCTCAGACCGCTCGCCGGCACGGGCGTGTCGCCGCCTTCAGCGGTGGTGCACAGCTGGCCGAAGAGGTTGGCGCCCCAGCCCATCACGGTGCCGTTGCTCAGCAGCGCAAGCGCGTGCTTGCCGCCAGCCGCCACCGACACGACGTCGCTGAGACCATCTGTGGCGGTTGGCAGATCGGTGGTCGTGCGGTTGCCGTCGCCCAACTCGCCGAAGTGGTTTTCCCCCCACGCGCTGACGCTGAATGAGGCGGCTGACGCCGGCGTCCCGGTCGTCATCGCAAGCGTTGCGCCCAGCGCTGCCAGCAATCCAAGCGGAGTTGCCCTCACCATTCCTCCTTCACACCCACAGTCGTCGCGTACGCGCCGTGGATCGACGCGCGCGCGAGCGAGCGTGAGACGCTGCGCTGTCAACTAAGCGGTTGTCCAGAGTCAAGACCCGGCCGGAGCGCGCGCCGCGCGGCAAGCGTGAGCGCGCGCCCGTCAGCGCCGGCGGGCGGGCGGCGCCGTCAGCGCCGGCGGGCGGGTGCCGCCAGCACCTGCTCGAGCCGTTCGAGCGCCGTGGGGGTGCCCATCGCGACGATCACATCGCCGGACAGCAGCGCCGTCTCGGCAGGCGGCTGGGGCTGGAAGCCGGGGCCGCGACGCAGCCCGACGATCATCGAGCCGCCGCGGATGTCGCCGACCGTCTTGCCGACCCCTTCGCAGCCCGCGTCCACGGCGATCTCCTCCATGCGGTATTCGATGTCCACGTCGACCACGCCGCTCAGCTGCGGGTGCAGCGCGAGCCTCGCCATTTCCGTGCCGCTGGCCTTGTAGGGAGAGATCACGCGGTCGGCGCCCGCTCGTTTGAGCTTCTTCTCGGTGTCCTCGATCGCCGCCCGCGCGACGATCGAGATGTCCGCGCGCAGCTCGCGCGCGGTCAAGGTGATGAACACGTTGTCGGCGTCGGAGTCGGCGCACGCGATGATCGAGCGGGCGCGTTCGATCCCGGCCTGGACGAGCACCGAGTCCTCGGTGGCGTCGCCTTCGACGAAGCACAAGCCCAGCGTCTCGGCGTGCTGGCGGCCGTCGGCGCTCGCGTCGACGACCACGCACTGCGCGCGCGCGGCGCGCAGGTCGCGCGCGACCTGTCGTCCGACGCGGCCGAAGCCGCAGATGATGTGGTGGTTGGTGAGCGAATCGATCATCTTCTGCGAGCGCCGTGTGGCCAGCAGGTCGCCGAGATGGCCAGCCACGAAGAACTCGGCGATCGTGGCCAGCGCGTAGAAGAGCGTACCGACGCCCACGAGCACGAGACAGACGTTGATGATCTGCCCGGCGAGCGTGCGTGGCTGGGGGAAGTCGCCCACGGTGGAGGCGGTGTCGAGCGCCCAGCGAAATGCGTACCAGAAGCCGACGTGCTCGCTGAGCGACAGGCCGAGCGCGCCGGCGAGCAGCAGGCTGAGCACGATCGCGGCGAGCAGCGCGATGCGGCGCGCGAAGACCGTCAACTGGTGGGCGCGCGCGGCCTCGGGGTGCTCGCCCGCGTGCTTGGACAGCCGATCGAGAGCCGACACGCTCCCGCAAGACTATTCGTAAGTGAACTGGTCGCCGGGCGGGTTGGCGGGGCTCTTGAGCTTGCCGACCTCCGCGATGACTGCGAGCGTCCCGGCGGCGTTGGCGGGCGCCGTGGCGGTGCAGGTGCTCGCAGAGATGCATTCGACGCCGCCGGCGGAGGCCGATCCAAACTTGAACTTGGTCGTGCCCGCGCCGACAGCGAAGCCGGCGCCGGTGATCGTGACGTGCGTGCCGCCGGCGGGTGAACCGCTGTCGGGGGCGATGCTGTCGACCGCCGGCGTGTACTCGAAGCGAGTGTGCTTGGAGGTCGCGCTGGTGCCACCGGGGGTCGTGATCGTCACGTTCACGCTCCCCGCTCCCGGTGGGGAGACCGCGGTGATGGACGTCGGGGACTGCACGACGAAGCTGGCGGCGTTGCCTTCGCCGAAGCGCACAGCGCTCACATCCTTGAAGCCCGAGCCGGTGATCGTCAGCGGCGTTTCGCCGGCGCCCGGCCCCTCCTTGCTCGAGAGCTTGCTGACGGTCGGCGCCGCCAGGTAGCTGAAGCGGTCGTCCACGTTCGGCGGGCTTGTGCCGACGGGGGTGCTGACCGTCACGTCCACTGTCCCCGCCGAGCCGGGCGGGGAGACGGCTGTGATCGAGCTGCGGGAGTGGACGGCGAAGCTGAGGGCGCTGCTCGTGCCGAAGTGCACGGATGTGGCGCCTTCGAGGTTGGAGCCGGTGATCGTCACTTCGGTGTCGCCGCCGGTTGGGCCGCCTGCGGGGGCGACGCTGGTGACCGCCGGCAGCGGTTCGCCGTACGCGAGGTCGTGCCAGCCACCGGCTGCGATGCCCTGCACCTCCGTCAGCCCGCTGACCGCCACGGGGACGTCGCTGGGTTCGCCGGCGCTTCCGTCGCCGAGCTCGCCGTACTTGCCTTCGCCCCAGGTCATCACCGTGCCGTTGCCGAGCAGCGCCATGCTGTGCTGGCCGCCGGCGGAGATCGCGGCGACGTCGGCGATGCCGTCCACGGCGACGGGCGCTTCCTGGCTGCGGGCGATGCTCGCGTCGCCCAGCTGCCCGGACGCGTCTTCGCCCCAGGCCATGACCGTGCCGTTGCCGAGCCGCGCGAGGCTGTGGCGCGCGCCGGCTGCGATCGCCGTGGCGCCGCTCACGCCTTCCACCGCCACCGGCGCTTCGCTGCCGTGTTCTTCCTGTCCGTCTTCGCCGACGCTGCCGTTGCCGAGCTGCCCGAACTCGTCGCTGCCCCAGGCCACGACAGTGCCGTTGCCGAGCAGGGCCAGGCTGTGCTCTTCGCCCGCCGCCACCGCGGTGACGTTCGTGAGATCCCGCACGGCCACCGGGGTGTCGCTGTCTTTGGCTTTGCCGTTGCCGAGCTGTCCGTATTCGCCTTCGCCCCACGCCACGACCGTGCCGTTGCTCAGCAGGGCGAGGCTGTGTTCGCCGCCGGCCGCGATCGCGCTGACCCCTGTCAGGCCCTTGACCTGCACGGGCACTTCGCTTTCTTCTGTGCTGTTGTCACCGAGCTGCCCGGATTCGTTGGCGCCCCACGCCATCACCGTGCCGTTGTTGAGCAGGGCGAGACTGAAGTTCTCGCCGGCCGCGATGGCCTTGACGCCGGTGAGTCCTTCCACCGGCAGCGGCACGTCGGTCGTCCCCAGCTCGCCGTCGTCGAGCTGCCCGAACGTGTCTTCGCCCCAGGCCATCACCGTGCCGTCGCTCAACAGCGCCAGGCTGAAGGCCTTGTCGGCGGCGATCGCGGTGACGAAGTCCACGCCGCTGGCCTGCACCGGCACGTCGCTCTGGGTGAAGCTGTCATTGCCCAGCTGCCCGAAGGAGTTCTGACCCCACCCGAGGACGTGGAAATGGGTGGTTGAGACGGTCAGCGTCGCCGCCTCGGTGGTGGCTTTGCCGGCGACGTTGGTGAACACGGCGCGATACTCATCGCCGTCTTCGGCGGCCTTCGCTTCGGCGATCGTCAGCTGGTCGGTGGTGGCGCCGGCGACCGGCGTGAACGTGGCGCCGCCGTTGGTGGAGAGTTCCCACTGCACGCTCGGTGCCGGGAACCCGGAGGCAGCCGCTTCGAAGCTCGCGCGCTGGCCGACTTCGACGGTGGTGCTTTCCGGCTCGCTGGTGATCACGACCGGGTTGTGCACGGACAGGGTCGCCACCGCGGTGGTGGCCACGCCCGCGACGTTGGTGAACACGGCGCGGTACTCGTCGCCGTTTTCGCTGGTCGTGGCACTGGCGATCGCGATCGCATCTGCGGTGGCGCCTTCGACCGGGCTGAACGTGGCGCCGCCGTTGGTGGAGAGTTCCCACTGCACGCTCGGCGCCGGGAACCCGGAGGCAGCCGCTTCGAAGTGGGCGCTCTGGCCTTCTTCTACGGTCACGCTGAGTGGCTGTTTGGTGACGAGCGGGCGGTTTTGCACGGTCAGCGTGGCCGGTTCGCTGGTGGCGCTCCCCGCTGCGTTCGTGAGCACGGCGCGGTACTCGTCACCGCCTTCTGAGGTCTTGACGCCGGTGAGCGTGAGCTCGTCGGAAGTGGCGTGCTTGACGGGGCTGAAGGTGTCGCCGCCGTTGGTCGACAGTTCCCACTGCACGCTCGGCGCGGGGAACCCGGAGGCCGCAACTTCGAAGCTCGCGCTCTGGCCTTCTTCGACGGTCACGGCGGCCGGCTGCTTGCTGACCCCCGGGCGCAGCCGCACGGTCAGCGTGGCGGTCTTGCTGGTCGCTGAGCCCGCGACGTTGGTGAACACGGCACGGTACTCGTCGCCGCTTTCCGCGGTCTTGGCGCTGGCGATCGTCAGCTTGTCGGCGGTGGCGCCTTCGACCGGGCTGAATTTGCTGCCGGCGTCGGTCGAGACTTCCCACTGCACGCTCGGCGCCGGCGTGCCCGAGGCGGTGGCTTCGAAGCTCGCGCCCTGGCCTTCTTCGACGGTCACGCTGGCCGGCTGCTGCGTCACCTTGGGCGCCTTCGTTTCGCTGGCCGCCCAGGCTGCGCTGCTGGCCGACAGGCTCGTGAGCAGCGCGACGCCAAGCGCCGGCAGCAGTGCCCGCATGGTCCTCCGTGCCATCGCTTTCCCTCCCCGTCACCTGAGAACGTGCAGGTGAAGACTACCAGGGGCTGGTCACTTGATTGTGAAGTCAGCTTGCGCTGACGGCTGGTGACGGCGCTGAGCGCCTACCGCCTGCGCGCGGCGGCGGCGGGCGCGGCGCGCAGCGCCTCGGTGGGGTGTGCCAGGCGCGCGAGCAGCGGGCGCAGGGGCCTTGGCGCCCACCAGTTGGCGCGTCCGAGCAGCGCCATCAGCGCCGGGACGAGCAGGGCGCGCACGACGGTGGCGTCGATGATCACCGCGAGCGCGGCGCCGATGCCGAACTCCTTGAGCGAGACGACGCTGGAGGCGGCGAGCGATCCGACGGCGGCGCAGAACAGCAGCGCGGCGGCGCTGACCACGCGCCCGCTGCGCTCCAGGCCGGTGGCGACGGCCACCTCGTCGTCCGCGCCGGCGTCGTGCGCCTCCTTGATGCGGGCGAGCAGGAACACGCCGTAGTCGGTGGACAGGCCGAAGGCGATGATGGCGAGGATGATCATGTTGGTCTGCTCGATCGTGCCGGTGGCGGTGTAGCCGAGCAGCCCCTGCAGGCGCCCGTCCTGGAAGACGAGCACGAGGATGCCGAAGGCGGCGCTGAGCGTGAGCAGGTTCATGAGCAGCGACTTGACGGCGAGCGCGACCGAGCCGGTCATGGCGAACAGCACGAGCAGCGTGGTGGCGGCGAGGATGACGAGCGCGAGCGGGATGTGCGAGCTGAGGCTCGCGTGCTCGTCGAACTGGCCGGCGGCGACGCCGGTGAGCGCGACGGCGTACGGCGCGCGCAGCGCGTAGATGCGGCCGATCAGCTCCTGCGAGGTGGCGCTCAGCGGCCGCTGGGCGGCGAGCGCTTCGATCTGCCACAGCCCCGGCGCGAGCCGGCTGGGCGCCTGCACGGAGGCGACGCCGGGGAGTCGCGCGAGCTGCGAGCGATAGCGGGCGAGCGCCGGGCCGGCTTGCTCGGGGGCGTGGGCGAGGACGAGCACGGGGTCTGCGGCGTCGGCGGAGAACTCGGCGCTGAGCGCCGCTTCGACGGTGCGCGCGCTGGAGCCGGCTGGCAGCACGCGCGCGTCGGTGGCCCCCAGGCGCAGATGCAGCGCGGGTAGGCCGACACACAGCAGGACCACGGCACACGCCGCCGCCACCAGCGCCGGCCGGCGCGTGACCCAGCTGGCCAGGCGATACCAGTGCCCGCCCTCGACGGGTCCCTCGGCGCGCCGGCGGGTGCGCGCGAGCCAGGCGGGCGAGAGGGCGTTGACGCGCGGACCGAGCAGCGTGAGCGCCGCGCCGAGCGGCACGAGCGCGGCGGTGGCGGCGAACACGGTGACGAGCGCGGCGGCGATCCCCATGGAGGAGAGGAACTGCTGCGGGAAGACGAGCAGCGAGAGCAGCGCGACGGAGACGGTGAGCGCGGAGAACATGACGGTGCGACCGGCGCTGCTGACGGTGCGTGCGAGCGCAGTCGCGCAATGCCCGCTGCAGGCGAGCTCCTCGCGGTAGCGGTAGACGATGAACAGCGAGTAGTCGATGGCGAGGCCGAGACCGAGGCCGGTGACGAGGTTGAGCGAGTAGATCGACAGCAGCGTGACCTGCGCGAGCGCGCGCATGATCAGCAGGCTGCCGGCGACGGCGATGGCGCCGACCATCAGCGGCAGCAGCGCGGCGACGAGGCCGCGGAAGGCGAGCAGCGAGAGCACGAGCAGGATGGAGAACGCGAACAGCTCGACCCGCGGCAGCTGGGAGGAGATCGTGCCTTCCAGCTGGCTGAACGTCAGCTCGTCGCCGCCGACGGTCACGCCGGGGAGGTCGCGCAGGTCCTGCTGCATGCGCTGCGCGGCGGCGGTGTCGGCGTGTGCGGAGGCGTGCGCGTGGAAGTAGCCCAGCACGATCGTGGCGCGACCGCTGCGCGACGTCAACGTCGCCGGCTGAGCCACGTTGAGGATGCTGCGCACGCGCGCGACGGCGGGCTGGGAGCTGACGGCGCGCACCACGCGCGCCACGCGCGCGCGCCCGGCGGGGCTGGCGATGGCGCTGGGGGCGCGCACGAGCACGACGACTTCGGGCTGCGGCGCGACGCCGCTGGCGGCTGCGATCTGCTGGGCGGCGAGCACGCTCGGCGCGTGCGGGTCGGAGGTGCCGCCGCTGCTCAGCGAGCCGACCACACCGGCGCCGAGGGCACCGGCGACGACGGTGAGCACGGCGGTGCACGCGAGCACGAGCCGGGCGCGTCGATGTATCTTCTCAGCGAGTTGGTGCACGTCTGCGGTTGCTGCATGCGACCGGTGCGCCCCCAGGTCTGGGGCGAGGCCGTCATCGCCACCACGACGCGCACGCCCTCGGCTTCCCCGCGCGCGCACCCGCCAGGGTAGCGCCTGCAGGCGCACGCGCGGGCGCTACGGCGCGCACTTGCGCAGAACTACGGACGCGTTCGCAGATGCGGGGAAATCCGCAAGCAACCTCGGTAGCCCGCCGTTGCTCCCTTGGGGAGACCAGCGGATGCGCTCGCTCTCAGCGAAGAGCAGACTGGCGCTGTCGCTGAAGGACAAATACCAATACCAGTAAGGGGTTATCATGCGCTCGTTTTTGAACAAAATCACAAGCCTGACGCCGATCGCGGCGGGCGCTGCGGCGGCGATGGTCGCACTGGGGATCGTCGCGATCGTCGGCGGCAGCTACGACCACAACGTCGTGCGTGAACAGCTGGCGCCGCAGAAGATCTACTTCCCCAAGCCGGCCGAGTGGCCCGCGCTGAAGGGTGAAGCCGGCAAGCAGGTGCTCACCGGCGAACAGGCTCACAAATTCGCCGTCGACCAGCTCCAGCCCGACATGAACAAGGTCGCGGGCGGGCTTACCTACTCGCAGGTGAGCGAAAAGTGGATCGCGGGCGGCATGAAGAGCGAAAAGCTCGCGGGCGAGCGCACGACGCTGTTCGAGGGCACGACGCTCAAGGGCCTGCTGCTGAACGCGTGGGGCTGGGCGCAGATCGGCAGCATCGCGATCCTCGCGGGAATCCTGCTGATCGTGCTCGGCGCGATCCTGTTCCTGTTGCCCGTGTCGAACTGGTGGCTGAACCTGAGGCGCGAGCCGCGCCCGGTGGTGTCGCGGCCGGTCAGCCCCCAGTCACCGGCGTCGGCATAACAGTGGGCAGACGCGGCTGGAAGGTGTCGAGCGCGCGCCTGAACAGCTGACGAACGCTCGATTGAGGCTCCGGTGCGCGAGCAGCGCACCGGAGCCTTGGTACGTGCGGAGAGGCCGTGCGGAGAGGCCGTGCGGAGAGGCCGCGCAGCGGCTGCGGAGAGGCCGTGTGGAGAGGCCGCGCAGCGGCTGCGCCGCCGGTGCGCGGCGGCGGGCGGGCGCGTGAGATGATCGCGCGATGCGCTCGCCGCTTTCGTGGTTTCGCGCGCTTCCGCTGCGCACCCGCTGGCTGCTGACGATCGTCGTTTACGCGGCGGTGATCGCGGCGATCGTGATCGTCGTGCGCGACGACGGCGGCGGGAGCGAAGGCTCCGGCGGCTCGGCCCACGCGGAAGCGGCGGCGAACGCGCAGGCAAACCGCGTGGGCCGGGTGGCGATCGCCCAGGACGAGGCGCCGCACAGCGCCAGGCTGGCGCCCGGCGTGCCGCTGCGCGTTGCGCTCGAGCGAGCGATCAGCGCGGACGTGCGCCGGCGGGTCGTGCACGGAGAACTCACGGGTCCGCTGCAGGGTGTGAGCTGTGGCGCCCCCGCACCGGCTGTGGCGGGCCGCCGGCAGCTGAGCTGCACGGCGCGCAGCGCCGGCCTGAACTACCCGTTCGTGGGCGTGGCCGACGAACGCACGGAGGAGCTGACGTGGTGCAAGATAGATCCTCCGGCGCAACCGGGGGCACCGCTGGAAGTCCCGGTGAGCCCGCGCTGCCGCGCGTGAGCCGGCGGGCGCTCGCCCACGCGAGCGTCGGCGACTAAGCTCGATCTTCGCGCTGGGACCTGGCCGGGTTGGCGCCAAGCGGGCCTTCAGCCCCACGGAGTGGGTTCGACTCCCACCAGGTCCGCTAGCGCGAGGCGATCACGCGACCGCGGCCGTCCCGGGCGACGTAGGTGATGGCGCGCTTGGCGGCGGCCTCCCGGCGCTCGCGCTCGAGCTTCCCGCGCTTCCAGCTTCTGAGCTTTCCCACCAATCTCGACATAGTTCAGAGATCGGGTCTGCGCGGAGCGCGTGCGAGCGCTCAAAGCCACACGGCTGCGTAGTCAAAGCCACGGGCGCGGACGGGGAACTACGCGCGTGACGTGCACGATCGCCGCCAGTCGCTCCCGGCCTGGCTGTGCGTCCTCACACTCTCCCGGTTGAACCCGTGGGCAAGCGCGCGCGACCCAGCGCCGTCTCGACCGTCTGCTGGAAGGCCGCGGCGATCGCCGCCGGCCGGTAGCGCCAGCCGATCTCTTGCGCGCGCTTGGCGGCCAGCGCGCGTGCGCGCGCGGGCTCCTTCGCGACCGCTCTCAGCAGCTCCGCGGCGTGCTCGACGTCGGGCTCCGCCCAGCGCTGGTCGGGCGTGTAGGTGCCCGATCTGGTTCCATCGCGCACCGCTACGAGCTCATAGTCGACCAGCAACGGCGAGCCGTGAAGGTAGTCGAGCTGGCCACCGAAGCCGGTCGTCACGACGGGTTTGCCGTGGGCCGCGGCGTCGAAGCTGCCCAGCCCCCATCCCTCGCTGTGGCACAGCGACACGAAGCAGTCGCCGCGTAGGTGCAGCCCGCCGAGCTCGGCCTCGGTCAGCTCCTGCGTGACGAGGCGCACCGCGGGGGGATCGCGGTGCTCCGCGAGCAGGCGTGCGAGCGTCCAGGCGGTCGTCCCGCGGCGCGCGACGCCTCCAAGCCCGCTCATTCCGCGCGTGTAGTCGCGCTGCGAGGTCTTGACGATCAGCATTACGCGGTCGCGCGCGGTGAATGCGCGCAGGAACGCTGCGACCGTTTTGGCGACTCCCTTGCGCGGCATCCCATTGCGATCGTGTAGAAGACCAGCGTGTCCTCGGGGATCGACTCCCACAGCGCTCCAGGGCGCGCCGGCAGCGGCGGCGGGGCGGCGTAGGGAACGACCGCCACCGGCGTGCGTACGGGGGAGCCCTCGATCACATCGGCGTTGAAACGGCAGGGGACGACGAGCAGGTCGGCCGCGTCCATGCACGCGATCCAGTGGCTGGGCAGCCGGTCGGTCTCCCACACGGTGTGCCCCACCAGAAAGGCCTCGGGGCGCTCGTGGCGGACGTAGGAGAAGTACTCGGGCACCATGTGCACGACCGCGACCGGCGGATGCTCGCGCGAGCCGCCGGCGGGCGGCGGCGCCGCCGCCGCGCTCAGCCCCGGCGCGTAGAACGTGCTCGCGCGTGAGCCGGGGATGTACGGCAGCCAGTCCAGCACGACGCCGGCGTCCTGGAGCGCGCCGATGCAGCGGTCGGCGGCGACACCGTAGCCCGAGGAGTCGTCGGTCGAGATGTAGCTCCACGGCGATCCGGCCGCAGGGGGACACTCGCACAGGTAGGGGCGCAGCAGCCGGGCGAGCGTCGTGCGCGCCGAGCGCGCGAACGACGGCGTCGCCCAGCCGGCGTGCGCGTGGGTGAAGTCTCGCCGGCGGCGTTCCCACCACAGATGCGCCCACAGGTGCACGCTGAGGGCCTCCTGGGGGATCTCCTGCCGCTCGCACAGCAACTGCTGGACGCCGCGGGGGCTCGCGGGGAACGCGAAAAAGCGCTCCTGCGGCTCGACGCGCACGTGATCGGGCAGCTGCTCGCTCAGCTCCTGCGAGAGAAAGCCGCTGTGGCGATCACGTCCATACCAAACGACACGATGGCCGGCGCGATCAGCACTGCGCCTCCCGCCTTCTTTAGAAACGCGCGACGCGGAAGCCCGAGCTCCTCAAAAACGATCCGTGCTCATCTCCTGCTCCTCCTAACCGCAACGCCATGATCATCCACAACAGCGCGCGTCACGCCGCGCGCTGGGGAGGCTATCCGAAGACTTCGCGCCTGAGAGCGCTGTGTCAGCAATGCTAGCGCCTGATCAGCCGCGTGGATCCGCGGGTTGCCGGGCGATCAAGCGCCAATCAGACGGTCGGCGGCGAGACGCTTGGTGCGGGTCTGCACCAACTGGAGGAGCTCGTCGGGAACGTCGGCGGTTTCATCTGCGGCACTTGCGGCGGCCTCGGGGATTTGAGCAAGAACGCTGCCTACGACGTCCGCGGCGAGCTGGCGTCGCAGTCCCCATGCAGCTGCCTCGTTGACAATTCGCTCCGCGGTCACTCGGTCGGCCTTCTGCACCGTGTCGACGTACATCGCGAGCTTGTCGTCAACGGGATAGAGCCGCGTCGACATCAAGTCGTACAGAGGTGCGAGACGCAGCGCCCCGGGGTCCGTGTGCAGAAGCGAGAAGTTCTTTGCGTGCGCATCGCAATTGCCAATGGCGATGTTGAGGGTCAGCGCGCGCAGGAAGCTCTGGGTGTCCTCGTTGCGCGCTACGTCCTGAAGGACTCGCGCAATCGCGGCAAGGCTCGGGCCGGCGTCCTCCTGGTACTTGCGGTCGGGATCGACTCCAAGCGCTTGGCAGAAGTCCTCTTGATGGACGCGGCTGACCGATCCGTCGCTGGCAACACCGCGGTCGTATCGCTGGACGACGAGCACCGGGCGCTCGTCGATGGTGGTCGTCTCCACGTGAGCAACGTCGAGGCCGAGGTGGTGGGCAATGCGCATGCAGAATGCCTCGTTCTGGACGGTGTTCACAAAGCGCTCGATCTCCGGCTTGAGGATGTGCGTCGATGGAGTGCCGTCGATGGGTCGACCCCAGCGCCCATCGGGCATGCGCGTCAAAAGCAGCTTCTCCTGGACCCCCGCGAGCGACAGGCGCACTTTGCGTCCGACGCCGAGCGGCGCGCTGCGCAGATTGGCGACGAGCTCGGCGAGCTCGTCGTCGCCGAGCGGCTCCGCGGCAGTCGTGGACGGCATGCTGGGGGGCGGATCGCCCGCGGGCTGGATCACAAGCGCCCCGGCGCAGTCGCGGCCAAGCTCGGCGAGCAAGCCGAACACGTCGCTGGCTGGCACGTCGAGGTCCTCCGCGATCGCGCGGCGTGGCTCGCCCTCCGGCAGGAGCCCGTCGAGAAAGGCCCGCGTGCGCGCATTGGGATGGCGCTCGTTGGTCAGTGGCAGGTTGAGGGAGAGCACGGGCGTGCCGCCTTCGAATGTCTCATGCGCGGAGTCGGTGTAGTAGAGGCGCAGTCGGCCTTTGCGGTCGCGCTCGACCGTTGCGACGTGCAACTGGTTGAGCCAGATGGCCAGCGCTTCTGCCATCACCAATCGGCCTTCTGCAGCGTGGCACGAACGCCGAGGAGCTTGAGTAGGCGCAGGATGCGTCGTAGCTGCTCGGTCCCTTTGCCCTGCTCGAGGTCGGAGAGGTAGCTGCGATGCAGGCCCGCCATGTCCGCGAGCTCCTGCTGGGTCAGCCCAGCTTCTTCGCGGTAGGCGCGGATGGCCTGCCCGACCGACGCCGCCGTATAGAGTCGGAAGGGCTTGCCAGAAGACGGAGTCTTGGGGCGAGGTTCGCGGCTGGGAGGTGTCGGCATATCTCGACATTACCATGAGATGCCCACGTTGTCGGCTTTTCCGGACATCATGCTTGTCACTACTAGATGTCGGGCTTTCCCGACATCGCAGCAGCCGAGGTCTGGCTCAGGTTCTTGCGAGCGTCGACGCTGTCAATCGCCGGGGCGCCCGCCAGGTCGGCAAGAGCATGCTCTGCGAGTCGATCGTCGCCGGCCAGCAAGACCCGGTGAACGCTTCGTGAAGTAGCCCGCCGGTGGCCACCGCCGCTCAGACCAAGCCGGGCCGAGCTTGCGCTGCAGCTGGCGCCCGTCGGGCAGCCGGTACTTCGCGTACCACACCGGCCTACGCTTGCGATCGGCGCGGAAGACGTGGCCGCAAAGCGAAACCGCGCATTTGAAGGGCCTTTGCAGACAGAGCCGACGCGGGGACTCGAACCCCGGACCCCTTCATTTACGAGGATCTTGGCCCCCCAGGGCCATTTTCCCTGTAAATCGGGCAGGTTGAAGGGGCTGGGCGTCGATTTGTGGGGTGCCGTTTCCGCGGCATTACCGCACTTTCGGCGATGTCGACTGCGGGTTAGGGCGATCGACATCGACCCGAAAGGAAAGGCATGTCCGCAGCCCAGTGGCCTGCGGCCGGACGCTCGTGGTGCTCGCGTGGCTAGGCCGTGGCGCAAGAAATGGCCGTACGTCGGCAAGAAGGGCCGGCGCTCCTATGTGGTCGGCTTCTACGACCACGACCGGCGCGAGCGCTGCCGCTCGTTTCCCTCCGTGCGCCATGCCCGCGCGTGGATGGACGCCTACGTCACAGCCGAGCGCCGCGGGCGCGAGACCCTGCGCCGCTTCCTGTTGGACCTCGACGCGAAGGAGGCAAACGAACTGGAGGCCCGCACGATCGGGGAGGTGCTCGAGCTCTATCTGCAGGTCAACGCGCACCCCAGCAACCCCGGCGGCCTTGCGCCCTCGACCTACGAGCGCTACGAGTCCACGGTGGGGCTGCACATGCTCGACAAACCACGCGCTCGCGGCGTGGGGCGCCTCGCACCGCCGCGGCCCTACGCGGTCGCGCTCTGCGCGGTCTCGGCGGTGCGTTTCAACCAGCCGCAGGCGCCGGGCGCCTGGCGTGAGCAGATGCTGCGCGAAGGCGTCCCCAAGGCATCGCGCCAGAAAGCCTGGCGGGTGCTCTCGGCTGCGCTCAGCTGGGCTGCCTCCTCGAACCTCGTGGGTGAGATCCACACCAACGGGTGTAGCTTCGCGCCCGAGCCGCGCGGCAACATCCGCCGGTCGCTTCGCTCCGGCGGCACCGGCTATGAGCCCGGCCCCCGCCGCCACGGTCCGCTGGTGCCGGCCTGGGCGCTCTCACCCCAGGCGGTCGAGGCGATCCGCGTGCAGATGCTCGCCCGCGAGCAGGGACGCGAGCCGATCCTCGCGCAGCGCGACGCGATGGTCGTGTGCCTCCAATACGGGCTGTGCACCCGAAACCAGGAGGTCTGGGGGATGCGCTGGTCCTCGCTGAAAGACGGGTTCGCATGGGTGCTCGAGGTTCTCTCAAACGGGCGCCTTGACGAATGGGGCAAGACCGAGCACTCAACCCAGCGGCGCACCGTCATCCCGTCGCTGCTCGACGAAGACCTCGCCGCGTGGCGAAAGACGCTCGAGGGTTCAGGGCACCCGGTCGGCGCCCTGGACTTCATCATTCCCGGCGATCTCGCAGGCCCCGAGCACGGCGCCCGGGACCAGCGCACAGGCGCCTGTCACTTCAGCGAAAACCAGGCCCGCGCCTGGGGCGAGCGCTTCTTCACCCCCGCCGTCGAGAAAGCGGCCGAGCAGCCCGAGCTCTTCGCGATCCTCGGCGCCACCCCCTACTCGCTGCGCCGAGGAGGCATCTCCCTGCGCCTGCGCGCCGAGGACCCCCAAACCGTCGCCAGCGAGTGCGGCACCAGCCTACGCACACTCAGCACCCACTACGCCTACGCGATCGACGACCTCCGCCGCAACGGACCACGCCCCGCCGACACCGAGTGGCGCGCCGCCCGCACAGAGCAAGCCGACCGCCAAGCGCTAAGAAGCCCGCCCAGTGCGCTCGTCCTCAGCAACCGGGCGCACCCTCGCGGCAAGATCCGCAACTGGCTCGACACCCACAGACGACGGACGCGGGGGGTGTAGCCGCTCCTCAACATGAAGCACTGGCGAACGGTCAACGTTGGTGCGGTCTCGAGGCCTCGCGCTCGCGCCACGAGTGGAACTGCGATCACAACGGTGCCGCCCCGCACATGTTCGCTTACACCGGACCAAGCCGGCGTGATCGCGTCGTCGGCCTCGGCACCTCCCTCTCGTCCGAGGCGCAAGCCGCGATCCAGACGGGTCGTGCGCCTGCTCGCATGGCGAAGCCCAAGCAGCTCAACATCGGCGGAGGGATGATCGCCGCCACCGCTACTGACCAAACAGCTTCAGCAGCGCTACGACCGCGAGGTAGGCGAAGGACAGCAGCATTGGGGCGAGCTTGCCAGCCGCCAAGCGCCCGTCAAAGCGCGGCATCGGGTTATGACGCTCTTCACGCCTGCGCGAACAGGTCCAGCAGTGCGCAACCAGACGGCGCTACTCGTTGCAGCGGTTCTTGTAGCTTGAGGTCCTCGTGTTGCGTCACGGGCGTGCGCTGCTTCGCCGCTAGGTCAGGCGCCCAGCTTCGGCTATACCCCCCGCGGGCCTATGAGCGAATCGTCAGCTGTTGCCGACGGCGCTGGCGCACAGCGCACTTTTTGTATCCATCGGAGGCGATGGCGGCGCGAATTCAGGAACTTTCAGCCCACTGGCACTCATGTGGTCGAATCCTGCGAACAGGTTCAGGACTCCGTCTATGCCCAAAACGGCTGATGCATTCAAGCACGAAGCGTCGTTGACCGTGTCAATGACTTCGCTCCCTCCAAGCCCTGGTCCGCCGTTCTCTGCCACGCTGATCCCGATGCTTGGGAACTGACTAAAAGATGACGCGGTCAGCGTCAGAGTCCCATTGGACGCCACCGAGCCAGATAGGGCGATCCTGGGTCCCAGTTTCTGGAAGGTTTCAAACGATATTTTCGTGCCGGGGATCGTCATCTTCGCGAGCGGCGCTACCACCGACAGGAATCCGTTCTCGGAACCGTAGGTCAGTGAGAACGTCGTCGGGGTGGACGAGAACGTTTCTTCTTCGACGGCGCCCTTTTCTTCAATGCAGTCCAAGGCCGAACGGAAGAGTCGCTGCACTTCGATCGCAAGGTGGGATGTCGTGTGAGGCTTCATGACGTCTGGACTGATGATTTCGGTGCCGTTCCACCCGAAAATAATCGTCCGCAATCCACGGTACGTGGACCCACCCGTGAATGGAGCGTAGTTGTCGCCACGGAACTTGGTATTTACGGCAGCGAGCAACGAAGAGAGGCCGCCCCCTGGATTGCATTCAGCGGGTGGCATAAATGCCTCCGCAGGCGCAATCAGGTTGGCCCACAGTAGGTATGGAGTCAAGCCGCACGATGGAACATGAGTAACGACGGTGCTAAAGAAGCAGCTCCCGGGGTCCACGACGTATTCCTGCGGAATCCACATCTTGACGGTGACTTCAAAGAGCGTCACATACGTGAACTTGTCCGTTTCGACGGCGGTCGGGTTCGACGAGACCCCGTCCACCGTGGCCATGACGCGCACCGTGCCTGCCGCATGCTGGGGGTCCGTAACGGTACAGCTGGTCGTCGAGGAGCACGACACTTTGGTCGCGGTAGAGCCACCGAACGAGAATGAGGTGGTACCCGGTTCCGTGGCAAAGCCGGACCCTTTAACCGTGATCGTTTCACCACCGCGTGCACTGCCTTCTGCCGGCGACATGCCGTTCACGACAGGAGCCGCAGGCGCCGTTGGTGCCAGCACGTATGCCACGGCACCGAGGCTGGTACCCGAGTTGGTTGCATAGGTAGTTGAGTCCCAACGGGCCGTATAGCTGCCGCCCGAGAGTTCGGCCGTGTAAATGGCGGCTGACGCGATCACGTCGGAGCCCGCCTCGCTGTATGTTTCGTTCTGTAGGGTATTCGCTGCGATGCCGCTGAGCTGCAGGCTGCCCGTGCCCTCGCCGCCGACGAGGATCAGCACGAGGTCCCCAGACTGCGTCTTGAAGGGAAGTTCGAGCTGCGTGCCTCCGGCAGCGCCGGCTCCTGTCGCGCTGACGTCGTTCGAGAACACTTCAGCCACCGAGTAGCCGCTGATGCCTGCCCCTGCGATCGCATGGTTGCCTGCACCGGAGCTGTATGACCCGGTGTTCGAGGCTGACCGTCCAATCGAGATCGCCTCGTTGCCCGAGTAGCTCGCGATCACAGAGAGATCCTGGCTCCAGCTGATCGATCCCATGGGCTGACCTCCGGCCGTGCTGCCCACATAGAAGTATTCCGAGTTGGCGGACGGAATCGTGATCGACTCCGCTGGCGCGATGCCGGATTCCACTGTTGCGGCGTAGGCCGACGTTGTCTCAAGGCCAGCAGGCAAGGTCGCCATTGCCAGCAGCCCCCCAGCGATCACTGTCAAGAACAGCTTGGCCCCTGACCAGCGGCGCTGGTGACCGCCCCCCGCCACATCGTTCCGATCCCTGATCCGTCCTCTTGGCCTGGCTGGCATCGCGCGCCCCTTTTGCTCAACGACGGCGGCCTACTGCGCACATGCCCCTCCATCGGCAACAGGACACCGACCTTTCCCCGCCTAACCTACTCAGACGTTATGACTGTGTCAATAGCTACGAGGAGTCCTTCTAGCTTGCGCCTGCCTGGCGAGCGGTGCGAGCACGAACCAACCAACGGTGCGAAGCTTACGGAAGGGACGAATCTCGATAACGCGGGCGGAGGCTCGGCAGACGCCTCCTCCGCCAAGGCGAAGCGGCAGTCTGACGCGCCGCCACTCGACCGAGTGCCACTCGTCCAAGGCGGGTACCAGATCAGCCGTCCGGCTGGCCGCCGCTCGCCGAGTCAAGCACGCGCCGCGGTCGTGCTTCTGGCGATTTGCGGGACTCGCGGTGGGCGGGGGTGCGGACCTGCTTTCAGCTGCCCGCGGTGCTCACGACGCCGGCGACCCCCTGCCTTCGCCCGGCAAGGGTATTGGTGGCGAACCCGCCCGGAGACCCGGAGACCCGGAGACCGCGGAAGCCAGAGCCATCGCCCGCCGCGTGGCAGCGGTCGCGAGAGACCGCAGCGGAGTCGGCGCGCCCGGCCCTGCGCGCTACCACCGACCGCTTCGAACATGCCGTCGGAGGCGACGCTCAAGCTGCGCCTCGTTCGAGCGCGACCACCAACGTGCGCACCGGCCCCCTGCGGGGCTGCGAGGGGCCCCGCAGCTCTCGGCTCGACGCACCGCACCTGCGCACGAACGCCAAGAGTCGAACGGTCGCTTGGCAGCAGAGCATCGACTCGCCAGGAAGAGTATGGTGGCGTCGTGCGCTCACAATGGGGGGCAACAGGTCGCATGTGAAGCATGCCGCGCGTCTCGGCCTTGAAAGATTTGCAGGCGACCCGCACTTGCGTCGGTTGCGTATTGGCGCGTTGGGAGGGCGATCCGATCTATGACCGTATGGATCCCGCCAACCGCGAAATATGCGCGATTGAAGAATGCGACCCTCGCTCGCGAGAAACGTGAATATGTCCAGTCAGCCACCGGCTAAGAACATGCGCGAAGAGTTCGAGAGCAAACTCATTGACCTTCACGCCACGCTTATTCCCTACGCAGCGGTTCTGGGTGCTGGCGCAGGGGTCTGGGCAGCGCTACGACACAGGCTTCTCGCTGACGAGAGGACGGTTCTGCTCTCAATGGTCGGAGTTGACGCTGTCTTGTTGGCCATCATTGTCACCGCCGTCGCACTGCTGGTTGGATTGCTAGAGGGCCTCTTTGGCCAGATGATCGCAAGCGGACTAGGCGGAGTCCGAGGCTTCTTTTTCCCGTTTAAGGTGATCGCGTGGGTTGGTGCTCTCGCGATCATTGTTGGCCTTGTTGCTGCGATCGAGGTCGACATCAGTGGCGAGCGCACGCGAGCCGCACTGTTTGGGCTGTCCTTCGGACTCACAGTTGCGACTGTCCTAGGGTCGCTCGCGCTGATCTATCAGATCGTCACGTATTCCGAAGAAAAACGGAAACATGACACTGCGAAAGAACGCGCTGAGGCCCAAAAAGAACGGAAGGACCGCGAACGTAAGCAAACGACATCGGAAGAAATTGCAGAGAAGAAACGAGAGCTAGATGGCTGATTCCGAATTCACGGCTTCAGTGGTCGTAGTGGGTGAAGTGGCGGCCGGGATCCTCGATTTGGCCGGCTTCCCAGAGCAGCCAGTTGTGCCAGACGCCGGCGGCGAGGGCGAGTACGCGCTGACAGAC
>DATJRV010000086.1:0-59322 GCA_035504435.1 Solirubrobacteraceae bacterium
GTGCAATTAAGTACCCCCCCCCCCCCCCCCGAGTTCTCATCTTGTCGTCGAGGCCAGAGACCGAGACCTGCGCCTGCTGCAGAGCGCCGCGATAGTGCTACGTCGCGAGCCCGATCCGGACGGGGCCTGGCGCCGCACCGCTCTGCGCGAGAACCCCGGCGCGATGCTCAGCGCGAACGCATCGGACTCCGGGACGGCCGTCGTCACCTGGCGCGACGGCGAGACGGTCTCTATTGCCCCGGTGCCTGGATCGTCGCCTCTCGACGGTGCGCTGGCAGTTTCCGCCCTGTATGCGCGCCGGATCGCTGGGCGGCCCGGTGATCCGCTACCCGACCGCCTCACAATCAGGGTGGGGGCATGCGTCGGGCGCGTCCACCTAGATCGCCATCGGGTCAACAGCTGAAACCGTGCCAATCACGGTCGACTCGCCCGCTTGCGGGTGACCAAGCGCGCGGTAGATGTTCTGGGCCCGCTCCCGCTGCTGGCGAGCCGCCACCTCGTCGCCCCGTGTCTCGGCGAGCTCGGCGAGCTCGTCATGGGTTTCAGCCATCTCGATCCTCATCCCGAGCGCCCGCAGCTTCGACATCCCCTGTCTCAAGGTCCGTTCGGCCTCGTCCACGCTCCCCGACCGGCGCTGCGCCTGACCCAGGCGCAACAGCAACCGACCGATGAACATCTGGTCCTTCGCCCTCCGCATCCGCTCCAGAGAATCAGCCAACGGCGCCAGCGCCTGCTCGTACTCGCCCTTCTCGATCAGCGCCCAACCGATGAAGTAATCCTCAAGAGCCACTCCGCGATTCGTCCCGGCCTCGACCGCCAGTACACGCGCTTCTTCCAAGACCGCGATCGCCTTGTCATACTCGCCCTTCTTCAGGTAGTAGGTACCAGTGAACTCTCGCACCGATCCGCGCAGCTGGACGTTGCCGGAGTTACGCACTAGCTCGTTGGCTCGATCTAGCTCTTCGCGAGCGGGCTCGAAACGGCGAAGTTCGACGAGGGCCCAGGCGAGCTGCGTGCGCAGCCGTATCTCGGCGTCTCGATGACCAACTCTGTGCGCGCATTCGATCCCGATTTCCGTGGTGTCAATCCAGTCGGCGTAGTGCCGGCGGTTGTAATGGAAAAGCCAGAGCGACTCGACCATCTGCCATACCCATTCGTCCCATTCACGGTCGCGAGCGGCCTGCAGCACCGCAAGGACGTTCGCGCGCTCCCCCTCTAGCCAGTCGAACGCGCTCCGCTCATCCGTGAAACCAGGCAGATGAGGAGCGTCGATAGGGGCTGCTGGCGCGAAGCGAAGACGCTCCTCGGTCAACGCCCAGTCCGCTCTGCGCATAGCCGCACGATACCAATCGGTCAACCGCTTGAACAGCTCTTCGCGCTCGTCCTTCGGGTCCTCCCGCTCCGCGCACTCGCGCGCGTGCACGCGAACAAGATCGTGGAACCGGTAATAGCCGCCCTCGGTCGTTCCCAGCAGGTAAGTGCTCGCCAGCGCGGCCATCTGCTCCCCCGCCTCGAACGGGGTGACACCAGTGAGCAACGCCGCATGGACAGGGGTAAGGTCGATCCCGGGGTGAATTCCAAGCCGTCGATAGGCGAGCTTCTGGCCGGAGGGCAGATCAGCGTAGGCAAAGCCGAAGACGGCAGCACTTGCATATTCCCCAACGCCAGAGAGATACTCAAGCCGCCGCTGTTCGTTACCGACAGTAGCCGCGATTGCAGCGACCGAGAGTCCCTCTCCCCCGAGCAACAGTCGCGACGCGCAGACGCACAAGGGTAGAGCTAGGCCGCCGCAGTAGATCAGCAGCTTCGCTGTCTCTACCTCTTCCCGCTCGAACTCTGCCCCTCGCTTGCCTGCCAGCGTGACCAACATCTCCTTCGCCTGTTCAGGGGTGAGCGGGTCGACTGGAATGTACTCCGCACCCTCATAGTGCAGCTCCTGGAACTCCCGGTAACTGGTCGCCACGAGAAGGCATTCCTTGCCCAACGGCTGCAACTGCGCAACCTCCGCCGCCTCGGTGACGTCATCAAGGAGAACCAGCAGCTTGCGGTCGAAGGTCAGTGACCGAAACCTCTCCGTCCGCTCTTCAAGCGTTGCCGGGACGATGGCACCCGCCGGTGAGAGCCGACGGATAAAGTCGGCGAGAACCCCACTCACATCAACCGCGGGACCGCGACGCCGCCTCGAGAAATCGGCGACGAGGTCACCTCCGTCGAAACGCTCACGAACGAGATGCATCCACTGCTTACCCAACGCGCTCTTGCCCACCCCCGGCAGACCGCCAAGCACAGCCACGAGTGGTCCTTCGCCTTGCTCCACTCGCTCCAACACCTTATAGAGGTGCGACAGCTCTTCGCATCGGTTGACGAACTTCTGCGGCTTCTTCATTTCGGCCCGGGGAACCACGCGAGCCTCTGCAGCCGCGTCGAGCTCCTTCACATGCCGCTCGAGGAAATAGAAGCAGAGCACCACGAGGGCCAAGATCACTGCCACCGCAGCAATCGCAATACGGACCGTTAGGGGTGCCTGAAGTGCGTAGGCGAGACCGGCAGCGGCGGTAGCCACCCCAGCGATCCCCGTACACACGTTCCTGTTCGCCACCAGCCGATCTGGGTCAAGGCTACGGAGCACCATTTCGACCAAAGACTAATAGGCGGACTCAACCGGTCGTCCGAAACGCTCTCGCAGCCGGCCCGCGTCTCGGCATTCTTCCGGATCAGAATGACCCGGGCTGGGTTCGGCCGAGACGGTCAGCCCCGTCGCCTCTAACCTTCCAGTCGGCGCTTGGCTTTCTGGACCGATGGCACCGCGTTCTTCGCGGTGAGGACCCGTGCTTTGACGTCGACGCTCGCTTTCTTCGTGGCGATCGTGATCTCCTCGCCTGTGACCAAGGCCCTCACCGCCAGCCACCGCCACACGGCCAAGCGACGCTGAGAACGGACCGGGGACTTGAATCCGAGCCGAGAGGTCCGGGCCCGGAGGATGCCTCATGGTTCCCTGGAGTGGGCGGATGGGGCAACCGCGCATCCGTTGTGCGCGGCGGCGCGTTTGAGGTCCTTGTCCCAGCTCACGAGCGTGATCGCCTCACCAGCCGATAGCGCGCTGGCGAGATGAACCGCGTCGTAGCCGCGCAGCGCGAACTTCTCAGCGAGCTCGCCGGCCTCGCGGGCGAGCTGCGCGTCGATGCCGATCAGCGACAGTTCGCCTTGCAGCGACTCGAAGTCATCCAGCGCACGCCTGTGGGCGGCAGCGGTGAGACGAGCGCCACGTCGGGCGGCGGCGAGCGCCGCGCGTCCCTCCGGGTAGTAGAGGATGCTCGAGATCGCAGGATGAGTGGTTCCCCACAGCTCGGCGGCCAGGTCGGACCCCTCCTCGGCGATGACCAGCTTGACGAGCGCGGAGGTGTCGAAGTAGAGGATCAGCGGCGTTGCTCTGCGACTAGCTCGGACACCGGCCCGCGGGCCTTTACCCGGGCTCGTCGCGCATTGCGCTGTCGGCTCGGCGCTGTCACGAGGCCGCGGCGCACGAGATCCTGCAGAGGATCGCTCTCATCAACGGCGGACAGGCGCGCGATCGGCCGCCCACGGCGCGTCACCAGCACTTCCGCGCCGCCCTGAACCTGCTCCAGGTGCTCGCTCAGACGGTCGTGCAGCGCACGCACCCCGACCTCGTAGGTTCGCGTATGTAGCGTCATGACACTAGCGTAGCAGCTACATTCGTGGCTGAGCGTGTGTGCGACAAGGGTCGAACGCTGCTGGTTGTCGGCGAACATCCGAGGCGCGCGTAGCCTTGTCTGGGTGTCGAGCAAATCCTCACAGCCGGCCGGGCAGCCTTGGGAAGATCGGGAGCTGCCGCGGTGTTGGAGTGAGATCCAGGAGTGGTTTGAGCTCACCTGCGAGCACGATGCCCGTTCCCGTGCTGGGCGGTGGGCGATCTCGCGGCTGCGCGAGCTGCTCGGTGAGGACTGGCTCCCACGAGCGGTCGCAAGGGACCGTGAGGGGTATCCGCTCGCCTTGCTTCAGCTCGGCTCTCACCTGCTCGCTCTGGCGGAGGCACTGGAGTGGGCGCTGCGCTTGGAAATCAGCATGGGTTTGGAGGGTCGCGCTAAAGCACTGCGTGATCTTCGGCGCGATCCCAGCCCACGACGGCTGCTGCACTCTCGCGCGCAGCTCTTGCTCGCGGGGCTCGCCTGCCGACTGGGCTGGCCGGCCGCCCTTGAGACCTGCCGAGAGGACCAACCACCAGCTGACGTAGAGATCGCCGCGCCAACCGGGAGCCTCAACGTGGAGGTGCGTGTGCTGACCCAGAGCGACGATGCCCGCGCAAAGCGCGCAGCGGCAGACCGGACCTCAGATTGGCTGTTCGCGCTCGGCTGCGAGCAGAGCGTCTGGATCGGCGGCAATCTAGACCGTCATCCGACCGAGAGCGAACGAAACGAGATCGAGCGGATCGTCGAGGACAATGCGTCCATCGTCCACGCCGGCATGCCAGTGGAGTTGTCGATGCCGGGGATCGATCTGGAGCTCTCCCTACGCGGAGCAGCCAACCAGTCGCTACGCGGCCCAGCCGTCAAAGAGGATCTCTTTTGGCGAATGGTTGAAGCGATCGCCGAGAAGGCCGACAAGATGCGCCGCTCAGGCGCCGGGTGGCTGCACCTCACGACGCTCACCGGCTTATGGGCGTTTACGTCATGGGCGCAGAGCCCGCTCGAAGAGCAACTGGCCGTCATGACCACTGCGCTAGAGGAGGCGCTCGGCGACAACAAGCCCGACGGGATCGTGCTCTGTTCAGCCGCAGGCATGAATCAGTCGGGGATCAAGAGCGAGTCCGTGACAACGAAGAACGGGATCGCGCTCCGGCGGGCTATCAATCCGGTGCGCGTCCGCGGGACGCTCATCATGAGCTTCAACCCAAACGGGCAGGCAGCGCTCCCGTCCTGGCATACGCTCGCGGACACCGAGGCCGACTGGCTTGACTGGGCGCTCAACAACCGGGGCCTCCCGAGCGTGGCCGACCTACTCGCACAAAATCCGGTCTGAGGCCGCTCGGTGTTGTCCCCTCGCGTAGGCAGATGCGAGGGGTGCAACCGCGCATCACGTCGCGAACGCCGCCGTGAGATCCGGGTGCCAACACGACTAGCGGTCGGTAGGATGCGGGGAAGCGGGCCGACGTAGCTCAGCTGGCCAGAGCGCTGCTCTCGTAAAGCAGAGGTCCCGGGTTCGACTCCCGGCGTCGGCTCTCGATTTATGCCGCTGCGGCTCTCCATTTTATGCCGCTGCGGTACCCGGTGGGCCGTGTATTGTTTGTCCTCGGTTGTCCTAGTTTTTCCTCCAATCGAAGGGGTCACCTATCGAGTTAGCAAGCCAAAAACGGCTCTAGCTCGCCGATTTTTCGCCCCTTCAGCCGGTCCATTACGAGTGAAGTGCTCTACCAGCTGAGCTACGTCGGCGCGGGACTTGATGCTAGCGTCGCCAGCGCTGCCAGGAGCGACTCGCCGTGCTTCTCGCAGAACGCCGGGCCGATGCCCCTGACCTCCAGCAGCTCCCGGACGTCGTGGGGTCGCCCGTGCAGGATCCCGCGCAGCGCCGCGTCGGTGGCGACCGTGTACGCCGGCTTGCCTTCCGCGCGCTCCAGGCGCCACGCACGCAACGCGTCGAACTCGCGCTCGCCTGTGCCCGTCAGGGTATCCACCTCCGGGAGCTCCGCCACCTCCGTCGTGCGCGCCCGCCCGTCCGCCCGCGTCCCCGCGGGGGCGCTCGCCCGCGCCGCGCCCAGCCCGCGCGCCCGCCGCCCACCCGTCGGCGCCGCCGCCACCGCCTGCTCCAGCGCGCCGTCGCGCTCGCACACGTCGCAGCAGCGTCCCGTCGGCGCGCCCGGCTGGTCGTCGCCGAAGTGCTCGAGGATCTGGCGGCGGCGGCACGTGCTCGCGTCGGCGCTGTAGCGCTCGATCGAGCGGTAGGACTCCCAGCCACGGTCGCGGGCCGCCTTGATCGCCGCGTACGCCTTGCGCGGGCTGCCCTTGCCCGTCAGGTGCACCAGCAGCCCGTCGTGTCCGCCGGGCTCCAGCTCGATCGCCCCCGCGCGCTCGGCCACCGACAGCAGCACCCGTTCGCGCTCGCCCAGCTCGCCGTGGCCGACCATCACCGCGCTGCCGCGCTCGCCCGGCTCGTCGGCGCCCACCGTCGCCACGCCGCCCATCGGCGCGCCGCCGCCCCAGCCCGCTTCCGCGGCCGCCCGCGCGCGCAGCGAGCCGACGAAGCGCTTGACGTCCGCCACCGTCATCTCGCGCTCTTTGATGAACCTGATCAGCCGGCCCAGGTCCACGCGCGCCGCCAGCAGCAGCGCCCGCGCGGGCTCGCCGTCGCGCCCGGCGCGGCCCGCCTCCTGGTAGTAGGCCTCCAAGCTCGTCGGCAGCGCCCAGTGCACCACCGTGCGCACGTTCGCCTTGTCCACGCCCATGCCAAACGCGTTCGTCGCCACCACCACCTCGGCCTCGCCCGCCATGAACGCCGCCTGGCTCGCGCGGCGCGCGTCCGCGCCCATGCCCGCGTGGTAGCTCACCGTCGCGAGGCCCTCGCCCGCGATCGCCGCCGCCAGCTCGTCGGTGTCCCTGCGCGTGCCGCAGTACACGATCGCCGGCAGCGCCGGCGCCCCGCCGACGCCCGCGCCGAGCGCGTGCGCGAGCGCTGCGCGCTTGCGCGCCATCGCGCCCTTGCCCTCCACGCCCACCACGTCGAACACCAGGTTCGCCCGGTCGAAGCCCGAGCGGATCGACACCGGCTCGCGCAGCCCCAGCCGCGCCGCGATCTCCCGCGCCACGCGCGGCGTCGCCGTCGCCGTCGCCGCCATCACCGGCGGGCGGCCCATCGCATCGATCGCGTCGTGCAAGCGCAGGTAGTCCGGGCGGAAGTCGTGGCCCCACTCGGTCACGCAGTGCGCCTCGTCCACCACGAACAGCCCCACCCGCCTGCTCGCCAGCGCGCGGCGAAACGCGGCCGACGCAAAGCGCTCGGGCGCCGCCAGCACCAGCTGCGTCCGCCCGTCTTCGATCTCCCGCAGCGCCCTTGCGTTGTGCCCGTCCTCCATCCCCGAGGCCAGCATCGCCGCGCACACGCCCGCCTGCTCCAGCCGCCGCCACTGGTCGCTCATCAGCGCGATCAGCGGGCTCACCACCACCACCAGCGGACGCTGCGCGCCCGCGGGAAGCCAATCGCCGGCGAGCGCCGGCAGCTGGTAGCACAGCGACTTGCCGCCGCCCGTCGGCATCACCACCAGGCTGTCGCGACCGTCCAGCGCCGCCTGCACCGCCTCGCGCTGGCCGGGCCTGAAACGCTCCAGGCCAAAGCGCGCGAGCAGCGTCTCAGGCGTGGGCGCGGCGGCTGCGATCGTGAGCACGCTGCAAAAGCTAGCCCGCGCCGCGGCTGCCACCGCGACGCTGCCACACCACGCTCGCGCCCTGCGCGGGCACCAGCGTGACCGCCCGCCTGCGGATGCGCTCCCCCCGCGGGGACCACGCGCCGAGGCGCAGGCGCCGGCCGTCCGCCGGCCGCGGCTCGAGCTCGGCGAGCATCGTGCGCAGCAGCACCTTCATCTCCAGCAGCGCGAACGACGCGCCGATGCAGCGGCGGATGCCGCCGCCGAACGGGATCCACGCGAACGTGTTGACGTCCTGCCCACCCTCGTCGCCCAGGAAGCGCTCCGGGCGGAACGCGTCCGGCTCGTCGTACACGCGCGGGTTGCGGTTGGTCAGGTAGATGCACGGCACCACCCGCGTGCCCGCCGGCAGCTTGCGGCCGCCCACCTCCAGCTCCCGCGTGAGCACGCGCACCACGATCGGCACCACCGGGCGCACGCGCAGCGTCTCGTGCACCACCGCCGTCAGGTACTCGTCGCCTTCCCCCGCGTCGATCTCCGCGACCAGCCGCGCGAGCTTCTGCGGGTGGCGCGCCAGGCGCTCGACCGCCCACGCGACCGACGTGGAGGTCGTCTCGTGCCCGGCCAGCAGCAGCGTCACGAGCTCGTCGCGCAGCTCCTCGTCGCGCATCGCCTGGCCATCCTCGTCGCGCGCGCCCAGCAGCAGCGACAGGATGTCCGCGCGCTCGGCCACGTCGCTCGCCGCGCGCCTGCGCGCGATCTCCTCGTACAGCAGCACGTCGAGGTGGTCGAGCCCGCGCCCGATCGCGCCGCCAGGGCGCCCGTCGCGCGGCCCACGCAGCAGCGCGCGCAGGATCGTCGGCAGCTGCGGCGGCTCGAACAGGTCGGTGATCGCCGCCTTCAGCGGCCCCATGCGCTCGGACTCCACGCCGAACACCGCGCGCAGGATCACCTCCAGCGTGATCAGCCGCGTGTGGCGCTGCAGGCGCATCGCCCTGCCCAGCGGCCACGTCGCCATGTTCGCGCGCGTCGCCTCCGCCATCGTCTGCTCGTACTCGAGCATGCGCTCGCCGTGGAACGGCGGCAGCAGCAGCTTGCGCTGGCGCATGTGCTCGGGGCCCGTCAGGATCAGCACCGAGCTCGCGCCCAGCACCGGCGCGATCGGCGACATGCGCGCGCCCGACGGCGCCACGTCGGCGGGCGCGGTGAACACCGTCTTGATCGCCTGTGGGTCGCTGAGCATCGCAAGGCGAAGGCCGCTCGGCCAGAACGTCAGCGTGAACGCCTCCCCCACCTCGCGTGCGCAGCGGTCGAGCAGCCACGTCGGCGCAAACGCCCACAGCAGCGTCTGCGCCAGCACCGGCAGCCGCGGCCCCGGCGGGAGCGCCGGCTGGCGCTCAGTGGCTGGTGGCCGGTGGACGCGTGGCTTGCTGGTGGTGGTCGCTGCCATGGTGGAGGACTGTGCCGTGGTGGAGGGCGCTGGAGTGGTGGACGGCGCTGGAGTGGTGGAGGGCGCTGGAGTGGTGGACGGCTGTGCCGTGGTGGTCGTGGTCGAACACGTTACCGACCGCGTGCTTGACGCTGTGCGCCGCGTGGTTGACCGCGTGCCTGACGCCCGGCGCGAGCGCGTACACGATCAGGATCGCCGCGATGCCGATCGCCGCGAGCACCAACGCCAACCGCGCGCGTCGCCGTTCGCCCTCGGGGGACGCCGGCCGGGCGCTGAAGGGCGAGATTGCCATGTCTAGAAAAGAAACTAGCGCCCATCGCGCCCGCGTACGGCGGGCAGCCGCCCGCGCACCACGCGCAGGCGGGTGGGCATCGCGACCACGCCCCCACGCGCCCCCGCGGCACGGCCCTGTGCGCGGTGCTCGAGCAGCGCCTGCGCGATCAGCTCGTGCGCGGTCTCTATCTGTGCGCGCGACAGCGTGCGTTGGCGCTTGCGCAGGTAGCCGACGAGCATCCGCGCGGGCACGATGCGCACGCCCTTGCGCCGCGCCAGCGGCCGGTCGACCCACGCGCGGCTGTACACCACCAGCGGCTCCACCTCCAGGCCGGTCACGCCTTCGATCATCCGCCGCTGGGCCTGCGCCTGGCTGAGCGTCTCGCCGTGCACGCGCGCCACGCGCACGGGCCCCGGATGGCTCTTGGTCTCGATCGTGAACACTCCCGGCGGGCCGATCAGGATGTGATCGACGTTGCCCCTGCCCAAGCTCGCGTCGTGGATCACCAGCCAGCGGTCCTCGCACATCGCGTCCAGCAGGCCGCCCACGTGCTCCTCGCCGCGGGCGCCGCGGTCGCGGCGCTCCACCAGCGGCATCACATAGCGCGAGATCACGAACATGCTCACCAGCAGCGCCAGCTCGGAGGCCACGAACCACCCGTCGTGCAGTCCGAACGTCCTGCCCAGGAGCGCCGTCGCCACGGCCAGCACACCGAGCGTCACCAGCGTGCGCACGCGCAGGCGCGTGACCGTCGCGCGCGCGTACTGGCCGGCGGTGCGACGGGTTGGATCTTTGTTGAGCAGCAGCATCTCTGTTTCCCTCGCGCGGTGGGCGGGTCCTCATCCATTCATCGGCGCGAGCGCACCAAACGCTTGAGCGGCGCGCACGCGCGCTGCCAGCCGGAGAAGCGTGGAGTGCCCCCCGTGAATCTAAAGCAGCGCCGGCCCTCCGCCGAAGCCAAAAGAGCCGAACGCCATGACCAATTCGTCCCTCACATCCGACCCGCCGGACATCTGCCTGATCCTGCGCGCACACGCCGAGCAGCTGTGGCTGACCGCCCAGGTGATCCCCACGGTGCGCAGCCTGGAGCACCCGCACGAGCTGCACGCGGATCACGTCGGCGCGGCGCTCGCCTACCTGGAGGTGTTGTGGCTGGAGGCCTGCCAGCGCGCCGTCGAGAGCGACGCGGCGCTCGCCGAGCTGCTCGATCGCGGCGCCGGCAGCGATCGCTGCCTGTACGAGAAGGCGCGCCGCTACCACGTCGCCGTGCGCCGGCTGCGCACCGCCGTCGCCCAGCGCGTGGGCGCGCTGAACGGCACCCACGGCTGGGGTCCCCAGCGCCCGCCGATGTGTGACCGCCGCGCGGACGCGCCCGCCGATGTGTGACCGCCGCGCGGACGCGTGAGCCGATCGCATACGCTGCGCGCCGTGGCGCTCCGCTTCGACCTGCAATCGCATTCCACCAACTCCGACGGCACGCTGCCCGCCGCGGAGGTCGTGCGGCGCGCGGCCGACGCGGGCGTGGAGCTGCTGGCGCTGTCCGACCACGACACCGTCAGCGGCGTCGCCGAGGCGGTGGCCGCCGGCGAGGCCCACGGCGTGAAGGTGGTGCCGGCGGTGGAGATCTCGGCGGTTGACGACACGGCGGAGGTGCAGCGCGAACTGCACATCCTTGGCTACAACATCGACTACACCGGGCCGGTGATGACGGCGAAGCTGGCGGACTTCCTGGCGGACCGCGAGAAGCGCACGCTGCGCATGCGCGACGCGCTGAAGGAGGTCGGCTTCGAGCTCGACGAACAGGAGATCGACGCGCGCATCGCGGCGGGCAAGCCGATCGGGCGCCCGCACCTCGCCGGCGCGGTGCTGCGCGCGCCCGCCAACGCCGAGCGCCTCGCGCGGGAGAACATCGACGACGTCGGCTCGCTGATCCGCGGCTATCTGATCGAGGGCAAGCCCGCCTTCCGCCTGCGCGAGACGCCCACCGTGGCGGAGGCGATCGACGCCATCCACCAGGCCGGCGGCGTGGCCGTGTGGGCGCACCCCTACTGGGACATCTCCGACGACAACGAAGTGCTCGACGCCGTCAACCGCTTCCACGCGCTGGGCGTCGACGGCGTGGAGGCGTTCTACATCACGCACACACGCGAGAACACCGCGCTGCTCGTGGGGCGCGCCGCCGAGCTCGGCCTGCTGACCACCGGCTCCGCGGACTTCCACGGGCCGGACAACCGCCAGTTCTCCCAGTTCATGGCGTTCGACACCTACGGGTTCGAGCCGAACCTCGGGCCGATCGCCTGACAGACGATCTTTAGAGGGCCGCCTCCGGCGGCCGGTGCGCGTCGCTCAGCGCGCTGAGGCGGCCAGCGGCGCGAACAGCGCCTGCAGGCGGTACGCGAGCGCCTCCAGGGCGAGCTCCTCGGACACGTTCGCGGACAGGCTGAGACGCGTGTCGGCCACCAGCTCCATGCCCCGCCGCAGCGACGCCGCGCCCAGCCCGCGGGCGTCCTCCTCCAGCTGCGCGCGCCGGTCCACCGCGTGCACGAGCTCGCCCGCGCCTTCGCACACGCACAGCAGGTCGCGCAGCCACAGCTCCACCAGGCGCAGACCGTCGTCCAGCGTGCGCGTGCGCACCCGGCGCTCGCCGCGGCGCTGCGCCTCCGCCGCTTCGCGCTCGTAGCGTTTGCGCTCCTTGCCCGGCAACAGCTCCAGCTCCGCGCGCGTCGCATCCTGCGCCTGCTGGGACGCCGCCGCGCCCGCCTCCCGCGCCACCTCCAGCAGACCCAGCCACGGGCGCGACCCGGCGTCCGCGCCTGCCGAAAGCGCCCAGCGCACGAGCTCCTGCGCGCGCGCGCGCAGCACCGCGCCCTCCCCGCTCGCCAGCCGGCCCGCCATGCCCGCGTCCCCCAGCGCGAGGCGCGCGCATGCCAGCACGCGAATCCCCTCATCATCGTCGTCGTCGTAGCCCTCGTCGGCGGCGTCCGTCGCATCCGGCGCAGGCGCGTCCGAGCGCAGGCGCGCGACGATCGCCTGCGCGGGGAGCGGGTCGAAGCGCACGTGCTGGCAGCGCGAGGCGATCGTCGCCAGCACGTCCTCGCGGCGGTCCGCCAGCAGCACCAGGTGCGTGAACGCCGGCGGTTCCTCGAGCGTCTTCAGCAGGCGGTTCGCCGACTGGTCGTTCATGCTCTCCGCGCCCTCGATCACGAACACGCGCCTGCGCGACTCAAACGGGGTGCGCGTCGCCGCCGCCACCACCGGCTCCTCGATGTCCGCCACCAGCATCTCCGCCGCCCCCGACGGGCGCACCCACGTCAGGTCCGGGTGCGTGCCGCGCCCCACGCGCTCGGCCACCGCCCGCGGGTCGGCCGCCCCGTCCGCCAGCAGCGCCGCCGCAAACGCGCGCGCCACCGCGCGCTTGCCCGTGCCCGCAGGGCCGTGGAACAGGTACGCGTGCGAGGGGCTGACGGAGTCCCGCCCACCCGGCAGCGCCGGGGTGAGGACCGCGCGCGCGTGGGGGTGGGCGTCCAAGCCCGGCAGGACCGTCGTCGGCATGCTGGCGGCCATCCTAATGCTGCATCGCCGCCAACAAGCGGACCGGCGAAAACGAGATCGGCAACAGTATGGTGCCGATCCGTGGAGCGCGGCGCGCTAATCACCATCGAGGGGCTCGACGGCGCCGGCAAGTCCACGCTCGCCGCCTCGCTCCAGCGCGCGCTCTCCGCGCGCGGCGCACGCGTGGAGCTGCTGCGCGAGCCCGGCGGCGTGGAGGTCTCCGAGCGCATCCGCGCGCTCGTCCAGGACCCCGCGTTGGCCGTGCTGCCGCGCGCCGAGGCGCTGCTCTACGCCGCCGCCCGCGCGCAGCTCGTGGGCGAGCGCCTGCAGCCGCTGCTCGACGACGGCGTCAACGTGCTGCTCGACCGCTTCGTCGACTCCTCGCTCGCCTACCAGGGCGCCGGGCGGGCGCTCGGGGTGGAGCAGGTGCGCGCGATCAACCTGTTCGCCACCGGCGGGCTGCAGCCCGACCGCACGCTGCTGCTGCGCATCGCCCCCGCCGACGGACGCGCGCGCCAGCAGCAGCGTGCGCTCGCGCCCGACCGCCTGGAGCGCGAGGGCGAGGACTTCTTCGCCGCCATCGCCGCCGCCTACGAGCAGCTCGCGCGCCAGGAGCCACAGCGCATCCGCGTGCTCGACGCAAGCCAACCGCCCGAGCAGGTGCTGCACGACGCGCTCGGCGCGCTCGCCGACCTACTATGAGCCCGCGCATGTCCTGGCTGCTCGCCACCGCCACCACCCTCACGGCGCACGGCAAAACGCTCGCCGTCGTGCACCCCCACCAGGCCACCCACACCTCCTCCGGGGCCATCGCGCTGGCGGCGATCGGCGCCCTGGTCGTGCTCGGCTGCCTCGCCTGGGCCGTCTCGCGCCTGCTCACCATCGAGCCGCGCTGGCTGCTCTCGCTGCGCCACGCAAGCGCCGAGGCCGGCTCCCGCGCGTCGGCCACGTGGGCCGAATTCAGCGACTGGGCGCGGCTGGGGCGCTAGCCCGTGACTGGCCAAAAACCCTGTAAAATACAGGTATTCCTCGTTCTATCTGGCGGGCCTGGGACGATCGCCAGCCCTGATTAAAACGAGTCGATGCGCGCCCTGCTGAAACTGCTGGCGCGGAAGGAGCTAGGCCCGATGCAAACAACCCCACAGTCCACCACTGTTGACGAGATCGGCTCCCCGACGGCTCTCAGCATCAAACGCCTCTTCACGACCCCCGGCGTGCATCCGTTCGAGACCGTCGAGTGGGAGCTGCGCGACGCGCGCATCGGCCACGGCGACCGCATCGCCTTCGAGCAGCGCAATGTCGAGTTCCCCAAGAGCTGGTCGCAGAACGCCACCAACATCGTCGCCCAGAAGTACTTCCGCGGACAGCTCGGCGCGCCCGAACGCGAGAGCTCCGTCAAGGAGATGATCAGCCGCGTCGCCGGCACCATCACCGGGTGGGGGCGCGCGGGTGGCTACTTCGCGAGCGAAGAGGACGCCACCGCCTTCAACCACGAGCTCACCCACATCCTGCTGCACCAGATGGCCGCCTTCAACTCGCCCGTGTGGTTCAACGTCGGCTGGCACCCCGAGGGCGACCCGAAGTGTCAGGCATCGGCGTGCTTCATCCTCTCGGTCGAGGACACGATGGAGTCGATCCTCGCCTGGAACAGCAAGGAGGGCATGATCTTCCGCGGCGGCTCCGGCTCGGGCATCAACCTCTCGAAGATCCGCGGCTCGATGGAGCCTTTGAGCCGGGGTGGCACGGCGTCAGGGCCGGTGTCGTTCATGCGCGGCGCCGACTCGTGGGCGGGCTCGATCAAGTCGGGAGGCGGCACTCGTCGTGCAGCGAAGATGGTGGTGCTGAACGTCGACCACCCGGACATCCGCGAGTTCATCTGGTGCAAGGCCAAGGAGGAGGACAAGGCCGCCGCCCTGCGCGACGCCGGCTTTGACATGTCGATCGACGGCGACGGGTTCTTCTCGATCCAGTACCAGAACGCCAACAACTCGGTGCGCGTGACCGACGAGTTCATGCAGGCCGTCGAGGAAGACGGCGAGTGGCGGCTGATCGCGCGCAGCACCGGTAAGCCGATCGGTGAGCCGATCCCCGCGCGCGAGCTGATGCGCGAGATCGCCGAGGCCGCATGGCGTTGCGCCGATCCGGGCGTGCAGTACGACACGACTATCAACCAGTGGCACACCAATCCCAATACAGGACCGATCACGGCGTCTAACCCCTGCTCGGAGTACCTGAGCATCGACGACTCGGCGTGCAACCTCGCGTCGCTCAACCTGATGAAGTTCCGCCGCCCCGATGGGACGCTGGACGTGGAGTCCTTCCAGCACGCGGTGGACATCGTTCTGCTGGCGCAGGAGATCATCGTCACTCCGTGCAGCTACCCGACGGAGGAGATCGCGAGCAACGCGCGTGCCTACCGTCAGCTCGGGCTCGGCTACGCCAACCTCGGCGCCTACTTGATGGCCGACGGGGTGCCATACGACTCAGATGCCGGCCGTGGCACTGCCGCGGCGATCACCGCCCTGATGACGGGCCGCGCATACAGGCGCTCCGCGGAGGTCGCGGCAGCGCTCGGGCCATACGACGGCTACGCCATCAACCGCGAGCCGCACAACAACGTGATACGCATGCATCGAGACGCCTCATACGCGATCCCAGACGCCGCCTGCACCGACGGGGCGCTGCTGGCAGCCGCCCGCCGCTCGTGGGACGAGGCGGTCGAGCTCGGAGAGCGCCACGGCTACCGCAACGCGCAGGCCACTGTGCTGGCGCCGACAGGCTGCCTTGTTGCGGATAGCCTGGTGCCATCCAGCAGGGGCCTTGTTCGTCTACGCAGCTTGGGCAATGTGGATGGCGACAAGTGGCAAGACCTGGATGTTCAGGTCAGCACGGACGAGGGACCGCGGCAGGCGACGCACTTCTATGTGAACGGCATGGAGCAAGTTGTGTCTGTCGAGACTGCTCGTGGCTATCGCATCCAGGGGACGCCAACCCATCGAATCAAGGTGGTCGACGAGGACGGCAACTGGGCGTGGCGACGCATGGCCGAGATCGCGGCGGGCGACCGGGTGCCGATGATGCTCGGCGGTTTGGTGGGCGATCCCTGTGAGGTGGCGCTCCCGCCGTTGGGCGACCTTCACTGGAATGCCGACCATCGCACGCGTGTGCCGCGGAGCATGAGCTCCGAGCTCGCCGAGTTCGTCGGCTACTTCATGGGGGACGGCTCCCTGCACGCCAAGGGCATTCGCCTCTGTGTAACCAACGGAGACGATGACGTTGTCGATCGACTGGCCGAGCTCGGGCGCGAGCTGTTCGGGCTCGAGGCTCACCTTCTTCCATGCGAGGGATATACAGAGGTGGCGTTCCATTCGGTGGCGCTCACGATCTGGTGGGATGCCTGCGGCTTCTCAAAGCTTTCACCGTATGAGGGCCACAGCGGCAAGGGTTGGTCTCCGCGCATACCAGACGCGGTCCTTCATTCCAATGACCGCGACGTCTACGCGGCGTTCGTGCGCGGGCTGTTCGAGGCTGATGGCAACGCGAACTTTGGCTATGCATACTGGACGACCACTTGTGAGGAGTTCTCCCGCGACGTTCAGACGCTCTTGCTGACGCTCGGCTTCGTGACTACCCGCGACGTCAGCGACGGCCCCGGGAAGCTGGGGAGACCATGCCACCGCATCAGGCTCCTCAACGCAAACGCTGCCGCGCGATTCGTTGAGCTCGCCCGAGGCGGTACGGTGAGCAGGCGTTCGGCAACCGCGCTGCTCGAGCGAGGCTCGGCCCTGGCGAGCGCTGAAGACCTCGCAGCGACAACGGAACTCGAGAGCCTGCTCGGCTACTTTTACGACACGGTCGCAAATATTGAGCTGCTGGAGGATCAGCCGACGTTCGATCTTTCAGTGCCCGACAACGTCACGTATGTCGCCAACGGCTTCGTCAGCCACAACACGATCTCGTTCCTGATGGACTGCGACACCACCGGCGTGGAGCCGGACTTCTCGCTGGTGAAGTTCAAGGAGCTCGTCGGCGGCGGGCAGATGACGATCGTCAACAAAACCGTGCCGCTGGCGCTCGAGACGCTCGGCTACTCCGAGCAGCAGATCGAGCAGATCGAGGCGCACCTCGCGGAGCACGGCACGATCATCGGCGCCCCCGGCCTCGCCGAGGAGCACCTGCCGGTGTTCGACGTAGCGGTCGGCGAGCGCCCGATCTCGCACATGGGCCACCTGAAGATGATGGGCGCTGTGCAGCCGTTCATAAGCGGGTCGATCTCGAAGACCGTCAACCTCCCCCAGGACGCAACCGTCGAGGACATCGCCGACGCCTACATCCAGGCCTGGCACCTGGGGATCAAGGCGCTCGCCATCTACCGCGACGGCTCCAAGACCGCGCAGGCGCTGCGCACCGAGGCGCAGCAGCCGGTCAAGACGCCCGAGGACGTCGACGCGGTCGTCGAGCGCGCGGTCAGCAAAGCGCTCGCCGAGGCGGGGCCTCGCCGCAAGCGCATGCCCCGCGAGCGCCAGTCGCTCACGCACAAGTTCTCCATCGGCGGCCACGAGGGCTACATCACCGCCGGCATGTACGAGGACGGCACCGTCGGCGAGATCTTCCTCACCGACATCGGCAAGGAGGGCTCCACGCTGCGCGGCATGATGAACTCGTTCGCCACCGCGATCTCCATCGCGCTGCAGTACGGCGTGCCGCTGGAGACGCTCGTGCAGAAGTTCTCCTACATGCGCTTCGAGCCCGAGGGCGCCACCGGCAACCCCGAGATCCCATTCGCCAAGTCGATGCCCGACTACATCATGCGCTGGCTGGCCTCGCGCTTCCTCGACGCCGACGCCCAGGAGGAGCTCGGCATCCTCACGCCCGAGGTGCGCGCACGCAAAGCCGCACAGGACGCCGCACAGTCCGTGCTCGCCTCCGACACCGCCAGCCCCGGCAACGGCGGCGGCGCCACGCCCAGCCCACAGGCGTCCGTCGGCGACAGCGGCCGTCCCACCCCGGCGGCCGCCGCGCTCACCGACAGCCCGCCCGTCGTGCCAGCCAAGCTGCAGGGGCTCGACCTCGGGCCAGCTTGCAGCCAATGCGGGGGCATGATGCAGCGGACGGGGTCCTGCTACACGTGCTCCTCCTGCGGCAACAACACCGGCTGCGGCTGATCCGCGCTTCGGCGGACATCCGGAGCGAGCTCTCGCTCGCTCCGGAGTCGCCTTCGCTAGCGTCGCGGGAGGCCAAACGGATCGGGCAGGGCGAGACCCTTGTTTGCGTCCGAAGTCGCACCACTACGACGACGAGCGTCTCGGTGGCCGGCGGCGCCCGCGAACAGCGCGATGACGGGCAGAACCACGGTCAGCCAGCTCAGCCACCCGGACTTCGCGACACCTCCGATCGAGGACGCTCCGATAAGCGCGAGGACCGAGATCCAGTAGTAGGGGGACCTGATCTGCTCTCGAAACGAAGGGTTGTGACGTCTTGCGGGGTCGTTTGCGGCCTCCCACGACTGCCGAGCCAGATGCTGAATGAATCTCTGATCCCAAGGCGCCTTCTTCGGAGCGCTCGCCACGTCGAGGAATCTACTACCTCGATCCGCCCCATGACCCCACCTGATACGAGACCACAGCCCACCTCGCCTGGCTATCGTGTGCCGATCGGTTCCTCCGCCGAGATTCCTGCTCCTCCCTCGCGCGAGGCGCCGCTGCGAGGCGGCTGCCTGTGCGGTGCGGTGCGCTATGAGCTCACCGCCCCGTTTGCGTACGCCGGCTACTGCCACTGCACGCACTGCCAGCGGCGCACCGGCACCGGGTCGTCCGCCAACGCGCGCGTGCCGCGGGAGGGCTTTCGGCTACTGCAGGGCGAGGAGCAGCTGAAGGCCTTCCAGCCGCCCACGGGGTTGCCGAAGCTGTTTTGTCAGACCTGCGGGTCGGCGCTGTTCAGCGGCGACCCGTCAGCGGACTCGCTGGTCGCGGTGCGTCTGGGGACGCTCGACCGCGACCCGGGCATCCGCCCGCAGTTTCGGCAGTTCGTTGACTCGGCCGCGCCTTGGGAGCCGGTGCCCGACGACGGGCTGGAGCGCCACCCGCGCTCCCGTGACGCTTAGCGCTTAGCCGTTCAGACGTTTCTTCAGCGCGCTCGCGGCAGAGAATTTGGCCGCGTTGGAGGCCGCGATGTTGATCGTCTCGCCGGTCGCCGGATTGCGGCCTTGGCGAGCAGCGCGCTTGCTGACGCTGAACTTGCCGAAGCCGGCAAGCGCAACCTCGCTTCCAGCGGCTAGCTCGTCGGAGATCACCTCGATCGTCGCCTCGACCACTTGCCGTGCCTGGCCAGCACCCAGTCCGGTGCGCTCGGCGATCTGCTCGGCTAGCTCGTTCTTGGTCATGCCACTCCCTTCTCGAGTGTCGTTGCTGTGCGCAGGCTAACTGGTGGTGAGGACGGCGGCACGAAAACCCGCTACGAGCGCACGGCCAAGACGCCCTAATTTCCGGGCGAATTAAGCGGCGCGAGCGCCTCCTGCGGGCTCCTGGAGCGCTCGAGGCCGCTGCGCAACGCCTTCGGCGCCAGCCTGCCTGCCGTACACGCCGCCCACAGCGCCGTCAGCCACACGGCGCACGCCAAGCCCACGTGGACCCACACCAGCTCCGTCGGCAGGTGCGTCTCGTACTGGTCGAGGCCCACCGCGCCCTGCACCGCCAGCAGCACGCACAGCACCGTCAGCGAGCGTTGCAGCGCCGGCGCCGCCGCACGCCGGCGCGCCAGCCACCACAGCCCCACGGCGAGCACGCTGAACGCGAACGCGATCTCCGCGTGGCGGTGGATCACGAAGTCCATCGTGCCGCGCCCGTCGAAGTCCAGGCGGTTGATCTTCTGCCCCGGTTCGCCGCCGGCGTGCGGACCGGCGGCGGTCGCGGCGGTGCCGGCGAAGATCGTCAGCGCGCCGAGCCCCAGCAGCGCCCACAGGCCCTTGACGAGCGTGGGATCGGTGTACGCGCGCGACCCAGCCGCCGGCGCGGCGGCGCTCGCCGGCGCAGCGCCCGGCGCTTCCCCGGCCGCCGCGCGCGCCCGGAACGCCAGCACCGCCGCGGCCACCAGGATCAGCATCGACAGCGCGAAATGACCCATCACCCAGCCGTAGTCGAGCTTTCCCCTCACCGTCAGCCCGCCCAGCACCGCCTGCGCGACCACGCCCGCCGGCAGCAGCGCGCCCAGCCACATCAGGTCGCGACGGTAGGGGCGCCGGCGCAGCGCAGCCAGCCACGCAAAGCCGGCCGCCAGGCACACGGGCACCGAGACCACGCGGTTGGAGAACTCGATCAGCGCGTGCGTCTCCAGCGGCGGATACAGGTTGCCGTAGCACTTCGGCCACGTCGGGCAGCCCAGGCCGGAGCCGCTCAGCCGCACGGCCGCGCCCGTCAGCACGATCACCGTCAGCGCGCCCAGCGCGACGTACGCGAAGTACACGTACTGGCGGGGCGTCACCGTGTAGCCGTTGGTGCGCGCGCGCAGGCGCTGCAGACGAGCGTGCATCAAGGCTAAGGATGCCACGCGAACGGCAGTTCGGCGGCGATCTCGCTGAGGCGGGGCGCGGCGGCGTCGCGCGCGGACACGATCAGCTCCCCGGCCGGCAGCGGCCACTCGATCGCGATCTCCGGGTCGTTCCACGCGATCCCCCGTTCGAGCTGCGGGTCGTAGTAGGCGGTCTGCTTGTAGTGCACGTCCGCCAGCTCGCTCAGCACGCAGAACCCGTGCGCGAAGCCCACCGGCACGTACAGCTCGCGCATGCCCTCGTCGTCCAGCTCCACCGCCTCCCAGCGCCCGTACGTCGGCGAGCCGCTGCGCAGGTCCACCGCCACGTCCACGATCCGCCCGCGCGAGCAGCGCACGAGCTTGGCCACCCCCGCGCCGACCTGGAAATGCAGCCCGCGCAGCACCCCGCGGCGCGAGCGCGAGTGGTTGTCCTGCACGAACTCCTCGTCCGCAGGCGCCCCCAGCTGGGCGTGCCATTCGCGCCTGTAGGTCTCGCTGAAGAACCCCCGCTCGTCCGCGAACACGCCCGGCTCGAGCGCCACCAGACCGCTGAGCTCGGTGGGAACGGTACGCATCGCGCAAGAGCGTAGCCGTGGGCGGCCCGTCACGGCGCCTACATTGGTGCGGGTGAAGCCGTCCACCGCCACTCCCGCGTTCACCGCATGGGCGCCGGGGCCGCGCAGCCCCGAGCTGGGAGAGGGTGTCGTGCACGTGTGGCGCGCGGACCTCGAGCGCGTCGACGGACAGCTGGAGGGGCTGCTCTGCGAGCAGGAGCGCGCCCGCGCCGCACGCCTCCTCGGCGAGCGCCGCCGCCGGCTGTGGATGCGCTCGCGTGGCGTGCTTAGAACGCTGCTCGGACGCTACCTGCGCGCGGACCCGCGCGCCCTGCGCATCACCGTCGACAGCCGTGGCAAGCCGGCGGCCGGCCTGCCGTTCAACCTCGCCCACTCGGGCGAGCTGGCGCTGTACGCGTTCTGCGCCGAGGCGCCCGTGGGGGTGGACGTGGAGGGCGAGCGCCCCACCTTCGACGAGGTGGCCATCGCCGCGCGCGTGCTCGGTGCGCAGGAAGCCACGCGTCTGCGGGAGATCGCCGATGGCCCGACCCGTCACCGTGAGTTCCTGCGGGCGTGGACGCGATATGAGGCCGAGCTCAAGTGTCTCGGGACCGGCATCGGCGGCGTGACGGACGCGGGCGTGTGGGTGGCGCAGCTGGAGCCGGGGATGGGCGCCGCCGGCGCGGTGGCGTGCACGCGTGCGCCGCGCGAGCTGTGCTGCTGGAGCTGGCCGGCTCGAGCCGCCACCGCTGGATGACGGCGATTGCCCCTACACTCTGTTTCGCGTGATCGAACGGCGGGTGCGCAACTAGCAAGTGTGCAAAGCGTTGCTAACGACAGCAGCTGCCGTAGGACTCGAGCTCTCATGCGCAGTCATCTCGCCATCGTTCCCGCGTTCAATGAGGTGGACGCGATAGCCCAGACCGTCACCGCCATCCACGAGGCGGCGCCAGACTTCGACGTGCTGGTGGTGGACGACGGCTCCAGCGACGCCACGGCCGAGCGTGCATCTGCCGCCGGGGCGCACGTGCTGCGCATGCCGTTCAACCTGGGGATCGGCGGCGCCATGCAGGGCGGCTACATGTACGCGCTGGAGCACGACTACCAGGTCGCCGTGCAGGTGGACGGCGACGGTCAGCACGATCCCCGCCACATTCACGACCTGCTGGCGTGCCTGCGCGCGGACCCCGAGCTGAACATGGTCACCGGCTCGCGCTTCCTGAAGCGCCACGACGATGGATACCGCTCCTCGCCCACGCGCCGCATCGGCATCCGCGTGTTCTCCTCAATCGTCTCTGCGATCACCCGCCAGCGCGTGTCCGACCCCACCTCGGGCTTTCGCATGACCAACCGCCGCGGCATCGAACTGTTCGCCCGTGACTACCCGCACGACTACCCGGAGGTGGAGGCGATCCTGCTGATGCACGCGCACCGGCTGCGCAGCTGCGAGATCCCCGTGCGCATGCGCCCGCGCGTGACCGGCGAGTCGGCGATCTCCTCCACCCAGTCCGTCTACTACATGGTCAAGGTGCTGCTGGCGGTGTTCATCGGCCTGTTCCGCAGGCGTCCCGCGACCGAGCAGGCGCCGCGTCCGGTCGTGCTCTCGGAGCCGCGCCTGTGATCGCCGGGATCGGCCTCACCGCTCAGCGCGGGCTCGCGATCGCGGGGACGCTGGGGCTGCTGCTGTTCGTGTTCGAGCTCGTGCGGCGCAAGCACCTTTCCGAGCGCTACGCGATCCTCTGGCTGCTGGCCTCCATCACGCTGTTCGTGCTGGCGGCCTGGAAGGGGCTGCTGACGTCGCTCTCGTACGACGTCGGCATTGACTACCCGCCCTCGGCGCTGTTCTCAGTGGCGATCGCGCTGATCGTGATCCTGCTCATGTACTTCTCGCTCGTCGTCTCGCGGCTGTCCGATCAGAACAAGATCCTCGCGCAGCGCCTGGCGTTGCTGCAGCAGCGGATCGAACGCGCGGAGGAGCCGCACTTGGTGGACGACGCGCAGGAGCTGCACGCAGGCGGGCCGGACTCGGCCCTCGCCGCTGAAGAGCTCTCGAGCCGCAGCTGAGCGCCTTGGCCGCGAACGGCTCGGAGGCGATTGCCGTTGTGGTGGTCACCCACCAGTCGGCTGAACACCTGCCCGAGCTCCTCGCCACGCTCACCGCGCAGCTCGCAGAGCGCGACGAGCTCGTGATCGTGGACAACGCCTCCAGCGACGGCACGGCCACGCGGGCGCGCTCGCTCAGCGCGCGCGCAGCCGTGATCGAGACCGGGGAGAACCTCGGCTTCGCGGGCGGCTGCCATGTCGGCGTCGACGCCACGCGCGCACCGCTGTTGCTGTTCGTCAACCCCGACTCCCGCCCGCTGCCCAACTGCTTGGAACGGCTGCGCGACGCCGCCTGCGATCACCCCGAGTGGCAGGCGTGGCAGGCGGCGGTGCTACGCGATGAGGAGCGCATCAACAGCAGCGGTGGGGTCGTCCACTACCTTGGCATCGGCTGGGCGGGTGACTGCGACCGCGAGCTGTCGGCGCTGCCGCAGCGCGATCGTGAGATCGCCTTCCCCTCGGGCGCCGCGATGGTGGTTCGCCGGACGGCGTGGCTGGCGACCGGCGGGCTGGACCGCGAGTACTTCATGTACGGAGAGGACCTCGATCTCGGCCTGCGGCTGTGGCTGGCCGGCTGGCGCGTCGGCGTCGTGCCGTCCGCGCGGGTGATCCACAGCTACGAGTTCGACAAGGGGAGCGCCAAGTGGTTCTGGCTGGAGCGCAACCGCTGGCGCACCGTGCTGTCGGTCTACCCCGGCGTGCTCCTGGCGCTGCTCGCACCGGCACTGTTCGCGAGCGAGCTCGGCCTCGTGGCGATCGCCGCCCGACAGGGCTGGCTGGCGGAGAAGCTGCGCGCGCAGGCCGCCACGCTCGGCGATCTGCCGCGCACGCTCGCGCGCCGGCGCCGGGTGCAGCGCGCCCGGCGGATCGGCTCACGCGAGCTATCCGCGCACCTCACCTGTTCGCTGGAGAGCCCGTACCTGGCGGCCGCCCAGGCCCCCTGGCTGCGTCTGCCCCAGGCCGCTTACTGGCGGCTCGTGCGCGGGATTTTGACCGTGCTTGCCCGCTGATGCGCGTCGGGCTCGATCTGCTGTATCTGACACCCGGCGAGACCGGCGGGCGCGAGACCTACGCGCGCGCGCTCGTGCCCGCGATGCTCCAGCGCTGCCCTGGGCTCGAGCTGGTCGCGTTCGTCAATCGCGACGCCGGCGCGCGTCTCGCCGGCGAGCTGGCGGAGGGCGCGCGTGCGGTGGTCGTCCCGGTGTCGGCGCGCAGTCGGCCGCAGTGGGCGCTCGGGGAGCTCGCGTTGGTGTCGGCGGCGGCCCGCCGCGCCCGCGTCGTGCTGCTGCACTCGATGGCCAACTTCGCGCCGGCGTGGGGGCCGTTCCGCCGCGTGGTGACGATCCACGACCTGCAGTATCTGGCCGTGCCGCAGGCGCTGTCGCCTGCGGCACGGCACGCGACGCACGTGCTCGTCTCGCTCGCCGCCCACCGCGCCGATCGCATCATCGCCGTCTCTCGAGCCGGCCGCGCGGAGATCGGCCGCGGCCTCGGGATCGCGGAGGCGCGCATCGACGTGGTCCCAAACGGTGTGCGCCCCGCCCCAGCCACGCCACCGAGCACGGGCGTGCGCGAGCGCTACGGACTGGGCGAGCGGCCGTTTGTGCTGACGGTCGCCACGAACCTCCCACACAAGAACCTGCCGGTGCTGCTCGACGCGCTCGCGCTGATCCCTGTGCAGCGGCGCCCGCTGCTGGTGGCGGCCGGCCACGGCACCGACGATGGCACGCTGCGGGCGCGTGCCGCCGCCGCGGGGGTGGCGGGCGACGTGCGCCTGCTCGGCGCGCGCTCGACGCAGGAGCTCGACGCGCTGTATGCGCTCGCCGCGTGCCTGGTGCTGCCGACGCTGCACGAGGGCTTCGGGCTGCCCGTGCTCGAGGCGATGGCGCGCTCGCTGCCCGTGGCGTGCTCGGACATCCCGGCGCTGCGCGAGGTGGCAGGCGTCGCGGCGCTGTTCTTCGATCCGCGCGCCCCGAGCTCGATCGCCGCGAGGATCGAGGAGGTCTTCGAGCCGGCCGTCGCCGAGCGGCTGCGCCGCCTGGGCCTGGAGCAGGCCGCGCGCTTCAGCTGGGCGGCCGCGGCGGAGGGGACGCTGCGCTGCTACCGGCGGGCGCTCGACCTCCCGTATCCGGCCTAGCGCGCGGACTCCGCGTCAAGGCGCCCCTGCGCCCGGACCGCGTCCGGGCAACAGGTGCAAGAGCTCCGCCGGGAGCACCCTCAGCGCCGCCAGCAGCGCGAGGAAAATCACACTGGCGAGTGCCCACAGGACGATGCTCGGCCACGCCAGCAGCATCACGCTGAGCGCCGCCGCGCTCGCGAGCGCCACCCGCGGCAGCGCCGAGAAGCTGGGACGCAGGTCTCGGTGGCCGCGCACCAGCGCCAGCAGGTAGCCGCCGGCCACCACGAACTCGCACACGACCGCCGCCAGCGAGGCGCCTTCCGCGCCGAGGCGGGGCACGAGCGCGATCGACAACGCGATCGACAGCACCAGCCCGGTGAGCGTCACGTACAGCAGCGACCCGTGCATGCGTAGCGACAGCAGCGTGTAGCTGTAAGTCGTGCCCAGGAATCCGCCGAGCAGGGCGAGCGCCTGCAGGCGTAGCACGGGCACTGCCGGGGCGAAGCCCGGCCCGCCGAGCACTTTGATCACGAACGGCGCGGCCACCACCAGGCTGAGCGTGATGTAGGCCCCGGCGATCAGGACCGTGTCGCCCACCCGGCCGACCGCGTAGCGCAGGCGCGCGCGGTCGTCGCGCCCTGCGCGCGCGAAGATCGGGAACGCTGAGCCGGCGATCAGCCCCGAGGTGCCGCCGATCACCTCGACGATCTTGAACGCGGTCGAGTAGTAGCCGGTCTGGCTCGCGTTGGAGATCGCCGACACGGCGATCAGGCCGACACGCGGATAGAGCACCCCCACCATCACAGCCGCCGAGTACGGGAGTGTGTCGCGTACGAGCCCGCGCCACAGGGACAGGTCGAAGTGCGGCAGCAGGTGTACCTGTCTGCGCAGGTACACGGCCGAGGCGAGCAGCGCCGCCGCCGAGGAGACGACGCTGACGAAGAAGAACGAGAACAGCCGCGCGCCCGCGAGCACCAGCGCGACGGTCGCCGCAGCCACCACCACGGTGTTAATCAGTTCGAACAGCGACGCCATCCCCCACTCCAGCTGGGCGGTCAGCGAGATCGAGTACGTCTGCTGGACGTTGAGCAGCAGCAGCCCCACCCCCGAGACGAGCATCCCGGCGACAACCACTTCCGGGTAGTCAGCCAGCACCATCAGGGGCGTCGCGACGGCGAGCCCCAGCAGCGTCAACACGGTCCTCAGGCCGAGCAGGTTCGCGAGCAGCGCAGGCCGCGCGGACGGCGCCGCCAGGGCGTATTCGCGCGTGCCGATGCCGCTCAGCCCCAGCTCGGTCACGCCGGCGACGATCGTCACGATCGTCGATGCGGTGACGAAGCGTCCGAAGTCGGCGACGCCGAGATGGCGCGTCATCAGCGGCACCGTCAGGCCCGTGAGCACGATCGTCGCCGCGTAGGCGGCGGCCCTGATCACGCCGCTGCGCATCACCTTCACGCCCGCCTCAGGGCGGTCGAGCACGTCCTCAGGCGCCGAGGCCACCTCTCCCGCTGTCGATCCCGAGCTCATGCTCGTGGAAACGTTACGCAGCGCGCGCGATGCCGCGAGACGCTCACAGCGGCGCCACCAGCGCGCGCCCATCGGGGAGCTGCACGTTGAGGGCGCGCAGCAGCCGTTCAGCTGTCTGCGGCCAGGTATACAGACGCGCCCGCCGCCGCGCCGCCGCGCCCATCTCGCGCGCGCACGCCGGATCGCTCAACCGGCGCATCGCGTGCACGAGCGCCTGCTCGTCTCCCGGCGCCACCACCACGCCGGCGTCCGTCCCGATCACATCACGCGGACCGCCCACGCTCGTGCCGATGCTGGGCAGCCCGGCGGTAGCGGCCTCGATGTGCACGATCCCAAACGGCTCCACCTGAGAGGGCATCACAAAGCAGGTGGCGCGCGCGAACAGCTCGCTCAGCAGCTCGCGATCGCCGGCGTGCGCGAACGAGAGCACGCCGTGCGCGTTGACGCCTGGCTCGCGCAGCGGAGGATGACCGCCCACTACGTCGAGCGTCGCATCCGGGCGCTCCTGGCGCAGCCGCGAGAACGCGCGCACCAGCAACGGCCCCCCCTTGCGCTCCCAGTCGATACCGACGAACAGGAACCGCGGCGTCTGCCAGTCGCGGGCGCGTCGCCCGTCGTCGATCGTGTGGTTGGGGCCCAGACCCACCACCGCCACCCGCTCGGGTGCGAGCCCGTAGTCGTCGAGCAGCGACTCCGCCGCCCAATGGCTGGCGGCCGCGCAGACGCGCGCGCGGGCGTATATGCCACGGCGGCGGCGCTCCCACGCTGCGATTCCGGCCTGCGACATGCGGCTGAACACGGGGTGCACCGAGCGTCCCTGGCGGAGCGTCATGTCCTCGAGCGTCACGAACGGCAGACCTGCTGGCAGCAGGACGTTGGTCCCGACTTGGATCGCGCCGTCGAGACGCACACCTCGCAGATGCAGTCGGGCGAGGATCGTCCGCACGCGCATGGTCAGCGCGGCGCTCTGCGCATCGAAGCGGTTGCGCGTCGCCAACGCGCCCGCGGCCAGCATCGCCTGCTCGGCGCCCGCCGGCAGGGTGAGGTCCACGGCGTGCGTCTGCACGCCGAGCGCGCGCAACGCGTGCAGCACACCGGCGACCGTGCCCGACCATGTCTGTGGCGATTCCGGGTCGCCGACGGCGACCAGCGCCACTGCGGGGACGCCCGCCATCCGCTCAGCTGTCGTCCGGCATGCCCAGGTAAAGGTATTTGGCGACATACAGCTGCAACATCGAGGCATACAGGGCGGCGTTGAAGGCCATCGACAGGTTGCGCCGCGGCGTGAGCTCGTTGCGGTGGTGGTATAGGTCCAGCACGAAGATGGCGGGCGCGTAGGCGAGAAACAGCACGGGCGAGAGCCGGTTGAGCAGGCGTCGGCGTGGCGGCCACGCTGTCGGACCCTGCCAGTTGAAGGTGGGGAACTCGCTGTAGTCGGTGAGGTACTCGCGCGCGCCCACCCGCGCCCACCCGCGCCACTTGGTGAAGGTCGTGCGCAGCGTCCAGTTGTTGTACTCGGGGCGGTGCTCGAGGTGGTGCTCGACGTCCAGCACCGGCTCGTCCACGTGGATCGTCAGGTGCAGGTTGCCCACCGCGTGCAGCGCGTCCCGCCGGTACAGCTGCAGCTTGTGCCAGCTCGTCTCCGGCGCGGAGACGTAGCGGCGTCCGTCCCAGAAGGGCCACAGCAGGCGATAGCCGTTGACGTTGGGGTCGCTGATCAGCTCGTGCAGGTGCGCGCGCAGGCCCTCGGAGAGGAACTCGTCGGCGTCCACGCCGATGATCCAGTCGCCACGAGCTTGCGTGAACGCGAACACCTTCGACGCGTCCGCGTGCCCACGGAAAGGCTGCACGAACACGCGGGCGCCGAACTCTTCGGCGATCTCCAGCGTGCGGTCGCTGCACTCCCCGTCGTGCACGAACACGATCTCGTCGACCAGGTCGGCGAAGCTGGCCAGGCAACGCCCGATCAGCCGCTCCTCGTTGCGGGCCACCACACAGCCGGAGATCGTGGGGCGCGCCAGCGCAGCTGCTGGTGACGCCTGAGTGGCGGCTTGATCGGGGGCGCTCAATTCGGCCTCAGGTTAGTCAAACGGTTGGCTCGCCCGCCGTGCCGGCCCAGTTGCGCCGCTGGCGGACGGGCGCGGCGGATCGAGCGCCGCGCCCTCAGCAGAGCGGCCACCGAAATACAGGTAGCGGGCGACATAGAACTGCACCATGCCAGCGTAGATGCCCTGACCGAGCGACATCCTGACGTTCTCGCGCCAGCGGTACACGCTGCGCTCGCGGGCGAGGTTGACGAGGAACACCGCGGGCACATAGGCGGGAAACAGCAGCGGGGAGAGGCGGTTGAGGATGCGCCGGCGCTGCGGCCATTCGTCCGGGCCATCCCAGTTGAAGCGCGGCATCGCCGCGTAGGGCAGGAGGAACTCCCGTGCGTTGATCCGCGCCCAGCGGCGCCACTTGGTGAGCACGGTGGCGAGCGCGAGGTTGTTGTAGCGGGGCCTGTGCTCGAGCTGAAGGGCGAGCCGCTTGATGGGCGGGTCGACCCGCTCGACGCCGTGGATCATTCCCAGCAGGTGCACGTACGCGCGGCGGAAGAAGGCGAGCTTGTAGGGACCGTGCTCGGTGATGTAGCGCTCCCCGTCCCACATCCGCCAGAGCAGCTCATAGCCGTTGACCTCCTCGTCCTGCGCCAGCTCCCGCAGGCTTGCGCGCAGCGGCTCGCTGAGGAACTCGTCGGCGTCGATCGACATGATCCACTCGCCGCGCGCCTGTTCGTAGGCAAACACGGTCGAGGCCTCGGCGTGGCCGACTAGCTCTCGTACGTAGATGCGGCAGGCGAAGCGTTCTGCGATCCGCAGCGTGTCGTCCTCGCACTCGCCGTCGTGCACGAGCACGATCTCATCGACGACGCCGGCGAGGCTGGCCAGGCAGCGCTCGACCACGGCCTCCTCGTTGCGGAGCACCAGACAGGCAGATATCGAGCCGGGCACAGCCGGGGTCCCCCTCGCGGGCTCGCAAGACGTCACTGACGAGCAGCCTAGCCAGTACGCGCCGGCGCCCGGCGCCGCGCTTGCGAAGATACGGCCGTGGCCACGAGCTCCCCCGACGCGATCGACCTGGTCGTGAACGTGTTCGAGCGGACCTACCGTCGGATGCTCGCGCCGGGCACGTTCGCTGAGATCGCGCTGGCCAACCGGCACGCGTTTGCGCGCCGCGTGATCCTCATCAATAACGTGGCCGACCCCGCCGACGCACGGGCTCGCGCCGAGCGGCTGCGCGAGGCGGGCGAGATCGACGAGCTCCACTTCGTGGCCGATCACCTCGACCGGGCCCTCGATGTCGTCGGCCTGCGCAGGGACGAGCTGGCGCCCCTGCTGCACTACAGTGACGCGCCGCTGGTGGCCGCCACGCTGGCGGGCAGCCCCTGGCTGCTGTACTGGGACGCGGAGGCGCGGCTGGCCGAGCCCGTCGATTGGGTCGGCCCGGCGCGCGCGCTGATGCACGCCGACCCGCGCGTGATGGTCGCGAACCCGAGCTGGGAGGCCCCCGACGGCGAGGGGCGCCGGCCGGGCGTCGAGCGGGAGTCCAGCGAGACGCGCGCGGGCTTCGCTCTCGGCGAGGGCTTCAGCGACCAGATCTTCCTGGCGGCGCGGACGGCGCTCGCCGCGCCGATCTACCGCCAGCGGTGCATCGCGCGGATCTCCTACCCCACCGCCCACAAGGCCGACATCTTCGAGGCGCGACTGGCGGCGTACATGCGCCATCACGGCCGCCTGCGTGCGACCTCGCTGGCCGCCACCTACGTGATCGACGCGCCCGCCGGACACTCCTCCTATCCGCCCGTCGGCCTCGGGGAGACGGTCCGCTACGCGCGCAATGCGCTCACGCTGCGCGCGCTCGCCCTGTCGCCCTGGCGCCCGCGCTGCCTGCGCCACACCTGGATCTGACCGTGGCGCGCAAACCCCGCGTGAGCGTGATCATGGCCGTGTTCAACGAGGAGCGCTTCCTGGCCGAAGCGGTCGAGAGCGTGCTCGCCCAGAGCTTCGCGGACTTCGAGCTGATCATCTCCGACGACGGCTCCACGGACGCCACGCCCGCGATCGCGCGCTCGCTCGCCGAACGTGAGCCGGAGCGGATTCGCCTGCTCAGGGGCGAGCGCAACCAGGGCAAGCCGTTTGCGCTCAACCGCGCGCTGGAGGCTCACCGCGGCGAGCTGATCGCGTGGTTGGACGGCGACGACGTGATGCTCCAGGGCAAGCTCGAGCGCCAGCTGGCAGCCCTGGACGGCGATCTGCAAGCGGTCGGCTGCACGCACGACGCGGAAATGTTCGACTCAGACAGCGGGCGGGCACTCGGGCGCTTCTCCGCAGATGCGGGCGGCGGGCCGCTGCGCAGCGGAGGGATCGAGCTGTGGTTCGACCCCACCTACAGGATGCTGCCTTCGGCCACGATGATTCGCTCCAGCGCCTGTCCCGCCGGCGGCTTCGACGAGCGCCTGAGCTTCACCAACGACTGGCTGTTCGACATCGAGGTGTTTCGCCACGGCCGCTGCATCGCGCTCGAGGACGTGCTCGTCCGCTACCGCCGGCACGCGGACAACTTCACCACGCGGGCGGGCGAGTCGGGGGTCTCCTTCGAGGAGGGGCTGATGACGATGGCGATCGTCACCGCCAGGTATCCCGAGCTCCAGCGCCGCGCGCGCGCGATGAGCGCCGCGATCATGCTCGGTCGCGCGCGCCGCTGCGCCGCGCAGCGCGAGTGGCGGCGGGCGTGGCGATACGCAGGCGCCGCGTACGGCACGGGCGGCGCCGGCGGGACGGCGAGCGTGATCGGCGCCGCCGCGCGAGCGAGCTTGCGCAGGCGCCGCGCGCGCGGCTAGACCCCGGCGCGCTTGGGGCTCGCGCCGCGCTCGCCGAGGCGCCCGGCACGCGCATCGCGGAAGCCATCGCGAACTGCGCGCAGCGCCTTGCGACGGTCAGCGCGCGTGGCGGCGTGTAGCGCGAACGTGGCGAGGATGAGCGCGCGGCGCAGCGCGTTGCCGAGCCGTCCGAGCGCGCGCCGGCGCTCGAGCACGGTGACGGTGTTGCGCACCCCGTAGTACAGCGTGTGGGTCGACGCGGCCTCGCCGCCGGTGGACGCGGAGACGCTGTGCCAGGCGCGGGCGTCGGGCGCGAACACGACCTCCAAACCGGCGTCGCGCACCCGCAGCGCCCAGTCGACGTCCTCGACGTACGCGAACAGCTCCTCGTCGAGCAGCCCCACGGCTTCGATGGCCTCCCGCGAGATCGCCATCAGCGCACCCACGGCGCGGCCGGTGGTGCGAATGCGGCTGTAGCGGGGGCCGTCGGGGCGACCGTAGCCGCGCGGGCGCCCGGAGTAGCCGAGGAGCTCGCTCACCCGCTGACCGGCAAACCAGATCGTGGCGGGCCGATCCGCGAAGTAGACCTTCCCGGCGAGGATGCCGGCGCGCGGGTGAACGCGCGCGGCCCGTGCGAAGCCGTCGATCACGTCGGGCGCGACGGTGGCGTCGTTGTTCACCAGCATCATCCAGCGCGCGCCACGCTCGAGCGCGTGGCGCAGGCCGAGGTTGTTGCCGCCCGCATAGCCGAGGTTGGCCCCAGCCTCGATCAGGACCACGTCCGGGAACCGCTCGCGGATCGCCGCCTGGGAGCCGTCGCGCGAGCCGTTGTCCACGCAGATGACGCCCACATCCGCGTGCACGACGCGCGTGAGCGACTCGAGGCAACGCAGCGTGTCCTCGCGTCCATTCCAGCTCAGCACGATCACGTACCAGGCATGCTCGCCCGCCGGCGCAGACAAGCCTGTGGGGGTGGGCATACGCGGAACCCTATGCGGCGCCAGCTGACGCGCGCCGCCTACCCGACCGCTATAGATGCTGGTTTGCTCGGATCGTTCCTCAGCGCCTGGGTCGTGTTCCCGGCTGTGTTGCTCCTCGCCAGCGTCGGCTGCGGCCTGCTCGTGCGGGCGGCTGCGGCGGGGGAGCTCTCGAAGCTCCTGATCACGCCCGTCGGGTTCGCGCTGGTGGTCGCGATCTGCTCTTTCACGACCTCCTACAAATGGCTCGCCCCGGCGACCGGGGCGAGTGTGGCGGTGGCGGCGCTGGCCGGCTACGCGTGGGAGCTATTCGTACGCCGTGCGCGCGTGCGCCGCCCGGCCCTGGGCGCATGGGTATGGCCGGCGCTCGCCGCGCTGGCCGCCTTCACCGCGGTCGGCGGGCCGGTCTTCCTGACGGGAAGCGTCGGCTGGACTGGGTACACGCGCATCGTTGACATCGCCCTGCAGATGGACCTCTCACAGCATCTGATCGAAGCCGGGCGCGCCTTGCCCACCAACGGGAACTCGTCTTTCAACATCGTCGTGACCAAGCTACTCGCGATCGGCTATCCGGCCGGCGGGCAGGCGACGCTTGGCGGGATCTCGCAGCTGGCGCGCTCGAACATCGCGTTCTCCTACCAGGCGTACCTGGCCTACACCGCCGCGATGGGGGCGCTCGCCATCTTCTCGATGCTCGGACGCGTCACGCGCAACGCGCTGCTGCGCTGCGTCGGCGCGACGGTGGCGATCCAGCCGAACATCCTGTACGCGTACTCGCTCGAGGCCGGCATCAAGGAGCTGACGACCGCGGCGACGCTGATGATCGTGATCGCCGTCGCCAGCGAGGGTCTGCCCGGCACCGGGTCCCGCCGGCGGGCGGTGCCGCTCGCGGTCGCCTGCTCGGCGGCGTTCGGCGCGTTCAGCCTGGGGATTGTGCCGTGGCTGGGCCTGCTGCTGGTGGGGATGCTGATCGTCTCGCTGGCGAAACGCGCGGGCCACCGCGAGGCGTTGGCGAGCTGGGGGGTGTTCGCGGTGGCCGGTGTGCTGCTGTCGCTGCCCGGGGTGATCACGGCCGGCAAGCTGTACACGGTCGCGGGCTCGGCGGTCGGCGGCGTGGTGGAACTCGGCGACGGCAACCTCGCGGCGCCCGTGTCGCGCTGGTCCAGCGCGGGCGTGTGGCTCACCGGCGACTATCGCTACCCCCTGGCCAACCCCACGCCGAGCCACATCTTCGACGTGATCATGCTCGCGTTGGCGGCGCTCGGCGTCGTGGCCGCGGTCGTGCGCAGGCGCGGGTTGGTGCTCGTGGTAGCGGCGAGCGCCGCGATCGCGCTGCTGTACTACCTCGAACACACCGGGCCGTGGATCCAGCTGAAGGCCTTCACGATCACGGCTGCGTTTGTCGTGCTGCTCGCGTTCGTGGGCATCGCCGCGCTGCAGGCCAGCCGCAGCCGCCTGGTGAGCGCCTCGGCATGGCTCGCTGTGCTGGTCGTGGCCGGCTCGGTGCTGTACGGCAACGCCGTGATCTACCGCGACACGACGCTTGCGCCCGGTGCGCGCTACCGCGACCTGGCTGCAATCGGGGCGCGCTACAAGGGCCAGGGCCCGACGCTCGACCCCTACTTCGACGAGTACGCCGAGTACTTCCTGCGCCAGGAGGACGGCAGCACGATCGTCAACCCTGCCAACCTGCGCTTCCAGGTGCTGCCCGGAATCGTCGTGCCCGGCGGGATGAGCTTCGGCTGGGACCTCAACCAGCTGGTGCCGTCGTTCCTGCAGAGCTTCCCGCTGATCATCCAGCCGCGCTCGCCCACCGCCAGCCGCGCGCCCAGCAACTACGACCTCCTCGAAACGACCCGCTACTTCGAAGTCTGGCGTCGCGACCGCCCATCCTCGACGGTCGTCGAGCACCTGCCGCTGTCCAACCTCCCGCACGAGCGCAGCGCGCTGTTCTGCAAGAACATCGTCGAACACGTGCGCAAGGCCGGCCCCGGCGCGGAGGTCGCGTACGCGCGCACCTCCGTGCTGGCGGTCGTCAACCCGGTCGAAACCGTCCACCCGGTCTACTGGGGGGCCGCCAGCCCGAGCTCGCTGGCGCTGTACGGCGCGGGCGAACTGCGCACGAGCTTCGTGCTGCCCCAGAGCACCCACTATGGAGTGTGGCTGCAGGGCTCGATCGGCCGTCCGCTGACCTTCTACATCGACGGGCACCGGCTCGCGAGCATCGGCTACGAAGAGCGCTATCCAGACCAGTTCCTGTTCGTGGGCCACACCAATCTGAAGGCCGGCCGGCACACCCTCCGCATCGTCCGTGGCGGCGGCGACCTACATCCGGGCGACGGCCAGCCCGGCGAAACGACCTCGCGCACGCTCGGCGTGATCGTGTTCAACCGCGAAAACGAGTATGACGACCGCGTGTACGTGGCGCCGGGCAGCCGCGCCGAGCAGGTGTGCGCGGCGCCGGTGGGCTATGAGTGGATGGAGGTGCTGAAGGCCGGCGGGGCACCGGCGAACGCGCTGCCGGCGCCGAGCTCGCCCTGATGCCTGCAGCGTTGCTTGGCGAGGTCAGTTGGGGAGCCCGCATTTCGGAGTCTGAGTAGCGGAGCCGGTTTGCAGCTTGCCCTTGACCACTCCCGCCCGGTGATCTGGCCTCGAACGGGGAGCGCGAGAGTGCTAGTTGCGACGGGGGCTGGCGCTAGCCTGCCAACCTCTGCCCACCGATCCAATCTCCGTCCGTTGGACCCTCCACGCGCTCGATAAGGCGCAGCATCTCGGCTTCGCCCGCCGAGATGTCGAGTCGGTGCTGCTGGAACGTCACCGCGAGCGGCGGCGCAACGCAGGCACAGCCCAGTGGCGAGTCATTGCCGGGCGGATGGTGATCGCCTACGAGCATCCGGATGGCGACGATCCGTTGATTGCGCGCGTTGTGACGGTGTGGCGGCGCCGCTAGCCTATGGCTATGAGGATCGATGGTCACTACGACGCCGAGGCGGACATCGCCTGGGTGCGCTTTGAGGGCTATGACCCGAGCACGGCTGTGGCCGAAGAGACTGAAGCTGGTCTGCGGGAACTCGATCCAAGTACCGGCGAGATAGTGGGGTTGGAGTTCTGGAAAGCGAGCGGCAGGCTGCCGGCCGACTTCCTGCGCATGCTCCCGCCGCCCCAGGTCGAGATCGCTGCCTGATCACACGGAGGCTCAGAATTCATCCCCGCCAAGCCAGCCCGGCCGAACGGGTGGGCACCGTGGTGCGTCTCAGCTCGACTTGCGCGTGAGCTGTTCCAGTCGCGCGCGCATGGCTGCACCCGTCGCCTCGGTCGAGAGCACGCGCGCGATGTCCGCGCGTGCCTGCTCGCCGAGCCGAGCCGCCTGCGCGCGGTCCTCGTAGACCGCGCGCATCAGCTGCGCCGCGTGCTCGACGTTGGGCTGCGCCCATTCGCCCTCCGGCGGGTAGATCTCGCATTCGGGGCCCACGCGTCCAATCGTGTAGTCGACGAGGTAGCTGTTGTGCGCGTTCGTGAAGTCCACGTTGCCCGAGTAGCCGGTGGCGATCACCGGCTTGCCGATCGCCATCGCCTCGGCGATCGTCAGCCCGAAGCCCTCCGCCCGATGCAGCGAGACGTAGCAGTCGCACGCGGCCATCACGCCGTCCAGCTCGGCGCTGGTGAGCGAGCTGTCCACAACGTGCACATCCGGGCGCCCGTCGGCCGCCCACAGGACCTCCTCCTCACTGAGCGGTCGCAGCGGCCCGTTGATGGTCTTGATCAGCAGCTGCGGGCCCTCTCCGGGGGCGAACGCGAGCTTGAACGCCTCGATCAAGCCCACCGGGTTCTTGCGCTGGATGGTGCTCAGGTAGTCGAACACGAACAGGAACAGGAAGCCGTCAGCCACGCCCAGGCGCAGCGGTGCGGTGGCGTGCGCCGGTGGCACGACCGGCGGCGGCAGCGCGAGCACCGGGACCGGCGCCACGGCGCCGATGTTCTCGGCCATGAAGCGCGAGTACACCCAGATCTCGTCCACGAGCGCAAACGCGCGCTGCCAGCGGTCGGGGATCGTGTTCGTCTCCCACCCCCAGATGCCGATGCGTGGTCCCTGGAAGTAGCCCTCGCCCAGGCGTTCGACGAAATCGGGGAGCTCGTCTGCGTTGACGGCGACGATCTCCACGCCGTGACGACCTGCGTGGATGAGGTCTTCGAAGCGATGCCGGCCGTAGTCGGCCTCGAGCTCCACCGGCAGCGGCATGTGATGCAGCGGCACGCTCACCGTGCTCACCTGCACCCCCGCGGCGCCCAGCGCGTGGGCATAGCCGCGCGCCGCCGCCCCCAGCCCCAGCGCATGCCCCAGGTACCCGGTCAAGCGCACCGCCGGGCCGCCGTCCGCGCACGCCGACGCAGACGCCAGTCGCGCCGCCGCGTCGCTCGCGCGCGACGTGGCGGGCGTGGGTGCGATGGTCGCGGACGAGGCGTCGGTCGCGGGTGAGACGGCGGGCGCGGCCGAGATGGGCGCGGGCTGCGGCGGCACCCGCGTCGGCGACACCTGTCCCGGCGGCGGGGGCTGGAACGCCGGCGGGATCGCGAGCTCCGCCACCCCGAACGCCCGGCACCAGGCGAGGAAGCCGGCGCCGTCGGCGCCGTCGATGTCGGGGTAGGCGCGCAGCACGTCGGCGCGCTCGCGTGCCACGCGATGGAAGACGTAGCGGTTGATGCCGTACGCGGCGCCGCGCGGCGCGGGCGCCTTCAGCCACGCGAGGAACGCGTCGCTGCCTTGCTGGGTGAACGGGTCCGCGAAGGGCTCGCCCAGCGCGAGCGCCGTCGCGTGCATCGCGCGCAGCGCCTCGTCGTACACGAGCCCGTCTGCGAGCCGCCGCCCGATGTGCTGGCTGAAGTCGACGTTGCGCCAGCCGGCCGCGCGCAGCGCCTGCGCGTAGCGCTCGCACAGCGCGCGCAGCGCCGGCGAGCGACTGACGCGCGCCCTGCTGGCCATCGCATTGAGGCGATGGGGCTTGGCGGGATCGAAGCCGGGGAGGTTCAGGAAGTGAAGCGGCCAGCGACCGTCGACGATGACGCCCTCCCCGGCGAGCTCCAGCAGGTGGGCGTGCAGGTTCCACATGCTGAGGTTGCAGCCTGGGTCGTCGAGCACGGCGCTGGCAAAGCGCGCGGGCGCGAGCTCGAGATAGCGCGCGAGCCACGGACGATCCTCGGGGCGGGCGCCGATCTGGCGCGCGTCGAGCGAGCCGAGGATGTCCTGCACCCGCCGCTGCCACCAGGCGAGAAAGGCGTCCGCCGCGGGGGTGCTGCGCACCGCCATGACCGTCTCGTCCATCCTGCCCGCCCGCTGCATCTGCTTGCGCGACGGTTCGAGGCCATCGTCGGGCACGTCTGTGGTGAGCCGCGGCACGAGCAGCACGTCGCGGGTGCGCAGCGCCTGCTCGAGCGCCGTCAGCTGGCCAACGACCCAGACGCTGCTCGGCAGGTGCGCGACCGGCTGCTGTGCCTGCTTGGCGTAGTGGCGCAGCAGCTGTGGCACGAGCAGCGCGGTGAGGTCCTCGTGCTGGTAGCGGGCGAGCAGGACCTCGACATCCAGGTCGAGCTCGCGCGTGACTGAGCGCACGGGCAGCGACTGCTCACGCTGCGCAGCCGCCACGACGCGATCGCCGGCCACCATCACGAGCTCCAGCGACCAGTCCGGCTGGTGGCTGCGCAGCGACTCGGCCAGCGCGTGCGCCTGGGGCATGGTGTCGGGCGTCACCAGCGTGAGGACGCGCATCAGCCGTCGCTCCGGTCGCGCCGCGCGTTCAGCTGCGCCTCGATCGCCTCGAGCTTGCCGTCCAGCACCCCCGCCGCGACATCCGCGTCGGCAATGGCGCGTCGTAGCGACTCGGCGGTGAGGATCAGCTCGCGCGCGAGATCCTCGAGGCGCTCGAGCTGTTCTGCGTGGCGTTCGCCGATGTGCTCGACTTCGGCCTGCACCTGCGCCAACCTGGCCGGCAGTCCGGCGCGGGTCGAGCGGCGGGCGGCGTACGCTGGAGCCAGCCGCCACAGCGCGCGATGTGCCAGCGGACGTACGCCCCGGCGTAGCAACCGCGCGATCGCTTGCGGGCGAAGCGCCTGAGGTGTTTGTTCAGCGGGGCTCATCGAGGGCTGGGCGCCAGCCATTATCGCCGACCCGACCGGCGATCGCGGGACTGTTCTAGGCTGGCTGCTCCGCCGCTGAAGCCGAGATCACGAACGAGTTGCCCTCCACGAGCCACACGTATCCGCGCGCAGGCGTCGGCGTGGTGATCGCAGCCGCGGGGCGACGCGCGGACGTGGAGCGATGCGAGCGCTCCGTGCGCGCGCACGCCGGGCCGGCAGCCGCGATCCTCGTCATCGAGCCCTCCAGCAAGGCGGTGAACCGGGCGCTCGCGCGGCTCGCGTCCGCTGACGTCGTGGTCGTCAGCGAACCCTGTTGCGTGACCGCCGGCTGGCTCGAGCGCATGCGCGTGGACGCGCGGGCGGACTCGAACACGGCCACCGCCAGCGCGCTCGCCGACCAAGGCACGGCGCTTGCGATCGGCGAGGCGCTTGCGATCGGCGGGCAGGACGAGACGACCGGCGCCGATCTCGCACGGTTGAGCGAGCAGCTGGCCATCAGCGGGCTCGCGCTGCGACCGCGCCTGAGCGCCGCCGCCGGGCCGTGCGTGTATGTGCGCCGCGAGGCGCTCGAGCTGGTGGGCGAGCTGGACGAGGAGCTCGAGCTGCGCTGGGCGCTGGAGGTCGACTTCGCGCAGCGCTGCGTGCTCGCCGGGCTCGCGCACGTGGCCGCCGACGACGTGCTCGTGCAGCGGCTCGCGCCCGGCGGCGAGGCCGGCGCACAGCAGCTGCCGGACACGCTCGAGCAGCGCCATCCACAGCTGAGCGAACGCCGGGCGCTCGCCGACTCGGGCGTGCTGGCGCTCGCCCTGGAGGCCGCCCGCGGGCCGCGCGCGCGAATGGACGTGACGCTCGACGCACGCGCGCTGGACGGCGCGGTGACGGGCACGCAGGTGCACATCCTCGAGCTGATCCGCGCGCTGGCCGCCACCGGGCGGCTGGCGCTGCGGCTGCTGGTGCGCACGGAGCGGATCGACCCGGCGACGCTGGCGCTGCTGGAAGAGCTGCCGGCGACCGAGATCCTCGCGTTCGAGGAGCTCTCGCCCTGCGCGCCGCGGAGCACGCTGTTTCACCGCCCGCAGCAGACCTTCTCGCCCGAAGACGTGGCGCTGGCGCTGGCGCTGGGCGAGCGCTTCGTGCTCAGCCAGCTGGACCTGATCGCCTACCGCAACCCCGGCTACTTCGCCGATGCGGACAGCTGGCAGGACTACCGCCGCGCGAGCCGCCACGGCCTGTGCGCCGCGGAGCGGGTGGTGGTGTTCTCCGAGCACACGCGTCGCGAGCTGCTCTCCGACGCGCTGGTGGACGAGGAGCGCATCAGGGTCGTGCCGCCCGGTCTCGACCACCGCACGACGGTCGAGCCGCAGCGCCCGGCTGAGCTGGACGATCCGGCCGGCGCGGAGCTGGCGGACGGCTTCCTGCTGTGCCTGGGCACGGACTTCCGGCACAAGAACAGGCTGTTCGCGCTGCGCCTGCTCGCGTCGCTGCGCGCCGCCCACGACTGGCGCGGGAGCCTGGTGCTCGCCGGCACGCACATCCCGATCGGCTCCTCGCTGGAGCTCGAGCGCGCGTTCCTGGCCGCGCACGCGGAGCTGGGCGACGCCGTGGTGTCGCTGGGAGCCGTCAGCGAGCCCGAGAAGGCGTGGCTGCTGGCGCACGCGGGCGCGGTCGTGTACCCGTCGGTGTACGAGGGCTTCGGCCTGGTGCCGTTCGAGGCGGCGCTGGGCGGCGTGCCGTGCGTGTTCGCCGCGCAGTCCTCGCTGGCCGAGGAGGCGCCGGCGGGGACGGCGACGATCGTGCCGTGGGACGCGGACGCGAGCGCCGCCGCCGTGCACGCGCTGCTCACCGACGCGGATGCCCGCGCCCGACACGTGGACGCGTTGGCGGCCGCGGCGCGCGAGCTGAGCTGGCAGGCGGCGGCCGAGGCGTTCGTGGAGATCTACCGGCAGGCCGCGCTCGCGCCCGTGCGCGACGCGGCCACGCTCAGCCGCGACATCCCCGAGCGCGAACGGCGCCTGAGCGTCGAGCACGAGCTGGAAGTGGCGCAGCTCGTGCGCGAGCGCGAGCACGCGCGGCGCATGTACGACGAGCTGAACGCCGAGGTCGGCTCCGGCCTGAGCCTGATCGGGCCGCACGGGACGCTGCCGGACGGCCTGCAGCGGGCGCTGTTGGCCCTCAGCGCCCACCCGCGCACGAGCCGCCTCGTGTTTGGGGCGCTGGCGCGCTCCTTCCTCGCGGCGCGCGTGTTTGCACGCGTGGTGCGCGGGCCAAAGCACGAGGGTCGCTGATCACTGCCATAGCGAAGCGATCGGCAGGGCGAGGATGCGCTCGGAGACCTGGAACGGACGTGGCCCTGTGTGCAGGATCGCGCCGGCGAGGAAGCGCTCGTCGAGCAGATCGCGCAGCCACTCCAAATGCTTGGCGTCTGCGCGCTTGGGCGCAGCGGAAGACTTGGCCTCGATCGCCACCACATGACCGGCCGCCAGCTCGGCGATCAGGTCGATCTCATGGCGCCCGTTCTTCTCACGCAGGTGATACAGGCGCGGCTTGAAACCGCTCAGCTCCAACTGCGGCCTGATCTGGGCCAGCACGAACGTCTCGATCAGGCGCCCCAGCAGGGCTCCGTCGCGCATGACCGCCAGCTCGTCCAGCCCAAGCGTCGCAGCAAGCAAAGATGCGTCAGTCAGAAAGCGCTTGCTCGTCTTGAGCAGGCGTGACAGCCTGTTCGTGCTCCAAGCTGGAAGCAGATCGAGCACGAATAGGTTGGCAAGCAGTCGCTCATAGGCGACGGCCGTCGAGCGACTGATCTTGGCGGCGTCGTAGATGGTCTTGTCGGTGGCGATACCCGCGCTGTTCACGGCCAGCGCCTCGAAGTAGCGTCTGAGCAGCACTGGATCGCGAGGGCCGTCTAGGTTCTCGGCGTCGCGCGTGAAGAGCTCCTCGAGGTAGCTCCCGAGCCACAATGCGCGTGGGCGGCCGTCCAAGTGCAGGGCGGGTTCGGGATATCCGCCGCGCAGCGCGAGCTCGACGTAGCCGCGCAGATCGGGAGGGTCGCCGGGAACCTGGAATGCCGCCAGATCCGCCTGGGCGAGCGTTTCGAGGAAGAGGGGTCGTGGCGGCAAGTCGAGTATCTCCCGCACGGTGAGCCCCCACATGCGCACGTGCACGAGCCGCCCCGTCCCAGGCCATGTTGGAGCGTCGAGGCGGCCACGCACGCTGCCTGTCATGAGGAAGCGCCCGGCTCCCTCTCCCTCATCGACGGCGCGCTTGACCGCTCCGAGAACCTCGGGGACCATCTGCCACCCATCAAGCAGCACCGGCTCCGGCAGCAGGCTCAGCGCAACATCGGGGTCATAGCGGAAAGCTTCGGCCTCCGCCTCTCGGTCGAGGCGCACAACGGTGGTGGCCAAACGCCCGGCCGTTGTGGTCTTTCCGATCGCCCGAGGACCGGTTATCAACAAGGCGGGGAGCTCACTGAAGAGTTCGCGCAGCCAGCTGTCTACGATGCGAGGGACGTAGCGTGGTGCCACAAGCCGTACTTTAGCGCCTTAGACCGCTTGCCACTATCGCTTTGGACCATACATTGGTAGCGTTTTGGACCAGACTCCAGTAGCGCTTTGGACCGCGCACCGCTCCTCAACGCACCGCTCCTCGCTATACCCTCCATAAACGTGTCCAGCCAGAAAACAGCCTTCATCGGGCCGCCGGCGCTCGCCGCGGAGGGGGTCCACAAGCGCTTCAAGATTCCGGAGGAGCGGACGCACACGCTCAAGGAGCGCGCGCTGCATCCGCTGCGCCGCAGCCGGCACGAAGAGCTGTACGCGCTCAAGGACATCTCCTTCGCGGTGGCGCCGGGGGAGTTCTTCGGCATCGTCGGGCGCAACGGCAGCGGCAAGAGCACGCTGCTGAAGTGCCTGGCGGGGATCTACCGCACCGATCAGGGGCAGATCTGGTGCAACGGACGCCTGTCGACCTTCATCGAGCTCGGCGTCGGCTTCAACCCCGACCTTGCCGCCTATGAGAACGTGGCGCTCAACGGCATCATGTTGGGCCTGTCCCCGCGCGATGCGCGCTCGCGCTTCCAGCGTGTGATCGAGTTCGCCGAACTGGAGGAGTTCCAGGATCTGAAGCTCAAGAACTACTCCTCCGGGATGCACGTGCGCCTGGCCTTCTCGGTGGCGATCCAGGTGGACGCGGAGATCCTGCTGATCGATGAGGTGCTGGCCGTCGGCGACGCGGCCTTCCAGCAGAAGTGCTTCGACGTGTTCAACCGCATGCGCGAGGAAGGGCGCACGATCGTCTTCGTCACGCACGACATGAGCGCGGTGACGCGCTTCTGTCACCGCGCGATGCTGCTGGAGCGCGGGGAGATGGTGTGCGTCGGCGACCCGCGCGACGTGGCCGACCGTTATCTGGAGCTCGCCTTCGGGCGCGCGGTCGGCGAGGAAGACGACGGCGTGGGCAGCGCGCGCATGGGCGACGGGACGGCGCGGGTGAGCGACGTGTGGATCGGCGATGACCCCGTGGATCGCCAGAGTGTCGCGCCCCAGGGCGAGCCGTTGACGCTGAAGGTGCTGATCGGCTTCAACGCCGACGTGCTCGACCCGGCGCTCAGCCTGACGCTGTTCAACGAGCAGCGCCAGCCGGTGGTGGTGACCACGACCGCGAAAGACCGGGAGCGGACGGGCAGCTTTCAGGCGGACGAGCTTGCCCTGTTCTCGTTCTCGTTCCACAACATGCTCGCGCCTGGGCGCTATCACCCGGTGCTCACCGTCACCCACCGCGGCGAAGGTCTCGACGTGATCGACCGCTACGCCGGTGGGTTCTCGTTCGTGGTCTCGGGCGTGACCGCCAGCGGCGGCATGGTGGAGATCCCGGTGGAGACCGACGTCATGCGCGTGGCGGCGCCCGCCGCGGGCAGCCTGCCTGAGGTCGGGTTCGCGCGATGAGCGCGCCGGCGCTGTCCGAGCCGGTCGGCCAGCCGATCCGCGGCCCGCGCGCGCTCAGCGACAGCTGGTCGCGCTTCTGGCACCTCACGTACAACATCGCGCGCAGCGAATTCAAACTCAAGTTCTTCGGCTCGGCGCTCGGCTACGTGTGGCAGGTGATGCGCCCGCTGCTGCTGTTCAGCGTCCTGTACGTGTTCTTCGTGGTGATCGGCCACGTCGGCAAAGGCGGCAAACCGGGGGAACAGCTCTATGGAGTGCAGATGCTCGGCACGATCGTGCTGTTCACGTTCTTCGCGGAAGCAACCGGGGGAGCGGTGCGCAGCGTCGTCGAACGCGAGAACCTCGTGCGCAAGATCCAGTTTCCCAGGCTGGCGATCCCGCTGTCGGTGGTGCTCCTGTCGCTCTTCAACCTGGCCCTGAACCTGCTCGTGGTGATGATCTTCGCGCTGGCCGCCGGCGTGCGCCCGATGCTCAGCTGGTTGGAGTTGCCGCTGATCATCGCGATGCTCGCAGTGCTCGCCACCGGCACGGCGATGCTGCTGTCAGCCCTGTTCGTGCGCTTCCGCGACATCCAACCGATCTGGGAAGTGTTCAGCCAGATCCTCTTTTACGCCTCCCCGGTGATCCTCCCCATCGAAGTGATCCGCGAAAAACTGATCAACAGCCCAGCACACGTGCCGGCGCTGGCGCACCCGCCCAATCACCAGCTGCTGTGGCACATCTACACGCTCAATCCGCTGGTCACCGTCTTCCAGCAGTTCCGCCACGCGATGATCGTCCACGCGGCCTACAGCGCCGGGCAGGCGCTCGGCAGCTGGGGCGCCCTGCTCGAGCCGCTGGCCTTCGTGCTGGTGATCTTTGCGCTCGGCTTCTGGTACTTCAACCGCGAGGCGCCGCACATCGCCGAGGACCTCTAACGAGCGCCCACCGCGTGCGTTGACAGCCGCCGGCGTGGACTCGCAGCGATGGACGGCCGAGCAGCGAAAGCTGCGCGAGCTGATGCGCTCGCAGCGGCACGGGCACGACCGCGGCGCTCGGCTCGCCGGTGCTGCGGCCGCGTCTCCCCTGGCGTCCGTGATCGTGGTGTGCTGGAACTCCGCGGACGTGCTGGGGCGCTGCCTCGATCAGCTGCTCGCCCAGGACTACGCCAACTACGAGCTCGTCGTCGTCGACGACGGCTCGCAGGACGACACGCTCGCGATCGCACGGCGGGCAGCCGCGCGCGGCGCCGTACATGTCGTGAGAAGCCCGCTCAATTGTGGCTGCCCGCATGCGCGCAACCTCGGCTTGGAGCGCGCGCGGGGGGAGATCGTGGCGTTCGTCGACGCGGACGGCTTCGCCGCCGTAGACTGGCTGAGCAACGTCGTTGCCGCCTTCGACGCCGGGCCGGACGTCGGCGGCGTGGCCTCGACCGTGTTCTACGCCGACAACCCGCTCGTGATCAACGGCGCGGGCGGAACTGTCAACCGCCAGGGCTGGTCGGCGGACCTGTCGATGAACGAGCCGTATGAAACCGCCGAGCTCGCAGACGAGGCGCTGTACCCGATGGGCTGCGGCATGGCCTTCCGGCGCGCGGCCCTGGAGCGGGCCGGCCCGTTCGACGATCGCATGGTCAACTACTACGACGACGTCGACTACGGCATCCGCCTGTGGCGCGCCGGCTATCGCGTGGTCGTCGCGCCGGACGCGTGGGTCGACCACGGCCTCAGCGGCGCGGATGCCGAGACCGAGCGCAGGCGGCTGCTGTGCGAGCGCCACCGCGTGCGCGTCGTGCTCAAGCATGCCAGCGTACGCTCCCTGGGTCGCTGGGCCGTGCACGAGGCTTGGGCGACGCTCCGCGCGGACACGCGCCGCCGTCGCGTGAAGCTGCGCGCGATGGCCTGGAACGCGCGCAACCTGGCGAGCACGCTCGCGGAGCGCCGGCGCCTGCGGCACCTGACCGCGCAGGTGCCGGCGCAGCTGGTCGATCGCTCGTGGGGAGACCGCTTCCCGGCCGGACTGCCACCGCGGCGCACGCCACGTCCGCAGAGCGCGAGCAACGTCCTCGACATGGCAGAGGCGAGGAGCGAGGAGCAGCTGCTGTACGGATGGTTCACGCTGGAGCGCCCCGGCGGACGCGCGCAGCGCTGGACGGGCGTGCACGCGGGCGCGCTGATGCGCCTGCAGGCGCCCACCAGCTGGCTCGTGCTGAGCTACTCGAACGCGCCGGTGGACACAGGCGGCATCGACCTGCGCATACGCCGGCCCGACGCGGCCGAGCCGCTGCTCGACGTGTGGTCCGCCCACCTGCCCTGGCGGGCCATGGAGCATTGCCGTGAGCGCCATCCCGTGGCGCTCACGACGGGCGACTACGAAGTCCTGTTCAGCGTGCGGCGAGGCTGGTCAGACCCTCCGCGCGACACCCGCTCGCTCGGCTTCGCGCTGGAGCGAATGTGCTTCGAGGAGTCATACGAGATCCCCACCGGCGGCGTGGACATGTCTTCGCCCGCCGCCAGCGGGCAACTCGTATGCGGCTGGTTCGCAGCCGAGGACGATCACGGGCGCGAGTTCAGGTGGGCGAGCGCTCACGCCGCCGTGCTCGTGCGCCTCGAGCGCGAGGCCGGCAGCGCGCTGCTCACCTACCGCTTCCCGCCCGGCCCCAACGAGCGCGTGGCCGTGTCGGCTCGGCCGCTGGGCGCGCGCGAGGCGGTGTGGTCGACGGAGCTCGTGCGGCGGGCGCCCGACTGGCAGGAGCAGACGCTGGCGCTGCACCTGGCCGCGGGCGAGTACGTGGTGAGCTTCGACGCGCCGACCACCTGGTCGAACCCCGACCGGCGGGACTCGGGTGAGCGCGCGGACGGGCGCGAGCTCGGCCTGGCGGTGGCAGCGCTGGCGTTCGGGTAGATAGCGGCGCCTATCGCTTGCGGAGAGCACCCCGTCGCAGGGCTGGGCGTGGCGCTCCGCTTCCAGTTACGGTAGCTCGATAGGGCTTGCGCGGCTCAGCAGTAGCGTGACGGCTCGCGGACCCGCTTCTCTCAGCATCTTGTCCACCGCGTCCCAATGGTTGAGTAGGCAGCGCAGCTTGTCCCAGTCGCTGTATTTCGCTTGACCGAATGCGATTACATGCGCCTTGCTGTCGATGACAGCTTGCCTCTCACTCGTCGTTCTGCCTTCGGCTGCCTGCTGGATGCCTAGCAGCCTCCGGTCTTGGGTGAGTATCGCCATGTTCTGGCGGGCGATGTCCTTGATCCACCACTCATCGCCCTTCTGTGTCCGTTGCATCTCCGGGTGTATGGCATGCTGCCAGACGGCGGTGACGCCGTGCTTCGGCGAGAACAGGTTGATGGCCTCCATAACGGAGCGCCCGACGTCATTCTCGACGTAGAGCCGATCGATCACGCGGCCAGAATCGCAGCGACAACCTCGGCTTCGGTCGCGCCGGTGTCCTCTTGAATCTGGTAATTCGCATAGCCACCTGCATGACGGGCAACGATGGCGTCCAGACGTACGCCTGTGTCGGCCGTGATGGGCAGACCGCCGGCCACCCGCGTGTCAACATATAGGGGAACCGAACGACCCTTGAACCACCATCGGTGAAGAATCTCACGGTCATAGTCGATGTCGCCCGTGATGACCCGGACGCGATCAGTCAGCTTGTCAAGCATGATCGAGCCGCCCCCGCCGGACGCATTGACCAGAACGTCCCACTCCTGCGTTTCTGCGAACTTTGCAAATAGCTCGCCACCCCGCACGTGGAACTTCACCGAAATGAGCGGGCGTGGCACTTTCAGTTCCTTCGCCACGAACTCCAAGGCGCGTCGGATCGCTTGCAGCGCCGCTTCGTTGCGGTAGTCCGAAAGGAACTGTAGCTCCAGCAGATTCAGGAGTGACAGCGGCAATGCCGCCGATCCATCGGCTTCTATAAGCGGCTTGTCGATCTTCACTTCGCCGTGGTATTTTCTACGATGACCAAGGCTCCACCGACGAACGGCGTTAGGCGGTCGATTCACAAGCTCTGCGGCCTGTGCTATCGTGTAGCGGGCCTCCGTGGCACGCTCTTCCATGCGCTTGTCCATTGTGGAAGCGTATCGGCAGTCCTGCTGCGAGCCCGACTGGCTGCGCTCGGCTCAACGCGCAGCCAACTGAGTGAGGATCGGCAGATCGGCCTGCAGCCGCACGCGATCGATCCGCCGCACGCGCAGGGGCAGCAGGCCCCATTCGTGCCGCGTGCGGGCGCTACGTCGCCAGCAGCCCAGGGAACAGCTCCCGCATGAGCGCCGACTGCTCGGGCGTCTCGGCGCCGGCCGTGCGCGCCCGCCACGCGAGCACCTGCGGCACGTGCACGCCGTCGGCTCCGGCCTGGGCGAAGCGGCACCACAGGTAGAAGTCCTCGAGGCCGGCAAGACGGAGGTCGGCGCTGTAGCCGCCGAGCTCCAGCAGGCGGCTGCGGCGGATGAGCGCCATGCCGTCGATCCAGTTGCCGGCGCGCAGCCGCTCGGGCTCCCACGGCAGCGAGCTGAGCAGCTCGACGGGGCGCTGCCCTTCCCAGCCGCCCACCATCGGGTAGGCGAATGCCGCTTGCGGGTGGGCGTCGAGCACCCGTACGAGGCGTTCGAGCGTCGAGGGATAGATGCCTCCGTCGGCGTCCAGCGTGAACAGGAACTCGCCGCGCGCGCGTTCGGCCAGCGCGTTGCGGGCAGCTGCCACGCCGTCGTCGAGCTCCCGGCGCAGCAGATCGGCCGCGAGCGCGGGATGTTCGCCGAGGAAGCGCGCCAGGACGGAACCAGCCCCATCGCGCGAGGCGTCGGCGATCAACGCCAGCAGCTCGAGCTGGTGGTAGCGCGAGGCAGCGACGCTGGCGAGCGCAGCGACAGCCTGTCGTTCGCGCTCCGGTGCGAACACGCACAGCACGCTTACGCGCGGTGTGCCAATCGCAGGGACCCCGGTTGTGGCGAGCACGTCGAGGCCCGGGTGGCGCGCTTGCGTGGCGGCACGACGAGGGACGCCCTGGCGCAGGCGGCGCAGCAGCGACGTTTTCGCCGACGGGGAGCTTGCCTTGGCGGAGAGCGGCGGTTCAGCCGATCGCGGACTCGCCTCGGCCCCCGTGGGAGGTGGCGGCGCCGCCGGCGCGCCATTGGAGAAGGCCGAGCGCCGGGTGGTCGGCAGGTGTCGTGGCAGCCCATGAGCAAGCTCGCACATCCGCTCGACGGCAGGACCCATGGGCAGCTCACGGCGGATGAACTCATAGGCGCGCTCGCGCAGCGTCTTCAGTCGCGCGGGGTCGTCGAGCAGACCGTCGAGCACCGCGGCGATGCCATCGGCGTCGGCCACGAGGAAGTGCTCGCCGGCTATCAGCGGCTCGTTGTCGAGGCAGGGCTCGGAGACGACCACGCAGCCGTTGCAGATCGCCTCCAGGAAGCGCATCCACTCGAACGCCGCGGAGGAGGTGCGGTGGAGGTTGAGCAGCGTCCGCGTGGAGCGCAGCCTCCGGTACTTCTCCTCGCCCGTGAGGAAGTCCGGCCGCGGGCGCGTTCGCCGCTCCAGGGGCGGGACCAGGAACTGGCACTCACGCGCCCACAGCTCCCCGCCGATGCCCGCCAGCAGTGGATCGCGCCGTGGGTCGGCGCCCCCCAGGTACAGCACGTCGATCGCCCGCTCGACGCACTCGTCGCCGTGCCATGAGTCCCACGTCGGCGAGTAGCCGAGCTGGATGTGCTCGCAGGGGATGCCCCGGCGGCGCAGCTCGGCGGCGCTGGAGCGGTTGATGGACACCGCGGCGGCGAACTCGGCGACGAGCCCGTAGGTCTCCTCGAACCACGGGGTGCCAGGGTTCTCGGTGCACAGGGCGATCGTCCGTGCTCGCTGCTCAGCGTCGGGGAACCCCGCCGGATCGCCGTGGGCGTGGAACTCGTGCGGGACCACCACGTACGCCGCGTCCTCCTCCAGCGAAGGAAACGCGTCGAACACGAGCTCCGCCTCGCATCCCGCGTCGCTTGCGGCCACGGAGATCGCTGACAGCAGCTCGGTCATGAAGTAGCTGCCACGGCTGGTGCTCACGAAGCAGAGGCGCATCAATATGTACCTAGTATTGGGTACGCTTCGGTACCGTACATTAGGTCCATGCTAGGCAGGGAAGGGCTCGGCGCTCGGCCTGTCCACGAGCGGCGAGGCACGCCTCAACCACTCGCTGAACAGCGGGTCGACGATGTACCAGACGCCGTCCCGCTCGTCGACCAGCCCGCGCCCCTGCAGGCGCGCGAGCGCAGTGGGTACACGCGAGTGGCTGGAGAACCCGTAGCGGCTGGCAAGCGGACGGCTGGTGACGTTTGCCCCGCCGCGGTCGGCGAGCAGGTGCAGCGCCCTGACCTCGTTGGCCTCCGCCTCGTCACCGCTCATCAGGACGTTGAGCACGGACGCGAACTCGGACCGCTCGATCGTCTGCACGAGCCGGTCGTGGGAGTCGATGACCGTGGCGAGGGTCACGCGCCGCCGCGCCGGCGTGCTCGCCCAGCACTCCCAGGCCAGCTGCTGCGTGCTGCGCGGGTGCACGCGGGTCGCGCTGAGCAGGTAGTTCAGCGCATCCTCGTCGGCCGGCTTGCCGGTCTCCTGGAACTGGAAGTCGAGGTACTCCAGGAAGTCCACGCGATCGATGACCGGCAGCCGCATCTGGGCGGCCTCCCCGTAGATCGGCTCGTGGGAGCTCTCGAGCATCATCTTCAGCGCGTTGCGGATCGACCCCGTGAACAGCAGCGAGACGTGATTGGCCCCCGAGCTCATGAGCGCCGAGCGGATGATCGCCAGCGGCTCGCCGGGACAGTGCCGCAGGCGCTGGAACTCATCGAACACGACCACCAGCCGGCCCGCCACCGAGCGCAGCGCAAGCAGCTGGGCGTGCAGCGTCTCGACATCCTGCGCGGGACTGGCCGCGGAGCTTCGCACCGAGCCTCTGACGACCCTGATGTCAAACCCGATTTCCTTCTCCAGCACCCCGATCTGACGCTGCGCGGCGCGGCGCACGCTCTTCACCGGGTGGCCTGTCATCGCGTCGTGCACGCAGCCGATGAACCCCGCGATGCTCACCACCCGCTGCAGGTTCACCTTGATGACCTCGAACGGCGGCGCATCGGGCCCGTGCCGCTTGGCGAGCTCCAACGTCAGCTGGTTCGTGAACGTCGTCTTGCCCGTATCGCGCGGCCCGAACAGCGCCACGTTGGTCTGCCCCTTCAGCGTCAGCGCCACCTCGTGGGCGAACGCCTCCATGCCGATGATCTTCGCGGGATCGTCGAGCGGGCGGTCCCAGATGAAGGGGTTGAGCACGGCGGCCATCCCCCGTACTGTACCAGCCTAGCGGTACAAAGGAGGCCCGCCTACCAGGTACATAGAGGAGCGAAATACTTAAGGCGGGCGGCGTAGCCAACCGGTTAGATCCCGTGCTCGATCATGCCAGCGATCGTGGCGACGCCTATTGCCCGGCGCGCACTCCGCTCAGAGCACGACGAGTGCGCACCTCGAACTCAACGCCCTTGTCACTCAGCGGCGCCGGCGTCCAAATATGGACTCGACGAAGAATCTTGCGAATCTGTGCAGAGCCGTGCCCTTCACGACACCACTGAGCCAATCCGCTGCTCGATAGCGACCATACTGCAAACGCTTGACCATCTCGGCGTGCTGCCACTCGAGCGCGGCGATATGCTCACGCAGCGGCGGAACATTGGCTGCCTCGGCCGTCGCGCCTGCCAGCTCCGCTTGCGCGGCGTCGAGTTGATCGCGCACTCCGGCGAACTGCTCCCGCACGTCAACGAGCTGGCGCTCCTTGAGACCTACTGTAAGCCTCAGCTGTTTCAGTTCCCGGTCACGGGCGGCAAGCTCGCGCATACGCTCGGCGATGGCTCGCTCCAGCTCTTCGGCACGCTCGGCGCGGGACTCGAGTCCGCCGATTTGCTCGAGCAGACTCCCAACATACCGCTCTCCGCCCCGAACTTGCTTTTCAAGCTCATTCAGCCGCTTCCACAATCTGCCAACGAGCGTTGTCGCCACACCAATGTCGACGCGCCCGTTTTCACTCACGCGCATACGGCTCACCGCGTCAGCAGATCGCGCTACGACGAAGAATTGATAGATGTCGCTCGTTGGATCGCCGTCCAATTCGCGAACGAGATCAGGCGGGACGTCATCAAGGACCAGATCCTCTTCATCGGCCGGATGCCGAATCGGCAGCTCCTCTTCGATGCACAAGCCCGCGTCTGCGAGCAGCTCGCGCACTGAGTCTTGATCGAAGAATCGCAGATGCGTGCGGTCGAGCAGCCCAATCTCGGTGTAGCGGAAGTGTCCACGCAGCAACTGCAGCCGCACGCTCCTGTGGGCGACATTTGGGAGAGATATGAGGACGCGTCCCCCCGGCGCGAGCAGCGACAGGCAGCGCTTGAGCACAGCCAACGGGTCGCGGAGGTGCTCGAGCAGATCAAGGAACAGCAGCCAATCGAACTCATGCTGGTTGAGCTCGGAGTCGAGGTCGAGCTGCTCGACGTCCCCCACCACAACCTGCTCGCACACCTTTGCGGCCTCACTCGCGGCGGCCTCGTCGATCTCGACCCCCCACACGCGAGCCCCATGTTCGCGCAGCGCACCTGCCACGGACCCGGTGGCGGCACCGATGTCGAGCACCCGACCCTCACGGCCCGCTATCAGCACTGCCAGCGTGTGCGGATTTCCGAGATCGTCAAGGTCGACCGCTCGGGCATAGCGGACACTACCCTTCAGGTAGTCCGAAGTCATCTGCTCAGAACCTCCACGGGAGACGCAAGCAGCATACGGCCGCGCGCGTCATCGAGTATTTCCGGCCAATGTTTGCGGGCACCATGCCAGCGCAAGTTTAGTCGCTCGAGCGCCGCTCGCCTGCGTTCCCACAGGTGCCTGTTCTCGAGCAGCGCGATCGTGGCACGCGCAAACTCGGCCGGGTCGTCAGTCACGTCGGCAGTCTCCTGGTCGAGATACGGAATTCCTTCCAGACCAACCGACGTCCCCACGACAGGCACACCGCGCGCGATCGCGTCAACCGCTTTGAGCTTTACTCCGGCACCGTAGCGAAGCGGAGCCACAACCACGCGGGCGGCGTCATGCATGGCATCCAGGTCGCGGGCGCTCCGCGTGAACGTCAAGGTCGGCCTCTCAAGCCAAAGGAGCGACTCTGGTGGGCTGACGCCGGTGACGCGAAGTCTGACCCACGGTATGCGCGCTTCTATCAATGGCAGCACCTCTTGAGCGAACCACGTCAGCCCGTCTCCATTAGGAGAGTCGGCGCCGCTCAACCACCCGGCCACGAACAGCAGACCTTCCCGTTCACCAAAGCTACGCTGGCCGAAGTCGATCTGCGGGTCCAAAGGCGGCACGACCTCAACCCGGCACGTCGCGCCGTTGCTGCGCACCCATTGCGCCTCCTCCTCCGAGATACACACTACCGCGTCTACCGCTCTGCCGATATCCGACTCCAGCTCGCGAGCCAGCGCTGCTTCGTTTTGTACGATCGTCGCACGGCCGAACTCTGTCGTGAGTTCAGCTTGACGTTCCAAACGTCGATGATACAGAGCCTCGGCGTCGTACACCACGGCAGCGTGGGGCTGGTGCATACGGACGCTGCCGATGGCGTTCTGGTAGTTGTTCGGCCGTGAGATGATCACCGCCTCATATACAATCTCAGGACGCGACAGATGACACTCCAGGTTCTCGTGTGTCACCTCGATGCCCAGGCGGCCCAGCGGCAAGGGATCGCCGGTGTGTGTATCAAATGGAGCGACTGTCACGGCATAGCCAGACGCGGCGAGCTCACGGATGGCGAGGAACATGCGGCCACCGCCCCCTCCGATGCGCATGTCGGGGACGCGGTCGTCTACCACTAGCACTCTGGCGGGCAAGCCGCGCGCACGCATGACCGCCTGCTGCACGCGCGCAGGCTGAAATGGTCCTGGCAATTCCCGTTCGCGAAGCTGGTCTACCCACTTCTCACAAAAGCGTTCCCGGTTCTCTTTGAACAAGAAGGCAAGCGTCTCGGGAGAGCTGCTCGCGTGCTCGTGATGAATGACAACGGCGGACGGCTCGTATATGACGGTCCGTCCTAGCTCCTCCTTGATCCGCAGGCACAGATCCGCGTCCTCGTAATAAGCAAGTACATAGTTTTCGTCGAACCCTCCAAGCGCATCCCACACATCACGTTGCACAAGCAAGGCACATGCCGAGCAATAGTCGACGATCCGTCGGTAACGATAAGCGTTGCCGCTGGCGGGCAGCCCGCGTCCTACTCCGAACGTGCTTCCGTCGCTCCAAATCACGCTACCGGCTTCCTGCAGCAAGCCGGACGGCAGCACTATGCGACTCCCCACGGCACCGGCTTCGGGTTCTTCGACGAGCGTCGTGACAAGCGCCCGAAGCCAGCCTGCCTCGACCTCGACGTCGTCATTGAGAAGGATGAGGGCCGATCCTCGCGCCTCCTGCGCCGCCAGATTACATCCGGCTGCGAATCCGATGTTCGTGTCACACCGCAGTATCACGACGTCGCGTACATCCTCTGCCGAGAGAACCCCCTGCTGCGTGGGGTGTGTGCCATTCAGAAGCACGATAATCTCCACAGCGATATCCGGATCCCGGTCACGCCTCAGAGACGCCAAGCAGCGTCGCAACATGTCAACGCGCTGATGGCACGGAATGATCACCGAGACGTCGACCGCCCGGCTACTCGTCGAACTTGCGCCGACCGGCCTGACCCAGCTTGCTTTAGCGTGCGACATGTCGGGAAACCATATACCTCGTGGATCGAGACCTCTCAATCAAAGCGGCCACGCTCATCAATGCCACGGCAGCAACGGGGCTGGGGGCGACCATCTGCGTGCAGGTGCCCCAAACCCGGTCGAGACAGCTGAGGACCAGAGCCAGCGCAACCGCTCAGACCCCGACGATTGCGGTCCACTCCCACCACTGCGTGAGCAACTCGCCAGCGCCACACGGACTTAAACGCTCCGTGGCAATGCCTTCATGACTCGCATCGTAGCGTGCGTCCGGACGTCGAGCACTGAGAGCTGCTTGCTCTCGTCAAAGGGTCGATCCGCGCACCGCGCTCCCGCCCTAACTCGCCGATCTCAGTCTGAGCCGCCGACGCCAACAGATATTATGCCGCTCTTGTCAGCAGCGTTGGGAGCCGCCCGGCAGCGCGTCTTTGCAGACCTCGATCGCATCGTTGAGGCAGGCGTTGCCCATGGCGTCCGCGGGCCCATGCTCAAGGCAGCGCTCGTCATCGGAGGCTTGGCGCTGATCACGGTGCTCGTGTTCTTTCAGCAGCTGTTCGAACACTGGACGTTCCCCTGGGACTTCGTCGGCGCGTATACGACGACCCCGGCCTTTGTGGCAGCTTCGGCGGCCGGGGGGCACCTGCTGTCGTGGTCGCCATTCGTGGCCAGCGGGTTCCCGGTCGATGTCGATCCACAAGCAGGCGTGTATTTCCCCGGATGGTGGCTGCTCGGCGGCTTGGACATACCCGCCACCCTGCGCGTGCTGACCGCGGTGCAGGTCGTTCACGTGCTGTTCGGCTCCGTTGGCATGCTCGCGCTCGCAAGGGTGCGCCGGCTGGCTTGGTCATGGGCCGCCCTGGCCGCGCTGGCATACCTCTTCTTCGGCGGCTTCTACGGTGAGGCCGAGCACGCTGACATTGTCAGGGGCTTCGCCTACACCCCATGGCTGCTGTGGGCGCTGACTCCACCCGACTCAGGCGGTCGCTGGACTCGCCTGATCGCCATCCCCCCACTTGTCTGGATAATCGCCACTGGCGCCTACCCTGGTCAGTTGCCCGCTTTCGCCATCATCGGCCTCGTATACGCGGCGGTGGCATTGCGAATGCAGGGCCGACTGGCCTTTCGCAGGCATGTGTGGGTGTTGGTGCTCACCGTGACCGGCGCCGTGACGATATGCGCGGCTGTGCTGCTCCCTTACCTGCGCGCCGAACACGCGCACGAACTGTACCGCGTGGTGGAACCGACTGCATCGGTTCGAGCCGTTTGGTCGTTGGCGCCGCGCGATCTGCTCGGCCTGTTCCTCGACAACTTCGCGTGGACGTCCGATGGCACAGTCACCTCCTGGGCAGTCGGCATCCCGATCCTCGTGGGTCTCGCGTGCGTTCGCTGGGAGACGCTGCGCCGCCACGCCCCGCTTGTCGTCGGCGGGGCGCTTGCGTTGGTGCTCGCGATGACTCCCAAGATCGGCATCGTAGGCCAAGCGATGGCCTCGCTGCGCCTGCTGTTCCCGAGCCGATTCCCCGCCGCCGAATACAAGGCCTTCGTGGCCGTCGCGCTGATCCTCCTCGGCGCCGAGGGCTGGCGCCAAGTTGTGGTGGACCGTCGCGGCCTGCCCTGGAGAGCGGGTCTGATCACGGCGTTGATGGTGGAGGGCGCGCTGCTGGCTCCGTCGACCGACGCGTCGCCGAGGCATGACTTGTGGCTGATCGTCCTTGTCGCGCTCGCGTGCCTTGGGCTGGTGCTGGTGCGACTGCCAACGCGTGCGCTGATCGTGGCGCTTGCCTGCCTGGTGCTAGTGGACGGCGTGCGCGACATAAACTCTTACAGCTATCAGGGAGGGTCGTCGCCGTGGCGCCTGCCTCCCGCAGCGGCGGCCCAGTACCGCGCGCGGGATGGCGACATACGGAAGCTGCCGGCGCTGTTGGCCCAGGCGCCAGCCCGTCGGCCGGCGCGCGTGCCGCCGTATCTTCCACTGGCCAGTGCGCCCACGGGCAGCGACCCCGACGCGACAGGCTGGATCGCGGCGGGCTATCACCTGGTCGACTACGGCGGCACGATCGAGAGGTCGCTTTGGCGCGTCGAGCACAACCCCGCATGGCTGCGTCTCATGCTGCAGCCATGGAACGCATACGTCTTCCCCTGCGCTGCGGTGGGATGCAGCAAGGGCGCTGTCCACCTTCCTGCGGCGACGTCGTGGACGCCCAGCTCGTACGTGCGCACGGAATCCTACGGCACACAATCGATCCGCTACTCGGTGGACCTCGCGCAACCGTCGCTGATGGTCGAGAATGAGCTGTCGGTCACCGGCTGGCAAGCGAACACGAGCAAGGTACGTGCCGTCGACGCCGGGATTCCACTGCGCACGTGGCGGCTGGCGGCTGGCAAATACACCTTCACAGCGAGCTTCCACGAACCCGGACGCGCTGCTCAGGACCTATTTGCAGCGCTGGCGCTGCTGGCGTGGCTTGCGCTGATCGTTGTGCTTGCCCGCGCGCCCGGCGCGCGTGGGCGCACGTATCCTGCGTAAGATGCAGCCGATCATCCGCGCTTTCGGTCTTACGCCCGTCAGGCACCCGACTTCTCAACTCATCCGTTACGGGATCGTCGCCGGCTGCGGCTACCTGCTGGCCATCGCATTCTACGCTGGCGAGCTCGCGGTCGGCATCGCACCATATCTCGCGTTCGGGATCGTCTTCGTGGTCAACGGCCTGTTCAACTTCGCGCTGATTCGAGCGTGGGCGTTTCCACCCAGCGGGCGAAGCATCGCCAGCGATCTGCGGCGCTTCTGTGTGGTGGCGGCAGCAAGCTTCGTCGTCAACTACGCGAGCTTCGCGACGTTGTACTCGGCGATCGGGCTCGGGGCTGCGACCGCCCAGCGGCTCGCGATCTTGATCGCCGCGCCCTTGACATTCCTTGCCAACCGGATGTGGTCGTTTGGCGTACGCCCGTCCACTCGCGTGGCGGACGTGCAAGTGCCCACGGCGTCAATTCGCGATACGGGGTCCTGAGCGCCCCCCAGGGCGCCCCGCGATCGCAGATATGCTCACGCGCGTGACGAGCCAGCGAGTGCTGCTGACCGGTGAGACCGGCTTTCTGGGCAAGCGCGTCCATGCGCTGCTGTGCGCGGATACCCAGCTGTCCGTCGTGCCGCTTTCGGCGAGGCTGCCGCGGCTCGTGGGCGCAACCAGGCTGGAGGCCGACGTGGTCGTCCATTTGGCAGCGTGGACCACCAAGCGAGCCGGAGACTCGAATCTCCCGGAGATCGTCGATGCGAACGTGGCAGGGCTGCTGGCGCTGCTCGAAGCGCTGGACCCTCCCCCGCGCAGGTTCCTGTTCGCGAGCACCGCCGACGTATATGGCGCCGGCAACGCAGGGCGGCTACGTGAGGATTCGCCTCTGCACCCGATCGATGCTTATGCGGCCTCCAAGCTCCTTGGCGAGCACATTGTCAAACAGGACGCGCGTGATCGCGGCTATCAGGCGTGTGCGATGCGCATAGGCCATCTCTATGGGCCCGGTGAGCAGGCCTACGAGAAGTTCGTTCCGGCGGCGATCACAGCGCTCATGAAAGGTCGTCCCCCGACCGTCGTCGGGGATGGGACCACGCGGCGCGATCTGCTCTATGTGGACGACGCGGCAGAGGCGATCAGGCGCCTGGTGCTTAGCGGTGACGCCCTGCCGGAGATCCTGAACCTCGCGTCGCCGGACACGTACACGCTGAACGAGATCGCCCAGACGCTCATCGAGATCGTCGGCTTCCTGGGTCGCATCAGGTACTTGAGCGATCACGCGACTCCACCGTCGATTGGGTTCGACACAAAGCTGCTGGAGAAGGTGCTCGGACCGTGGCAGAGGCTAGCGCTCACAGAGGGACTCAGGCGCGAGATCGACAGCGTGGTCGCTGCCGAGCGACTCGTCGCGACCAGCTCCAGCCCAGTCTAAGGCGATGCCACCGGCACGCATACAGGTTGGCGGCGTTGGCGGGGCGCCGGGAAACAACGTGGTCCGCTCGCTACGAGCATCCGGTCGCGACGATCATGTGATCGGCCAGTCGTCCTCGCCTGCGGACCTGTTCCTCGCAGACGTGGACGAGGCACACCTCGTTCCTGAAGCGGTCCATCCGGCTTACGAACCGGTGCTGCTCACGCTGCTCGATAGGACTGCGCCCCAGCTGCTGCTCGTGCAGCACGATTTCGAGGTCCGTGCCGTTTCGCGAATCCGCGCCGCGGTCGAAGGGCTGGGCGTGCATGTACCGCTGCCCGCTCCCCGCACAGTGGAGGCGTGCGTCGACAAGCACCAGTCATACGAGATATGGGCCACAGCGGGCCTGCCCGTGCCGGCGACGATGCTGCTCAACTCGCCGGCTGACCTCGACCGCGCGTTCGAGCGTCTCGGGCCCGAAGTCTGGCTCCGGGCGATCGAAGGGGGAGGCGGGCGCGGCGCCATCGCAACCGCGTCCCGGGAGCTCGCACGGGCATGGGTCGACCGTTTTGACGGCTGGGGAGCGTTCACTGCTGCGAGGATGCTCGGGCGTGACAGCGTCACCTGGCAGTCGATCTGGTGGCAGGGCGAGTTGATCGCCGCGCAGACGCGCAAGCGCTACGAGTGGGCGTTCTCCAGTCGCGCTCCGGCCGGCGTGACTGGAGTAACCCGCGTGGCCGCGACCGCGGCCGATCCCGAGATAGATGAACTCGCGCAGGCTTCGATTCTTGCGATCGATCCCACACCGCACGGCGTCTTCGGCGTGGACATGACCTATGGTCAGGACGGTCGTCCGTATCTGACGGAGATCAACATCGGGCGCTTTTTCACAACCATCCACTTCTTCACGCAGGCCGGCCTGAACATGCCGTTGATCTTGCGCGACCTGGCGCTTGACGGCGTCCGTCCCGAGCTCAACAGGACAGTGAATCCCTTGCCGAGCGGACTCGTCTGGATCAGAGGGATGGATGTCGCGCCGGCATTGACGACCACTGCGGAGCTGGGCGCGCTCGAGGAGCAGGCGCGTCAATGGCACGACAGCAGCAGTTAGCTAGATGGCTGATTCCGAATTCACGGCTTCAGTGGTCGTAGTGGGTGAAGTGGCGGCCGGGATCCTCGATTTGGCCGGCTTCCCAGAGCAGCCAGTTGTGCCAGACGCCGGCGGCGAGGGCGAGTACGCGCTGACAGAC
>DATJRV010000087.1:0-1406 GCA_035504435.1 Solirubrobacteraceae bacterium
TTCCACCGCGAAATCGAGCAGCTGGTCAGCCCCAACCAGCGACGGCGCCTTGGCGCCGACGGTGGCCTCGACCCTCGGCCGGCTCGGGCGGGCGCCTGGCCAGCCAGCCGGCATGCGCACGACGAGGCCCGCCTGCTCCAGCATCCCAACATCCTCGAGCAGCCGCATCGCTTCGGACGGCGTCCAGCGCAGCGGATGAAAAATCTCGCCGGAGTCGACGATGGCCTTCAGCCACGCGCAGCTCTCACTGGCGCGGCTGACCGGCTCGAGCAGCCGCAAAAGCTCGGCCTTGGCCCCCCCGCCGGCGTATTCGCGCAGCGCCGCGCCGAGGGGGGCGTGGCGGACCTCGCCGTGGGCGGCGAGCCCTGGCGCATAAGTGGCAAGAAAGGCGAACGGACGCTCGGCGTCCTTGCGGTTTTCGGCGAGATGGAAATGCACGCGCCCCACATGCCGCCAACGGCTGTCGCGCGCGGCGAGAAAGGCGTCGAGGCCCGCGCCGCTTGCGGCAAGTTCGTCCTCGAAGGTCTCGGCGAGCTCCCGCCACAGCGCCGCGAGCCCGGTGGCGTCGAGATATTCCCCGCCCCGCATCGGCGGCGCTTCGCCGGCGAGGCGGGCGAGCTCCTCGCCACTCGGCTCCGGCGGGCTTGTCTCCCCCGCGCGGCAGCAGGCGGCGACGAACCCCATCGCCAAACCCCGCCAGAAGGCGAGATCGGCGGGCAGCCGCGACCGGGCCTCGGCGAGGCCGAGTTGCAAGAGCCCGTGGCCCGCTCCGCGCGCGAACGCCGCCTCGAGCCGCGCGGCGACGGCGTCCTCCAACGGAACGGCCGTTTCCGTTCGTTCCAGGCTAAGCGCGCCGCGAGGGGTTATGACCGTCGCAAAGGCGAGAGGCGACGGTGAGGGAGAGCTCGAGGTCATGCACCCGCGTAGCACAGCAGCCGCAGTTCAGCTCGTCGCCAATTCGCGCCTCAGCGCGCCGCCCCGTCGCTCCGCAGCTGCGACGCCGCGGGAAATCCCGACACGCTGACTTCGCGCGGGGTTGCTGGCGCAGTTCGGCGGTGTAATTCTTGCGGGACCGCGACCCGATTCAACGACGTCCAGAAAAGGCGAAAAGCCGTCAAGCTCGGCCGAAAGCCGAAGCTTAACCAGCATCAGTGCAATGAGACGATCTGTCGCGGGGATCCAGGCGGTGGTTGCCAGTATTCGCCGCGGTTGTAGGGTAGGGGATAGGCGACCAGAGCTAGAGCGGCCAACCGCCTGCAAACTCGCTAGGTTCGGTTGGAAGGCTTCACAATTTCCAGTATTTCACCGAGCGATTGCGCAAGGCTCATCGCCATGTCCACCCTTCCACCTTGCCGGAAGCGTCAGCGAACGAGAACGGCCGGTGGTCCTCGGTCAGGCCGACGCGA
>DATJRV010000088.1:0-5992 GCA_035504435.1 Solirubrobacteraceae bacterium
AGAAGATCCTCGACGTAGCCGCCCGCGCCGGCGCCCAGGCGGTCCACCCGGGGTACGGCTTCCTGGCCGAGAACGCCGCCTTCGCCCAGGCCTGCGTCGACGCCGGGATCGTGTTCATCGGTCCCCCCGCCAGCGCGATCGAGGCGATGGGCTCGAAGACGCGCGCGCGCGAGCTGATGAAGGCCGCCGGCGTGCCGATCGTGCCCGGCACGACCGAGCCGGTGGCGACGGTGGCGGACGCGCTGCGCATCGCCAACGAGGAGATCGGCTTCCCGGTCGCCGTCAAGGCCGCCGGCGGCGGCGGCGGCAAGGGCTTCCGCGTGGCGCTGTCCGCGGATGAGCTCGAGGGCGCCTTCGAGGGCTCCAGCCGCGAAGGCGAGAAATTCTTCTCCGACCCCACCGTGTACCTGGAGCGCTACCTGCACGACCCCCGCCACGTGGAGGTGCAGGTGCTCGCCGACACCTTCGGCAACGTCATCCACCTGGGCGAGCGCGACTGCTCGATCCAGCGCCGCCACCAGAAGGTGATCGAGGAGTCCCCGGCGCCCGAATGGGTGGTCGACCCGCAGCTGCGCGAGCGCATCGGCCAGATCGGCGTGAACGCGGCCAAGGCCGTGGACTACGTCGGCGCGGGCACGATCGAGGGCTTGTTCACCACCGGCGAGGGCACGAAGGACGAGCCGGAGTACTTCTTCCTGGAGATGAACACGCGCGTGCAGGTCGAGCACTGCGTGACGGAGATGACCACCGGCATCGACATCGTCAAGGAGGGCATCAAAGCCGCTGCCGGCGAGGAACTGTCCTACGCACAGACGGATGTCGAGCTGCGCGGACACGCGATCGAGTGCCGCATCAACGCCGAGGACGCCTCCAAGAACTTCGCCCCCGCGCCCGGCAGGATCGGCGCCTACCGCGAGCCCAGCGGCCCCGGCGTGCGCGTGGACTCGGGCGTGGAGGCAGGTGGAGAAGTCTCGCCGATGTACGACCCGATGGTCGCCAAGCTGATCGTGTGGGACGCCGACCGCCAGCAGGCCACCGCGCGCATGCTGCGCGCGCTGTCCGAATACGAGATCGAGGGGCTGAAGACGCTGATCCCGTTCCACCAGGCCCTGCTCGCCACCGAGCAGTGGGCGCGCGGCGAGACGTGCAGGGATCTGCTGGAGGACAAGAAGTGGCTGAAGGCGCTCCCGTATCCCGCGCCAGCCGCACCGCCGGAGGAGGACGAGGCGGAGAAGGTCGAGCAGACCTACGCGGTGGAGGTCTCGGGCCAGCGCTTTGACGTGCGCGTGGTGGGTCCGCCGTTTGCCGGCGGCGGCAGCGGCGCGGCGGCGACGAACGGCGCGTCAGCCGGCGCCACGGCACCCGGCGCGCGCAAGGCGCCCAAGCGCGGCGAGCGCAAGTCCTCCAGCGGCGGCGGGCCGGACACCCTTGCTTCGCCCCTGCAGGGCAACATGTGGAAGGTCCTCGTGAAGCAAGGCGATGAGGTCCTGGAGGGCCAGCTCCTGTGCATCATCGAGGCGATGAAGATGGAGAACGAGATCACCGCGCACAAGGCCGGCACGATCGTCGATCTGCCGATCAGCGAGGGAGCGCCGATCCAGGCGGGCGCGCCGATCGCCACGATCGAGAGCGCACAGGCCGACCGCTAGCACGCGAAGTCACGGCGACAGTGCCGCCGCGAGCAAGCGTTCGTGCGCGCGCACCCACTCGTGGATCTCCCCGAGGATCTGCCGCGCGTCGTGCCGCGGTGCCCAATCACTGCATCGCCCGAGCACGCCGCAGTCGGAGACGTACAGCGGCACGTCCCCGGCCCTGGTCGCTCTGCCGGCCGCCATGCGCAGACGGTTGCCGGTGATCTCCTCGCACAACGCCGTGGTCTCACGCAGAGACAGGCTCACGTCGACGCCCCCACCGACGTTCACCACCAACCCCGCCCAGTGCTCCGGCCGCGCCAGCTGGTCGTTCACCAGCTCTGCGAGATCGGCGACGTGCAGCAGGTCGCGCACCTGCAGGCCGGTGCCGCCGAAACCGATGTACGCGAGCGGGCGCTTGAAGTGGTGAGCGAGCACCCAGTGGGTGAACACCCCTTGATCGACCTTCCCCATCTGCCACGGCCCGGCGATCACCCCGCAGCGATCGACCACCGTGTGCAGCCCGAAGCACTCCGCGTACTCGACCACTAGCAGCTCACCGGCGAGCTTGCTCGCTCCGTAGAGCGTGCGTGCCCCACCCAGGGGGAAAGACTCGGCGATGCCACGAGCGGAAACCCCTGCGACCGGCTGCTCGTCGGCGAGCTCGAAGCGCGTATCGGTCTGACGCAGATTGAGGGCCCTCAGCGCCGCGACCGGGTACACGCGGCTCGTGGACATGAACAGCACCTGTGCGCGCTGGCGCGCGGCGGCCTCGAGGCAGTGATAGGCCCCCAGCAGGTTGGTGCGCATCAAGAACCCTGTCGCGCCGTCCACACCCGCCATCACCGACGGCTCTGCTGAGCACTCCACCAGCGCGTCGAAGTCACCGGCCGCCCGCAGGTCCTCCGGTTCGCGCACGTCGCCGTGCACGAAGCGCACACCGTGCTCGCGCAGGCGCGGGATGTTGAGCTCCGAGCCGCGACGATGGAGATTGTCGAACGCGACCACCTTCCAGTCCGGTTGCGACGTCGCCAGCCTGACCGCGAGATTCGAGCCGACGAAGCCGGCGCCCCCGGTGATCAGGACGGTACGCACGCTCACGGCAGCCGCTCACTAACGCGCGAGCCACAGCGACCGCAGGTCGAGCCCGGCGCCGGTGCTCGCCACGACCGCGAACGGAGCCGCGCTCGCAGGCACCTGGACTGCGACCGTTCCGGCGCCATGCCCCACAGGCGCCTCCAGCTGCCCGTCTGTGGGCGCGAGCGCCAGCCGCACGCCGAGCCGCCCGCCCGGCAGCACGCTCGCCCCCAGCGACGCGCGACCGAGCATCGTGCCTCGCTCGTAGGTCGCGACCGTGAGCGCGTCCGGCCTTCCCGGTGCGGGCGTCACCTGCACCGCCCACCGGGCCCCGCCCCCACCGTCGAGCTCGAGCTCGACGCGTCCGGGGTGCGCGTGTTCGAGGCTCACCTCGATCGCGCCGCGCGGGCGCACCGCTCGCGTCGTCACGACTTCGCTGAGCGGGGCTGGCGTGCGCACGAGCTGCAGCTCATCGGCCGCGAAGGAGCACCAGAACCCGCCTCCCCGATGTATGCGAAAGCTCGCGCCGGACGCCGCGAACGGACCGAAGCAGTCACGCATCCAAGCGGCCCGTTCCGGGCCGGGGCGGCGCACCAGCAGACCCTGCGGCAGCAGCGGCGATTCCATGTAGCGTGCGGCTATCACTTCGTCGAGCTTCCACAGGTAGTTTTCCTCCCACTTGCCGTTCGCCGAGGTGTAGCCGTTGCCTTCGAGCGAGAAGTACGCTACGGCGTCGAAGCGGCGGTCGAGCAGCGCGTGCACCAGGTACAGAGGCTGCTCGCCGCCGGCGAGCAGGTCGGCGAAGTTGTAGTAGTTGGGGTACAGCGGACCGCCGTCGGGCACGTTCAGGTCGGCGTACAGCGGCGTGTACAGCGTGTGGTCTCTGGCGTAAGCAAGCAGTTCGGGGGGAACCGACTGCCATTGTTCAGCGGCCTCCAACGCGGGGATGCTGACGTCGGCGCTCGCTGCCGCACTTCGCACCGGTTGGAGCTGCACCAGCACGAACAGCGCGGCGACGCACCCTCCGGCCACCGCGGCGGACCCGGCGCGCCGCTGCGCCAGCCGCCAGCCGCCTGCGGCGAGCAGGCCGAGCGCCCACACCACGCCGATCAGCTGATTGGTTTCCGTGCCCTGCTTGCGCATGAAGTAGAGCGCCAACGCAAAGCCGAATACCACGTACGCGACCAGCAGCAGCATGCGCCGGCCGGTCGGGTCCGGCGCGACTAGGAGCCGCCGCAGCCGAGCCCGCTCGGCATGCGCACCCGCCCGTACGCGCTCGCTGCGCCGAGCTCGCAACCCCGCGCGCACCACGCTCGCCAGCCAGCAGGCGAGCACGAAGCCGCCCGCCAGCGCCGTGCACTGCAAGCCTTTGATGAAGTTCGCGTGATAGCTGAACTCGTCGGACTGGCGCGTCGCGAGCTCGAAGTTGATGAAGAACTCCCAGCCGTTGGTGAGGAGGTTCAGCACGGCCAGGAGCAGCAGGTTCACACCGCACAGCAGCGCGGTGAACAGCACCGCCGCCCGGCGGTCCAAGCACGAGCGCAGCGCGAGCGCGAGCACCCACGCCGTGGCCGGCGCGACCACCGCCACGGTCGTCTGCTTGGCCCAGAGCGCCGCTGAGAGCAGCATGACGGCGCCCACAACGCGTCGCCGCGACGGCCTCGGGCCGAAGTCCGCGACGGCGATCAGCCCGAACAGCGCCAACGCCCACGCAAACTGGTCGGCTCGCGCTTCGTCCAGGACCGGGAGCTTCACGCTGGATACGCACCAGTAGGCGATGCAGCCGATCCCACCGGCGCCGAGCACGGACACGACGCGCGGGGTCCCCGCCGTGCGGGCATACCCGACGCGCGCGACGAGGATGACGAGCGAGACGCTGGCGAGGATCACGACGACGAGCGCCCAGCCGTTCCACAGGAACACGTGATCGAACACGCTTACGATCGCCGGGAACAGTGGGGTGTAGATCTGGCCCGTGTACCCATGCGCCGGGTTCTGGTAGAGCGTGTGCCCGAGGTACAGCTCCTCCGCGTCGCTGTTCACCGTGGTCGCCCATCCGAGGTCGGGGTAGCGCAGCGCGAGCAGTCTGATCAGCGACACCGCGATGCCGAGCGCGACCGGCACGCCGAACAGCAGGGGCGCGAGGACCGCCGCCATGCGCGCAAGGCGCGCCCGGCGAGCCTTGCCGGCGACGCCGCCGGTTCCCTCCGCCGCGGGACGTAGTGTGGACAGTGAGGATGCGGACATCGCGCTGGCAAAGATGCTCGCACGCGCCCGCCGGCGCGACCGCGCGTCGAGCGACCGTGCGCGCGGTCGGCCGCCCCTGCGCGCACGCGCCGGGGCGGCGTCTCCGCGAAATGTCTCTCACACGCTCCTGTGCAGCCGCGGGTCCGACCAGCCAGAGACGATCGTGCTCGACGCGACGGGTCGCATCGCGCAGCTCAACCTGCGGCATCGTCAGCCTAATGAGAAACACCGCTTGAGAAAGCGGTACGCCCTCACCACAATCCTTGCCTCATACATAAGTCGCGGCACTCATTCTGACGGCAGCTCGTCTCTGCCGTTTTTGGTGTCGATATCCGTCGCTCTGGAGTTGTCGTCGGGATGGCGCACAATGCAGGGAGAGAGGAGTCTGTTCCATGAGGGGAGTTCCCCAGGTGAGCTCTGGCGCTGTCGGCGGCGCCCGCACGAACGTCAGAGCAGGAGGAGCTGGTTCCATTACCGTGCGCAGGTTGACATCGGTCGTCTCGGTCGCGCTGGTGGCGCTGCTGGCGCTGGGCGCCGGCTCGGCGTTCGCGGCCGGCCGTACGTGGATCAAATCCCTCGAAGCGCCGTTCGCTGGTTTCGATTCGCCATACGGCCTTGCGGCCAGCGAAGGTAATGAACACCTGTTCATCGGCAATGAAGGCTCTGGCGAAATCGATGTCTACAGCGCGACTACCGGTTCCTTCGAAGCGGAATTCCTAGCCGCTCCGAGTACGGCCAAGGTGCGCGAGCTGGCGGTGGACGACTCCTCCAGCGCCTCGAAAGGCGACCTATACGTCACGGCTTCCGAAGAAAGCAAGGTCATCGAGTACAGCTACGACGCGACCACCAAAAAAGCGACGAAGGTCAGGGAAATTACGGAAAAGCTGGATATCCCACACGCCGTCGCGGTCAACTCGAGCGGCGACGTGTTCGTCGCGAACTACGCCGAAGGCGAACACGAAAAAGGCTTCGTCAACGAGTACGGTCCGGAAGGAACGCTGATCAAAGAAAAGCTGATCACCAAAGTCACGCAACCC
>DATJRV010000089.1:0-2569 GCA_035504435.1 Solirubrobacteraceae bacterium
CTCCAAGGTCCCGCTCGACGCCTACCTCGCGGCCGCCCAGGCCTCAGAGCAGGAGCACGAGCAGCGCGATGCAGACCTTGCCCGCCACGCCCGCCACACACGTGAGCACATCGCAAAGCTCGCGTCCAAGGGCTACCAGCACCAGTTTGACTCGACGCCCGAGTTGGTTGTGATGTTCGTGCCCTCCGACGGCATCTACCAGGCCGCGCTCGCCGCCGACCCCGGGCTGATCGAGTACGGCGTCTCCCAACAGGTGCTGATGGCCACCCCCACCACCCTGATCGGCCTCTTGCGCGCCGTGCACTACGGCTGGAGCCAGGAGCAGATTGCTCAGTCCGCGCGCGAGATCGCCGAGTCCGCGCGCGAGCTGCACCGCCGCCTGCACCCCTTCGCCGAGCACCTCGCCAAGACCGGGCGCCAGCTCGACTCCGCCGTCAGCGCCTACAACCGCGCCGTCGGCTCCTTCGAGCACAAGCTCATCCCGCAGATCCGGGCGATCGAGCAGGCCGGGATTGCCTCCGAGCGCGAGATCGAGCCTCCGCCGGAGATCGAGTCCTCCGCGCGGCTGCCGCTACGACAAGTAGCGTGACGGCCACCGGCGCCGTCGCCGGCAGTTCGTTCACAAAGAAGAACAGCAGATCGAAGGCGAGCGCGAGGACGGCCGCCAGTGCCGCGCCGCGCAGTTGCCAGCGGCGACCCAGCGCGCTGGCGAGCAGTCCGCCGAGGACGCCGGCGATGAACAGGTCGCCGTAGCCCATCACCGCCGAGCCGAACGCGGCGCTCTGCAGCTGCGGCAGACCCGCCGCCGGATGCGCGAGGTTGAGCGTGTTGTTCGGACGCGACAGCTGGTTTGAGACGACCAGCGCCGTGTCGGCGCAGGCCATCGCCACGATCCCCGCCGCCAGCCAGCGCGGCGGGGTAACGGCCGCGAGCAGCGCTCCCAGCGCCGCGCAGCTGAGCGCTGAGAGGAACACTGCCGCCGCCTGACCCGCCAGGCCGGTGCGATCGGCCCATGCCAACACGAACAGCGCAGGCGTGAGCAGCAGCGCCCGCCACGGTCGGGGCGGCCGCGTGTCCCACGCCAGCCATCCGAGCGCAAGCGCGGCCAACGGGGGCACCGCGACCAGCGCCAGGTATGTCAGGCCGTTCGCGCTCGCGCGTTCGGCGAGGCTCGCGACGAGCACGAACCCGACGATCGACGCCGGCGGCACGAGCGCCCAGCGCCGCCCGCGCAGGCGCGCGAGACGCCCGGGATCCCATGCGCGGGGCACCGCGACCGTGGCGGCTTGGGCGAGGGAGAGACAGGCAATGGAGATCCAGAACGGCAGCACCATGGCTCAACATAGGGCTCAGTGCCCCAGCTGCACGGTCTTGACGACCAACAGCAGCACGGCAATCACCAGATAGCCTCGCAACAGGAGCATCGCCGCCTTGCGCCCGGGTGACCACACGGGGCGCTCGAGCAGCGCCAGCGGCGGCATCGTCCAGGTGCTGCGCCGCTCCTTGGAGACCTTCTCCACGTGCACCTCGGCGCCCGGACGGGTGCGCAGGGCCAGCGCGCCCATCCCGGCCAGGACCACGCACAACACCGCGGTCATGTAGAGGAACAGCCGCGTGACATTCACGCTCGGGAACATCGTGCTCGCGATCAGGATCAGCGACAACTCGACGAGCACGCCGATGATCACGCTCGCGACCGCGTTCAGCCACGGCGCGTTGCACCAAGGGCCGAGCACCGCGCGGTCGTTGCACAACAGCAGCAAAAACACGGTCGCGCTCGGCAACAACACGCCCGCGAGCGCCTGCACCGAGGTCGTGATCAACCCCAGCGGCGCGCCCGGGATCAGCACGATGCCGGCCGCGGCCGCCACCATCAGGGTGAAGCTGGCGTAAAACCCCTTGGCCTCCAGCGGCCCGCGGTTGAGCGAATGCTTGGCGCCGAACACGTCGCCGAACGCGTAGGACGTCGACAGCGTCACCGCGGCGGCGCCGATCAGCGACGCGTTGAGCAGGACGATCGCGAAGAACGTGCCCGCAACCGAGCCCAGCTCGTGGGCGAGCTCGGTGGCGACCGTGCCCGCGTCGGCGAACTGGCCGAAGTAGGGCGTGCCGGCGAAGGCGAACGCGGTCACAGAGATGATCGCGCCGGCGCCGACCACGACCACGAACGCACCGATCACGGTGTCGGCGCGCTCGTAGTTGATCCAGCGCGGGGTGATCCGCTTGTCGATGATGTTCGACTGCTGAAAGAACAGCTGCCACGGCGCGACGGTCGTGCCGACGATCGCGATGATCAGCAGCACCGCGCTCGAGCTGGCGCCGCCGTGAATGCTCGGCACGAACGTGTGCTGGGCGATGTCGCTCAGGTGCGGGTGGGCGAGGATCAGCAGCGGGATCACCAAAAAATTTGCGATCACGAACACGTACATGAACCGCTCCCAGCTGCGAAAGCTCCCGGTGGAGGTGATCGCGATCAGCGTCGCCGCGGCGGCCGGCACCGCGACGTAGGAGCTCACGCCGAAATACTCCAGCGCGAGGCTCACACCGATGAACTCCGTGACGATCGTCA
>DATJRV010000090.1:0-91918 GCA_035504435.1 Solirubrobacteraceae bacterium
ATGGGTGGCGGCGCCGGCGGCTGGGTGGCCCGGAAACGGGGGCTGGGCGAAGAGGACTCTCAGGTCAACGCGCTCGCGGGTATCGCCGGCATCTTCGGCGGGCTGTTCTCGAGCCCAGTGATCGTTGTGATGCTGATCCTCGAGATTGCCCGCCCGGGCGGATACCGGTTCAGCAAGACCCTGGTCACGAACATCGTTGCGGCGAGTGTCTCCTTCGGGATCTACTTCGCGATCGCGGGCGCCGTGTTCCTGGGCGCGTACCAGGTGCCCCGATACACGTTCGAGGACTGGCAGCTGCTCGCCGGAATACCCCTCGGCCTTTTCGGCGCCTTGGTGACAGCGCTGACGGCTGGTTTCACGATGTTGGCCTCGCGATCGTTCGCGCGGCTGAAGGTCCCGGCCGTTGTCAAATCCACGCTGGGCGGCATCATGTTCGGTGTCATCGGCGTGGCCCTCCCGCTCACAATGTTCTCCGGCGCCGACCAACTCAATTCCTTGCTCAAGCACGCAAGCGCTCTGGGCCTAGGCCTCTGCATCGCGACCCTGATCGCCAAGATGCTCACTTACGCGGTCAGCCAGGGCAGCGGCTTCGTGGGCGGGCCCATCTTCCCGACGTTGTTCGTGGGCGGCACTGCCGGGATCATTGTCCACCTGGCCATCCCTAGCATTCCGCTGGGTCTGACGTTCAGCTGTCTACTTACCACCGTCTTGGGAGCGCTTGCAGCTGCTCCGTTCGCCATGGTGCTGATGGCTGCGATCCTGACCCGCGTGGGGCCATTGCAGACCTCCCCCATCCTGATTGCCGTCGTCACCACGTTCCTCGGCGTAGCAGGCGTGAAGCACTTCCTCGCAAGCCGCGCGCACGGGACCCACCCGTGAGCAGGGACCACCGACCGTGTTCGCGCGGCAGCCGCTCGGGTTAGCATGTTGTCCCGAGCGACACCCGAGGAGGCACCGATGACCACACTCGAGCAGCAGGCAACCGCCCCGCCGGACGTGGCCACCCGCATGCTCCAGGCGATCGTGGCCCATGACCTGGATGCCATGCTCGCGACGCTCGCCCCGAATGTCGTGTTGAACTCGCCGATCACCGGTCGTGTCGCCTTCCACGGGCACCAGGAGATGCGCGAGCTGATGCGAGCGCACTTCGCCACGGTCAAAGACATCCGTTACTTCGCGGATGCCAGGCACGGACGCCTGCGCGCGACGCTCGCCCGCTTGCTGTTCGCCCCGCTTGCCCTCGCAACACGCCTCGGTGAGCGTGTCGTCCCGTGGTTCAGTTAGCCCAGCGCGTCCGTCGCGCGCCCGCCGTCGCTGGCGCTGGATCGCCCGCACCACCAGCGCTACCGTGAGCCGATGGCAGCCGCACGCACGCTCGCAGCCGAGCAGAGCACCGCGCATCCCGTCGCTGCGCGCCCCGGCTCGCCCGTGCTGCACGCCTGCGGCATCAGCAAACGCGTAGGCGACGGGCGCGCGGCGCGCCACATCCTGCGCGACGTCGATCTGCAGGTGCAGCGCGGCGAGATGGTCGCCGTGCTCGGCCGCTCGGGCTCGGGCAAGTCAACGCTGCTGAACGTGCTCGGGGGGCTCGACCGGCCCGACGCGGGGAGCGTCCACGTGGACGGCCAGCCGCTCGCCGGCGCCTCCGAGCGCGCGCTGGCACGCATCCGCCTGCGCAAGCTCGGCTTCGTGTTCCAGTCCTTCCAGCTGATCGAGGAGCTGACGGGCGCCGAGAACGTGCTGCTCGCCGCGCGGCTTCCCGGCGCGCCGCCCGGCGGCTGCGCGCGGGCGGCCTCCTTGATCGAGCGGCTCGGCGTCAGCGCCGTCGCCGACCGCGCCCCGCACGAGCTCTCGGGCGGCGAGCAGCAGCGCTTTGCGATCGCCCGCGCGCTCGTCAACGACCCGGTGCTCGTGCTCGCCGACGAGGCCACCGGCAGCCTCGACGCGAGCTCGGGGACGGCCGTGCTCGAACTGCTGCGCGGCCTCACCGACGAGGGCCGCGCGGTGGTGCTCGTCACGCACGAAGCCCAGGCCGCCGCGGTGGCCGACCGCGTGCTGCGCCTCGCCGACGGCCGTCTGCTGGCCGAGGCGCGGTCGCGCGCGGCGGTCGCGCGGGCCGGCGCCCGCGCCGCGAGCGCACGCCAGCCGCTGTGAGCGGCGCGCTCGGCGACGCGCTGGCGAGCGTGCGCGCGGGGCGCGGCAGGAGTGCGCTGCGCGCGCTGGGGATCGCGCTCGCCGCGGCGATGCTCGCCGTCTCCGCCACCGTCGCCTACGGGCTGCACAGCGGCTTCTCGCGCAGCGCCAACGCGGCCGACCTGCCCGACGTGATCGCCCGCTTCGACGCCGTGTCGCCGAGTCTCATCGCCGCCCGCATCCGCGCGCTGCCGGACGTCGCCTCGTTCTCGCTGCGCAAAGAGATCACCGGCGTGGAACTCGCGGCCGGGTCGCACGCCGCGGGCAACGGCGTCGTGGAGGTCGTCGCCGGCGGGCCGCGCGGCTACGCGATCGTCGCCGGCCACGATCTCTCGGGCGCGCGCGAAGGCGTCGTGCTGGAAGCGGGCGTGGCGCGCTCGTGGGGGCTCGTCCCCGGCGAAGAGATCGCCGTGGCTGGACTCGGCCAGGAGCGCATCCTCGGGCTCTCGCGCTCGCCGGAAAACGTCGCCTTCCCGCTCGCCACGCCGCGCCTTTACATCTCGGAAGCGGCGCTGCAGGCGCGCTTCGGCCGGCGGGCCGAGCTCGATCGAAACGTGAATCTCGCCGAGATCTGGCTGCGCAACCCCGCCGGGCTCGACGCGATGCTCGTGCAGGCGCGCACCACCAGCTACGGGTTGCACGACCTCAGCATCCTCACCCGCAGCGGCGTGCGCGTGCTGATCGACGAAGCCGCGGGGATCGTGATCGCGCTGCTCGCCGCGCTGTCGCTCGTCGCGCTGCTCACCGCCGCCGTCATGCTCGCCGCCGCCGCCCGCGCCGAGGTGCAGCGCCGCCTGCGCGCGATCGGCGTTCGCCTCGCGCTCGGCGCCTCGCGCGCGTACGTCGCGGCGGTGTGCACGTGCGAGGCGCTGATCGTCGCCGTCCCCGCCGCCGCCGTGGGGGTGGGCGCCGGCGCGCTCGTCGGCGCCGGCCCCGGCGACCGCCTGCTCGCGCTGCTCAACGAGGCCCCACCCGGCGCGGCGCTCGCGCCGGCGCTGCTCGCGTGCTTCGCGCTCACCGTCGTGATCCCCACGCTGCTCGCCGCCTGGCCGGCGTGGCGGGCCGCCGGCGGAGCCCCGGTGAGGCTGCTGCGCGGCGCCGAGCTGCGCGGCCGTTCGCGTCGGCGCGCGCGTCCCGCGGCCGTGCGGGCGGGGAGCTTCCTGCGCCTCGGTGTGCGGCTCGCCGGCGCCCGCCGGGTGCGCCTCGCGGCGACCGTCTGCGCGCTCGCCGCGTGCTCCGCGTTCGTGCTGCTGATGCTCGCGCTCGCCGCAGAGCTCGGCACGCTCGAAAACGATCCCGCGGCGCTCGGGCGCCGCTACCAGCTCACGGCCTCGCTGCCCGCGCCCGCCGCCGCGCGCGTGCGCACGCTCCCCGGCGTGGAAGCCGCGACCCCCAAGTACGAAGTGGACGCGCTCGACTCGTTCTCGCTCGGCGAGGTCATCGACGTGATCGCCTACCCCCACGACGTCCAGGGGAGCTTCGAAGGCCCGCCGCTCGTGCAGGGGCGGGCGGACAGCGGGCCCGACCAGGCGGAGGTGGGCCTCGGCCTCGCGCAGGTCCTCGGCCTGAGCCCCGGCGCGACGCTCGCGCTCGCGCTGCCCACCGGGCGCGAGCTGCGCCTGCGCGTCAGCGGCGTCGTCTCCTCGCTCCAGCACGACGGCCGCGTCGCCTACGTGCCGGCCGCCGCGCTGCTCGCCGCCGACCCCGGCGCCGGCGAGCAGCTCGCCGTGCGCCTGCGCCCAGGGGCGAGCGCGGCCGGTGTGTCGCGCACGCTGCGCGCGCGGGGGGCGAGCGTGAGCGCCAGCGGCGGGGTCTCCAGCGGGGGTGGCGCGCTCGTCGCGGCGCTGCGCGCGCTGCTGCAGGCGGTAGCCGCAGTCGATGCGCTCGTGGTCCTGTACACGCTGGCGCAGGCGCTCGCGCTCACCGCCGCCGAGCGTCGCGCAGCGATCGCGCAGCTGCGCGCCTGCGGCGCGGGCGCGCGCTCGGTACGCGCGCTGCTCGCGGGCGCCGCGCTGGCGGTGCTCGCGCCGGCTGTCGTCATCGGCGTCGCGCTCGAGCGCCTGCTGCTCGGGCCGGCGATCGCCCACATCGCCGCCGGCTACGCCGTGCTCGCGCTGGGCGCCGGCGCCAAGGACCTCGCCATCCTGCTCGCCGGCCTGATCGCGCTCGCCGGCGCTGCCGTCACGTGGGTCGCCGCGCGTGCGCTCGCCGAGCCGGTGGCGAGGGGGCTCGCGTGAGCGTCGACGGCCCCGCCCTCACCCGCCGCCAGGCGCTCGCCGCCGGCGCCACCGGCGCGCTCGCGCTCGCGCTCGGGGCGTGCGGCGCGACGCGAGCGCCGGCGCCCACCGGCTCGACGTTGGCGGGCACCTGGACGGACCCCTCCGGCGCAGGCGAGCTGCGTCCGGGGGCGGGCGCGCCGTTCATCGAGCGCACCGAGCTCGCGCCCCGCGCGCGCCTCGGCGGCGTGCTGGCGACGCTCGCGCACGTCACCGACGCGCACGTGCTCGACTCGCAGTCGCCGGCGCGCGTCCCGTTCCTCGCTCGCCTCGGCCCGCCGTTCACCTCGACGTTCAGGCCGCAGGAGGCGCTGAGCGCGCAGGTGCTCGACGGCGCGCTCCGCGCGATCGACGCGCTCGCCCCCGACGCGGTCGTGCAGGGCGGCGACGTGATCGACAACGCCCAGGCGAACGAGCTGACGCGCGCGCTCGCCACGCTGCACGGCGGCGCGGTCGATCCGAACAGCGGCGCGCCGGGATACTTCGGCGTGCAGTGGGCGGGTGACCCAGACCCGTTCTACTACCGCCCCGACGTCGACGCGCCGCGCCACCCAGGGATGCTCGCGGCGGCCACCGCCGCGTTCCGCGCCCGCGGCCTGCGAGCGCGCTGCTACCCGGTGCTCGGCGACCACGACCTGCTCGTCCAGGGCGTCGTCGCGCCGAGCGCTCTCACCGACGCGATCGCGCGCGGCGCGCGCGCCGTCTGGGAACTGCCGGAAGGGCTGCGCGTACCCGCCGCCATCGCGGCGCGCGTGAGCGCCTCCGCGCCCGACGGGCTCCCCACCGCGACGCTGCTCAACGGGCTGATCGAACGGCTGCAGTCCGCCCCCTCCGTGAGCGTCCCACCCGATCCCCGTCGCCACGAGCTGCCCGCGGCCGCGGTGCTCGGCGCGCTGCGCCGCGCGGCGGACCTCGCCGATGACGGGCCCCTGCTCGACTATGCGTTCGCGCTGGGCGCGCACGTGTACGCGATCGTGCTCGACCTCGTACGCCGCGAAGGCGGCTCCGGCGGGCTCGTGCATCCGGGGCAGCTGCGGTGGCTGAAGGCGCAGCTCGCGGCCGCGGGCGAACGCTGGGTGCTCGTGTTCTCCCACCAGCCGCTCGCGAGCACCGCCGGCGGCGCCGGCGTGCTCGCCCTGCTCGACCGCCATCCGCGGGTGCTCGCGGCGATCTCCGGGCACACGCACCGCAACACGATCACGCCCCGCCCCGGCCCCGCGGGCGGCTACTGGCTGATCAGCACAGCCTCGCTGATCGACTACCCGCAGCAGGCGCGCGCGCTGCGCGTGCGCTCGACGCCGACGGGCGCGGCGCTGCAGACGTGGATGCTCGACCACGTTCCCGGCGGGGTCGCCGGCCTCGGCGAGATCTCCCGCGAACTCGCCTACCTGGATGCGCAGGGCGGGCGCCCGCAGGGGTTCGCGGGCACGCCGCTCGACCGCAACGTCACGCTGTATCGCGCGAGCGCGTGAGCGCCCGAGGGCCCGGCCGCGGCCCAACGTCGGCGTCCGGGAAGCGCACCTCGACTCGCAGTCCGCCCGCGGGCAGCGCTTGAATCGTGAGCGTGGCCCCGTGGGCGGTGGCGATCGCGTCGACGATCGACAGCCCGAGGCCGTGGCCGCCGTCGTGACCGGTGCGCTCGCCGCCGAGCCGCTGGAATGGGCGCACCAGCGCTGCGACCTGCTCGGGCGCGATCGCCGGTCCGCTGTTGGCGAGCGTGAGCAGCGCCTCGCCGGCCTCCAGCGAGCTCGCCACGCGCAGCCAGCCGTCGTGGTTGTTGTGCTGGATGGCGTTGTCCAGGAGGTTGGCGATCAGCCGTTCGATCAGCCGTCTGTCGCCGACGATGGGGGCGCGCTGCAACTCGCTGTCGAGCCGCAGGCCACGGCGGGCGATCTCCCCGCGGCGCTCCTCCAGCTGTTCGCCGGTGAGCGCGTCGAGCGCCAGCGGCTCGCTGCGCTCGACGCCGCGCTCGCTGCGCGCGAGCGTGAGCAGCGCGTCGATCGTGTCCTCCTGCTGCTCGCCGATCGCCAGCACCCGCTGGCAGGCGGCGCGCAGGGACGCGGCGCTGGCGTGTGGGTCGGCGAGCGTGACCTCGATGATGGCGCGCTCCAACGTGAGCGGCGTGCGCAGCTCGTGCGAGGCGTTGGCGACGAACTGGCGCTGCGCCTCGAAGGAGGCCTCCAGGCGCCCGAGCAGCTCGTCGAACGTGTCGCCCAGCTCGCGCAGCTCATCCCGCGGCCCGCCGAGCGCGAGGCGCTCGTGCAGGGTCGAGGCGGACAGCTCGCGCGCCGCGCCGGTGATCAGCTGCAGGGGGCGCAGCACGCGACCGGCGAGCACCCATCCAAAGGCCATCGACGCGACGACCATGATCGCCAGCGCGACGAGCGACCAGACCAGCAGGTGATGCAGGTCGCTGTTGTTGACGCTGACCGCCAGCGCGCCGAGCCGATGGGCCTGTTCGCGCGCGTGCCGGACGACGACGCTTTCGGGCGTCACCGAAAGCGGGCCTCCGGGCGGCGCCACATGGAGACTGCGCCGTTCCACGAGCTTCGCCGCGGCGCCCTGCGCCGCCGCGACGCTGCTGTGCGTGGAGGAGCGCACCGTCAGGAAGACGAGCGTGAGCAGCAGCGTGCCGGTGATCATGAAGACGCCGCCGTAGAGGACGGCGAGACGCAGGCGGATCGTGTAGCGGGGCAGGCGCAGCCGGCGCCGATCGAGCAGCCGCCGGGGCGCTCGCATCCTGCCGGTCCTCGCGCGCAGCGTGTCGGGGGCGCGCACGGCGCGGCTCAGATCCGGTAGCCGCCGCGGGGCACGGTCTCGATCAGCGGCGGCTCGCCGAGCTTGGCGCGCAGGCGCTTGATCGTGACCTTCACGGTGGTGGTGAACGGGTCGACGTTCTCGTCCCACACGTGCTCCAGCAGCTCCTCCGTGGAGACCACGCGGCCGTGGGCGCCGAGCAGGTACTCGAGCACGGCGAGCTCCTTGGGGCTGAGCGACAGGCGTTGACCACCCCGGCTGGCGAGGCGGTTGGCGGGATCGACGCGCAAATCTCCGTGGACGAGCACCGGCGGCTGCTGGCTGCCCGAGCGCCGCGCGAGCGCGCGCACGCGGGCGACGAGCTCGGCGAAGGCGAACGGCTTGGGCAGGTAGTCGTCGGCGCCGAGGCTGAGGCCGTCGACGCGGTCTTCGATGGAGCCGGCGGCGGTCAGCATCAGGATCCGCCCGTCGCGGCCTTCGGCGACGAGCGAGCGACAGATCTGATCGCCGTGCACGCCGGGGAGGTCGCGGTCGAGCACCAGCACGTCGTAGTCGGTGAGCGCGAGGCGCGCGAGCGCGTCGTGCCCGTCGAGCGCGACGTCCACGGCGATGCCCTCGCGGCGCAGGCCGATGGCGACCGTGTCGGCGAGCTCGGCGTGATCCTCGACCAGCAGTACGCGCATCAGGGCACCAAGCGTGGCGCATCTGTGGTTACGGCGCGGTTACAGCGTCGCTCACCGTCGTGTAACCGGCGATCGCGTAAAACCCGTGTTGCACGCAACATCCAGCGAGCACGAGGAGACGACGAGCATGAAGTCGACACAGCTGATCGCAGGGTTCGCGGCGCTCGCGCTGCTCGTTGCCGGGTGTGGGGGCGGCGCGAAAAGCCCGACGGTGGCGAGCCTGGGGACGCGCACGTCCAAGAGTGGCTCCTCAACCGGCGCAGGCGGCTCGCCGTCGAGCTCCGGCGGCTCGACTGGCAGCTCCGGCAGCTCCGGCGGCTCGACGGCCAGCTCGGGCGGCTCGCCGGGCAGCCAGGCGGTGGCGTTCGTCGCCTGCATGCGCGCGCATGGCGTGGCGAACTTCCCCGAACCGAGGATCTCAACCCACGGCGATGAAGTGAGCGTGGCGGTCGCCGTCACCCCGGCGATCACCGGCAACCCCCGCTTCAAACCCGCCCAGCGGGCCTGCATGCACCTGCTGCCCGAAGGCGGCCCTGGCGGGGGCGCCAACCAGCAGATCAGCCCCCGGGAACAGTCGCAGTACCTGAAGGCCGCGGCGTGCATCCGCGCGCACGGGATCCCCAAGTTCCCCGACCCGACGTTCTCCGGCGGAGGCGTGCATGTATCGCAAACGCCCGGCTTCAACCCGCACTCGCCACAGGTGCGCGCGGCGGAGGAAGCCTGCCAGTCGCTGATCCCAGGCGGCCTGCACGGCAACCACTAGCGCGGGCTGCCGTGCCGGCGCGTCACGACTTCGCGGCGGGCGGCTGATCGACGCGCAGCATGTTGCCGGAGGGGTCGCGCACGGCCAGGTCGCGGGTGCCCCACGGCTGGTCGGTGGGCTCCTGCACGATCTCTGCGCCCGCGGCCTGCAGCTTCGCGAAGGTGCCGTCGAGGTCGTCGGTGTGGAAGTGCACGCCGTTCAGCGCGCCCTTGGCGATCAGCGCGGCGAGCGCGTCCTGGTCGGCGGGGCTGCCGTTCAGGTAGTTGGTGAGGACGACCCCCACGCCGGGCTGGGAGGGCGCGCCGACGGTGAGCCAGCGGAAGTCGTCGCGGGCGACGTCGTTGCGCAGCTCGAGGCCGAGCGTGTCACGGTAGAAGTTGAGCGCGAGGTCGGGGTCGTGGACGAGGACGAAGCAGGTGGAGAGAGTGAGGTTCATGCGGGCAACACTAGGGCGCCGGCGCGCCGCGCGCTTCTCTGATCCTGCTCGGCTGGCGACTGGGGCGGGTGAGCTCCTTGGCGATGCAGCCGGGCGTGCCCGCGAGCGCGCGGTGGTCACGCGCCCGGTAGGCGGTGGGCGTCTCGCCCACCAGCTCGGTGAAGCGGGCGCTGAACGATCCGAGCGAGCAGCACCCGACGGCGATGCACACCTCGGTGACCGACAGATCGCCGCGGCGCAGCAGCGCCTTCGCCCGCTCGATGCGGCGCGTCATCAGGTAGCTGTAGGGCGTCTCCCCGTAGGCCGCGCGGAACTGGCGCGAGAAGTGCGCGCTCGACATCAACGCGGCGCGGGCGAGCGTGGCGACGTCGAGCGCCTCCGCGTACCGGCGGTCCATCAGGTCGCGGGCGCGGCGCAGATGCGCGAGGTTGGCGAGCTCCTCCGGCGTCACGCTGCGAGCGTAGCGGCGATCTCAGATCCCCGCTCCGGCAAGGCATGCGCTGCGACGCCGCGACGTGCCGCGCGTGTAGCGGGAGAGCTCCCGTTCCTACGGGCGCAGCGTCCGCGCGGTGGCCGACTTGGCCACCGTCTGCTGATCGGGGTTGGTCCCGAGCAGGCGGTCGCCGAGGTTGGAGCTCACGCCCATCCAGTAGCCCTCGTGCTTGAAGTGGTGCAGGCGGTGGTTGCGCCAGATCGTGCGGTACCAGCGCGTCTTGGGCACGTAGGGGGTGTGAATGAGAAAGTGCGACCACTCGTAGCGAAACAGGCCGAGGTAGGAGAACGCGACGCCGGTCAAGGCCAGCGGCAGCACGGGCCAGCCGAGCGGCAGGTCGATGGCGAGCGTCAGCAGCGCGATCACGAGCGCGATCTGCACGAGGAAGCTGACGACCTCGATCGGCTTTAGCAGCACGCGGTCGAGCTCGGCGGGCGCGAGATGGTGGTTGCGGTGCTGGATCGAGCCGTACAGCTCGATGCGGCGGCCGCGGATGCGGATGGGTGCTAGGTGCAGCAGGTATTTGTGGATCGCCCACTCCACGAACGGCTGCGCGGCGAGCAGCGCCAGCGGCGCCAGCACGTCGCGCCAGGACCACTGCCCGACGTAGATGCGCGCGCCGAGCGCGAGCGCGAACGCGCCCAGCACGGCGCGCGGGGAGAAGCGGGTGATGAACTCGCGCCAGCAGGCGCCGAGCGTGGTCAGCTCGGCGCGCTGGGAGGTCAGCGCGCTGTGGTAGGCGGCGGGGATCTGGCCTGGGCTCACCGCGTGGCTCCCGCGCCTCGTGCTGCGGCCGCCAGCAGCGGGTGATCCGCGGGCGGGGTGAGCGCCGCGCGGGTGGCGCCGGCGGCGGACTGCGCGTCGCCGGCGGCGATCGCGATGGCGATCGGCCGGCGGTACTCGCCGCGCTCGAGCTCCTGCTCCAGCCACGGAACGCTCAGCTCGCGCAGCGCGTGCACCGCGCGGATCAGGCTGTTGAACGCGAGCTGGTAGGCGAGGTTGTCCGCGCCGTCGAGCATCAGCTGCCAGAAGCGCTGGTCGAGCGCGAGCAGCTCCTCGCCCGTGCGCGTGGCGGCGAGCGTGTCGGAGAGCGCGAGCAGCTCGCCGCCCACCGCGGCGCCGGCGCGCGGCGCGCACAGGCGAGCGACGTCAACCCCGATCCCCGCCCGCATCTCGAGCGCCCCCACGAGCAGTGCCGGCAGCTCCTCGAGCGCGTTCGCGTCGGCGTGCTCGGCGACCAGCGCCAGTAGGTCCAGCCCGGCCGTCTGGCGGAAGTCGAGCACCGTGGTGCGCCCGCCTTGGACCACCTTCACGAGCCCCACCTGTTCCAGGCGCTTGACCGCCTCGCGCACCACGTGGCGATTGACCGCGAGCGTGTCGCTGAGCTCGCGCTCCGAGGGGATCGCCGCGCCGGGCGCGTAGCGACCGCTGACGATCTCGGCGGTCAGCTGCTCGAACACCTTGTCGGGCAGCGAGCGCTTCTCAACCGCGCGCAGGCTCACAGCCCGGCAGCTTAGCAGCTGGTCCAACCAGTGGTTGTTGGGTCAGACCGACCCACTGCCGACCAGTGCTGCCTCGGCCGCCGCACGGCGGCGCCTGACGGCCTGCTGCACGACCCACGCGAGCACGCCCGTCCCGGCGAGCGCCGCGCCGAGCACCGACACGGCGCCCCAGCCGTCGGCGTCGTACAGCGCGGACGCGAGCGCCGAGGAGATGGCGGCGGACACGAACAAGGCCGTCATGTACGCGGTGGTGAGGCGGCTGCGGGCGGCGGGCACGAGCGCGTAGATCACGCTCTGGTTGGTGATCTGCGCCCCCTGGATGCCGAGGTCGAGCAGCGCGATGCCCACGATCAGCGCCGCCAGCGAGCTGGCGCCGGCGGCGATCAGCGCCCAGGAGAGCGCCATCGTGAGGAAGAACGCCCCGGTGGCGTGGTGGTGGCGCCCGCGGTCGGCCAGGCGTCCGGCGGCCTGTGCGGCGAGCGCGCCGGCGAGCCCGACGAGGCCGAACAGGCCGATGGTGGCGTCGTCGTAGTGGTAGGGGCGGCCGGCGAGCAGGAACGCGATCGTGGTCCACAGCACGCTGAACTGGCCCATGCCGAGCGCGCCGTAGAACATGCGCATGCGCAGCGTGGGCTGCGTGGCGATCAGCTGGCCGACCGAGTGCAGCAGCCGGGGATAGGACACGGAGGTGGTGGGGCGGACCTGTGGCAGCGCCACGCGCAGCACGGCGCACAGCACGAGCATCAGCGCGGCGGATGCGCCGAACACGAGCCGCCAGCCGCCGAGCTGCGCGAGCGCGCCGCTGGCGGTGCGCGCGGTGAGGATGCCGATCAGCAGGCCGCTCATCACGTGCCCGACCACCCGCCCGCGCTCGTGCTCGCCGGCCAGCGAGCTCGCGAGCGGCACGAGGATCTGCGCCACCACCGAGGTCAGGCCGACCACCACCAGCGCGCCCGCCAGCAGCCCGAGGCTGGGGCTGGCCGCCGTGCAGGCGAGCGCCACGGCGGTGACGAGCATGATCCGCGTGATCAGCCGCCGGCGCTCGAGCAGGTCGCCCATCGGCACCAGCAGCACGAGCCCCGCCGCGTAGCCGACCTGCGAGGCGGTCACCAGCAGGCCGGCGGTGCCGTCGGAGACGTGGAAGCGCGCGGCGATCGTGCTGAGCAGCGGCTGCGCGTAGTAGATGTTCGCGACCGCAGCACCGCACGCGATCGCCATCAACAGCACCAGCCCCCGCGACAGGTGAGGCTGGCCGGCGGCACGCACTTCGTTGCTCATACAACTATTTTATATGAAAGTGATCGTTGCCGTGGCGACCCTCTGCCATGCTTGGTCAATGCAGATCCGTGGGCAGCTTGGCCGGCGCTACCCCCGACAGCGCGACGGGCTGCTGGCGCTGGCGGCGCTGGTGGCGATCATGTGGGCGGTCGAGGTCGTCAACCTGCTCGACAGCTACCGGCTGGACAGCGACGGGATCGTGCCGCGCAGCGTGGGGCACCTCGACGGCATCCTGTTCGCGCCGTTCCTGCACGCGAGCGTCGCGCACATCGTCGGCAACACGATCCCGTTCGTGATCCTCGGCTTCGCGATCGCGCTCGCCGGCGCGCGGCGGCTGCTGGAAGTGACGCTGCTGGTCGCCGTCGTCAGCGGCCTGGGGGTGTGGCTGATCGCGCCCGCGCACAGCGACACGGTGGGCGCGAGCGGCGTGGTCTTCGGCTATGCCACCTACCTGATCAGCCGCGGCCTGTTCAACCGCCACATCGGCGAGGTCGCGCTGGGCGCGGTCGTGCTCGTGCTGTTCGGCGGCGCGCTGCTCTCCGACCTCGTCCCCCACCCCGGCATCTCCTGGCAGGCGCACCTGTTCGGCGGCATCGGCGGGGTGCTCGCCGCCTCCGCGTTCGCGCGCTCGCGCCAACGCGCCGCCGGCCCTGTGCCGCACGCGGCCTGAGCGCCGGGAGCGGCCTAGCCGCCCGCCGCCTGCGCCTGTGCGCCGGGAGCGGGCCTGGCCGCCCGCCGCCTGTGTCTGCGTGCCGGAGCGGCCCTCAGCCGCCCGCCGCCTGTGCCTGCGCGCCGCGCGCGCCGGCGCGCAGGAATGCCTCGATGGCGTGCTCGTCGAGCGCGCGGGAGAACAGGAAGCCGTGGCCGCGGTCGCACTGCTCGCGCTGCGCGTGGGCGAGGCCGATGTGGTCTTCGACGCCCTCGGCGAGCGTGTCGAGCGCGAGCGTCTTGCCGAACGCGACGAACGTCTGCAGCAGCGCGCTGGCGCGCGGCGAGCTGGCGATGCGGTCGACGAGCGCGCGGTCGAGCTTGACGGCGTCGGCGGGGAGCTCGTGCACGGAGGTGAGCGCGCTGTAGCGCGCGCCGAAGTCGTCGATCGCGATGCGCACGCCGAGCTGCGCCAACTGGCGCAGGCGCGCGCCCGTGCCCTGCGGGTTGCCGAGCAGCGCCGACTCGCTGACCTCCAGCGTGAGCGCGCGCGGCTCCAGGCCGCTGTCGCGCAGGGCGGCGGCGACGTGCTCGACCAGCTCGTCGGTCTCCAGCTGGCGCGCGGCGACGTTCACCGAGATGCCGATGGGCAGCCCGCGCTCGTGCCAGCCGGCGGCGCGCCGGCAGGCCTCGGCGAGCACCCAGCGGCCGATCGCGACGCTCAGGCCGCTGGCCTCGGCGATCGGCAGGAACTCGCGCGGCGCGAGCGTGCCGCGCGTGGGGTGGCGCCAGCGTACGAGCGCCTCCACGCCGGCCACGCGCTCGGACTGCAGGTCGAACGTCGGCCGGTACAGCAGGAACAGCTCGTCGCGCTCGAGCGCCTCGATCAGGTCCATCTGCGTGGCCAGGCGGTCCTGCACCGCGCTTTGCATGTTCGCGTGGAACAGCATGAAGCGGTTGCGCCCGGCGGCCTTCGCGGCGTACAGCGCGATGTCCGCCTCGCGCAGCAGCTCGTCGGCGGTGCCGCGCAGCCCGTAGGCGATGCCCACGCTCGCGCTCAGCGACAGCTCGCGACCGATCTCCGCGCGCATGTCATACGGACGGCGCAACGCCTCCAGCAGGCGCTCGGCCACCAGCTCCGGGCCCGCGTCGAGCGTCGAGCCCTCCACGAGCACCACGAACTCGTCGCCACCCAGCCGCGCCGCCGTGTCGCCCTCGCGCACCACGCTTTCCAAGCGCGACGCCACGATCCGCAGCAGCTCGTCGCCGGCGGCGTGGCCGAAGCTGTCGTTGACGTCCTTGAAGTCATCGACGTCCACATACAGCGCCGCCACCGGCAGCTGCTGGCGGCGGGCGCGTGCGAGCATCTGCTCGGCGCGGTCGAGCGCGAGCACGCGGTTGGGCAGGCCGGTGAGCGCGTCGTGGAGCGCCTGGTGGCGCAGCTGGCCGGTCTTCTCCCGCACCATCGCCAGGGCGTGCTCGCGCGAGCGCGCCAGCACGAGCACCAGCGCGAGCAGCAGCGCGCTGGCGAGCATGCCGCCCACGAACACCGCCACTGCCTGGATGTCCGCCGACGGGCCGCTGAGCGCGGGCGCGCCCGTCACCTTCACGATCCACGTGCCGTCCACGTGCAGCGTCGCTTCGTCGGTGAACGCGTGCGCGGCTTTGCCGCCTTCCATGCGACCGATGAATTCGGGGCCCAGGCCGGGGTTGGCGTGGTACAGCGAGACCGTCATGTCGTGTGCGCCGGCGAGCGCCGCGTGCATCAGCGAGTTGGTGCTGAACGAGCCCAGCACCCAGCCGAGCACGGCCGCCTGCCGCTGCGCGACGCTCGTCAGCGCCGCCCCCGGCCGGTAGGCGGCGACTTCGATGATCAGGCTGTCCGCGTTTGACAGCGTGAGCGAGTACACGCCGTAGCCGCCGTCGTCGGTGATCGCCTGCGTGAACTGCGCCCTGGTGGTTCCGTTGTGCGCGTAGCCGCCGATCAGCGAGGTGGGGTCGCACCAGTCGCCCTGCAGCAGCAGCGCGACTTCCGGGTCGTAGGACAGGGCGGCGCTGCCACCCGCAAGCAGGCAGTAGTGCGAGCGTCCCGACGCGGCGACGGTTTCCAGATGACCGCCCACCAGCGTGCGGAAGGCCGGGTCGGCGTTGCGCTGCGCCTGGAAGCTTCCCAGTTCGGCGGCCGGGACCCGTTTGACGATCAGCGCGCCATAGCCCGTGGGTTCGCCTTCCCGATCTTCCAGCAGCGACAGCCAGCGGCCGTAGCCGCTGGCGGTGAGGTTCGGCTGCAGCGACAGGATCGCGCGCACGGATCTGACGAAGTCGGTGTCGCGGCGCAACGAGGTCTCCAGCCTGCCGCTGACGTCAGCGGCGGCGGTCTGGAACGTCTGCCGTTCGCGCGCGCGCACGCTCGAGCGCCACATCAGCGCCGCCGTCACCGACGCGGCCACGCACAGCACCGCGAGCGCGCACATCGCCGCCAGCCAGCGCCGACCAAGCGCGCCCCCGTCCCCCGGCGATCGGCTCAGCTGTGCATCGTCGTCGCCGGGCCCGTGATCGGAGGTGTCGTCAGGCAGCAGCATTGCTCGCCCACGCCTGCACGCAGGCGCACCCGCAGACATATGCGGCGATCACACGCACACAAGCTGTATCGGGCCCTGCCGCTGGGTGCTTTAGGCGCTGTGCGCCGCCGTCGCGTGCGGGGTCGTCGCGTGCGGGGTCGTCGCGTGCGGGGTCGTCTACGCCCGCGCGCTCGTCTGCGGGTCCAGGCGCGACATCGTCACCGCGGCGCTCAGCTCGGAGTGGGCGCCGCCCATGTACAGGCCCTTCACGGGCGGCACGTCGGAGTAGAAGCGCCCGTGGCCGATCTTCACGTGCGTCTCGCCGTCGGCCAGCCGGCGGTTGGTGGGGTCGGCGCTCACCCACACCGGCTCGCCGTTGCCGTTGCTGCTCGGCAACAGCGCCTCGACCCAAGCGTGCGTGTTCACCTCCACCGAGTCCGTGCCCTCGCTCTCCGGCGCCGCCCACAGGTAGCCCGAGACGTAGCGCGCGGCGATGCCGCGGCGGCGCAGCAGAACCAGTGACAGGTGGGCGAAGTCCTGGCACACGCCCGCGCCCATGTCGAGCAGATCCTGCACGTTCGAGCCCACGTACGTCGCCCCCGGCCGGTATTCGAAGCGGTCGGGGATCAGCTCGCACAGCAGCTCCAGCGTCTCCAGCGGGCTGTCCGCCTCGAGCGCGCCGTCCAGGCTCTCCAGGCCGGCGATCGCCGGCTGGTCCTGCCAGGGCAGCGCAAACTCGCCGGCGGCATCCACGTACGCGGCTGTCAGCAGGTCCTCCCACGAGCCCTCCGGCGGGTCGGGCGGGGCGGAGGTGACCACGCGCGCGCGCACGTCGATCGTCAGCTGCTCGTGGCTTGCGGGGATGCCGAACTCGATCACCTCCGTGCCGAAGTAGTCGAGGTGGCGGCTGACGCGCGCTTCGGGGTCGATGCGCGTGTGGAACTCGTCGCAGCGCTGCGTGGAGGTCGTCGCCGGGCGCACGCGCAGCGCGTTCAGGTTGTCGGTCACCGGCGTGTCGTATTGGTACTCGGTCAGGAAGCGGATGGCGAAGTGCACCGGTCGCTCACCTCCTCATGCCCGCAGTCGCCGCGCCCGCGAAGTAGCGCTCGCCGACGTCGTGGTCGATGCGCGCCAGCTCCTGCTGCGTCTCTTCGCATATGCCCGTCAGCTCTGCTCCGTCCGGTAGCGCCCTGCGCTGAAAGTCCAGGTCCGCTGCAAGCCTACTTACCCGCAGGACGGGCTTGGAGTTGCGCGGCCCGGCGTCTGCCGTCGTGAACACTTCGTGCAGCGAGTCCACGCACGCGGCCACGCTGTCCGGGTAGGCGCGCTCGAACAGCAGGAAGCGCGCCACCGGGTGGGCGTTCGGTGGCGCGGTCACCGCGCGCAGGTAGGCGTGAAAGCCGCCCACCGTCTGCAGCAGGATCAGCGCGTGCCCGTCCTCCTGCGGCGCCGCGTCGCCGGTGGGCAGCGCCACGCGCAGCATGCGCAGCACCATGTCCGCGATCTCGATCAGCCCGCCCGCGTCCAGGAAGCACTTGGCCTCGTCGCGCAGCATCGAGCGGTTGGCAACCCCCCAGATCAGCGCGGTGCGTTCCTTGACGTACTTGGACGCCAGCGACGGTCCCGCAGCCGCCGCCCAACCCGGCTGTCCGCCGCCGCGCAGCCCGAGCGCGGTGGTGTTGATCGCCTCCCACATGTCCGCGCTGATCACATCGCGCACCGTGCGCGCGCCTTCGCGGGCGCGCTCGATGCTCGCCAGCATCGACCCTGGGCGCGCGGGGTCGAGCGTCAGCTGGCCGAGCGCGTGGCCCCCACGCTGGCCGGTGCGCTCGCTGACGTCGCCGAACATCGCCAGCAGGCCACCCGAGCCGAAGCGCACGCCCGGCGCGGCCTCCGAGGTGCCCTGCAGCTCGGCCTGGAACACCGCCTCCACCGCGCGCGCCGTGAACTCCGCGCGCGCCAGGTTGCGCCCCAGCCAGTACAGCTCGTGCGCGATCCGCGCGAGCATCAGCCCGCGCGCGTACCGGGTGCCGCCAGCCCCGCTTGCCGCCGCTGCGACGCCTGCTGCTGCTGCCGCTGTTGCTGCTGCTGCTGCTGTTGCTGCTGGCCGGTCCACGCCCCGTAGCGCAGGTCCGGCAGCGCCGGCGGCTGCGTGTCGGAGACCGGAAACCCGTTCGCTCCCGGCCGCTCCGCCTCGCCGCCGTCTTCCAACACCCACGTGTCCTTCGAGCCGCCGCCGCGCGAGGAGTTGACGATCATCGAGCCGTCCTGCAGCGCCACCCGCGTGAGCCCGCCGGGGACGATGTCGATGCGCTCGCCGAACACCGCAAACGGGCGCAGGTCCACGTGCCGCGGCGCCAGCCGCCCGTCGGCGCCGACCGTCGGCACGGTCGACAGGCGCACCACGTCCTGGGCGATCCAGCGATCGGGGTGCGCGCTGATCACCTCGCGCATGCGCTCGATCTCCTCCTGTTGCGCGTGCGGGCCGATCATCACGCCCTTGCCGCCCGACTCGCCCGTCGGCTTGACCACCAGCTGGTCCAGGCGCTCGAGCACGTGCTCGAGCACTTCCGGGTCAGACAGCAGGTACGTGCGCACGTTCTCCAGGATCGGCTCCTCGCCGAGGTAGAAGCGGATCATCTCCGGCACGAAGCAGTAGATCGCCTTGTCGTCCGCCACGCCCGTGCCGAACGCGTTGGCGATCGCCACGCTGCCCGCGCGGTAGGCGCGCACCAGGCCGGGCACGCCGAGCAGCGAGTCGGCGCGGAACTCCAGCGGGTCGACGAAGTCGTCGTCCAGGCGCCGGTACACCGCGTGCGCGCGCTCCAGCCCGCGCGTGGTGCGCATGTACAGCACGTCGTCGCGCACCACCAAATCGGAGGCCTCCACCAGCTCCACGCCCATCTGGCGCGCGAGGAACGCGTGCTCGAAGTACGCCGGGTTGGCCGGCCCCGGCGTCCACACCACGACCGTCGCCTCGCTCTCCGCCGACGGCGCCACCGAACGCAGCGCGCTTAGCAGCAGCTGCGGGTAGTGGTCGACGGGACGCACGCGATAGGAGGCGAACAGCTCCGGCACCAGGCGCGCCATCGCCGCGCGGTTCTCCAGCACGTAGGAGATGCCCGAGGGGATGCGCACGTTGTCCTCGATCACCTTCCACGTGCCGTTCGAGTGGCGCACGAGGTCGCAGCCCGCCACGTGCGTGTACACGCCGCCCGGCGGGCGGATGCCGTGCACCGCGCGCGCGAAGTGCGGGCACGAGACCACCAGCCGCCACGGCACGAGGCCCTCGCGCACGATCTCGCGCGCGTGGTAGACGTCGTCGACGAAGTGGTTCAGCGCGCGAATGCGCTGCGCGAGCCCGCGCTTGATGTCACGCCATTCCTCGCCGCTCAGCACCCGCGGCACGAGGTCGAGCGGGAACGGCCGTTCGTGCGTCGAGTCGCCCGCGGCGCTCGTCTCGAAGGTGATGCCCTGCTGCATGAACAGCGCGTCGCGGCGCCTGCCCGCCTCGATCAGCCCCTCCGGCCCCAGGCGCCGCAGCTCCGCCACCAGCGCGCGGGCGGTCGGCCGCGGCATGCCGTCGTGCTCGAACAGCTCGTCCAAGAACGGCGGCTGCGGGCGGTAGGCGTCGCTCGCCGCCAGCTCCTCCCCAGGTGTCTGCACCCCCGAGCTCACTGCGAGATTTTCCCGCCGTTGCAGCGATTTCACCTTCGACGGTTGCACAAACCGAGGGCCGCCACGCTCGCCACCCTTCACAGCGTGTTCACGCGCAGGCCAGACGCGCCCTCCGCAGGTCGCGCGCTCCGCAGGCCGGGACCGTGGCCATCAACCAGTTAGTCCGGCCAGCGTCCGTGACGGTCGTAGTACGCGCGTGCAGCCGCCTCGCGCTCGCGCTCGCGATCGCCGGTGACGCCGATGCGAAACAGCCAGTTGACCGCGAAGATCGCCAAGCCAGCCGACACGATGCTCGCGCCGCCCTCCAGATCGGTTTCGCTGCCCAGCGCCATGATCACGATGCCCGCCACCGTCACCACCGCCGGCAGCGCGTAACGGAACGCCCACAGCAGCCGCGCCCTCACGCCGGCACCGGCCGCGGCGCGGCTTCCTCTTGCAGCAGCGCAGCGCTGCGCGCCGCCGTGCGCCGCGCCCACTCGCCGGTGGTGGCGGCGCCCAGCGCGAGCACCGTGGCGCCCCAGGCGACGATCAGCCACCACGCCGGGTGGCTGGCGGCGGTGAGGTTCGCGCCGATGTGGGCGCCCACCGACGCGCCCAGGATCGAGCCGGTGATCGCCACCCCCAGCGCCTGCCCCACCTGGCGGCTGGTGGAGGCCACGGCTGCCGCCACGCCCGCCTGGTTGTTGGGCATGCCCGACACCGCCGCGTTGGTGATCGGCGCGTTGACCGTGCCGAAGCCCACGCCAAACACCGCGTACACGCACAGCAGCAGCACCAGCGAGGTGTGGTTGGTGAGCGTGGTCATCACCAGCGCGGCCGCCAGCATGCACACGCCCGCCACGAACAGCGGCAGCCGTGGCCCGCGCTCGCCGACCGCGCGGCCGGACAGCGGGCTGCAAATCAGCGCCGCCAGCGCCATCGGCAGCGTGCACAGGCCCGCCTGCAGCGCCGAGTAGTGGCGCACGTCCTGCAGGTACAGGGTGTTGACGAACAGGAAGCCGATGAACGCCGCGAACGCGCTCACCGCGATCAGCGTCGCGCCCGAGAACGGCACGCTGCGGAAGAAGCGCAGTTCGATCAGCGGCTCCGCGCGGCGCAGCTCGTAGGCGACCAGGCCAGCGAGCGCCGCCGCCGCCAGCGCGAACAGGCCGAGCGTCTGCGCCGAGCCCCAGCCCGCCTGCGGCGCCTGGATGATCGCGTACGTCAGCGACGCCAGCGTCACGATCACCAGCAGCTGGCCGACCACATCCACGCGCCGCGCGTGCGACGCGCGCGATTCGGGCACGTACAGCGCCGTCAGCACCACCGCCGCCGCCGCGATCGGCACGTTGATCCAGAAGATCGCACGCCAGCTCACGCTGTCCGTCAACGCGCCGCCCACGATCGGCCCAAGCGCCAGGCTGATGCCGACGACCGCGCCCCACGCGCCGATCGCCCGCGCACGCTCGCGCGGGTCCACGAACACGTTGGTGATGATCGACATCGCCACCGGGTTCAGCATCGAGCCGCCGACGCCCTGCAGCGCGCGGGCGGCGATCAGCCAACCGAGGGTCGGCGCGAGGCTGCACAGCAGCGAGCCGAGCCCGAACACCACCAGGCCCACCTGGAAGGTGCGCCTGCGCCCCAGGCGATCGGCGGTCGAGCCCGACAGCAGCAGCAGGCTCGCGATCACGATCACGTACGCGTCGATCGTCCACTGCAGCCCCGACAGCTGCGCGTGCAGCGCGCGGTGGATCGACGGCAGCGCGACGTTCACGATCGTGTTGTCCATCGCCACGATCAGCAGGCTCATGCAGCAGATCGCCAAGATCGTCAGGCGCTGGCGGTCGCTCAGCTCGCTCCCTGGGGCGGTCGCTGCGTGTGTAGCGTTCACGGCTGTTGGTTTTAGCGGCCCACGCCGCCCGTCCCCGGAAAACACCGACATCCGCGCGCCCCGCAACGGCCATGAGCACAGCAACCATCGACGAGCTCGAGCTCGCAGACGACCCCGCCAGCTGGGAGGCGCTCGGCTTCGCCGTGGCCGACCACACATGCCGGATCGGCGCCGTGCGCCTGCGCTTCGCCGGCGCGGGCGCTGGCGCGGTGGCCGGCGTGAGCACAGCGGCGGGCGCGGGGGTCGGCGCCGGGGCTGGCGTGAGCGCGGGGGCTGGCGTGAGCGCGGGCGCGGGCATCCTCGGCTGGTCGCTGCGCGGCATCGACAGTGCCGAGCTCGACGGTCTGCCGACGGCCGTCTCGCACAACTCCATCCCGGCCGAGGCGCCCGCGCACCCCAACGGCGTGCGCGCGATCGACCACGTGGTCGTGTTCTCGCCCGCGCTCGAGCGCACCGTCACGGCACTGCAGGCGGCAGGTCTCGATCTGCGGCGCATCCGCGAGGAGCCCACGCCTGCGGGGGCGCCGCGTCAGGCGTTCTTCCGGCTCGCAAGCGTGATCCTGGAGGTTGTGCAGATGCCAGACGACGCGCTCGCGCGAAGCGGCGGCCGTGACGGTCCCGCGCGCTTCTGGGGCCTCGCGCTGCTGGTGGCGGACCTGGACGGCGCTGCCGAGCGCTTCGCGCCGCACCTCAGCGACATCCGCCCCGCCGTCCAGCCGGGCCGGCGCATCGCCAGCGTGCGGCGCTCCGCCGGGCTGTGCGTGCCGCTCGCGCTGATGAGCGCCGCCGGGGAGGCCGTCGCCGGCGTCAACGCGGGAGAGGGGGGCGAATGAGCAAACAGCTGTGGAGCGAGCTCGCACGCCGCCAGGCGCAGCGCAAGGGGGCGCCGACGAACGCCGAGCGCTGGAGCGCCGTTGACGCGTACATCGAGCAGCAGCTGATCGGCGAGGACCCCGTGCTCGAGGCCGCGCTCGCCGACAGCGCCGCCGCGGGCCTGCCGCCGATCGCGCTCACGCCCGCGCAGGCCAAGCTGCTGCACCTGATCGCCCGCATCCACCGCGCCGAGCGCATCCTCGAGCTGGGGACGCTCGGCGGCTACTCCACCATCTGGCTCGCCAGGGCCCTCCCGGACCACGGCCGTCTGATCACCTGCGAGTTGAGCGCGAACTACGCGGCGGTTGCCGCTGCGAACGTCAACCGGGCCGGCGTAGCCGGCCTCATAGACATAAGGATCGGGCCGGCGATTGACACCCTACGCGCGCTGCGCACGGAAAGCGCGCAGCCGTCTGATCTCATTTTCATCGACGCCGACAAGGAGAGCACGGCCGCGTACTTCGAACACGCGCTCGAGCTCTCGCGGCCGGGCAGCGTGATCGTCGTCGACAACGTCGTGCGCGACGGGCACATCATCGACGCCGAGGACCAGGAGCCGCGCGTGCAGGGGATGCGCCGCTTCCACGAGCTGCTCGCCGCCGACCGGCGCGGGGCGCAGCGCGTGCGCGCCACCACCGTGCAGACCGTCGGCGCCAAGGGCTACGACGGCTTCACGCTCGCGCTCGTCGAGCGATAGCCGCCGGCGGGCGTCAGGCGATAGGCTCGCGCTGATGGGTGGAGAGCTCAAGCTGGGGTTGAACACCGGGTATTGGGCCGGCGGGCCGCCGCCGGGGGTGGTCGAGTCGGTCGCCGAGGCCGAGCGGCTGGGGTTCGACTCCATCTGGACCGCCGAGGCGTACGGCTCCGACTGCCTCACGCCGCTCGCCTGGTGGGGGGCCGCCACCCAGCGCATCAAGCTCGGCACCGCCATCGTGCAAATGTCCGCGCGCCAGCCCGCCGCCACCGCGATGGCGGCGATGACCATGGACCACCTGTCGGGCGGGCGCTTCATCCTCGGGTTGGGCGTGTCGGGACCGCAGGTCGTAGAGGGCTGGTACGGGATGCCGTTCGCCAAGCCGCTCGCGCGCACCCGCGAGTACATCGCCATCCTGCGCGACATCTGGGCGCGCCAGGGACCGCTCACAGCGCCCGGCCCCCACTACCCGCTGCCGCTGCCCGGAGGCACCGGGCTCGCCAAGCCGCTCAAGTCCTCCATCCACCCGCTGCGCCAGGACATCCCCATCTACCTCGGTGCCGAGGGCCCCAAGAACATCGCCCTGTGCGCCGAGCTGTGCGATGGGTGGCTGGCGATGCTGTTCTCCCCGAGCGTCCACGACGAGCTGTACCGGCCGTCGCTGGAGGAGGGCTGGGGGCGCGAGGGGGCGCGACGCGGCGCCGAGGACTTCGAGGTGTGCGCCACCGTGCCGCTGATCGTCACCGACGACCTCGAGGGCGCCGCCGACGCGCTGCGCCCCTTCTACGCCCTGTACTTCGGCGGCATGGGCGCCAAAGGCGCCAACTTCCACGCCAACGTGCCCATCCGCATGGGCTACCAGCGCGAGGTCGACGAAATCCAGGAGCTGTACCTCAGCGGCAAGAAGGACGAGGCCGGCGCCAAGATCCCCACCGCGCTGATCGAAGCGCTGTCGCTCATCGGCCCGCGCGAGAAGATCCGCGACGACCTGCACAGGTGGCGCGAGTCCGCCGTCACCACGCTGCTCATCTCCGGCGACGCCGCCACGCTGCGCGCCGCCGCCGAGCTCGTGCTCGGCTGATCGCCGCGCTCGCGCCAGCACGCGACGCCTGCGAGCTCGTGCCACCACCAGGCAGGTCTACGTGACCGTCACCGCGGGCGAGCGCCCGAGCGCCTTGCCGTGCGCGTCGAGCGCCTGTGCCGCCACGCGCGGGCCGGCACGCGGGGGTAGCGGGAGGGCCGTCTCAAAGCCCGCCGCCGGCACCCGCGCGACGGGACTTAGACCGTGCGGCGTGCCCCCCGCCAGCAGCTCCCACGCGTGCACGCCGGTCGCGCCGTTCCAGCTCGCGTACGCCGTGCGGGCGGACGCGTCGGCGCTCACCGCCAGCGCCGGCGCTTGCGCGGGACGCGCGCTCCACGGCATGCGGAAGGCCCTGTAGCACTCGTACTTTTCGCCCAGCACCGCGTCGAACAGCAGCCGCCCCGAACGGTCGAATTCGGACACGCGCGGCGCTTCGCCCCAGCCCACGAACACGTTGCCGTTCTCCAGCAGTTGCACATTGCCCTGGCTGCCCGACAGCACGCCCTGGTGTGAGTACTGGCGCAACAACGACGCGCTCATCGCCTGCTCGTCCACGTCGAGGATCAGCCCGCGCGACAGCGGCTCCACGGCCGGCGTCGCGCCGTTGTCAAACAGCGTCACCGTGCCGTCCGGCTGGCGGCGCGCGTCGTGCTGCCAGGCGAAGGTCGTGCCGGCGCCCATCGCAAAGTCGCTGCGCTTGCCGCCCAGGCGCCACACGATCGAGCCGTCGCGCGCGATCTTGTACACGGTGTGCGTGCTGCGCGCCGACACCAGCAGAGTGCCGTCCGTGTCCAGGTCCACCGAGTTGATGTGAAAGAAGTCCCAGTTTGCTTCCACCGGCGAGTAGGACTCATCGAGCGGGATGTGGTCGAGGCTATGCCACTCCAGCAGCAGCCGCCCGCTCGCCAGGTCGACCTCCTGGAAGATCGCATCCTGGATCGTGCCCGCGCGCGGCCCGCCCACGGCTGACAGGTCGTGCTTGCGGACCACGTAGCTCGTCAGCAGCGCCGTGTCACGCGGGGTGATCACGAACTCGTGCAGATCGCCGCGCAGGTGGTCAGCCGCCTGCACGCGGCGAACCGTGCGGTAGCTCGTGTCCGCGATCACGTATTCGCCCACCCCGTGCCCGAGTTCGATTTCGCCCTCCCACCACGTCAGCACTGGGCTGCCGCGGTAGCTCTGCACGTGGAAGTTCGTCGTCACCTTCCGCGCCAGCGGGTTCTCCCAGATCGGCTCGCCGTCGGCGGCCACGATCACCGCGCCCGCCTGCCCGGTGGGGCTGTTGTACGGCGCGATGAAGATCGGGGCGTCGGAGGCGCCCGGCTCGTTGCGTGTGATCGTCAGCGCCGGGATGCGCAGGTCCGGGCGCGAGCGCCAGTTCGGCGGCTGCGGTGGCACGCCGCCGCCCGTCGAGGCCGCGGTAGCGGCGCCCGGCGCCCGCGAGCCCGCGCCCGTCAGCAGCTCGCCGAGGGCGCCGGTCAGGGCGAGACCGGCCGCGCCGGCGCCGGCCGAGCGAAGGAGTCCTCTGCGGGTAAGCGTGTGGCCCGTCCCTGCCATCCTGCTCCTAGAAATACATACAAGGGGAAACGCGCGCTGAGCAGACTCTCAGGCGCATGCTAAGAGCGCTGAAGAAAAACGCAAGAAGGCCGCGCCCTCTTGCGCGCCAACGCCCTCGACTGCGAATCGAGGTTAGGGTCTAGGTTAGCCGTGGCCGACACCCAGCCCACCCAGCAGGACGTGTTCGCGAACTTCCAGTTCGAGATCTACGCCCAAGGCCTCAGCGGCCAGGCGCCGGCGCTGCCGAGCACCGCACGCGAGCTGCAAGCAGCAGCGCGCGAGCGTCTCAGCGTCGAGGCGTACGGATACGTCGCCGGCGGCGCCGGCGCCGAGGTGACGATGGCCGCCAACCTGCGCGCGTTCGAGCGTTGGGAGATCGTGCCGCGGATGCTGCGCGATGTCTCCGAGCGCGACCTCAGCACGTCGGTGCTCGGCACCGCGCTGCCCGCCCCCGTGTTGCTCGCGCCCGTGGGGGTGCAGTCGATCGTCCACCCCGACGCCGAGCTCGCCGTCGGGCGCGCAGCCGCCGCGCACGGCCTGCCGATGATCCTCAGCACCGCCGCGTCGAACACCATCGAGGACGTCGCCGCCGCCAGCGGTAGCGCCAGCCGCTGGTATCAGCTGTACTGGCCGCGCGAGCGCGCGCTCGCGGCCAGCTTCGTCGCGCGCGCCGCCGACGCCGGCTACGAAGCGCTCGTCGTCACGCTCGACACGTGGCTGCTCGGCTGGCGCCCACGCGACCTCGCCAACGGCTATCTCCCGTTTCTCAAAGGCGAGGGCGTCGCCAACTACTTCTCAGACCCCGTGTTCCGCGCCGCGCTCGCGCGCCCGCCCGAGGAGGACCCCCTGCCGGCGATCGGCCACTGGGCCTACCAGTTCGCCAACCCCCGTGTCACGTGGGCGGACCTCGCGTGGCTGCGCGAGCAGACCACGCTGCCGATCGTGCTCAAGGGCGTGCTCCACGAGGACGACGCGCGGCGCGCGCTCGACGCCGGCGTCGACGGGGTGATCGTCTCCAACCACGGCGGGCGCCAGGTGGACGGCTCGATCGCCGCGCTCGACGCGCTGCCCGGCGTGCGCGCGGCCGTCGGCCGGCAGCTGGCAGTGCTGTTCGACAGCGGCATCCGCACCGGCGCCGACGTGTTCAAGGCGCTCGCGCTCGGCGCCGACGCCGTGTGCCTCGGACGCCCGTACGTGTGGGGCCTCGCGCTCGACGGCCAGGCGGGCGTCGAATGGGTGCTGCGCTGCCTGCTCGCCGAGCTCGACCTCACGCTCGCGCTCAGCGGGTACACCGAGATCGCGCAGGTGGACCGCTCGGCGCTGCGGCGCGCGGACTGAGCCGGTGCGCCGGCGCGGGTCTCCGGGCGCGCGGGGGCAGGTGGGCGCCGGTGCGTATGTCTGCGTTTTTGCGCAGCGTGCGCCAAGGTAGCTACATGGCGCGCGGGCGAGACGCGCACTCGGTCAAGCGCCTGACGCTCGTCGCGTGCATCCTCGGCAGCGGGATCGTGCTGCTCGACGGGTCGGTCGTGAACGTCGCGCTGCCCACCATCCAGCGTGCGCTCGGCGGCGGGCTCGCCGCGCAGCAGTGGGTCGTCAACGGCTACCTGCTCACGCTCGGCTCGCTGATCCTCATCGGCGGCTCGCTCGGCGACCTGTACGGCGAGCGCCAGATCTTCGCGCTCGGCGTCGCCGGCTTCGGCATCGCCTCGCTCGCGTGCGCGCTCGCGCCGTCGATCTACGCGCTCGTCGCCGCGCGGGCCGTGCAGGGCGTCGCCGGCGCGCTGCTCGTGCCGAGCTCGCTCGCCGTGATCGTCAACACCTTCGCCGCCGAGGAGCGCGGCCAGGCGATCGGCAGCTGGACCGCGTGGGGTGGGATCGCCACCGTGCTCGGACCACTCGCCGGCGGCGAGCTGCTGGCGCTCACCTCCTGGCGCGTGATCTTCCTCATCAACCTGCCGTTCGTCGCAGTCTGCCTGACGCTGATCCTCGAGGTCATTCCGCGCCGTCCCCCGCGCGCGGCCGGCGCCAGACGCGTCGATGTCCCCGGCGCCGCGCTCGGCGCGCTCGGCCTCGGCGGACCCGTGTTCGCGCTCATCGAGCAGCCGCGGCTGGGCTGGTCGAGCCCCGCCGTGACGGCGCCACTGATCGCCGGGCTCGCCTTGTTCTTGGTGTTCCTCGCGTTCGAGTCGCGCACGCGCGAACCAATGCTGCCGCTCGGCCTGTTTCGGCGGCGCAACTTCGCCGCCGGCAACGTCGAGACGTTCGCCATGTACGCGGGCCTGTCGATCCTGTTCTTCTTCCTCGTGCTGTTCCTGCAGCAGGTCGGCGGCTACACGCCGTTGCAGAGCGGCCTCGCCACGCTGCCCGCCACGCTCGTGCTGTTCGCGCTCTCGCGCCGCTTCGGCATGCTCGCCGACCGCCACGGACCGCGCTTCTTCATGGGCGCCGGGCCGCTCGTCGCCGCGCTCGGCCTGCTGCTGTTCCAGCGCACCGGCGTCAGGGCGCAGTACCTCCCCGAAGTGTTCCCCGCGGTGATCGTGTTCTCGCTCGGCCTGGCCATGACCGTCGCGCCGCTCACCGCCGCCGTGCTCGCCGGCTCAGAGCGCGAGGCGGGGATCGCCTCCGGCGTCAACAACGCCGTCGCGCGCGTCGCCGGGCTGCTCGGCACCGCGGCCGTCGGCGCCGCCGTCGCCGCATCGTTCGCCGCCGTGCTGCACTCGCGGCTCGCCCACGTGCAGCTCGGCCGCGCCGCCCACGCGGCAGTGCGCACGGCCACGCACCTCGCGCTCGGGCGCGCGAACGTGCACGGCCTGCCCCCGGCGCAGGCGCACGCGGTCAGCACCGCCGCCGAAGCCGCCTCGCTGCACGCCTTTCACCTCGGGGCTTTGATCGCCGCCGCGCTCGTCGCGCTCGGTGGGCTGATTGGGGTCGCGGGGATTCGCAACCCGCGAGGTGGGGGCGTCGGCGCGGGCGAAGCCGCCGGCGGGCAGCTCGTGGGGGCGGGCCGGCCGGGGGCGGCGTAGGGTCTCACACGGGCTCGCGCGCGTAAGCGCGCATCGCCTCGATGATCGGCGCCAGGCGCCGCCCGCGCTGCGTCAGCCGGTACTCGACCGACGGCGGGCTGGTGGGGAGGACCGTGCGCTCGATCAGCCCCGCGCCCTCCAGTTCGCGCAGCCGCTCGGAGAGCATTCGCGGGGAGATGCCGGCGACGGCGTCGGCGAACTCGTTGAAGCGCAGCGCGCCGGTGAGCGCGGCGTAGAGGATCGAGAGCTGCCAGCGCCGCTCGAGGAGGTCCGCGGTAGCGCGGACCTCCACGGGGACGGGCTCACATCTACGGGGACGTGATGACATCGTGCTGCTCGCTCCTCTACGCGTGCGCTACGTCGCGGGCGGGCTCCAGCGCGCGGTCGAGCACCTCCTGCACGGTCATCACCGGGTGGAAGGTCATCTGCTCGCGCACCTCCTCGGGGATGTCGTCCAGGTCGCCGCGGTTGCGCTCCGGCAGGATCACGTCGGTCAGGCCCGCGGCGTGCGCCGCCAGCGCCTTCTGCTTGAGCCCGCCGATCGGCAGCACCCGACCCTGCAGCGTGACCTCACCGGTCATGCCCACCGTGTGCTTCACCGGGCGCCCGGACAGCAGCGAGGCCAAGGCCGTGACCATCGTCACGCCTGCGCTCGGGCCGTCCTTGGGGATCGCCCCCGCGGGCACGTGCACGTGGAACTCCTTGTTCTCGAACGTCCCCGGCTCGATGCCCAGCTCCTCAGCGTGGCCACGCACGTAGGAGAGCGCGATCTGCGCGGACTCCTTCATCACGTCACCCAGCTGACCGGTCAGCACCAGGCCGCCGCCCTTGCCGGCGCCCTTGATGCCGGTGGCCTCGACGAACAACACGTCGCCACCGGTGCCAGTCACGGCCAGGCCGGTTGCCACACCGGGGGTCGCGGTGCGCGCGGCTGACTCCTGGAAGAACTTCTGGCGCCCGAGCGCGTCGCGCACGGCCTCCAGGTCGATCTCCACGGGCGTCTTCAGCGGCGTGGCGCCGTTGGTCTGGCTGGAGGCGATCTTGGTGGCGGTCTTGCGCAGCACCGTGCCGAGCTGGCGCTCGAGGCTACGCACTCCCGCCTCGCGCGTGTACTCGGAGATGATCGTCTTCAGCAGCTCGTCGGCGATCTCCACCTCGTCCTCGCGCAAGCCGTTGCGCTCGCGCTGGCGCGGCCACAGGTAGCCCTTGGCGATCGCCAGCTTCTCCTCGGTGGTGTAGCCGTCGAAGCTGATCACCTCCATGCGGTCCAGCAGCGGGCCGGGGATCGTGTCGGCGACGTTGGCCGTGGCCAGGAACATCACCTGCGAGAGATCGAGCTCGACGTCGAGGTAGTGGTCGCGGAACGAGTGGTTCTGCGCGGGGTCCAGGACCTCCAGCAGCGCCGCGGAGGGGTCCCCGCGCCAGTCCGCGCCAACCTTGTCGACCTCGTCGAGCAGGATCACCGGGTTCATCGTGCCGGCGTCCCTGAGCGCCCTCACCAGGCGTCCTGGCAGCGCGCCGATGTACGTGCGCCGGTGTCCGCGGATCTCCGCCTCGTCGCGCACGCCGCCCAGCGACATGCGTACGAACTCGCGCCCGGTCGCGCGGGCGATCGACTCGCCGATCGAGGTCTTGCCGGTGCCGGGCGGGCCGATCAGCGTGAGGATCGCGCCGGACTTCGGATCGGCCTCGATGCCGCGCTCCTGGCGCAGCTTGCGCACGGCCAGATACTCGGTGACGCGGTCCTTGACGTCCTCCAAGCCAGCGTGGTCGGCATCCAGCACTGCGCGCGCCGCCACCGGGTCCAGGCGCTCCTCCGAGCGCTTGCCCCACGGCACCGCGATCAGCCAGTCCAGGTAGGTGCGGATCATGCTCGACTCGCCCGTCTGCTCGCCCATGCGCTCCAGGCGCGCGAGCTCCTTCAGGGCCTGCTCCTTGACCGCCTCGGGCATGTCCGCCTCGTCGATCTTCGTGCGGTACTCGTCCGCCACCGACGCGTCGTCCTCGCCGAGCTCCTTGCGGATCGACTCCATCTGCTTGCGCAGGAAGTACTCGCGCTGCTGCTTCTCAGCGCCCTCCTGCACGTCCTCGCGGATGCGCCTGCGTATCTGCAGCTCGGCCAGCGACTCACGCTGCAGCTTCACAGCCAGCTCCAGGCGGTCGGTGACGTCGAGCGTGCGCAGCAGCTCGACCTTCTGCTCGTAGGAGAGGGTGGGGGAGTAGCCGGCGGAGTCCGCCAGCGCGCCCGGCTCGGCGATCGCGCGCAGGAACGCGGCGATCCGCCCGTCGTCGCCGCGCAGCTCGAGGATCTCCTCGACCGTCGCGCGGTACTCGCGCTCGAGCTCGCGCGTGCGTTTGTCGGTGGGCACCTCGTCGGGGCGCTCGTCGACCTCGACGCGCAGCTCACCCGCGGCGCCGGTCTGGGCGGCGCCGATCAGCGCGCGGTGCTCGCCGGACAGCGACACGGCGCGCCCGCCGCCGGGCAGGCGGATCTTGTCGGAGACTTCAGCGATCGTGCCGACCTCCAGGAACTCGTTCTCGTGGCGCGGCACGAGCACCACGCGCTCGTCATCGCCGACGTCAACCGTCAGCGTGATGCCCATGTTCGGGAACACGACGGTGTCGTCGAGCGGGATCAGGCGCAGCCGGGGCTTGGGATCGGACGCCTGGGCCTGCAGTTTCTCAGGGGAGGATGGGGAAGGTGACATAGGTAGTTGCTCCATATGAGCTTACGAAAGTGTAGTTAGTATAGCGCGTCGCGGGCGACGTTCAAGACGGTTGCTCGCCCGCAAAGCCGCCGGGAGGTGGGGCTGAAAAATGAGTACCGTCGCAGGCGGTCGCTAGAAACGGGCCAATGGCCCAATCGATCGAGCAACTCAGCTTCGAGCTGACGGCGACGGCGCTGACTGAGCAGGAGCGAGCCCTTGCGGGATTGCGAGTGAGCGCCGGTACCGTGCTTGGCGCCGCCTCGATCGCGGGTTCGTTCCTCGGTGCCGAGGCGCATCGCGGGTCCCTCGATGCTTGGGCAGTCCTCGCCATAATCTCGTTTGCGCTGTGCTGCGGATGCGCGATCTGGGTGCTCCTGCCCCACGACCTGGCTCTCGCGGTGGGCGGCGAGGATCTTCTCGCGGCGAGCGACGATCAAGATGTTCGCGACGTTGCTGAGGCATACCGCACGGCCAGCAGCTGGCTCGACCCATTCGTGCTTGCAAACCGTCGCACGGTCGCACAGCTTTCGAGCTGGCTGTCCGTCAGTTGCGTGTTGCTCGCGGTCGAGGTGGCCTTGTGGACAGTAAGCCTGGCGGGCTAACCTGGAACGACAGTGATGGACACGTCCCATACCCGGCTCAGACCCCGTCCACCGGCGAAGCTGCCAGCGACGCCGCCGCCAGGTGCTGTGCTGAAAGAATTGCCTACAGGTCCCCAAGTTGCAGCGAAACGCGCGGCCAAAGCCATAGCGACGATCTGGGGCGTGCTGGCTAGTCGTCTCCGTTCGTAGGTTTCAGGTCGTCGCTGGCACAATTGGGCCTCAAGTCCTAATCCCTCCGGTTGAACCTGACCTGCACGTCCTCCGCGTGTACGCGCTCCTCCACCTCCGCCGAGGCGGTCAGTGCGCGCCGGTCGGCGTCGAGCAGGGGGTCGGAGAAGAAGCTGCGCGGCCACAAGCGGCGGGCGCGCACGACGTTCACCTCGGCCGCGATCAGCGTCACCTGTGCCCCCAGGTACAGCCATGCGAGCAGGCCGAGCACGAACGCGAACAGGCCGGAGGTCTCTTTCGCGTGACGCACGACGTGGTCGACGTAGTAGCCGCCGACGTGCTGCAGCAGCGTCCATAGCACCGCTGCGACGAGCACACCTGGGAGGAGATCGCGAGTCTCGATGTGCGCGGCGGTCAGCAGCCGAAAGGCGGCAAAGAACAGCAGTACGTTCACCACCAGCGCCACGAGCACGCCGCCGACGATCGCCGGGACGCCCTGGCCGCCGGCCGTGACGAACCCGGCGACGATCGTGGAGAAGATCACGAGCGTGCCCAGCGCGATCAGCGTGCCGAGACCGCGCAGCCGGGAGACGAGGAAGTTCGCGCGGTGCTTGTGCGGCACCGCCCACACGCGGTTGAAAGCGTTCTGGCTGGCGCCAGTGATCCCCAGGCCGGCGAGCAGCGAGCCCACCAGGCCGATCGTCAGGCTGACGGGGCTCCCCTTCAGCGAGTGGACGTTGTGCTGCAGCTGTGTGCCGATGATCGGGAACTGCTGGAGCGTGGAGTGCAGGACGCTGTCTTGGGCGCTCGGGTTGCCCTGCAGCACGAACCCGAGGACGGTCACGAACACGAGCAGCAGCGGGAACAGCGAGACGAAGCCGTAGTAGGCGATCAGCGCGGCCAGCTGCCCGGCCTGGTCTTCGCCGAACTTCCTGATCACCGCCGCCGGGAACGCCAGGCGCGGGCTGCGCTGCTGGCGGTGGTCGAGCGCACGCAGGTGGTCGCCGAGGCTCATCGCCGGACCCGAAATTGGGAGGGGGGTCTGTGGGTGCTTTCGCGCGACATCCCCATGTGTCTATCCGATCAACGCCGCCGACGTGGCGCGCAGGCGCCGCACCGGTGCCCGGCGCGCATGCTGTGCGCCGCTTCGACCAGGCCGAGGAGGTCGCGCTGGTGGCGCGCGCCAAGCGCGAGCTGCTGCTGCGTGTGCACCGCCACCGCCTGCGCAGGGAGGACCTCGAGGATTGCTTCAGCCAGGCGACCCTGGAGCTCGTGGCGCACGCTCGCCGGGGCGGGCGCTTCGCCAGCTCCCAACACGTGGCCAACGCGCTCGAGCAGCGATTCGTCTCGCGCGTGCACGATCGCCGGCGGGCGCTCTCCGGACGCAGCCCCATGCAGGCGGCGCTGGAGGCGGCGCTGTCACTCGGCTACTCCGAGCGTGAGCAGGCCGACGTCATCGATGCTCGCGCCGAGTTGGAGACGCTCGTGCTGCTACGTGACGACGTGCGCAGGCTGAGCGCGCTCGCGAGCGAGCTCACTCGCGACCAACGACTCGTGCTGGCGTCGCAGCTCGCCCAGATCGACTGTCGTACGTTCTGCCGCCGTCACAACTGGAGCGCTGAGAAGTACCGCAAGGTTGCCCAACGCGCCCGCGCGCGACTGCGTGCGCTCGTGGAACGCGACGAACGTGCTGTCCCGTCTGGCGGGCACCCGTCGGATCAGCGCATAGGGACCCCCTATGAACACAAAGCCCCCCACTCATAGGTGCGTCCCGTGGGACGCCGGCGACCGGTGGAACGGACGGCCGCACGGCGCATCCCATCCGCGCGCAAGCGGCCGGAATCCGGAGAGCTCCCCGCTCCGGCTTCTGGCCGCTCGCGTGGGCGGCGCGGGAGCGCGAGCATGACGCTGCTGCAGCGAGCGCCGCGCGAGGTCTACCGGGTGTACGGCGAGCAGGAGTTTTGGGCGCTCACCGAGCACGAGCTGTGCGCGGACACCCAACCGCAGCTGTACAAGCAGCCGAGTCCGGTGGATGCGCGTCGACGGACGCTGCGCCGCCTCGCTGCCTCGACAGTGCTGCTGAGCGCCGTCGGAGCGTGTGGCGGGCTCGTAGCTCTAACCGGCGTCCAGGCCGGCACGCGACGCGGAGGACGAGCCGCCACACGACTGTCGGCGGCAATCGGGTGGCCTGGCTCGGTGACTGGCGTGCACGCGCGTGTGTGGCGCCAGCTGCCCACCGGCGACAGCCATCCCCGTGGGGAGCAGCCACCGCCGGCAGGCCGTCGCACGCTCACGGCGCGCGCGATTACGAGTGCGCGAAGCGTTGCAGGCGCACGAGGCGTCTCGCCGCGACGCTCCCACGCGCTCGCCGCGCCTTCCGCGGGGGGCGCCGTCGAGACGGCCGCGGTGGGCGCGCCGGTGCGCCCTGTCGCGGGGACGCCCGAGCAGACGCCGCCGCAGACGGTCGCGCCGGCCCCGACGCCGGAGCAGGCGCCAGCGCGGGCCGCCGCGGCCTCGACGCCCGCCGGCGCACAGGAGCAGGCCGAGTTCGGGTTCGAGCGCTGAGCAGCGCGATGTCCGACGAGCAGGTACGCGCGACCGTGAGCATCAGAACCCGCGCGCTGTGGCGCATCCGTCTGGCGCATGAACTGCCGCGCTACGTGCTGTATGCGGTGTCGCTGGCCGGACTGGCCGCGAGCGTGCGCTTCGCGATCGCGCCTCCCACGCCTGCGTTGCCCGTAGCCGCCGAGCACCAACCGGCGGCGCCCGACCCCGCCGCTGAAGCCTACGCAGTGTTGTTCGCCCGTCGATACCTCACGTGGAACGCCGGCGAACCACAGGCCAACGTCCACGCGCTCGAACCATTTCTCGGCCCCGGCATGGAAACAGCCGCCGGGCTGCAGCTTCCCGCTAACGGCGAGCAGCACGTCGAATGGGCGGAAGTCGTGCAGGCGCGCACGCCCGCGCCGGGCGAGCAGGTGTACACGGTTGCAGCACAAACGGACACAGCGGGCCTGCTGTACCTGACCGTGCCCGTGGCGCAAACGCTCGCCGGCGGTCTCGCGCTGGCCGGCTATCCGGCATTCGTCGGCGCCCCTGCAGCGGAACCAGCGCAGCTTCCGGCGCACGTGCGCGAAGTGTCGAACCCGGAACTCGCCACCGTCGTCCAGCGCGCGCTGCGCAACTACCTCGCGGCGTCGTCGAGCGAGCTCGCCGCCGACCTGTCGAGCGGCGCGCGCGTGTCGCTCCCCAGCCAGCCGCTCACGCTCGAGTCCGTCCAGCGCCTGGACTGGGCGCAGGAAGGCAGCGCGGTGGTGGCGACAGTCCAGGCGCAGGACGGCCGCGGCGTCCGCTACGCGCTCGCCTACGAACTGGACGTGCTGCACGAGCAGGGGCGCTGGGAGATCTCGGCGGTGCAAACGGACCCCGATGCATAGACCACGACCACACAGGAGGCGCAATGAACAAGCGGCACGCATATCGACTCGCGCTCGCGCTGCTCGCGTGCGCTGCGGCAGCTCCAGCGGTTGCCAGCGCGGCCGTCAGCACGAGCACGAGCTCCTCCGGAGCACCGGCTGCAGCGAGCGAAAGCGGCGGTAGCTCGCTGGAATCCGCGGCAGCCAAGGCCGGGGACACAGGCCGCGCGGTGGCGATGAGCCTGATCGGGCTCGCGTTCGCAGTAGCGGCAACCGTGCTGGCGTTCAGGCGCGACTTCAAGGAGGCCGCCGGCGTGTTCGCCGTGGGAATCGTCGCCGTCTTGCTGGCCACACCGGCCGGTGTGAGCCTCCTGCGTGACACGGTCGCATCGCTGTTTGGCTCATCGTGAACGAGATCCGCTCATACCGGCGTGTGTTCGACCTCGAGCGCCGCATCTACAGCATCGATCAGCTGCGGCTGAACCCAGGCGGAATCCCGGTTCGGGGAGTCATCTACTTCCTGGTGATCGTGATCGCCGCCCTGCTGGCCGGGACCCTGCCCGGCGTCCGCTCGGTTGCGGCGACGCTGCCCTGGTATGTGCGCGACATCGCCCTTCCGGGCGCGGGCGCCACCGTGCTGAGCGTCATCCGCCTCGAGGGACGCGCCTTCCACCTGGCCGCGCACGCGCTCGTGCGCCACTGGCTCGGCCCGCGCCACCTTGCCGGGGGGCGCGGCTGCCGAGCGGTGGGTGGGTTTTGGTGGGCGCCCGAGCTCGTGCTGCTGCCCGACGGCTCCGACAGTCGTCTGCGGCGCATGCGCTACACGGGGCCCGGCGCGGTGCTCGTATGTGTCGAGCACGCGCGCGGAGGGCCGGTGCGCGAGCACGAGCGGACAGGGGTGGCGCGTGGGGCAGGGCGCCGAGCGGTCACGCTGCGCCAGCTGGCCCCGCCGCGCGCTGGCGAGCGGGCGCAGGTGCTTGCGCTCGGCCGCGGCGCCCGCCTAAACGTTCGCTCCGCCGCGAACGATTAGGCGTCGCCGTGCCAGCCAAGAGCGCGACGGTCGGCGCGAACATTTTTGCGGCGACCTTGAACACCGAGGTCCGGGCGCCGAACGGGAACGTCTCCTCGGCTCCATTGAACGAGAGGCAGGCGTGCTCCTGGGAGAACGTCCTGCACCGTCGATCTGAGCTAGTCTGACCACGCACTCCGCTGTGGCACCTCTACGCGAGGCGCGGGGTCCGAAGCTGGGCGTAGCATTGTCTACATGCTGACCGTAGCTGAGGCCGCCGACCGGGTTGGCAGAAACCCCGAGACGATCCGCCGCTGGATCCGTTCAGGGCGCCTGCCAGCGCGCCGCGTCGGCAGGCGCCACACGATCGAGGCCGGGGACCTGCGGACGATCGAGGACGAGCTATACCCGATGGCCGAGTTGCCGGAGGAGTGGAAGGTCGGCGACGACGGATCGCCCGCGCCCAATTGGGTTGCCGCGCTGCATCGCTCCCGTAGCGGCCATTGACGGGCCATGCTCGTAGTCGATGCTTCGGTGGCTGTCGCTGCGTGCCATACCCCGGTGGGCTTCGCAAGTCTTCGTGGGCATGAGCTGGTCGCGCCTCAGCTGATGCTCATCGAGGCGAGTTCGGTGCTGCACGAGATGGCATGGCGAGAAGAGATCACCAAGCCTCGGGCAAAGACCATGCTCGGACGGCTGCTCAAAGCGCCCGTGAAGATCCGCAGACCGGCGGGCCTGATCGAGTCCGCCTGGCGCGTCGCTGACGAGTTGGGTTGGGCGAAAACATACGACGCTCAGTACGTCGCGCTCGCGCAAATACTCGATTGTCAGCTCGTGAGCGTGGACGAGCGTCTGTTGAGGGGAGTCGCCCGACTCGGCATAGCCATAAGGCCCCGTGAACTCTGACTACCAGCGACGCAGCTCAACACCGACGGGCCATCGTGGTTTGCTTGCCGCCAAGAAAAATGGAGGTGTCCGGACTCGAACCACGCGGTCAGAGACTGCTGGCATCGTAGACGGCTCGATACAGACCTTTCCTGAGCTTCTCGAACCAGGGCGTCGTGTCCCGTCGCGCGCTGAACGTCGGAATGTGCTCGTGAGCGTATGCACCACACGACCCTCACGCACATTCGTCGCGCGTCACTGCCCCGATGCTCGGACACACGGCGTGTCCACGGCCGGAACTGTCACTGATGCGCTCGCCGCTCACGTTCGTGTACGGCAACTGCGTGTTCGCCCGCGGCCTGGACGACGTATGGGCGGCGTTCACCGTGGAGCTCTCTTCATACGCCTGGCTGAGCGACGAAGCCAAGCGCGCTCGTTTTCTCGCGCTGATCGGCGCGCTGGAGGTGATCGAAGCTGACGTGCAAATTCTGCGGGTGTGCCGAAGCTGGCAGCTCGCACGCTACGCGCACGCCGTACGCGACGAAGGCAAGACCTGGCCGGCCGCTGCGCACGCCCATGCCCTAGCGCGCGAGCGCTACCTGGACGAGCATGCAAGCCGCCTCGTGGACATCGGTCGGGTGCAACCAGCGGTGTTCCTGCTGGTCAGCCTCAAAGAACCTGAGCGCGACGTTGCCTCCTATCTCTCGCGCGCCGCCGCCGAGCACCCGCGCGCGTGGTGGAGCGGGCTCCGGCGCGTGCTGGCGCTGCGCGACCGGCGCACACTGACCGTCGCCGAGCTCGAGCAGGCGAGGATACGCGCCGACAACGCGCATGCGCGGCTCGCGGACTTCTTGCCCGTGCGCGAGGCGCGCGGCGTCGAGCTGCAGTGGCTCATCCGCCGGGGGTTCTGCAGGGGGCTGGGGGAACCGCAGGTCGATGGCCTGCACGAGCCGCGCGCGCTCGTGTTCGAGCGCAACGGTCAGGCCACATTGGCCCCGCTGGAGGGAGATGTTCTGCGCTGGCTCGACGGCTACGTGGAGAGCTGCGGGCGGCTGCTGCGGATCGAGTCGGAGCTCGGCACCAGCTGGCAGGCACAGCTGGTGCTGGGCGCGCTCCCCGAGCGGGTGCAGTTCCCAGGCGCGCGCGCCGAGCTGATGTTCGCGCCCCCGGAGAGCTTGCCGTTCGCAGTCGATCTTTCCCTGAACGCGCGCTTCCTGCCGAACGAGCTCGCCGTGAGGATCGCCAGACGACGCATCCAGGACGCCGACCAGATCGTGCGCGCAGAGTCTAGCGGCGAGCAGGGGGTCTCCGATCTCGGCTACGAGCGCACCCAAGAAGCACGCGACCTGCTCGCCTACCTGCAGGCGTCCAGCAAGCCACCGCTGCTGCGCGCCACGCTGGCGATCGCGGTCGGCGCGCGCGACGAGCAGGAGCTCGAGGAACGGGTGGAGATGTGCCGACGCGCGTATGGCGAGATCCACCTGCACCGCCCGCTGGGCGATCAGCTACCGCTGTTCCTCCAGCATCTGCCGGCGCAGCGGACGCTCGTATCCGGCTACGACGACACGCTCACCGCCGAGCAGGTCGCGGCGATGATGCCCACCGCCGCCCACGCGGCGGGCTCGCGGAAGGGCTTCTACCTCGGGCACACGTTGACCGGCTCACGCCAGCCGATCACGTTCAACCTGCGCGAGGGCTCGGAAAGCGACCGCAACGCCACCGTCCTCAGCGTCGGCGCGCTCGGCTCGGGCAAGACGACGCTCGCCCAGAAGCTCGCCTACGAGGGGTTCCTGCAGGGCGCGCGGGTGGTTGACTGCGACCCCAAGGGCGACCACCGCTTTCACCTGCTGCCCGAGGTTGGCGCGCACGTCGAGCAGGTCACACTACGCCCCGATCCCGCACTCCGCGGCATGCTCGACCCGCTGCGCGTCGCGCCCGCGCACCTGCGCCAGGATGCCGCAACCTCGTTCCTGCGCGACCTGCTGCCCGCGCGCGCGGACGCCGCGTGGGAGACCGCGCTCGTGGGCGCGGTCGACCGCGTGCTCACCAACTGCAGCCAGCCGACTTGTCGCGAGGTGGTCACGGCGCTCGAACACGGCGATGAGACAGACGTGCGCGTGGGCAGGGCGTTGGACGTGTACGCGCGCTCAGGCCTCACGCAGCTCGGGTTCGCCGACCCGACGGTGAAGCTGCCAGCAGTTGGAGAGCGGCAGGTCACCTACCTGCCGATACGTGATCTGCCGGCGCCGCCGCCGGGCATGCCGCGCTCGGAGTACTCGCAGGCCGAGCGGGTTGGTGAACAGATCGTGCGCCTGATCGCGATGTTCGCCATGCACCTCATGGGCTCCGAGCGCGGCCGGCTGAAGCTCTTCTGCTTCGACGAGGGATGGCGGCTACTCAGCGACCCCGTCGGTAGGACGCTGCTCGCGTCGCTGCAGCGCATGGGTCGATCAGAGCTCGCCGTGCCGATCATCTCCACGCAACTCGTCACCGACGCCCTGATCGGCGAGCGCGAGTCGCTGGAGAACCTGATCGGCGCGACGTTCGTGTTCGGGATGCGCTCGCGGGCCGAGGCCGCGCGGGCGCTCACGCTGCTCGGGCTCGACCCCGACGACGCTCGCATGTGCCAGAGCCTGCTCGAGATGCAAGCCGGTCGCTGTCTGTTCCGTGACCACAACGGACGCGTGGAGGCGATCCAGGTGGACGTGGTCGCGCCGTCGTTGCTGCGTGCATTCTCCACCACCCCCGCACCCTGAGTGAAGGCGCGCGCGCTCGCGTTCGCGCTGGCGGCGCTAGCCGCGTTCGCGCTCGCCAATCCCGGAGTGGCCGCCGCGCAGGGCGACGCGAGCGCTGGCGCCAGCGCGCCCACCGCCCCCGACGCCCCTCCGCTCACCGGCGTCGGCGCCAGCTCCGGCGGCGGCGGCGCAGGCGAAAGCGGCGGCACTGAAAGCGGCGCGGGAACGCCCGAAGCGCAGGCGGACCCGCTCGTGAGCAACGGCCTCGGCAGCCCCTCGTGCAGGGGCGCGCTCGCCGGCGAACTGTCGGCGACGAGCAAACGCAACTGCGAAACCTCCGGGTTCGTCGCGGCACCCGCGCCCACCGGCAACTACGGCTTCGACGTCCACATCGACACCGGCCTGCTCGGCCTGGGCTCGGGCGCGATGGACAGCGCCGTACAGGGCCTCGTGGTGACGCCCGTGTGGATGGCGTTGGTGTGGGCGACGCACGCGCTGGTGGTGATGCTCGAGTGGTGCTTCACACTCGACCTGCTCGACAGCAGCGCGACGATCGGCCTCGGCAGCGCACTGCGTCAGATGCAGGCCAGCTTCACCGAACCGTGGCTGGCGATCGTGCTGGCGTGCGCCGCGGCGCTCGCCGCCTACCACGGGCTCGTCCGCCGCCGGGTCGCCGACACGCTCGGTGAGACGCTCGCGATGGGGGCGATGATGGTCGCGGGGCTCGCGCTCATTGCCGACCCCACCGGCACGGTGGGGGCGCTCGGCCAGTGGGCCGACCAGGCGAGCCTGGGCACGCTTGCAACCGCGGCACAGGGCACGCCTGCCGGACCGCAGCGAGCCCTCGGGAGCAGCCTCGCCACGCTGTTCGCCGCGGCGATCGAAGCGCCCTGGTGCTACCTGGAGTTCGGCGATGTCAGCTGGTGTCGCGAACCGTCGCGGCTCGATCCACGCCTCCGCGCGGCTGCGCTGAAGATCGCCGCGCAGGACGCCGCAGCGCTCGCCTGCCGGCCAGAAGCGACGCAGACGCTGCCGTGTGTCCCCGCCGGCAGCGCGCAGGCACGCGCGCTTGCCCAGAGCGCCGCGCTGTTGCGTGATGCGCGCAGCAACGGCGCGATCTTCCTCGCGCTGCCCGCCAACGGCGCGGAGCGCAACTCGATCAACGAAAGCGGCTCGCTGCTCCACGCGCTCTGCCAGTCGAGCGAAGCGAGCAACTGCCACGGCCCAACCGCCGCGCAGGCGGAGTTCCGCACCAGGAGCGGCACCTTGGCGCGGCTGTCGGGGCTGGTGTTGATCGGCGCAGGGCTCGCGGGCATGCTCGCGCTGTTGGGGTTCCTCGCCGTGCGGCTGCTCACGGCCGCCGTCTTCAGCCTGCTCTACCTGCTGTTCGCGCCCGCGATCGTGCTGGTTCCCGCGTTCGGCGAGCACGGCCGCGCGCTGTTTCGCAAATGGGGCGCGCAGCTGTTCGGGGCGGTCGTCTCCAAGCTCGTGTTCTCGTTTCTGCTGGGCGTCGTGCTCGCGCTGCTGGGCATCCTCTACAAGCTCACGGCGCTCGGCTGGTGGACACAGTGGCTGTTGACGTCCGCGTTCTGGTGGGGGGCGTTCAAACGCCGCCACCAGATTCTCACCGCGACGACAGCTGGGCCACACGCCCAGCACGTGCAGCGACGGTCGCTCGCGCGGCGCGTGAGCGAGGTGCTCGAGACGCCGCGCCGGGGTCTCGCGGCCGTACGCGAGGCAAAAGACAGGTTCACCAAACAGGCACCCGACGTCGAGCGTCAGAGGCGTGCGCAGGCCAGCCAGACGCTCGCGCGCGCCGGCGCCGGCGAGCAGCTGGCGCGCTCACTGCAGGCCGAGCATCGCCAGGCCCGCACGCGTGCCGCGAGCGCCCCGCAGGTTCGCCACCAGCTCGCCGCCAAGCACGCTCAGCTCACGCGCCTGCAGCGCGAGCGCGCCGAGGCGCTGGCTCGCGGCGATACCCGTCGCGCCGCGCAGTTGCGTGTCCGCGCAGACCGCGTCAGCGGCGAGATCGACGACCAGCGTCAGGCGCTGGACGGCGCACAACAGAGCGTGCGTGAGGGCGAAGCCGCGCAGCGTCGCACGGGACTCACGCACACGCCCGAGCGCCGTGACGCACAGGAGCGCTTGCTGGCGGCGCAGGCTGCCCTGCCCGCCAGGGGCAGGGCGAACGCCGCGGGCGCCCGGCGTGACTACGCGGCGCTGGCCGGGCTCGCGGGCTACGGTCGTGAAGAGTACGCGCAGCTGGATCCGCGCCGCCAGCGCGCAGCCCGCGCGGAGATCGACCGCGAGCTCGCGTTTCGCCAGGAGCTCGGCCGCGCAGCCGACGCGTTCGCGGACCCGCTGGACACGCTGCGTCTACGGCGCGGCGAGCGCCGCAAGACCAGCAGGGAGCTCGACGGCACGGTGCGCCGGCGGATGCGCGAGCGCGGCCACACGCTGCCCGCCTCGCGCCAGCCCAGCACGCCGATCGATCAGTGGCGCGCGGCCGGGCGCAACGAATCGAGCGTCCTCGACGACGCGCGCGAGGTTGCGGCGCGCCGCAAACGCCAGCTCGGGAGGGATCGGCCGTGACGGCCGGCGCCGAGCTCGCCGGTGGCAACGCCCGCGCCGGCAGGGCGGGGCTGCTCATCGGCGGCGCGAGCGCCCTGCTGGTGGCGCTCGCGTGCGTGCTCGTGGCCGCGCTCGCCGGTGCGTCCTTGGACGGCGGGGCGTCCGTCGACGACGGCGCGACAGCGCTCGGCGTCCAGGACGCCGGCATATCGCTGCTGGCCGAGCGTGAAATCCCGGCGGCATACCTGCGCCTCTATCAGCGGGCGGGGGCACGCTACGGCCTCGACTGGGCGATCCTCGCGGGCATCGGCAAGGTCGAGTGCGATCACGGGCGCGATCCCGCTCCCTCGTGCACCCAGGAGGGCGCCGTCAACGCAGCCGGCGCGGGCGGGCCGATGCAGTTCATCGCCTCCACCTGGGCGCGCTACGGGGTGAGCGTTGAAGGGGGCGGTCCACCCGATCGCTGGAACGCTGCGGACGCGATCTTCGCCGCCGCCAACTACCTACGCGCCTCCGGCGCCCCCGCCCACTACAACCAGGCGCTCTACGCCTACAACCACACCGCGTGGTACGTGCGGGACGTCGAGAGCTGGGCGAGCAAGTACAGCGTGCCAGCCGTCGCCTACCCGGCCGCCGGCGAAGACGGCGAAGCGGGCGAAGACGGCGAAGGCGCGCTCGCGGGCGCCGACCTACGCTTGGCCGAACAGACCGCCACAACCGTCCGCTTCATTCCCGGCGAACGCGCCCTGCTCGAGCCCGGCGACGGGCACGTCGCGCTCGTGCCCGCCGGCGTGCCGGCGACCGTGCAGGCGATGGTGGTCGCGGGCAACGAGCTGCAGGATCTGCCATATGGCCCTGGCGGGCATCCAGACCCGCTGGGAGCACACGAAGAGGACTGCTCCAGCACCGTCAACTACGTCCTGTACCGCGCGGGTGTACGCCCGCTGGCGGAAATCATCGCGGACAACCCGCTCGCCCAGGACTACGTCACCTGGGGCGATCCGGGGCCGGGACGCTGGGTGACGATCTACGCGGCCGACAGTCCCACACCCCACGTCTTCATGCTCATCGCCGGGCTGCGTCTCGACACGGTCGGCGGTGACACCGACGTGGGGCCCAACCGCGATGAAGCAGGCCCGCGCTGGCGCATCCTCGACCACATTCCCACCTGGGCGCACTGGTCGGTGCGCCATCCACCGGGGCTGTAAGGTGCCGGGCGATGGCCACGCGCAAGGTCGACTACCTGCTGATCGGCGGCGGCCTCGCCTCGGCCAACTGCGCGCGCTGGCTGCGCGAGGAAGATGCCGAGGGCGACGTGCTGCTCGTCGGGCGTGAGCCCGACCCGCCGTACAACCGCCCCGAGTGCTCCAAGGGCTACCTGCGCGGCGAAGAGACCCGCGAGCAGCCGCTGTTTCGCCCCAACGCATGGTGGCAGGAGCAGAACATCGAGCTGCTCACGCGCACCAGCGTCACCGCGCTCGACCTCCACGCGCGCACCGCCACCCTGTCGAACAAGGACGAGATCGCGTTCGGCCAGGCGCTGATCGCCACCGGCGCGAACGTGCGGCGGCTGAACGTGCCCGGCTGCGAGCTCGAGCAGATCCACTACCTGCGCACGCTCGGCAACGCCGACGCCATCCGCGAAGGGGTCGCCGACGCCGAGGAGGTGGTGATGATCGGCGGCTCCTACATCGCCTGCGAGGTAGCCGCGTCGCTGACGATGCTCGGCAAGCACTGCACGCTGGTGATGCAGGAGCACGTGACGCTCGAACGCGGCTTCGGCCAGGACGCCGGGCGCTTCTTTCAGGAGCTGCTCGAATCCCACGGCGTGCGCGTGCACAGCGACGATGAGCTCGAGCGCTTCGAGGGCAGTGGGAGGGTCGCGAAGGTTCTCACCAGAAAAGGTCTGGAGCTTGCAGCAGACGCGGTGGTCGTCGGCGCCGGCGTGAGCCCCGACGTGCTGCTCGCACAGAAGGCCGGCCTGGCGCTCGGAGAGCGCGGCGGCGTGCGCTGCTCCTCGCGTCTGGAGAGCTCGGCGCCGGGCGTGTACGCGGCCGGAGATATCTGCGAGTACGAGTCCGTGGTGCATGGCGGCGCGTTCATTCGCATCGAGCACTGGGACGTCGCCTTCAACCACGGCAAGACCGCCGCGCTGAACATGCTCGGGCGCGACATCCCGCACGAGGTCGTCCCCTACTTCTACTCCGTGTTCGCGGACTGGGGCGAACTCGAATACGTGGGGCCGGCGATGACGTGGGACGAGGAGATACTCCGCGGGTCGTTCGCCGAGGGCTCCTTCACCAACTGGTATCTGCAGGACGGCGCGGTCAAGGCCGCGCTCACGTTCGGGCGTCCCGACGATCTCGACGCCGCACGGCGACTGATCACCGCTGGCTCGCCCTTGGACGAGCGCGAACGCGCCGCGCTCGGCGACCTCGACGCGGACCTCGCCACGGTCGGCTGCTACTAGGTGAGGCGGCGCGTGCCACGCGCGCGGACGCGCGCAATCGTGCTCGCGGCGCTCGGCGGGCTGGCGCTCGCGCTGGCGGGCTGTGCCATACGCTCGGCACCCAGCGGCGTCCAGCTGCTCGTCACACGCGAATTCGGCGCACACGTCGTGCAACGCACCAGCGGCCTGAACGCGCGCGAAGGAGAGACGATGCTCGCCCTGCTGAGCAACGCCGGCGCCTTTCCCTCGAGCACACGCTCAGGTTTCGTGGCCAGCATCGACGGCTTCTCCGCCGCCGGCCAGGCGGCCGAAAGCGGCCAGAGCGCACAGTGGGTGTACTACGTCAACGGCGTGCAAGCACGCAAGCCCGCGAGCACCACGAAGCTGCTGCCCGGCGATCACGTCTGGTGGGACCTGCACGACGCCAGCCAGAGCGCCGGTGTGCCGGCGGCGATCGTCGGCGCCTACCCCGAGCCGTTCCTCAACGGCATCGAAGGCAAGCGGCTGCCTGTGCGCATCGAATGCACCAACGTCTCCGAACGTGCCTGCTCGGCCGTGACCGCAAGCCTGCGCAGCTTCAGCGTGCCAGCCGCGATCGCCGGCGTCGGCAGCGGCGGCGCGCCCGAAACATTGCGCGTGATCGTCGGCGAATGGGCGCGCATCGAGGCCGACGAGGAGGCGCAGCGGATCGCGCAAGGCCCGGGCGTGAGCGGCGTCTACGCGTTCTTCTCCACCAACGGCGGGCAGCTCACGCTGCTCGACGCGCAGGGCCAGGGCCTACGCACGCTCGGCGCCGACACCGGCCTGGTGGCGGCCACGCAGAGCAGCAAAGAAGCGCCCGTGTGGGTGGTCACCGGAACCGACGCCGCGGGTGTGCAGCTCGCCGCGCGGGCCTTCAACCAAGGCACGCTCGAGGACCACTTCGCGGTTGTCGTGCACGGCGGCGTGACCACCTCCATCCCCGTGCCGTCGCCGCGTTCACACGGCGTTTAGCGAGCGTCGTACCCTTGCTGGAGACATGTCTACACATGCCGCATACAGCGCAGCGCCGCTCACCGCGCGGCACCGGACCGGCCGCGAGCAGCGCGGGTCGTCCCCGAGCGTTGGCGCTCCGCTATGGATCGCCGCCCTGTGCCTCGCAGGGCTTGCGCTCGTGTGGACGCTCGTCAACCTCGTGCCCGGCGTCGAGTGGCGCGACGCCGCCACCCTGAACGACTTCACGCTGCTCAGCCGTCCCAGCCTCGACCAGGGTTTGAGCTTCCTGCTGCATCTGCTGAACCCGCTGCCGTTCGTGCTCTGGGGCGTAGCGCTCGTGGCCGTCGCGCTAGCCCGCGAACGCCCGCGCGTGGCGCTGGCTGCGGTCGCCGTGATGGCGCTCGCGCCGCTCACCAGCGAGCTGCTCAAGCCGCTGCTCGCGCACCCGCACGTGCACATCGGCAACGCCCAGGTCGGCCCCGCGTCGTGGCCCAGCGGCCACTCGACGGCCGCTCTCGCGCTCGCCGCGTCGGTCGCGCTGGTCGCGCCGGCGCGCCTGCGGGCAGCGGTCGCGTGGGTCGGCGCGGCATTCGCGCTGGCGGTCGGCTGCGCGCTGCTGATCCTCGCGTGGCACATGCCCAGCGACGTGCTCGGCGGCTACCTCGTCGCCGGCTTCTGGGCTGCGCTGGCGGTTGCCGCCCTGCGTGCGAGCGAACGACGCTGGCCTACTCGCCGCCCGCGTGGTGCGCGCCCGGATCCCACAGCGGCTCGCTCGACGCCTCACCGTTGACCGCGCGGCTGAGGATGAACAGCAGGTCCGACAGCCGGTTCAGGTAGCGCACCACCTCCGGGTTCAGCTCCTCGCCGACCGCCAGCGCGCGACGCTCCGCGCGCCTGCACACGGTGCGGCAGACGTGCAGCTGCGCCGCCGCCGGCGTGCCGCCGGGGATCACGAACGAGCGCAGCGGCGCGAGCGTCGCGTTGACCTCGTCGCACGCCTGCTCCAGCCACTGCGTGTACTCGCCGTGCACGCGCAGACGCGCGCGCGCCGGCGCCGCAGAGTCCTGGTCCGCGTCGCCGCCGGCGTCCTGCGTCGGCGGCGGGACCGACAGGTCGGCGCCCACGTCGAGCAGGTCGTTCTGGATGCGCCGCAGCCAGTCCGCGAACTCGACCGGCAGCGCGGGCGCCAGCAGGGCGACGCCGAGGGTGGCGTTGAGCTCGTCGACCGTCCCGTACGCCTCCACGCGCGGGTGCAGCTTGGAGACGCGGCTCATGTCGCCCAGATGTGTCTCGCCGCCGTCGCCGAGCTTTGTGTAGATACGCGTCAGGTTTACTGTCATGGCCTGGGTTGGGTGGTCGGTACGGACGCCACGACGAGCGTGCCGGCTTGCAGTCTCGCATACGAGCCTGCGCGTCATGCTCACGATCGGATACGTTCCTGCACCTCACATGAGGATCGGCGTTCCGAGGGAAACGGCGCCGGGCGAGCACCGGGTGGCGCTCGTGCCGGAGGTCATCAGCAAGCTCACCGCCAAAGGCCTGGACGTGCTCGTGCAGAGCGGCGCCGGCGCCGGAGCATTGCTGAGCGACGAGGCGTTCGCGCGGGCGGGCGCCAGCATCGGCGCCGACGCGGCTGACATATGGCGTAGCGACATCGTCGTCACGATCGCGCCGCCCGAGCCAGAGACGATTCGCGGCCTCGGCTCCGGCTCCATCCTGGTCGGCTTCCTCGCCCCCCTCACCAGCCCGCAGACCACGCGCGCGCTGGCAGACGCCAAGGCGACCGCGTTTGCGATGGAGGCGATCCCGCGCATCTCGCGCGCGCAGTCGATGGACGCGCTGTCCTCGCAGAGCAACGTCGCCGGCTACCGCGCCGCGCTGCTGGGGGCCGAGGAGATGGGGCGCTTCTACCCCATGCTGATGACCGCCGCCGGAACGATCCCCCCGGCGAAGGTGCTCGTGCTCGGCGTCGGCGTCGCCGGGCTGCAGGCGCTCGCCACCGCCAAGCGCCTGGGGGCGCGCACGACTGGCTACGACGTGCGCCCCGAGGTCGCCGAGCAGGTGCAGTCGCTCGGCGCCCAGTGGCTGGACCTCGGCATCGAAGCCGCCGGCGAGGGCGGCTACGCACGCGAGCTCAGCGACGAGGAGCGCGCGCGCCAGCAGCAGGCGCTGACCGACGCGATCAAGGGCTTCGACGTCGTCATCACCACCGCGCTCGTCCCCGGTCGCCCCGCGCCCAAGCTCGTGACCGCCGAGGCCGTCGAAGGCATGAAGGCGGGCTCGGTGATCGTCGATCTCGCCGGCGAGGCGGGCGGCAACTGCGAGCTGACCGAGCCAGGCCAGACCGTCATCCGCCACGACGTCAAGATCGTCTCGCCGCTCAACCTGCCAAGCACGATGGCCGAGCACTCCTCGCAGCTGTTCGCGCGCAACGTGCAGGCGCTGCTCGAGCTGTTCGTCGGCGAGGACGGCGCGCTGAAGCTCGACTTCGACGACGAGATCGTCAAGGGCGCCTGCATCGTGCGCGACGGCGAGATCGTCAACGCCGGCGCCAAGGCCGCCGTCGAGGCCGCTGGCGCGGGAGCTGGCTCGGGCGCGGGAGCTGGCTCGGGCGCGGGAGCTGGGGCGGTCGCGGGAGCGGGCGGTGGGGCGCGCGCTGGCGCGGACGCCCCCGCACCGGACGCGGGAGCTGGCGCGTGACGGTGCTCGCCAGCGTGCTCACCACCAACCTCGCGATCCTCGTGCTCGCTGGGTTCATCGGCTTCGTCGTCATCTCCAAGGTGCCCAACACGCTGCACACGCCGCTGATGTCGGGAACCAACGCGATCCACGGCATCGTGCTGCTCGGCGGGCTGCTGCTGCTGGGGCTCGCGGGGCTCGATGGGCTGTCCAAGGCGCTGCTGGTGATAGCGGTGGCGTTCGGCACCATCAACGTCGTCGGCGGCTTCCTCGTCACCGACCGCATGCTCGAGATGTTCAAGTCGAAGCCCAAGCCCAAGCGCGACGCCGGCGAGGAGCACGGCGCCGGCAATGACGGCGGCGAGGGAGGCACGCCCTCGTGAACGCGCCGCTCGCCACGAGCTTCCTGCAGAGCCAGAACTTCATCTACGTGCTCTACATCGTCGCCTTCGCGCTGTTCATCCAGGGGCTGCGCGGCCTCGCCGGCCCCACCACCGCGGTGCGCGGCAACCGCATCGCCGCGGTGGGCATGGCGATCGCGGTGATCGCCACGCTGCTGAACCGCAACGAGGGCAACTGGGGGCTGATCGCGCTCGGCGTGGCGCTCGGCGCCGCCGTCGGTGTGCCTGCGGCGCGCCAGGTGAAGATGACCGCGATGCCGCAGATGGTGGCGCTCTTCAACGGCGTCGGCGGTGGCGCGGTGGCGCTGATCTCGTGGGTGGAGTTCCGTCACTACGGATCGACCTACGGCGGGCACAGCTACCGCCTGGTGAGCATCGGCGCGGCCCCGGCGGTGGAAACCTCGGTGCACGTCGGCGGCGTGCCTGCCTACGTGGCGATCTTCTCGGTGTTCGCCGCGATCATCGGCTCGATCTCGTTCTGGGGCTCGAACATCGCCTTCGGCAAGCTCCAGGAAATCATCCCCGGCCGCCCGATCTCCTTCGGCGCGGGCCAGCAGGTGGTGAACCTGGTGCTGCTGGTGCTGGCGCTCGCCGCCGGCGTGGACCTGATCGCCGGCGCGCACTCGCAGCTGCTGTTCATCGGCATGCTGGTGGTGGCGGCGCTGCTCGGCAACGCCGTGGTGTTCCCGATCGGCGGCGCCGACATGCCGGTGGTGATCTCGATGCTCAACGCCTTCACCGGCCTGTCCGCCGCCGCCACCGGCGTTGCGCTGAACAACCCCGCGCTGATCGTCGCCGGCATGATCGTGGGCGCCTCCGGGTCGATTCTCACGAACCTGATGGCGGTCGCCATGAACCGCTCGATCCCCGCGATCGTCGCCGGGGGCTTCGGCGGCACGGGCGCGGTGGCGGGCGCCGAAGGCGCCGGCGAGCACGCGGGAACCGTGAAATCCACGAGCGCCGCCGACGCCGCCATCCAGCTCGCCTACGCCAGCCGCGTGATGATCGTCCCCGGCTACGGCATGGCCGTCGCCCAAGCCCAGCACGCCGTGCGCGAGCTCACCAAAGAGCTCGAAAAACGCGGCGTCGAAGTCGGCTTCGCCATCCACCCCGTCGCCGGGCGCATGCCCGGGCACATGAACGTGCTGCTCGCCGAGGCCGACGTCCCCTACGACCAGCTCGAGGAGATGGACGAGGCCAACCAGGAGTTCGGCCGCACCGACGTCTCGCTCGTGATCGGCGCCAACGACGTCACCAACCCCGCCGCCAAGAACACGCCCTCCTCGCCGATCTACGGCATGCCCATCCTCGAAGTCTCCAACAGCCACTCGGTGATCGTCATCAAGCGCTCCATGAACCCCGGGTTCGCCGGCATCGAAAACGAGCTCTACTACGAGCCCGAGACCTCGATGCTGTTCGGCGACGCCAAGTCCGCGGTCAGCGAGATCACCGCCGAGCTCGCGCAGCTCTAGCTGCCAGACTGCGAAGGGTGATCGAGCGCAGCCAGGCCCTCGCGGCGCTGTCCAAGGACGAGTTCGACGTGGTCGTCGTCGGCGGCGGCATCACCGGCGCCGGCGTCGCCCTCGACGCCGCCGCGCGCGGCTACAGCGTCGCGCTGCTCGAGCGCAGCGACTACGCCTGCGGCACCTCCAGCCGCTCCAGCAAGCTCGTGCACGGCGGCCTGCGCTACCTGCAGAACTTCGACCTCGGGCTGGTGCGCGAGGCGCTGCTCGAGCGCCAGCTGCTGGTCGCGCTCGCGCCCCATCTCGTGCGCCCGCTGCCGCTCGTCGTCCCCGCCTTCGCGGGCGCGCACCCCGATCGACTGGTCGGCGTCGGGCTGAACCTCTACGACGTGATGTCCCGCGAACGCACCCGAAAGGGCACAAGCGAGCGGCGGCGCAAGAGCAAGGGCGAGTCGTGGAGCCCCGAGCGCCACCGCGTCATCTCCGGCGAGGAAGTCGTCGAGCTGCTGCCCGCGCTGGCCGCGCGCGAGCCCACCAGCGGCTACCTGTTCTACGACTGCCAGACCGACGACGTGCGCCTCGTGCTGACCGTGCTCGGCGAGGCCGAGCGCTTCGGCGCCGTGTGCGCCAACCGCCTGAACGTGACCGCGCTGCTCGAGCACGACGCGCGCGCGCGCGGCGTGCAGGTGCAGGACGCAGAGAGCGGCGAGCGCTTCGAGGTCAGGGCCCAGAACGTCGTCAACGCCACCGGCGTGTGGGCCGATCAGCTCAGCCCGCACGAGCTCCACGACGAGGCCGAGCTGCCGCGCATCCGCCCCAGCCGCGGCACCCACATCACGCTCGCCCACGAGGAGCTGCCGCTCGTCGGCGGCGCCATCGTGCCCGCCGGCGGCGGGCGCACGATCTTCGCGCTGCCGTGGCTCGGGCACACGCTGGTGGGCACCACCGACAACGACTACGAAGGCCCGCTCGAGCACGTGATGCCCGCCGGCGAGGACGTCGAGTACCTGCTGGAGGCGGTCAACGAGTTCTTCGGCGCCGAGCTCGCGCCCTCCGACTTGACCGGCGCGTTCGCCGGCGTGCGCCCGCTGATCTCCACCGGCGACAGCAAGAAGTCGGTCGACATCTCGCGCAAGGCCGAGCTGTACGAGACCTCCTCGGGGATGATCACCATCACCGGCGGCAAGCTCACCACCTGGCGACGCATGGCCAAGATGACCGTCGATCGGCTCGTCGAGCGCGACGCCCGCGACGCCCCCTGCCGCACGCAGGAGATCCCGCTCGGGCAGGCCGTCGCCGTCGAGGATCTCCCGCGCGTGGAGGGCGTGCCCGAGGAGTCCTACGCGGCGCTCGCCGCACGCTACGGGCACGCCGCCCACCAGGTGCTCGCGCTCGCCTGCGCCCAGCGCGCGCTCGCCGCGCCGATCGTCCCCGGCCTGCCCGACCTGCTCGCCGAGGTCGTGCTCGCCGCGCGCGACGAGCAGGCGCGCAGCATCGGCGACGTCCTCTTCAGGCGCACGCGCCTCGGCCTGCTGGCGGCGCGCGAGCTGCAAAGTGCCTCAAACGGGGTAAGCGAAGAGCGCCTGCGGCGCGTCGGCGAGACGCTCGCGCGCGAGCTCGGCTGGGACGCCGGGCGTCTCGCACGCGAGCTCGCCGACTTCGCGCGCGAGGCCGCCGCCGAGGGGATGCTGCCCGCGCCCTCGCGCTCCTCAGCGCCCGCGCTGTGAGCGCGCCCACGCTCACGCTGCGCGCCTGCGAGCTCACGCTCGAGCTGCCCGATCCGAGGCCCGCGCGGGTGGGCGAGCCGCGGATCGAGCCGACGCGCCGACCGCTGCTCATGGGGATCGTCAACGCCTCGCCCGACTCGTTCAGCGACGGCGGGCTGCACGCCGGCCTCGACGCGCAGGTCGCGCTCGCCGCCCAGCTGCTAGCCGCGGGCGCCGACATCATCGACGTCGGCGGCGAGTCGGCCTCCACCGGCGTCCCGCCGGTCGCCGTCGAGCAGGAGCTCGCGCTGGTCGTGCCGCTCATCGAGCGGATCGCCGGCGAGCTCGGCGCGCTGGTGTCCGTCGACACTTACAAGCCCGCGGTCGCCGGCGCGGCGATTGCCGCCGGCGCGCGGATCGTCAACGACGTCAGCGGCCTGCGCGACCCGCAGCTGGCGGACGTGTGTGCGCAGACCGGCGCCGCGCTCGTGCTCATGCACACCCGCGCCGCCCCACGCCGGCGCCTGCAGGACCCCGACCTGTATGCGGACGTCACCGGCGAGGTGCTCGCGTTCCTGCGCGAGCGCATCGAGCTGGCGTGCGCCCACGGAGTCGCGCACGAGCAGCTGATCGTCGACCCTGGGCCCGACTTCGCCAAGACCCCCGCACAGACGATCCAGCTGCTGGCGGAAGTCGAGCGCCTGCACGCGCTGAAGCGCCCGCTGCTGATGGCGATCTCGCGCAAGGACTTCATCGGCGCGCTCACCGCGCGCCCGCCGCGGGAACGTGGCGCGGGGACGCTCGCGGCGCTCGCGCACGGCGTGGAGCACGGCGCGCACATCTTCCGCGTGCACGACGTCGCCGCCGCCGCGGACTACCTCGCGGTGCGCGCCGCGCTGGCCGGCAAGCGCGAGCCGAGCAGGGATCTCGTGCTCGCCGATGAACTTCGCTACGAGCGTGAGCCGCTACGCTGAGTGACACAAACGGGTGCCCGCCGCTGCCCAACGCGGCGGGACGCCAACCGCCCATCCACAACAAAAGGGGACACACATGACCGTACTCGAGCGCTCAGAGCTCGAAGCAAGCCCGCTCGCCGACCTGCACGCGATCGCCAACCAGGTTGGCCTCGAGGGCTTCAGGCGGATGCGCAAGGCGGAGCTGATCGACGCGATCGTCGATGAGACCGGGGCCGGCAAGACGGATGCCGGCACGGCCGGCGCCACCGGCGGCACCGACGAGGACGAAGCGCCGGAGCGCGGGCGGATCCTCCCGCGCACGCGCGCCCCAAGGGGCACGCCCCCGTTGGGGGCGCAGGCAGGCAGGCGCCGCTCCTCGCGCTCGCGCCGCACGCGTGAGGAGCGCGACGCAGACGAGCCCGCGCAAGAAGCGTCGGCGCAGGGCGAGGGCGAGGGCGAGCCCGCGCGCATCGCCGCCGGGGTGGTTGAGGTGCTCGGCAACGGCTCGGCGTTCCTGCGCGTCGATCCACCCGAGCCCTCCGACGAGGACGTGTACATCTCCGCCGCGCAGGTGCGCCGCTGCGAGCTCGTCTCCGGCGACCGCGTCACCGGGCCCGTGCGCATGCCGCGCCGCTCCGAGCGCTACCCGTCGCTGGTGCGCGTCGACACGATCAACGGCGCCTCCGCCGACAGCGTCGGCGAGGGCGGGCGCTACGACGAGCTCGCCGTCGACTGGCCACGCGAGCGCCTCGCGCTCGGCTCGCAGGACCGCACGCTCGAGGCGATCGAGTGGCTCACGCCGATCGGCCGCGGCTCGCGCGCGGTGATCGTCGGCGCGCGCCACGCCGGCAAGAGCGAGACGCTGCGCCGCCTGCTCGCCGCCATCCACGCGCGCGGCGAGCTGGAGCTCAGCCTGGTGCTCGTCGGCGCGCGGCCCGAGGAGATCGCCCAGAGCAGCGAGGGGCCGCTCGTCCCCGCGGCGGCGCTCACGTTCGCCGCCTCCGCCGAGCAGCAGGACCAGGCCGTCGAGCGTGCGCTCGACGCCGCCAAGCGCGTGGCCGCGCGCAGCGGCGCCGCGCTCGTGGCGATCGACAGCCTCGACGGGCTGCACCCGCACATCGCGCGCAAGGCGCTCGCCGCGGCACGCAACCTGCGCGACGGCGGCTCGCTGACCGTGATCGCCACCGCCGAGCGTCCGCTCGGCGGCGAGACGACCGTGATCGCGCTCGACGCCACGCTCACATCCACCGGACGCCAGCCGATCCTCGATCTCATCCACAGCGGCACGCTGCGCCCCGAGCTGCTCGTCGGCGAGGACGGCGCCGAGGCGATCACCCGCGCGCGCCTGGCGGCAGTCGAAGCGGCTAACGGCTAGCGGCGGTACGCCACTCTGTTCCAGGACGGCTCCGGCGCCAGCTCGATCGGCTGCCCGCCGTCGCTGGAGCCCGCGCCGCGCCCGCGGGCGGGCTGGACGTAGGCGAAGGTGCCGGAGAATTCGTCGTAGCTAACCGCGAGCTCGCCTTCCTTGACGCGCTGGTCGAGCCACGCGCCGCGGAACACGAGCCGGCGCAGCCAGTGCACGAGCGAGCGCTCCGCCGGTCCGATCAGCTCGGGCCAGCAGTCGTTGACGTGTTCGCCGAGGGCTGAGGCGGGGTCGAGGATCTCGCCGTTGACGGCGAGGTTGACGAGGTCTTCGAGCTCCTCCTCGCCGAGGCGCGCGCCGACGAAGCCGAGCTTCAGCGCGGCCTGCTCGCAGCGCTCGGAGAAGTCGACCTCGTTGAAGGTGAAGCGCAGCTCGCCGTATTCGAGGACGAAGTCCTCGCCGGAGTCGTAGTTTTCGCGTCGCGCCGTTTCCATGCCGTTATCAGCTGTGTCCGTCCGGTGTGCGTGCTAGCTGCCGTTGGGTCGTCGGGATCATACGGCTCGATCCTGCTTTTGCGCTGTGCGTGAACGGGATGTTGCACGCGGTGGGCCGGACCGCGCGGCCGGCGCCCGGCGAGCGGCCGGCGCCGGCGTTGGCAGCCGGTAGCCTCCCGGACCGATGGCACGCCTGTCAGAGCGAGGACTGCGCAAGTCGGTCGGCGTCCCCGGAATGTTCGCGACCGCCTACGGCAACGTCGGCTCCTCGATCTACTACGCGCTCGGCCTGGTCGCCGCGCACGCGCTCGGCCTCACCCCGCTGGTGTTCGTGTTCGCCGGCGGCCTGTTCGCGCTGACCGCCAAAACGTACGCCGAGGGCGCCTCCATGTTTCCCGAAGCGGGCGGCTCGTCGTCGTTCGCGCGCCACGCCTTCAACGACGTCGTCTCGTTCTTCGCCGGCTGGGCGCTCAGTCTCGACTACATCCTCACGATCGCCATCTCGGCGTTCTTCGTGCCGCACTACCTGAGCGCGTTCCCTGGGCTGGGCGCGCTCAAGCACAACCCCGACGACATCTTCGGCGGGCTGATCGTCGTCGGCGCGCTCGCCGCATTGAACATCCGCGGGCTCGGCGAGTCGGCGCGGCTGAACTTCGTGCTGGCGATCGTCGACCTCAGCACGCAGATCATGATCGTGTGCATCGGCGCGTTCCTCGTGCTCAACCCGCACCTGCTCGTCCACCAGGTGCACTTCGGGATCGCGCCGACGTGGCGAGAACTGATCTTCGCGCTGTCGCTGGCGATGCTCGCCTACACCGGCATCGAGACCGTCGCGAACATGGCCGAGGAGTCCAAGGAGCCCGGCAAGCAGGTGCCCAAAGCGGTCACCTTGGTGGTGTTCGCCGTGCTGGCCGTGTACGCCGGCATCTCCATCGTCGCGCTCTCCGCGCTGCCGGTCATCCACCACGGCGTCGGCTACAGCGCGGAGCTCAAACAGAGCTTCTCAAAGCCAGGCTACGCGACCGCGCTCGGGCACTTCTTCGAAAACGACCCGATGCTCGGGGTGATCGAACACCTCGGCCTGCACGGCACGGTGCTGACGGCCGGGCGCTACTACCTCGGCTTCCTCGCCGCCACGATCCTGTTCATCGCGACCAACGCGGGCATGATCGGCATCTCGCGCCTGTCGTGGTCGCTGGCCGAGCACCGCCAGCTGCCTAGCCTGTTCTCGCAGCTGCACGCGCGCTACCGCACGCCGTGGTTCACGCTCGTGTTCTTCTCGCTGCTCGCCTCCACGCTGATCCTGTACGGCAACACCGAAGTGCTCGGCAACCTGTACTCGTTCGGGGCGATGCTGTCGTTCACCACCGCGCACGTCGCGGTGATCGCGCTGCGCGTCAAAGACCCCGACCGCGAGCGCCCCTACATGGCCCCCGGCGGCGTGCGCATCCGCGGCTACGTGATCCCGCTGACCGCCGTCGTCGGGGGGATCGGCACGGCGCTCGCGTGGGTGGCCGTCACCGTGCTGCACACCGAGGCCAGGATCGTCGGCATCCCGTGGATGATCATCGGCATGGTCGGCTACTTCGTCTACCGCAAACGCCAAGGCCTCGATCCGAAGGCGCACTACAAGATCGAGCGCGCCGCGCGCCCCGCGGACTTCGAGGAGCTCGAGTACCGCACCGCGCTGGTGCCGATCTTCGGCGACGACGTCAGCGCCTCCGCGCTGATCAGCGCCGCCAAGCTGATCGGTGAAGACGGGGTCGTGTACGCGATCTACGTGCTGCCCGTGCCCAGCCAGCTGTCGTTGGAGGCGGGCTTGGAGGAGGAGGAGGCGCGCGGGCGCTCGGTGCTGGAGAGCGCGCGCATCCAGGCCCGCCGCCACGGCATCAAGATCCACACGGGCCTGATCCGCACGCGCAACCCCGGCGCGGCGCTCGTCGAAGAAGCCGAACGCGTCGGCTCGGACGTGATCTACTGGTCGACCATCCACGCGCCAGCCGGCGAGCAGCGCCTCGGCCCCACCGCCACCTACCTGCTCACCAAGCGCCCCTGCCGGGTGATCATCGAGACCGACAACCAGCCCTCGGCGCGGCCCGAGCGCCTGCCGGCCCACGCCTAGCGCGCGCCAGCGCGGCCCGAGCGCCTGCCGGCCCACGCCTAAGCGAGCACCGCGCGCAGCGCGCCGTCGAGCTGCGGGTAGGCGAACTCGTACCCCAGCACGAGCGCCTTCGCCGGCAGCACGCGGGCGCCGCCGATCACCACGTCGGCCATCTCGCCGTACAGCGCGCGCAGCGCGAGCGCCGGCACGGGCAGCAGCGCGGGCCGCCCCAGCGCCCGCCCGAGCGCGCGCGAGAACTCGCGGTTGGTCACAGGTTCGGGCGCCGTCGCATTGACCGGCCCGCTCCAGCGCTCGTCCTCGACCGCCGCCAGCAGCAGCGCCACGACGTCGCGCAGGTGCACCCACGAGACGTACTGGCGCCCACCCGCCACCGGACCGCCGAGGCCGAGCCTGAACGGCGGCAGCATCTGCGCGAGCGCGCCGCCTGCGCGATCGAGCACGACGCCGACGCGCACGTGCACCACGCGCATGCCCAGCTCCGCGGCACCGGCGGCCGCGGCCTCCCACTCGGCGCACAGCTGCCCCAAGAAGTCGCCGCCCGGCGGGGTCTCCTCATCGAGCGGCTCTTCGCCGTGCGGACCGTAGTAGCCGATCGCCGAGGCGCTCACCAGCACGCCCGGCCGCGGCTGCGCCTGCGCGAGACCGGCAACCAGGTTGCGCGTGCCGAGCACGCGACTGTCGCGGATGGCGCGCTTGGCGCTGGCGCTCCAGCGCTGCGCGACCGGCTCGCCCGCCAGGTGCACGATCGCGTCGCGTCCGGCGAGCGCCTCCGCCGGCGCCGCTTGGCCGCTCGACTCCCAGCCCACCACCTGCGTGTCGACGAGCGCGCGCAGAGCGGGCAGCTGGCGTGCCCGCGCGGGGTCGCGCGCGAGCACCGTCACCTCCGCGCCGTGCTCGAGCAGCGCCCCCACCAGCGCGCCGCCGATCAGCCCCGTCGCCCCGGTGACCGTAACGCGTAGCGCACACACTGCTCGCAGGACCCCCCTCAGCCTCCCGCGCGAACGCTCACACGCGACCGTCGAGCAGCTGGACGCCGGGGGCGGCCGGGGCGACCGCGTCGCCCGGCGCGTAGCCGACCTCGTTGCCGGCGAGCGCGATGCCGGCGGCACGCGCCTGCTCGGCCACGGCGGCGGCCACCGCGGGCGCGACGTCGCGGTTGAACACTGAGGGGATGATGTAGTCGTCGCGCAGCTCCTCGTCGGCGACGATCGCCGCGATCGCGTGCGCGGCGGCCATCTTCATCTCCTCGTTGATCACCGGCGCGCGCACGTCCAGCGCGCCGCGGAAGATGCCGGGGAAGCACAGCACGTTGTTGATCTGGTTGGGGTAGTCCGAGCGCCCGGTCGCCATGATCCGCACATACGGCGCGGCCTCCTCGGGCTTGACCTCCGGGTTGGGGTTGGCCATCGCGAACACCATCGCGTCGGCGTTCATGCGCGCGAGCGCCTCCGGCGGCAGCGCGCGGGCGCCGGAGAGCCCGATCAAGAGGTCGGCGCCGTCGATCGCGTCGGCCGGCGTGCCCTGCCTGCAGTCGGGGTTGGAGACCTCCGCGAACCAGCGCTTGGCGTCGTTCATCGTCCCGTCCAGGTAGTCCTCGCGGCGCACGTGCAGCACGCCGCGCGAGTCGGCGCCGATGATGTTGCGCACGCCCGCCGCCAGCAGGATCTTGGTGACCGCGATGCCCGCCGCGCCCAGGCCGATGATCAGCACGTGCAGGTCCTCCAGGCGCCGGGCGGTGAGCTTCACCGCGTTCAGCAGCGCCGCCATCACGACCACCGCTGTGCCGTGCTGGTCGTCGTGGAAGACGGGGATGTCGAGCTCCTGCTTGAGGCGCTCCTCGATCGCAAAGCAGCGCGGGGCGGAGATGTCCTCGAGGTTGATCCCGCCGAGCCCCGGCGCGACCAGCTTGACCGTGCGCACGATCTCGTCCGGGTCGGTGCTGTCCAGGCACAGCGGAAACGCGTCCACGCCGGCGAACTCCTTGAACAGGCAGCACTTGCCCTCCATCACCGGCATCGCCGCGCGCGGCCCGATGTCGCCGAGGCCGAGCACCGCGGTGCCGTCGGAGACGACGGCCACGGTGTTGCGCTTGATCGTGTACTGGAACGCCTTGTCCTCGTCGTCGGCGATCGCCAGGCACACGCGCGCCACGCCCGGCGTGTAGACCATCGACAGGTCGTCGCGGGTCTTCAGCGGGTGCTTGTTGGCCTGTTCGATCTTGCCGCCCACGTGCAGCAGGAACGTGCGGTCGGTGGTGTCGATCACCTGCGCGCCCGCGACCTGCTCGATCGCCGCGAGGATGCGCTCCCAGTGCTCCCTGCCGGACGCGTCCACAACGATGTCGCGCACGCTCTGCTTGCCGTCCGCCTCCACGAGATCGACCGCGGCGACGATGCCGCCGGCGTCGCCGATGGCGGTGGTGACGTGCCCAAGGATGCCCTGCGCATCATCGAGTCGGACGCGGATCGTAAGTCGGTATTGGGCGCTTGGGGTCGCGCTCACTGCTGAGGCTCCTTCCCTGGTAGGCGGGAGAGGATGTTAGGAGGTATGCGCCGATGGACACTTGTTCGCGGTCGGTACACAGGGATCGCTTCGCGACGAGCCCAACGCTGCGTAGAGTGCGTGGACAGTGCCCGCCGATACCGCAGTCGCCCCCGAGCAGAGCGCGCGCAGCCGTCCGCGGGCTTCGGCGCGGGCCGCCAAGGGCGCCGCCCCCACGGAGCGCAGGCTGTTCCTGCTCGACGGCCCGAGCCTCGTCTACCGCGCGTTCTTCGCGCTGCCCGAGTCGATCGCCACCTCCACCGGGGTGCCCACCAACGCGATCTTCGGCTTCGCCTCGATGCTCGTGAAGATCGTCACCGAGTACGGCGTATCTCCAACTGTCGTCGCGTGGGACGCCGGCAGCTCGGGGCGTACGGAGCTGTTCGCCGATTACAAGGCCCAGCGGCGCTCGCGTCCGGACCTGCTCAAGCAGCAGTGGCCGGCGATGGAACCGCTGGTGGAGGCGTTCGGCTACCGCAACGTGAAAGTGGAGGGCTACGAGGCCGACGACGTGATCGCCTCGCTCGCCGAGCAGGCGCTGCGCGCGCAGCCACCGGTGGCGGTGATGATCGTCACCGGCGACCGCGACGTCTTCCAGCTGATCGACCCCGACGACCACGTGCGCGTGATGGCGACCGCGCGCGGCATCACCGAGACGAAGATCTACGACCGCCAGGCGGTGATCGACCGCTACGGCATCCCGCCGGAGCTGATCCCCGACTTCTACGGGCTGAAGGGCGACACCTCCGACAACATCCCCGGCGTGCCGGGGATCGGCGAGAAGACGGCCAGCGAGCTGATCCAGAGCTTCGGCTCGCTCGAGCAGGTGCTCGCGCACATCGAGGAGATCAAAGGCGCCAAGCGCAAACAGAACCTGATCGAGCACGCGCAGGACGCGCGCGTGTCCAAGCAGCTGGCGACCGTGCGCCGCGACGTGGACGTCGGCTTGCAGATCACCGACGCCGCCGCCGTCGAGCCCGATCGCTCGCGGCTGCGCGAGGTGTTCCGCGAGTACGAGCTGCGCGACCCGCTGCGGCGCCTGGAGGAGGCGCTCGGCGACACCGAGCTCGCGCCGCCGCCGCCGGCCGCGGACGTCCACCTGACCGCCAAGCTGCGCAGCGGCGGCGTGGGTGACATCGCCCGCCTGGGCGCATGCGACAGCGAGCTGTGCGTGGCCGTCCGCGCCTCAGAGCCCCCGGAGGGGGAGCTGTTCGTCGCCGGCGCTGCATGGCGCTTTGCCGTGGCCGGCGGCGGCGAGGTGCTGGTGGGCGAGTGCGTGGGGCCGGAGGAGGTCGTCGCGGCGTGCGGCGAGCGGCCGGTGATCGCCCACGACGCCAAGTCGCTCGGGCTGGTGCCGGCGCATCTCGTCCACGACACGCTGCTCGGCGCCTACCTGCTCGAGCCGGCCCGGCGCGGCTACCCGCTGGCGGAGCTGTGCGAAGAGCGCGGCTTCGCCAGCGACCTCGACGATCCGCTCGCCGGCGAGGCGGTCGTGCTCGGGGTGCTCGCCGACTGGCAGCGCGAGCAGATCGCCGAGCGCGGCCTGGAGGGGGTGATGCACGACATCGAGCTGCCGCTGGTGGCGGTGCTGCGCGACATGGAGCTGCTTGGCGTGCGCCTGAACGTGGAGCGCCTGCACGCGATCACCACGCGCGTGCAGGAGGAGATCGCGGGCCTGGAAGAGGACATCTTCCTGCTCGCCGAAGAGGAGTTCCTGATCGCCTCGCCGCAGCAGCTGGGGGAGATCCTGTTCGAGAAGCTCGGGCTCTCGCGCAAGCGCCGCGGCAAGACCGGCTACTCCACCGACGCGCGCGTGCTGCAGGCGATCCGCGACGAGCACCCGATCATCCCCAAGATCGAGCGCTGGCGCGAGCTCTCCACACTGATCAAGACCTACCTGGATGTGCTCCCCGAGCTGGTGGACGCGCGCTCGCGCATCCACACCACCTTCCTGCAGGCGGTCGCGCAGACGGGCCGGCTGTCCTCGACCAACCCGAACATGCAGAACGTCCCCATCCGCACGCCGCTCGGGCGCGAGATCAGGGGATGCTTCGAGGCCGAGCCGGGGAGCGTGCTGATCTCCGCCGACTACTCGCAGATCGAGCTGCGGGTGCTCGCGCACGCGGCGGCGGAGCCGGCGCTGATGGAGATCTTCGCGCGCGGCGAGGACGTGCACACGGCGACCGCCTCGCACGTGTTTGGAGTCGACGCCGACGCGATCGACCCCGGCATGCGCTCGAAGGCGAAGATGATCAACTACGGGATCGTCTACGGGCTGTCTGACTTCGGGCTCGCCGACCGGCTGAACATCCCCCGCGAGGAGGCCAAGGAGTTCATCGACACCTACCTCGAGCGCTTCCCCAGGGTGGCGGAGTTCATGGCCGCGACGATCGAGCGCGCGAAGGAGGAGGGCTATGTGAAGACGCTGTGGGGCCGGCGCCGGCAGATCCCCGAGCTGCGCGCGCGCAACTACCAGGTGCGCACGCTCGGCGAGCGCCTGGCGGTCAACACGGTCATCCAGGGCACCGCCGCGGACATCATCAAGCTGGCGATGGTCCGCTGCCATCACGCGCTCGCCGCCTCACTGTTCGCGACCCGCCTGCTGCTGACGATCCACGACGAGCTGCTGTTCGAAGGCCCGCCCGGCGAGCGCGACGCCGCCCGCGCGCTGATCGAGCGCGAGATGTGCGGCGTGTGGGAGCACCAGCCGCCGATGGCCGTGGACATCGGCGCGGGCCGCACGTGGCTGGAGGCCAAGTGAGCCGCGCGTGCACCGCTGGGCTCGTGCCGGTGGTGGGACGGTGCTGGCGGCGCGGCGGTGGCTACCCGAGCCCGTTGCGGAACCCATCGCGCCAGGAGGGAAAGCTCGGCCGCCAGCCGAGCTCGCGCTTGGCGCGTGCGTTCGAGGCGCCCTGCGCGCGGGTCATCGTCTCGATCCCATAGCCGCCCGCGAGGGGGCGGGCGAGCAGGGATGGGACGCGCAGCGGGCGCGGCGCGCCAAGCGCGTCGGCGAGCGCCGGAAGCCACTCGGCGACGTTCGCGGGCTCGTCATCGACGACGTTGTAGGTGCCCGAGGTCTCCTTCGCGAGGATCGCCACGGTGGCACGCGCGGCGTCCTCGACGTGGATGAACGACCACACCCCCGTGCCGCCGCCGACGATCGGCAGGCGCCGGCGGGCGACCTCCACGCCGAGCGAGCCGGTGCGCGAGATCGCGCTGCCCGGACCGTAGAAATAGCCGTAGCGGAGCAGCTGGCCGCCGGCGGCGAGCACCTGGCGCTCGAGCTCGACCAGCGCGCCGCCCGTCTGGCGGTAGCTCTTGTGCGGGTTCACGTTCACCGGGTCGGACTCCGTGTGCACCGTGCCGGGCGGGCCGGGCGCGTACACGAGCACGATGCTCTGGGCGATCATCCGCCGCGCGCCGGCCGCGTGCGCGGCGTCGATCAGGATGCGCGTTCCCTCCGTGCGCAGGCGGTCGGTGAGCGCGAAGTCACGCGCGATCTTGCGCGGGTCGAGCCGCGGGGGGATCGCGGTGAGCTGGTTGATCACCACCTCCGGCTGGGCGGCGGCGAGCGCGCGCGTCACGGCGGGCGCGTCGAGCGCATCGACCACGACGGGCTCGACGCCGGCCGCACGCAGCGCAGCGGCCTTCCCAGCCGAGCGCGTCATGCCCGTCACCTGATGTCCGTCGGCGACGAGCATGCGCACGAGCGGTCGCCCGATCGCGCCGGTGGCGCCTGCCAGGAAGACCCTCACAGCGGCGCGGCGATCACGCTGCCACGACCGACGCGGGAGCGTCCTCGGCGGCCTCTGCGCGCTCAGGCGGGACACACACCATGCCCTCGCTGAAGCCTGCGGGGGTCATCGCGAAGGCGCTGTTGAAACGGGCGCGCATGTTCTCCAGCGCAATCACGTTGGTCAGCTCCACGAGCTGGCGCTCGTCGAAGTGCTCACGCAGGGCGGCGAACAGCTCGTCGCTCACCCTCGCGGGTGTGCGCGTCATGGCCACTGCATAGTCGAGCACGAGCCGCTCGAGCTCGCAGAACTCGCCGCTTTCGCGATAGCGCGGCAACGCGAGCAGCTGCTGCTCGGTGATGCCGGCCTCGCGGGCGATCGAGGAGGCGATGTCGCAACAGAACTCGCAGTTGACGAGCGCCGCAGCCTTGGTCTCTGCGAGCACCTTCAGGCGCTCCTGCACGCGGTCTTGCTTGCCGGTCGCCTGCTCGAGCATCCCGTAGCCGATCAGCAGGCCCGGCGCATGCGCGTAGACGGCCACCGGGTCCGCGTCGCGTCCCAGGCGCCGTCGCGAAAGGCGGTAGATGAGCCGCACCGCCGGGCCTGCCTTGCGCGCTGGAACACCTTCGATCCTGGTCATCGCTGCACCTCCAGTGGTCGCTGTGCCGCGTCGACGCCGCGATTCGCAGCGTCCACGCATGAGGTTGACATGGCCGTTACTCTAGCCCAAGGTGGAACCCAAATTGTGACCAGTTCAACGCTAGAAACGGGTACCAGTCAGGGTCCGGAGCTGCTGATCCAGTTGCGCGGCGGACGCCGTCGCGCACAGCTGGAGGACCGTCTGCGCGAGCTCGTGCGCGACGGCACGCTGCCCGCCGGCAGCCGTCTGCCCTCCTCGCGTTCGCTGGCAGCGGACCTGGAGGTCTCACGCCGGCTGGTCGTGGACGCCTACGCCCAGCTGCTCGCCGAGGGCTACCTGGTGGCGCGGAGGGGAGGGGGGACGTATGTGGCGGCGAGTGCCGCGCAGGGCGACGGCGTCGCGGCGTCGGCGCCAGCCCACGCGCTGGCGTTCGACTTCTTCCCCGGCGCCCCCGACCTCGCGTCGTTCCCCAGGGCGCTGTGGGCGCGTGTGCTGCGCGACGTGCTGCGCGCCGCTCCGGCGAGCGCGTTCGGCTACCCCGATGGGCGTGGCGCGCGCGAGCTGCGCGAGCAGTTGGCCGCGTACCTGCGGCGGGTGCGCGGCGTCGTCGCCGACCCCGACGCGATTGTCGTGTGCGCCGGCGCCACCCAAGGACTGGCGCTGCTCGGACGGGCGCTCGCGCGGCGCGGCGTCGGCGCGATCGCGGTCGAGGACCCCGGCCTTCCCCCGCACCGCGGGGTGCTCGCATATGCGGGCCTGCAGGTGCGGGGCGTGGCGGTGGACGCGCAGGGCCTGGATGTGGACGCGCTCGACGCGCCGGCGGTGGTCGTGACGCCCGCGCACCACTGTCCAACAGGGGTCGTGCTTTCCCCCGAGCGCCGCGGGGCGCTGATCCGCTGGGCGCGGGCGGGCGGGTTGGTGATCGAGGACGACTACGACGCGGAGTTCCGCTATGACCGCGCCCCGCTGGGAGCGCTCCAGGGACTTGCGCCCGAGCGCGTCGTCTACCTGGGCACCGTCTCCAAGACGCTCGCGCCGGGGCTGCGACTCGGCTGGCTGGTGCTGCCGGCGGCGCTGTTCGACGCCGTGCTGCAAGCCAAGCTGCTCGACGACCTCGGCTGCTCGACGATCGAGCAGCTCGCACTCGCGCGGCTGCTGGAGACCGCCGCGTATGACCGCCACCTGCGTACGGCCAGGCGGCGCAATCGCAGCCGCCGCGACGCCCTGGTGGCGGCCGTCGCGCGTGAGCTCCCAGGCGCGCACGTCAGCGGCGTCTCCGCGGGACTGCACGCGCTGGTGGCGCTGCCGCGCTCGTTTGACGCCGGCCGCCTGATGGCGCTCGCCGGCGCGCGCGGCGTGGGCGTGTACCCACTCTCGGCGCACATGATCGACCCCCCGGCAGCCACCGACGCACTCGTACTCGGCTACGCCAACCTCCCGGAGCCCGCGATCGCCGAGGGCATCCGCCGGCTGGCCGGGGTCCTCGACCACCTCCAGCACGAAGGAGACGGCGCATGACAGACAGGACCACATCAGCGGGACCTCGCCGCTCGGCCGCCCGCCCGAGCGCACACCCGGTGCCCGGCCGGCGCCTGCCGGGCTCGCTGCCCGGAGCTCGCCTGCAGGCACGGACTGCTCCCCGCGGGACGCTGGCGATCGAGTCCGCGCCGCGCACGGGATCGGTGGCGGAGGTCGGCCGCCACAAGCGCACGCTGGTCGTGACCTACCGCCGCGACGGCACGGCCGTGCCGACGCCGGTGTGGGCAGCACAGGCGGATGGCCGCTTCTACGTGCGCACGGAGCGCACCGCGGGGAAGGTCAAGCGCCTGCGGCGCGACCCGCGCGTGCTGATCGCGCCGTGCATCGTGCGCGGTCGTCCGCTGGGGGCACCGCTGGAGGCCACCGCGCGGGTGCTCGCCGGCGAGGAGGAGCTCCGCGCGGAGCGCACGCTCGCCGGGCGCTACGGGCTCGGCCGCGCGCTGTTCGAGCGCGCGATGGACGCGCTGCGCGTGGACATGTGCTACCTGGAGATCACGCCGGAGGCGCGGGGGCAGGGACCGGAGGCTGGATGAGGGTTGGGCGGATCGCGGGGCTCTCTTGCCGCCCGAGTCCGTGCGGTGTCTTCTCCCAGTAGAACGGGTTGCGGATCAGCTGCACGAGCGCTCGCCAGGCGGCGATCGAGTGCAGCACCCAGTAGAGCGGGTTGAGCAGCGTGAACGGCGCGGAGCGCCACTCACCGCTGCGGATCGCGGCAATCAGGTTCAGCGCGATCATCACGCCGTTGCCGACGATCAGGTTGATCAGCGCGACCATCCAGAAGGTTCCTGAGTTCAGCAACGGCAGGTGCGGCTCGCCAAAGCCGTACCAGGCGGCGGTTCCGGCCCACATGATCGGCGCGAGCAGGAACGTCAGCGGAGTGCCGGCGATCAGCAGCAGGAAGGCGAGCGCATCGACCACCCCGACCTGGCGGACGAGATGGCGCGGTGAGCGCAGGTGCACGAGCGTCGTCTGCATGTAGCCCTTGATCCAGCGCGTACGCTGCCGAATCCATGGGCGCAGCTCCGCACACGCCTCCTCCTCGGTGTCGGAGTCGATCACGCCGACGCGATAGCCCTCGACGGCCGCGCGCAGCCCGAGGTCGGCGTCCTCGGTGACGTTGTGCGGGTCCCACCCGATCAGCGCGCGCAGCGCGGGCACGCGAAAGTGGTTCGATGTGCCGCCCAGCGGGATCGGCAGGCCCAGGCGGTCGAGGCCGGGCAGCATCGTGCCGAACCAGTACCCGTACTCGAGGCTGAACATCCGCGTGAGCAGGTTGGCCGTGAAGTTCCAGTAGCGCAGCCGCGCCTGCAGGCAGACCGTGTTCGCGCCGGCGCGCTCGAACGCGGCGACGGCCTTGCGCAGCTGCTGCGGCTCCGGCCGGTCCTCGGCGTCGTAGATCACGAGCAGATCGCCGCGCGCGAGGAACAGGCCGACGTTGCAAGCCTTCGGCTTGGTCTTCGGCTGCGCGTCGGGGACGATCACCAGGCGCACGGTGGCGGGCGGCTGCGCGGCGCGGGCGGCCTCGATCGTCTCCGTGTCGTCGGACTCCAGCAGCACGAGCACCTCGAGCTTCTCGGCCGGGTAGTCGATCGCGCCGAGGTTGTGCATCAGCTCGCCGATGACGTTGGCCTCGCGGTAGACCGGCACGAGCACCGTGTAGCGGGGAAGGCGCCGGTCGTCGCGCTCGGCGTCGACGGCGGTGACACGCGCCCCGCAGCCGACCCCGACGAGGCACGCGAGCAGCTTGAAGGAGACCGCCGCCATGAACGTGACGTTCGCGGCGACCACGAGGAAGCCAACGGCGAGCTGCCACTGCACGAGCGCTCCGACGACGAGCAGGACGCACGCCACGAGGATGCTGCGCTTCTGACCCGCCGACCAGCCCGCGGCGGCTGACAGGTCGGGGCGCCTGGCCATCAGCTCGCCGGTCGAGCGGCGCACGATGTGCTCGCGAAAGCACAGGACGATCGTGCGCTCGATGTCAACCGGCGTGGTGGTCCGCAGGCTGAATTTGGAGCTCCGTCCCAAATGTGCACGCACCCGCTTGCGCAGCTCCCGCGTGGGCGGCTCGCAGGTGGCGACGATCGTGCGCGCACCCTCCTTGCGCACGGGCACCCAGCCCTCGCTCAGCAGCATCTCGGGGTCAAACGCGCGGACGAGCGATTCGTCGATCTCGGACGTGAGCAGATCGATGAACGGCAGTTGCCATTGCTCGCCGAGCGCGCGTTGCAGATCCAGGCGGTGCACGCGCCCTGCCGCCAGCAGGATCTGCCCGATGCGCTCTCCCGTCTCCGCCTGGCGCTGGAGCGCCCAGGCGAGCGTGTCGCGATCGATCAGGCCGGCGGTCAGCAGCGTCTCGCCGATCGGCGCCGGCTGCTCAGACGGCGGCCGAGCGTCGGTTCTGCGTCTGCGCGGCCTGCCGGCGTCCTCGGCGCCGGCACGGCGCACGCGAATCGCGTCCGCTTCAGCTGGGGGCGCGGCGTCCGGTTGAGCTGGGAGCGCCGCATGCCCATCGTGGGGTAGCGTCGATGCCATGTAAACGCGTCGGACGTCGGCACGGGTTCGCAGCAGACGCTGCGGAACGGTGGACGAACATTCGAGGGCAAGCGTCGCCGTGGCCGCGCCAGCGAGGTGTCGGCGGCGGCTGCTGAGCGGTGAGCGAGGCTAAAGCGTCAGGTGGCTCAGGACACGGTGGCCGATGCGGCGCTCGTGGCGAGCGAGCCCCTCTGAGGCCGCAGAGCTCTTGCTTGGCCGACAAACGACGGCGGCGCGATCGCCAGGTAGTGCTCGAACACCCAGTGGCACAGCCGCCGGCTCTCGAACGCGCGCACGATCGCGGTGACCGCGCGGCTGGGCGTCATCTGCCCGATCGCGCGCTGCACGTTCAGCATCCAGCTGTATTTGCGTGCGTGCGCGGCCGAGAACGCGCCGTAGCCGGCGAGCGCCTGCTCGCGGGTGCGCCCGCCGTCGAGCACGCCGCGCAGCTCGCGTCCGCAGGCGAGCCCGAAATACAGCGCCGTGCGGATGCCCTCGGCGGTCAGCGGGAGACAATGCCCGGCGGAATCGCCGGCGAAGAACACGCCGTCCTCGACCGCCCGGCGCAGCTGGTGGGGAATCCAGTTGCCCTGGTAGCCGTCGGGCGGGAGACCGAGGTCGCCGGCCAGGCGCACGGTGGGCTCCTTGACGTGATGCGAAGGCCAGAACGAGCCGACGCCCACGCGCAGCTCGTCGCGCGCGGGAAAGCTCCACCCGTAGCCGGCGCGGACGTAGCGGTGATCGATCCACAGCTCCATCTCCTCGCCGGCGCCGGCGGGATGCACCTCGAGCCCGCGCGACAAACGCGCGTTGGGTGGCTGGATGGCGCTGTCGTTGGACAGCACGCGCCGCCACCCGAGCGCATCGACGATCAACGGCGCGCTCAGCTCGCCGCGGTCGGTGTGCACGGTGTCTCCCTCGCGCCCGGTCACCGTCGCGGTCTCCAGCTCGAGCTCCGGGCAGCTCGCCTGCTCGAACAGCAGCGCGCACAGCTCGCGGTAGTCGAAAGTGGAAAACGACCACGGCAGCTGCCAACGTCCGGTGTGGTAGGGCGTGTGCACGAGCATCTCGTCGAAGCTCTGGCGCCAGGAGTCCATCAGCTCGAGCGCGTGCATCCACACGGTTGGCATCGCGCACGCCGAGGTCTGGCGCTCGCCGAGCGCGTAACGGTCGATCATCAGCACGCGCGCGCGCGATCCGGCGAGCTCGCGCGCGACCGCCAGGCCGGCGAAGCTCGCGCCGCAAACGAGCACATCGCAGTCGCGCTCCAGGCGGGTGCGCTGCTCCCCCCGCTTGGTCGCTCGCACGGGCATATGGCCGCAATGATACGGCTGCGCTACGCTTCGGCCGGTGCATACAGTGGTGGAGAACGCACAGCCCCGCGTGGTCGACGGCTCGAACGGGTTGCTGCTCGAGGTCGACGGGCGGATCGTGCCCAACTACGACGCGACCTTCCGTCCGATCGAGGAGGGCGAGGTGGTCACGGGCCACGTGGTGCGCATCGACAAGGACGAGGTGCTCGTCGACATCGGCTACAAGTCCGAGGGCGTCATCCCGGCCAACGAGCTGTCGATTCGCAAAGCGGTGGACCCGAACGAGGAGGTGCACCTCGGTGAGGAGGTCGACGCGATCGTCCTCATCAAGGAGGACCAGGACGGCCGCCTGATCATGTCCAAGAAGCGCGCGCGCTTCGAGAAAGCGTGGCGGCGCATCGAAACGGCGGCCGAGTCCGGCGAGCCGGTCGAGGGCACGGTGATCGAGGTCGTCAAGGGCGGGCTGATCATCGACCTGGGTGTGCGTGGCTTCCTGCCCGCCTCGCTCGTGGACATCCGCCGCGTGCCCAACCTGGACGAATACATGGGCACGAAGATCGAGACCAAGGTGATCGAGCTCAACCGTTCGCGCAACAACGTCGTGCTCTCCCGCCGGGCGGTGCTCGAGGAGGAGCGCAAGGAGGTCCGTCAGCAGATCCTCGACCGCCTGCAGCCGGGCCTGGTGGTGGAAGGGCAGATCTCCAACATCGTGGACTTCGGCGCGTTCGTCGATCTCGACGGCATCGACGGGCTGATCCACATCTCCGAGCTTTCCTGGTCGCACGTCAACCACCCGAGCGAGATCCTCAACATCGGCGACACGGTGAAGGTCAAGGTGCTCGACATCGACCGCGACCGCCAGCGCATCTCCCTGGGCCTCAAGCAGACCCAGGAGGACCCGTGGCAGCGGATCGTGGACACCTACAACGTGGGTGACGAGCTCGCCGGCAAGGTCACCAAGGTGGTCACGTTCGGCGCGTTCGTGGAGATCCTCGACGGCGTCGAGGGGCTCGTGCACATCTCAGAGCTTGCGCCCCACCACGTGGAGAGCCCGCGCGAGATCGTGCATCCGGGCGATGAGATCCGCGTGAAGATCCTCGAGATCGACTCCGAGCGCCGACGCCTGTCGCTGTCGGCCAAGCGCGTCGAGGACCAGATCCTGCCCGTGCCGCGCCCGGCCGGGGCAGAGCCCGCGCCCGAGGCACAGGAAGCGGACGCACAGGAGGCTGAGGGTTCCGCCGAGGCTGAGCCGGCTGCTGAGGCTGAGCCGGCTGCCGAGGCTGAGCCGAGCGCCGAGGCTGAGGCTGAGCCGAGCGCCGAGGCTGAGGCTCAGCCGAGCGCCGAGGCCGCAGCCGCCGCCGCGACGGCCGAGGAGCCCCCTGCCGCAGCGGCGGAGGCAGCGCAGGCAGAGGAGCCGTCGGCGAACGGCGAGGCGCCGGAGCTCGTCGAGGGCCAGCAGGATGCGACGAGCGGCGAGGCTGCAGCCAACGGGCAGGACGAGGCGCCCGTGGGTGAGCTGAGCGCAGAGTCCGCTCAGCAGGACTGACGCGGCCGGCCGGTTGTCGGAGGCGCGTGCGTCGGTGCCCTTCGTTGGGCTGACCGGTGGCATGGGGGCGGGGAAGTCGACCGCGCTGCAGGCGCTCGCGGGGTTGGGGGCGGAGGTGCTCTCCAGCGACCAGGTGGTGCACGAGCTCTACGAAGGCGAGGAGTTGCGCGCGCCGGTGGTGGCGCGCTTCGGCGAGGAGGTGGCCCCAGGAGGGGTTGTCGATCGCGCGGCCGTCGCGCGGCGGGCGTTCGCGAGCGCCGAGGATCGCGCGTGGCTGGAGGGCGTCGTGTGGCCGCTGGTGGGCGCCCGCGTTGCCGGCTGGCTGGAGCGCGTGCGCGCACAGCGGCCACCGCCGCGTGCGGCGGTGGTGGAGGTGCCCCTGCTGTTTGAGGCGGGCCTCGAACGGCTGTACGACGCGACCATCGCGGTGATCGCCGACGAGTCGGTGCGCCGGCGGCGCGCGGACGCGCGCGGGCACGCGCTCGCCGACGAGCGGGCCGCGCGCCAGCTCTCACAGCAGGAGAAGGCCGAGCGTGCGACATATGTGGTGCACAACGACGGCAGCGAGCAGGACCTACAGCGCGAGCTGTCGGTCGTTCTTGACAAGCTAGGAGCATGAGCCGGCGGATCCTCCGCACGATCGCCACGCTCGCGCTCGCCGGGCTGTTCGTGGTGGTGCTCGCCACACTGCTGCACCGGGCCACCCGCAACCTGGCGCTGCCGCTGAGCGACGCGAGCATCATCCGCGAACAAGCCGCCGAGAAGCAGCTCGACCCGGCGCTGATCGCAGCGGTGATCTACGCGGAGACGAAGTTCGACCCGCGGCCGTCCTCAGCGGGGGCGCAGGGCCTGATGCAGATCCTGCCCTCCACCGCCTACTACCTCGCGCACCTGTCCGGCGGCGTGAGCTTCACCGCCAGCGACCTCGCCAACCCGAGCGTGAACGTCGCCTACGGCAGCTACTACCTGCGCTACCTGCTCGACCACTACGGCGGCAACCAGATGCTCGCCGTGGCCGCCTACAACGGCGGTCTGGGCAACGTCGACAAATGGGTCGCGCAGGCGCAATCCGAAGGGAAGCCGCTGAGCGTCGAAGAAATCCCGTTTGCGCAGACACGCGAATATGTGCATCGCGTGCTCGGGGCCGAGCGTGCGTATCGGGCGACCTACCCACGGCAGCTGGGGCTGGAGTAGAGCTCGCGCCGCCACCGGCTTTGGTCTAGGCTTTACACGCTATATCCACGCCGCAGTTGCGCGGAGTCGTGTCTGCCGGTCGGCAGAGTTTGGGGGGTTCGATGGAGCCGATGTTCGTGTCGGCGAGCGCAGTGAGTCGTTCAGGGGGATCCTTCCCGGTGACGGTCCTCTGGCGCGTGCTCCTCACAGGGCTCCTCGTTCTGGGCCTATGTGGTCTCGACGCCAGCCGCACCCAGGCGTTCTCGTTGATGGAAAACCCCTTCGCGCAGCAAGGAGAAAGGCTGACGAGCGCGGAAGTCAAGGAACTCGCCGAACAGGGCTACAGCGTCGCGCTGTCAGCCGACGGCGATACGGCGCTGATTGGCAGCCCCGCCTACAAAGAATCCGTCAGCGAGGAGTTCGCGGGCGCCGCCTGGGTGTATGTGCGCACGGGCTCGACCTGGACGCTGCAGGCGAAGCTCATCGGCAGCGAAGGCAGCGGCGATGCGCAGCAGGGTCACAGCGTGGCGCTCTCGGCGAACGGCGATACGGCGCTGATCGGTGGTCCCGAGGACGAGGGCGAAGACGAAGACTATTACGGCGCCGCGTGGGTCTTCAGGCGCAACGGCACGAAGTGGGAACAGGTGGGCAAGAAGCTCGTTGCCGGTGGCGCAGGCGCGACCAAGAAAGCGAGTCAGGGCTCGAGCGTCGCCCTCTCCGCCAACGGCGAAATCGCGCTGATCGGTGCCGAAGACAACGAAGAAGGCGGCGTTAGAGGAGTGGGTGCGGCCTTCGTGTTCAGGTGGAACGGCAGCGAATTCAAGCAGCAGGGCGGGCCGCTCGTCGGTCACCACGGCACGGCGATCGGACAGCAGGGGAAGAGCGTGGCACTGTCCGCTGACGGCGACACGGCGCTGATTGGCGGGCCGAGGTCCGAAGGCGAAAAAGGCGAACGCGAAGCTGGCGGAGCATGGGTGTTCGCGTGGAACGGCAGCGAATGGAAGGAACAGGTCAAGCTCCCGCAGGGCTCGGGCGCGGGGCTGGAAGCCGCCCAGGGTGAGAGCGTCGCGCTGGCAGGCGACGGCGACACCGCCCTTGTCGGCGGGCCTGGCTACAAGAACGACACGGGCGGCGCGTGGGTGTACGTCCGCAGTGGCGAAAACTGGGAACAGCAGGGTCCACCGCTCCAGGGCAACGGCGCAGGGACGCTGGAATCGGACCTGGAGGGCCAAAGCGTCGCGCTCTCAGAAGACGGCGACACGGCTGTGATTGGCGCTCCGAACGACAACGTCTCGCTGGGAGCGGCCTGGGCGTTCGTACGCGCTGGCACGACCTGGGGTGAACAGGAGAAATTCCTGATAACCGGTGCGGCGCCGTTCGCGCATGAGGGAGCGAGCGCGGCGCTGTCCGCCGACGGCTACACCGCGCTGGTTGGGGCCCCCGACGACAACGGTGAGCAAGGTGCGACGTGGGTGTTTGTGCGCACGCCCGAAGAAGAACCAGAACCCAAGCACGAACCAGAACCCGAACCCAAAAAAGAATCTGAACCCGAACACAAAGCCTCAACCAACAACGGTGGCAGCTCAGAACGGCTCAGCAACTCGGGAACGGCCGCGTTCAGCTCCTCCGCTGCGCCACTGGCCGGCATCGCCAGCACCCCGGCAGCCGTCGAAGAACTGCTGCTCGGCTGCAACAAACGCCCGCTCGTCCTCAACGACGTGCTCATTCGCGGCAGCCGCGTCGAGCTCGAGGGCAGCGCGGCCAAGAGCCTGGATGGCAAGAAGGTGAAGATCATCTTCGACGGTGGCAAGGCGGTGGCTGCGGCGACGGTCGCCACGAACGGCCAGTTCTCGACGACCGCGCCCCTGCCGGCGGTGAGCCTTCGCGACAGCGACAACGCGCGCTACCAGGCCGAGTCGGGCAGTCAGCGCTCGCTGAACCTCAAGCTCACGCGCCGTCTCAGCCTGGAACCCCCGCAGGTCTCCGGCGATGCAGTCACGCTCGTCGGTCAGGTCGTGTCGCCCCTGGCCAAGCCGGTTGCGCAGATCGCGGTTCAGCAGGAGCTGGAATGCGGCAAGACCACCGTTGTCAAGCGCGTCACACCCCCGTCGAGCGGGCGCTTTCGCATCACCATCACCGTGCCCGCCGCGGCGAAGGCGGGCGTCTATCGGCTGATCAGCAGCGTGCGGGAGAACACCCACTCCACGCGCGGCTTCGCCACCTACAGCCTGCCGTTGCCCGCCGTGTTGGGCTGAGCCGCCAGAGGTTGACCGGGCAGCTACCGTAGAGCTCCCGCCGCCCATGCCCGACTTCAAGCTCGACGCCGTCTTCACCCCCACCGCCGACCAGCCCAAGGCGATCGACGCGCTCGCCCAGGGCGTGGAGAAGGGCGAACGCTTCCAGACGCTGCTGGGAGCGACCGGAACGGGCAAGACGATGACGATGGCGGGCGTGATCGAGGCGGTGCAGCGTCCGGCGCTGGTGATCGCCCACAACAAGACGCTCGCCGCCCAGCTGTGCAACGAGTTCCGCACCTTCTTCCCCGAGAACGCCGTCGAGTACTTCGTCTCCTACTACGACTACTACCAGCCCGAGGCGTACGTCCCCAGCCGCGACCTGTACATCGAGAAGGACTCGGCGATCAACCAGGAGGTCGATCGCCTGCGCCACGCGGCCACCGCCGCGGTGTTCGCGCGCCGCGACGTGATCGTGGTCGCCTCCGTCTCGTGCATCTATGGCCTCGGCTCGCCGGAGACGTACGAGATGAACATGCAGATCCTCAAGCGCGGCGAGGAGATCGACCGCGACGCGCTGCTGCGCAAGCTCGTCTCGATCCAGTACACGCGCAACGACAGCGTGCTCTCGCGCGGCTCCTTCCGCGTGCGCGGCGAGACGCTCGAGGTGTTCCCCGCCTACGCCGAGACGGCCTTCCGCGCGACGATGTTCGGCGACGAAGTCGAACGCCTGCAGCAGTTCGATCCGCTCACCGGCGAGCTGCTCGCCGACGACATCGAGCACGCGGCGATCTGGCCGGCGACCCACTACAACGTCAAGGAGGGCACGATCGAGGCGGGCGTGGAAGAGATCGCCAGGGAGCTGAACGCGCGCTGCGAGCAGCTCGAGTCCGAAGGCAAGCAGCTCGAGGCCCACCGCCTGCGCCAGCGCACCCAGTACGACATGGAGATGCTCAGGGAGGTGGGCTTCTGCTCGGGCATCGAGAACTACTCGCGCATCCTCGACGGCCGCGCGCCCGGCTCCAGGCCCTACTGCCTGCTCGACTACTTCCCCGAGGACTTCGTCTGCTTCATCGACGAGTCCCACCAGACGGTGCCGCAGATCGGCGGCATGCACGAGGGCGACCGCTCGCGCAAGCAGACGCTCGTCGACTACGGCTTTCGCCTGCCGAGCGCGCTGGACAACCGCCCGCAGACGTTCAACGAGTTCCTGACGATCACCCCGCAGCTCTTGTTCGTGTCGGCCACGCCAGGCGAGTACGAGCGCGCGCAGTCCACGCGCGTGGTCGAGCAGATCGTGCGCCCGACCGGCATCGTCGACCCGGTGGTGCAGGTGCGCGAGACCAAGAACCAGATCGACGACCTGATGAACGAGGTCCGCAAGCGCGTGCAGAAAGACGAGCGCGTGCTGGTGACGACGCTGACCAAGAAGATGTCCGAGGACCTGTCGCAGTACCTGCTGGAGATGGGCTTCAAGACGCGCTACCTGCACTCCGAGGTGGACACGCTCGAACGCATCCAGATCATCCGCGACCTGCGCCTGGGCGAGTACGACGTGCTCGTGGGCGTCAACCTGCTGCGCGAGGGCCTCGACCTGCCCGAGGTCTCGCTGGTGGCGATCCTCGACGCCGACAAGGAGGGCTTCCTGCGCGGCGAGACCTCGCTGATCCAGACGATCGGCCGCGCCGCGCGCAACGTCGACGGCACCGTGCTGATGTACGCCGACAAGGAGACCAAGGCGATGCGCGCCGCGATCTCCGAGACCGACCGCCGCCGCGCGATCCAGCTCGCCTACAACGAGCAGCACGGGATCACCGCCGCGACGATCGTCAAGGGCATCTCCGACATCGCCGAGTTCCTGCAGGCCGAGTCCAAGCTGCCGCGCGGACGCAAACGCCGCACCAGCCGGCGCGGGAACGGCGACGCAGGGGAGATGCCGGCCCACGAGCTCGAGCGCCTGGCGGTGGAGCTCGAGGAGGAGATGATCGCCGCGGCGGACGATCTGCGCTTCGAGTACGCAGCACAGCTGCGCGATGAGCTGCGCGAGCTGCGCCGCGATCTCGCCGAGCTGGGCAGGCAAGGAGCCACCCCGGCGAGCGCCGGTGCAAGCGACGCTGCAGCAGGCCAGCCCTCCGACAGCCAGATCGCCTAGGATTCACCGCCGTGGAGTTCGATCGGCAGGCAATCGAGCGTCGAGACTTTCCGATCGGCCGGCGCGGGTACGACCCCGCAGCGGTGGATGCGCACCTGCGGGCGCTGGCCGGGGAGTTCGAAGAGCTGCAGCGCAAGGTCATCACCGGCGGCGGTGAGGTGTCCGTTGCCGCCACCGCCGGCACGCACGTGCAGAGCATCATCCAGGCGGCCGAGACGGCCGCCGCGGAAATCGAGCGTCATGCGCTGGAGAATGCGCGCCAGGTGCGCGAGGACGCCGACCGCGACGCCGACCGTACGCGCGAGGAGGCGATCGAGCGCGCGCGCCAGCACGTCAGCGCCGTCGCCCAGGTGACCGCCCGGCTGGTCGAGCACGTGGGCTCGATGGACGGCGAGGTGGGCGCGCTGATCGAGAGCCTGCGCGCCGGCGGCGGCCGTTTGGCCGCCGACCTGCAGGCGGTGGAGACGGGGATGAGCGAGCTCTACGACGCCGCCTCCGGGCGCGGCGCCGGCGAAGCCGAAGCGGCGCGCGCCTACGAACCAGAGCCGCAGCCGCAATACGAGCCGGTGCCGGCGCAGAGCCCGTTTGAAGCGGAGCTCGACAGCGCGCTGTCGGCGCCCGCCGCCCAACCACCGGCGCAGGCGCCGATCGGCGAAGCGGGCGCAGGCGACGTGGACGGCGCGCGCCTGATCGCACTGAACATGGCGCTCAACGGGGAGTCGCGCGCGGACACTGAGCGCTACCTGGCCGAGAACTTCCAGCTCCCCGACCGCCTGAAACTGATCGACGAGGTGTACGCGGCGATCGAGGGGTAGGGCCGTTCGCGGCGCTGAGCTTCCTCTGCTTTCGCGGCTTGTTGGCGTGAGAGAACCATCCCAGGCCGGCCGTATCGTCGCCTGCGAGAATGTGCTCATGGCGACTGGCGCAGTCCAAAACGTTCACACCACATCCGAGCTGCCGCTCTATCGGATGGATGTTGGGACCTACAACCAGCTCGTTGCCACGGGGGCGCTCGAAGGCGAGCCGGTCGAGCTGCTCGACGGCCTGCTGGTCGAGATGAGCCCTCAGGGCGTATCGCATGCGGTCGTGATTAGGCGTCTCACTCGACATTGCGCGCCAGCGCGGGCATGGCTGGGCGTGCAGCTGCCCCTGGAAGTGCTGCCGAGCTCCGAGCCCGAGCCGGATCTGGTGCTGACCGAGGGCGAGCCGTCCTTCGATCACCACCCGCGCACGGCGGCGCTCATCGTCGAGGTGGCGGTCACTTCGCAAAGCAAGGATCGCGGCAAGAAGGCCGACGTATACGCGCGTGCCGGCATGCCGCTGTACTGGCTCGTGGATGTGCCAGCAGCCGTGGTGGAGGTGCGAAGCGACCCCGGTCCGAAGGGCTACCGACACTGCGAGACCTACGGGATCGGCACGCGCGTGCCCTCACCGGCCGAGGGTGTGACGGACCTCGACGTGGCGGCGCTGTTCGAGGGCGTGGGCGACTAATGTCGCACGGCCGACGTGCCGGTGCGCCCGACCCGCGCCCCTCAGCGTAGATCCGCCGAGGTCTTCCCCAACAGCCCCCGCGCGACGATCAGCAGCTGGATCTGCTGGGTGCCCTCGAAGATGTCGAGGATCTTCGCGTCGCGCGCCCACTTCTCCAGCAGCCCGAGCTCGCTGTAGCCGAGGCTGCCGCACAGCTCGACGCAGCCCAGCGAGACCTCCACGCACGTGCGCCCCGCCTTGGCCTTGGCCATCGACGCGTGCAGCGAGTTGGGCTTCGAGTTGTCGGCCATCCACGCGGCCTGCAGCGTGAGCAGGCGCGCCGCCTCGTAGTCGGCTTCCATCGCCTGCAGGCGCGCCGCGGCGGCGTGCTGGGTGTAGGCGGGCGCGGTGTCGTCGAGCGTCACGCCCGCGCGCTCCAGCTGCGCGCGCGTCTCCTCCAGGCACGCGCGCGTCAGCCCCACGGCCATCGCGGCGACCAGCGGGCGCGTGTTGTCGAACGTCTGCATCGCCCCGCCGAAGCCCTGCTTGACGTCGATCGTGGGGCTGCCGAGCAGGTCCTCCTTCGGCACGCGGCAGTCCTCCAAGCGGAAGGCGGCCGTGTCGGAGGCGCGGATGCCGAGCTTGTGCTCGAGGCGGTCGAGCTTCAACCCCGGGTTCTCGCGTTCGACCACGAACGACTTGATCGCCGCGCGGCCCTGGGAGCGGTCGAGCGTCGCCCACACCACGATCAGGTCCGCGCGCTCACCGGAGGTGACGTAGATCTTCTCCCCGTTCAGCACGTACTCGTCGCCGTCCAGCACCGCCGTCGTGCGGATCGACGCGGAGTCCGAGCCGGCCTCCGGCTCGGTGATCGCCATCGCCGCCCAGCGGCCTTCGTAGCGCTGCAGCTGCTCCTCGCTGGCCACCGACGCGATCGCCGCGTTGCCGAGACCCTGCCTGGGCATGCTCAACAGCAGGCCCACGTCGCCCCAGCACAGCTCCATCACCCCGAGCACCGTCGACAGGTTCGAGCCGTTGCGGTTGGCGCCGTCGCCGTTCGTGCGCTCGCGCCGCACGCCGGTCGCGCCGGCGCCGCCGATGTCGCTGCCGGCGTTCATGCCGTCGATCAGCGACGCCAGCATGTCGAGCTCCTTCGGGTACTCGTGCTCGGCCAGGTCGTACTTGCGCGAGATCGGACGGAAGACCTCCGTGGCGACCTGGTGGGCCTGCGCGACCAGCGGGCGGAACTTCTTGGGTGTCTCGAGGCTGATCATGCTCGCCCGCCGCTCACACGAGCAGGGCGCCCTCCATCACGCCGATCGCCCGCAGGTCGCGGTACCAGCGCTCCACCGGATGCTCCTTCACGTAGCCGTGACCGCCGAGCAGCTGCACGCCGTCGGAGCCGATGCGCACGCCCTTCTCCACGCACAGCCGCCGCGCGAGCGCGCTCGCGTGGGCGAAGTCCTTGCCGATGTCCGCGCGATTGGCGGCGCGGTAGGTGAGCAGGCGCATGCCCTCCAGCTCGATGCCCACGTCCGCCACTGCGAACGCCACCGCCTGACGGTTGGAGATCGGCTCGCCGAACGCCACACGCTCGTTGACGTAGGGGATCACGTAGTCGAGCACCGCCTGCGCCGCGCCCACCGCCAGCGCGCACCACGCGATCCGCGCGCGCTGCACGCACTCCAGGTACACCTCCGCGCTGCCCTGCCCCTCCGGGGACGCATCGTCGTCATCTACCTTCGATGACGACGCGACGGTGGATGACGATGTGGGGGTGGCTGCGCCGAGCAGCGCGCCGGCCGGCACGCGCACGTCCTCCAGGCCCACGCGCCCGGTGGCGGCGGCGCGCAGGCCCATCGCCGGTTCGCGCTCGGTGTACAGGCCCTTGCTGGAGGACTCCACCACGAACAGCGCCGGCCCCAGGCCGTCGGCGTTCGCGGCGATCACGAACAGCTCGTCCTGTGCCGCGCGCGGCACGAGCGCCTTCACGCCGCTCAGCACCCAGTCGCCTTCCTGGCGGCGGGCGCGGGTGCTCAACCGCAGCGGATCGAACAGCGCCCGCGGCTCCACCAGCGCGAGCGCCGCCGCCGGCGGGTGCTCGCCGGTGAACGCCGGCAGGTAGCTCGCCTGCTGGTCGGCGTCGCCCCACAGCCCGAGCGCGCTCGCCACCGCGCCCGGCGCGAGCGCGGCCAGCGCGATGCCCACATCGCCGTGCGCGAGCGCCTCGGCGACGAGCATGCTCGTGACCGCCGAGCGCTCGGCCATGACGCCGCCGAGCTCCTCCGGCACCCCGAGCGTGGTGATGCCCAGCTCGCTGGCCTGCGCGAGCAGCTCCGGCGGTGTCGCGCACGCCCCGTCGGCGGCCAGTGCCGCCGGGCGCACCTGCTCGGCGGCGAACGCGCCGATCGCCTCGCGCAGCATCTGCTGCTCCTCGTCGAAGCTCACGTCGAACAGGTCCGAGGAGCGCGCGTGGCTCTGGCGGGCGGGACGCGTGAGCTTGGCTGCCGCATTGAAGCTGCGGCTCGTCGCCCCCACCGCGCGAAAGCCGTGGCGCGTGCCCTGGTAGACCCAGCGCTGCACACGGCCGCGCTGGCCCACGCGGTCGAGCAGCTCCGAGCCGGCCAGCCGGTTGAGCGCGCGCAGGCCCAGTCCCATGCTGCGTTCGCCGGCGTTCACCGTGCCGTCCTTTCCGCGCGGATGCCGGCTTCGAGTGGAGGCAGCTGGCCACCGGCGAGCGGCTGCAGGCGCCCGTCGAGGTGGTCGGTGTCGCTTGCCGCGTCGCGTACGCCGAAGCGGAACGCCCCCTCGCCGTCCGCGGCGCTGGCGAAGCCCACGCGCGCCGGCAGCAGGATCGGCCGGCGAAAGCGCACCTGCACGCTGAACGCGCCGGCGAGCGTGCCGCGCGCCGCCTCGTCCTGCTGCAGGGCGGCCAGGCAGCGCGCCTTCGTCCACATCCCGTGCGCGATCGCGCGAGGGAAGCCGAGCGCGCGTGCGCTCAGCGGGTGCAGGTGGATGGGGTTGCGATCGCCCGACACCGCCGCGTAGCGCCGTCCGAGATCGCCCGGCAGCTGCCACTCGGCAGCGAACGGCGCCGACGGTGTCGCGAGCTCCTCGGCCGGGGCCTTCCCGCCCCCGCCGCCGCCTCCTCCTCCTGCTCCTCCTCCTCCTCCACCGCGACGCAGCATCGTGCTGAGCTCCCGCCACACGAGCTCGTCGCCGATGCGCGCCTCGCTCACCAGCGAGAACACCCGTCCGCGCGGGTGCTCCTGCAGCGGGGTGGCGTGCACGCGCAGGTCCAGCCGCTCACCCAGCCCGAGCGGCCGCAGCTGCGCGATCTCGTTGGCCACGTGCACCAGCCCGACGGCCGCGAACGGGAAGCTCGGGTCGGCCATCAGCGCGAGGTGCAGCGGGAACGCGAGCACGTGCGGGTAGGTGGCCGGGAGCTCCTCGCCGATCAGAAAGCCGCACACGCGTGCGTACTCCGCCACGCGCCCAGGCTCCGCCCGCGCGCCCATCAACGACAGCGCCAGGTCGGGGATCTCCCGGCCGCCGCCGCCCACCCACGGCAGCCGCGAGGCACCGGGCACGAGCGGCGCGAGCGTGCGCGCGTACAACCCCACGAACCCCGGTGCGCTGTCAAGTTCGCGCGTTACCATCACGCCCCCAGCAGGTTCTGGCCGCACACGCGGACCACGTTGCCGTTGACCGCCCCGGAGGCGGGGTGCGCGAGCCACGCGATCGTCTCCGCCACATCCACCGGCTCCCCGCCCTGGCCGAGGCTGCTCATGCGCCGGCCGGCTTCGCGGATGGCGAGCGGCATCGCGGAGGTCATCCGCGTCTCGATGAAGCCCGGCGCGACCGCGTTGATCGTCGCCCCGCGCTCTGCGAGCACGGGCGCGAGCGCCTGCACCCTGCCGATCACGCCCGCCTTGGAGGTCGCGTAGTTGGTCTGGCCGGCGTTGCCCGCGATGCCACTCATCGACGACACGCACACGATCCGCCCGCCGGCCTCGAGCGCGCCGGCCGCCAGCAGCGCGTCGTCGATGCGCTCCTGGCTCGACAGGTTGATGTCGATCAGCTCGCTCCAGCGCTCGCGGGGCATCTTCGCCAGCGTGCGGTCGCGGGTGACGCCCGCGTTGTGCACCACCACATCCAACCCGTCCGCGAAGCGCTCGGCCAGCAGCGCTGGCGCCTCAGGCGCGGTGATGTCGAGCTCCAGCGCCTCGCCGCCGAGGCGCGCGCTCACGCTTTGCAGCTCGCCGGACAGCGCGGGCACGTCCAGCCCCACGACGTGCGCGCCTTCGCGCGCCAGCGTCGTCGCGATCGCCTCGCCGATCCCGCGCGAAGCGCCCGTCACCAGGGCGGTGCGCCCGCCGTACGGACGCTCCCAGTCGATCTGTCCAGCCCCGGCGTCCTCAGGGGCTCCGCCGGCGCCCGCGTGTCCGCCGCCGAGCCGGATCACCTGGCCTGACACGTACGCCGAGCGCGGCGAGAGCAGGAAGCGCAGCGTCGAGGCCATCCCGTCGTGGGCGTCCGCGCCCACCAGCACGAGCTGCACCGTAGAGCCGCCGCCGAGCTCCTTGCCGAGCGAGCGCGTGAAGCCCTCCAGCGCGCGCTGGGCGGTCTGCTGCCTGACGGACGTGCACTCGCCGGCCGGCCGCCCGAGCACGATCACCCGCCCGCAGCGCTCCAGGCGGCGCACGGTGGGGTGAAAGAACGCGTGCAGCGCCACCAGCTCGCTGGAGTCGGCGATCCCCGACGCGTCGAGCACCAGCGCCTTGAAGCGCTGCTCGCCGGGCGCCTCGCCGTTGAACACCGTCGCGTCGAGGCCCGCCTGCGCGACGACCGCGCGCAGGCGCTCGTCGTCCACGCTCGTCGCGAGCTCGCATCCCGCTTCGCCGAGCGCGCCCACGAGCGCGTCCAGCAGCGGTCGCGCAACGCCTTCCCCGCCCGCGCCGCCGACGAGCACGCGCCCGCGGATCACCGGCTCGCCGGGGCGGTAGCGCTCGAGCGCCACCGGCCGCGGCAGCCCCACGCGCCGCGCGAGCATGCCGCCGGGGCGGGTGTTCACGAGCGTGACGTAGCGGTCGCTCACGCCGGCTGCCCGCCGCTTTCCAGCACCGCGACCACGCCCTGGCCGGCGGCCGCGCACACGCTCACCACGCCGCGCGCCGAGCCGCGCTCGCGCAGCGCCTTCGCCAGCGACGCCACGATCCGCCCGCCGGTCGCCGCGAACGGGTGCCCGGCGGCGAGCGAGCCGCCGTGGACGTTCAGCCGCTCGCGGTCGATCGCGCCGAGTGGCTGCTCGCGTCCCAGGCGCTCGCGGCAGAACACCGGGTCCTCCCACGCGCGCAGCGTGCACAGCACCTGCGCGGCGAACGCCTCGTGGATCTCATACAGGTCGAAGTCGCCCAGCGCCAGCCCCGCGCGGTCGAGCATCCGCGGCATCGCGTACGCGGGCGCCATCAGCAGGCCCTCGCGTTTGCGCGGGCCGTTGCCGTTGCCGCCGGCGCCCGCGCCCACGTGATCGACGGCCGCGGTCTGCGCGTGGGTGAGGTACGCGAGCACCGGCAGCTCGCGCTCGCGCGCCCACTCCTCGCTCGCCAGCAGCACCGCCGAGGCGCCGTCGCTGAGCGGCGTGGAGTTGCCGGCCGTCATCGTGCCGTCCGGCCCGCCGAACACGGGGCGCAGCTTGGCGAGCTTCTCCACGGTGGAGTCCGCGCGCAGGTTCTGGTCGCGCTCCAGCCCGGCGTACGGCGTGAGCAGGTCGGCGAAGAAGCCCTGCTCGTAGGCGGCGGCCATGCGCTGGTGGCTGCGGGCCGCCAGCTCGTCCTGCTCGGCGCGCGCGATGCCCCACTCGCCGGCCATGAGCGCGCAGTGCTCGCCCATCGACAGGCCCGTGCGCGGCTCCACGTTGCGGGGGATCTCCGGCACGATCTGGCTGGGGCGCAGCCGCGTGAGCAACCGCAGCCGGCCCTTCGCGTCGGGCGTGCGGTTGGCCTCCATCAGCAGCTTGCGCAGGCTCTCGTTCAGCGCGAGCGGCGCGTCGGAAGTCGTGTCCACGCCCCCCGCGATGCCCACGTCGATCTGCCCCAGCGCGATCTTGTTCGCCACCAGGATCACCGCCTCCAGGCCCGTGCCGCACGCCTGCTGGACGTCATATGCGGGGGTCTGCGGCGCCAGGCGCGTGCTCAGCAGCGCTTCGCGCGTCAGGTCGCGGTCGCGCGGGTGCTTGAGCACCGCCCCCGCGGCCACCTCGCCCAGCAGCTCCCCGTCGAGCCCGTAGCGCACGATCAGCCCGTCGAGCGCCGCCACCAGCATGTCGTGGTTGGACGCCTGTGCGTACGCGGAGTTCGAGCGCGCGAACGGGATGCGGTTGCCGCCGAGCACCGCCACGCGCCGGACGCTCGCGCTCATCGGCGCGCGCCCTCCTTGGCACCCCGGTCAGGCTCGCGCCCCTCGCCGCGCCCCTCGTCGCGCGGCCAGCCGTGGATCTTCACGCGCGCCGCCAAGCCGGGCTCGACGGTCGCGATTAGCAGCTCGGCGGTCGCGCTCGCGGTGAGCGCTTCGCTGCGCAGCCACCAGCGCACCAGCGCCTCCGCTGCGCCGAGCAGCGCCACGGACAGCGCTTCCACCTGCAGCTGCGAGGACACCGACGGCTGTGCGAGCAGCGCCTGGGCGACCAGCTCGACGATGCGCGTGCGGTATTCGCCCACCCGCCGCGCCACTCCGCCCTCGGCGGGCAGCGTCTCGTCGAACAGCACCCGCCAGGAGCCGCGGTCCTGGTCGACGAACGCGAAGAACGCGTGGATGCCGGCGCGCAGCGCCTCCTGGGGGGTGGAGGTCCGCTCGACCGCACCCACCACCGCCGCCACCAGCGCGTCGCCCGCCGGTTCCATGCACGCCAGGTACAGGCGCTCCTTGTTGCCGAAGTAGTTGTACAGCAGCGGCTTGGTCACACCCACCGCGGCTGCCACCTCGTCCATCGTCACCGGGCGATAGCCGCGCGCGGCGAACAGCGCGTGCGCCGCCGCCAGCGTCTGCTCCATGCGCTCCGCGCGCGGCAGGCGCGTGCGCGTGGCGTTCGTGGCGGTAGCTGTCGGAACCATCTGCGAACGTATCTTACTCATATATAAATTTCTATGTCGGTAACTGCGAGGCTCCGCACGCGCATGCGCCGCACGCGATAGGTTCGGGGCTACCGTGGCCGGCATCCGCAGCAGCGGCGCGCGCGCCCCCTCCGAGCTCCCGCGCGGGCCGCACTCGCTCTCGCGCGAGGAGGTCGCCGGCAACCAGCGCCAGCGGCTGATGGCGGCGCTGATCGACGCGATCGGCGAGCAGGGGTATGCGAAGACGACCGTCGCGCACGTGATCGCACGCGCGGGCGTCTCGCGCAAGGCGTTCTACGAGCACTTCCCCAATAAGCAGGCGTGCCTGCTGGAGACCTACGACGTGCTCGCGCGCGACGTCGTCGAGCACGTGACCGAGGCCTACCTGCGGGAGAGCGAGACCGCCGCCAGCGCGCGGGCGGGTGTCAGCGCGCTGTTCGAGTGGGCGAGCGAGCGCCCTCACGCGCTGCGCCTCGTGTTGCTGGAGGTCAGCTCCACCGGACCCGCGGGGATCGAGCGCCGCGAGCAGCTGTTGGGGAGCTTCGAAGACCTGCTCACGGCGGGCCTGCAGCTGCCGCCCGGCCCCAACCCCGTGCTGCGCGCGATCATCGGCGGCTTCAACCGGGTGCTGTACACGCGCGCACGGAGCGGTCACTACTCACAGCTCAGCGGCCTCGTGCCGGCGCTCGTGGAGTGGGCGACCTCCTACTACCCCGTGCCGCGCTCGATGATGCGCCTGCAACAGCGCGCGCGCACGCCGCCGCGCACGCCGGCGATGCTCGCCGGTGGACGCGCTCCGGGGACGCTGTTCCCGCACATCGCCACCGCCGAGCGCCGCGGCCTCGTGGGTGCCCGCGCGAGCGTCTCGCGCAGCCTGGTCGTGCACAGCCAGCGCGAGCGCATCCTCGACGCGGTCGCCAACCTCACCAGCGAGCGCGGCTACGCGGGGCTGATCTGCGAGCGCATCGCCGAAGCGGCGGCTGTCTCGCTGAACGCGTTCTACACGCACTTCACCGGCAAGGAGGACGCCTTCCTGGTCGCCTACGAGGTCGGTCACCACAAGAGCCTCGCCGCCGTGCAGCACGCGAGCGCCGCGCAACGTGACTGGCAGCACTCCGTGCGCGCGGGGATCGGCGCCCTGTTCGACTTCCTCGCCGCCGAGCCCGCCTTTGCGCACATGGCGCTCGTGGACGCGCTCACCGCCACCCAGCGCACGGCCGAGCGCAGCGCCAAGGGCGCGGTGGAGTACGCGCGCATGCTCGCCCCCGACCCGCGCGAGCGCGCGCTGCAGGCGCGCCAGCCACGGGTCATCGGCGAAGCGATCTCCGGCGGCCTGTTCGAGCTGTGCTTCAGCCAGACGCTGCGCGGGCGCGTGCGCGTGCTGCCCGAGTTGCTGCCAGCGGCCACCTACTTCGTGCTCGCGCCCGTCGTCGGCGCCAAGCAGGCGGCGAAAGTCGCCACTCGCTCGGCAGATGCGGCGTTGACATCCGAGGCGGACATTGGCGCTGGGTAGCCGCGGCGTTGCTCGCGGCGGTAGCTGTGGGACTCTTCTCAGAGCTGGGCGCGGCCCGCGACCGGACGCTCTGGCATCGTCGCCTGTCAGGTTCTTCGGGCGGCGCGTGTCTAGGAGGCATGCATGTCACCTATCTCGTTACCACGATCCTGGCGGCGCTCGCGAACGGCTATGCCGCCTGCTTGGACTTCGTCGGCGCCGAGTCGGTCAAGGTCGTCGCTGACCGGGTACAGGTCTCCACACGATGGATGGTCCCGCTTGGCGCACTGCTGGCCTCCGGCGCGGTCGGACTTCTGGCAGGCTTCGCCGTGCCGGCGCTTGGGACGGCTGCAGCGATCGGCCTCGTCCTGTACTTCATGTGCGCTGCGAGCGCTCACCTGCGAGTCCGCGACCGCCAGATCGGCGGAGCCTTGTTCTTCTTGCTCCTGGCGGCGGTGGCACTCACCACCGGCCTCGCCTACCACGACCACTGGTGAGCGACTGATCATGGGAGCGCGGAGCTGACGATGGACGAGCGCGAGTGGCTGACCGAGCGGTTCGAGCAGCACAGACCGCATCTTCGCGCGGTCGCCTACCGGATGCTCGGATCGGTCAGCGAATCCGACGATGCCCTGCAGGAAGCGTGGCTGCGGATTCGCGACCAGGACCCCACGACCGTTGAGAACATGCGCGCCTGGCTGACGACGGTCGTCGGGCGGGTGTGTCTGAACATGCTGCGCTCGCGCAAAGCGCGACGCGAGGAGCTGTCGGTGCACGTCCCCGATCCCGTGGTCGGCTTTGAGGAGGATGACCTCGAACGCGAGACGCTTCTCGCCGAGTCGGTAGGTCTGGCGCTGCTGGTGGTGCTCGACGCCCTGACTCCTGCCGAGCGACTCGCGTTTGTGCTGCACGACGTGTTCGGCGTGCCGTTCGCTGACATCGCCACCGCGCTCGAGCGCTCCGAAGCGGCCGCCCAGCAGCTCGCCAGCCGCGCCCGCCGCCGCCTGCGCAACTCGCCGGAGCCCGACCGCGACCTCGCGCGGCAAAGACGTGTCGTCGACGCGTTCTTCGCCGCTTCGCGCGACGGCGACTTCGGCGCCCTGCTGGAGGTGCTCGACCCCGACGTCGAGCTGAGGATCGACGGCGGCGTCCTGCGCGCGGACGCCTCACTCGTGCTGCACGGCGCCGATGCCGTGGCCGCGCACACGGCCACCTACTCGAAGCTCTACCCGTTCGTCAGGCCCGCGCTCGTGAACGGCTTCGCCGGGGCCGTGGTGGCCCCGCCCGACCGCCTGTTTTCGGTGATGGCGTTCACCGTCACGAACGGGAAGATCGCCCAAATCGATGTTCTTCTCGACCCGCAGCGTCTGCAGCAACTCGATCTCAGCATCCCGCCGATCGCGGGCAAACGCCGTTGAGCTCAAACGAGCTCCCCGCGACAAACCGGGTCTTGACGGGCCAGCGCGCTAACGCCGCCGTCGCTGTTGGGGGCGCCGCTGCAGGCTGCGCGATACTCCGAGGTGCATGCCCGCAGACAAGGTGGATGTTGCCAAGCGAGTGATCGACGCCTACAACCGCCGTGATGTCGATGGCCTGTTCGCCGAGCTTGCGACCCCCGACTTCGAGTGGTACCCGGCAATCGTGAGGGCGCTCGACGGCGGTGGCTACCACGGACGCGACGGCGTCGAGAAATTCGCCGCTGACACCAGCGCGAACTGGGAGGAGCTACAAGTCCTCGCTGAGGAGTTTCGCGATCTTGGCGACCGCGTGCTTGTGCTGGGCAGGATGAACGGACGCGGCAAGGCCAGCGGCGTCCCGGTCGATACGCCATTCGCGTGCGTCCTCGATTTTCGCGGCGACAGGATCTGGCGCAACCGCGTGTACCTCGATCACGCCGAGGGACTGCTGGCGGCAGGACTGTCCAAGTAGAAACGTGCCGTCCGAGGAGGAGCCGTCAGCTCGCGTCGGCGATCCGCCGGGCGGCGGCGGCGAAGGCACGTAGGTCATCCAGGCGAGCGAGCGCGTCCCACACGAGCTGATCGTCCACATCGAGATAGCCGTGGACGAGGATGTTGCGCATGCCGGCGGCCGCGGCGAGGCGCTCGGCAAGCTCGGTGTCCAGGCCAGCAGGGCACAGGCTGGCGAACACGCCGCGGTAGTCGGCGGGAGCCTGGAGACCGAGCTCGGAGACGAGGTGTGCGCCGATGTCGATACAGCTCTGGATCGCCAGCTGCAACGCGCGCTCGGCCGCGAGGCGCGTACGCGCCTCGGCCATGTACGCGTCGCGCCCGCCCGCGCGGATGGCGTCCAGCTCGCGCAGCAGCGTGTCGAGCCGCTGCAGGCGGTTGGCGACACTGTCAGCGTCGACCAAAGCGGCCCTCTTCGATGCGATGACGCTGGCCGCGCGCGAGCTCCTCGCGCAGCGGGATCGTGTCGAGGTACTCGACGATCGCTCGCGCCTCAAGGCGCACGCGGGCCTTGGAGGAACGCTCGAGCAGGCGCCGCCCGTCGCGGATCGCGCGCTGGCGGATTAGCGGCGGGGCGTGGTTGAGCGCCACGATGTCCACCTCGTCGGTGCCCAGCGCGTGCGCGGCGTCGCGGGCGAGCTCCAGGCGCAGCTGCATGAGCTCCTGGCCGTGCAGCGACGGCTCGTGCCAGAAGGCGATGTCGATGTCCGACAGCGGGCCGGCGGTGCCGCGCGCGTGCGAGCCGATCAACATCGCCGCCACCACGCCGTCGCGGTCGAGCGCCCGCGTCAGCCGTCCGAGCGCCGCCTCATCGAGCGCGGGAATGCGGGCGTGCTCGTCGATCACGGTCATATCGCAATTGTGGCCGATCTTGCGGACCCACCGGACGAGGAGGATCATCGCGTCCCACTCAGCTGAGCTCAGGAGCAGTTACGCGCCAAGTGCGCGCGCGATTCGTCCGAACACCTCCCCCTCGACGAATGTGATGATGCGGTCAAGGCCGGTGACGGGAAAATCGAGCGAACGGCTTCTGTCTCGTCGTTCGTACTCGACCACCATCGCTGGGGAGACCTTCGCACCGACATGCACAGCTGGATTGGGGCCGTTGATGTTGAAAACGCCAATGCCGATCACCGCGTTCTCTTTGAGGGCGTGGTCAAGCCGGGTTGTCAGTTGGAATGAGCGTGCATGGTCGGGCTCTACATCGACATATGGGCTCCCCCCATTGGGCATCGTCGAGTGATATGCGACTTGGGCCTTCCAGACGGCAATGACGGGCAGAAGGCGATGCTTGTCAGCGTTGTTGAGCGTGGCCAAGAGTTCCAGCGGGTGATCGCCGATCCTGTTTTTGATCGTTTCGTCGTCATGCCGGTGATACGGCTGCAGCGTCTCGATTGCTGCCTGCACGGTCGTCCCTACCCTGGGGATTCGACTCTCCATTGTCGACCCCCACTTCTTTGCCTCAGTGACTAGCGGAAATTGGATCTCTCCGGCTTCGAGCGGAGGATCTTCCCCGGTGTCGAGGATCGTGAGTGCGTAAGCGAGATAGTCGAGCGCGCAGCGAATGTTGTACAGAGCCTCGCCAAAGATGAGGCCCCATCGAACAGTATCGGGGCGGTGCTTCTCGTGAGCTCGGGCCTCGAATCGCGATGCATCGAAGTCGACGTGAACGCTGACCGTGTATGGCTCGCTTTGAAGGAAGCGCTGGATCTCGTTGCCGAGCGTGTCGCGGTGCTCCTTTGCGCGCCCAAGCTTGGCGATAGACGAACTCATCCAATCGATGTGCACTGCCGTCTCAAAGATCGGATGTAGCTGACGTCCATAAGGCCGGCACGTGGCGGCGAAAGGCCCTCAGCTGCAAAGGATATCGAACCTCGCCACCAGAACATCTGTTCGTAGTCATAGAATGCTGATGCGATGCCGAGCGAGAACCGCATAGTCCTGTCGGGCGCCCGCGAGCACAACCTGAAGGACATCTCCCTGGAGCTGCCGCGCGACGCGCTGGTCGTCATCACCGGCCTGTCGGGCTCGGGCAAGTCGAGCCTGGCGTTCGACACGATCTACGCGGAGGGCCAGCGCCGCTACGTGGAGTCGCTGTCGGCGTACGCGCGCCAGTTCCTGGGGCAGATGGACAAGCCGGACGTGGACTCGATCGAGGGCCTGTCGCCGGCGATCTCGATCGACCAGAAGACGACCTCGCGCAACCCGCGCTCGACCGTCGGGACGGTGACCGAGATCTACGACTACCTGCGCCTGCTGTGGGCGCGGGTCGGCAAGCCGCACTGCCCGATCTGCGGACGCCCGATCGTCGGCCAATCCGCCGAGCAGATCATCGACCAGGTGATGGAGCTGCCCGACGGGACCCGCTTCATGGTTCTCGCGCCGGTGGTCCGCGGGCGCAAGGGGGAGTACGGCAAGCTGTTCACCGACCTGCGCGGCGACGGCTTCTCGCGCGTGAAGGTCGACGGGGAGGTGCGCCTGCTCGACGAGGAGATCGTCCTCGACAAGCGCTACAAGCACGACATCTCGGTCGTCGTCGACCGGCTCGTGATGCGCCACGACCTGCGCAAGCGGCTCGCCGACTCGGTCGAGACGGCGGTCTCGCTCGCCGACGGCCTCGTCGAGATCGAGCTCGTGCCGCGCGGGCAGGACGGCGACGGCGACGCGCCGCAGGTGCTCACGTTCTCGGAGCGCTTTGCCTGTCCGGTGCACGGACCGTCGCTCATCGAGCTCGAGCCTCGCGTCTTCTCGTTCAACTCGCCCCACGGCGCCTGTCCCCGCTGCACGGGCCTCGGGGCCCAGCGCGAGATCGACCCCGAGCTGGTGGTGCCCGACCCGTCACTGTCGATCCGGGGCGGCGCGATCGCCCCGTGGTCGAGCAGCGCCTCCAACTACTACGAGCAGGTGAGCGAGGCGATCGCCGGGCAGTACGACGTCGATCTGGACGCCCCCTGGGAGGACCTGCCCGCCGAGCAGCGCGACCTGTTCCTGCACGGCACCGGCGGCGTGCCTCTGCAGGTCGAGTACCGCAACCGCTACGGGCGCCGGCGCTCCTACGCGACGCGCTTCGAGGGCGTCGTCCACAACCTCGAGCGGCGCTACCGCGAGACCGACTCGGAGTGGACGCGCGAGAAGATCGAGGAGTACATGTCGCTCGTGCCCTGCCCGATGTGCGGGGGCGCCCGTCTGCGCCCCGAGTCGCGGGCCGTGACGGTGGCGGGGCTGCGGCTGGAGGAGCTCTGCGCGCTGTCGGCCACCCGGGCCCGGGAGTGGATCGCCGACGTGCAGCTGAGCGAGACCGAGCGACACATCGCGCGGCTCATCCTGCGCGAGATCGAGGAGCGCCTGCAGTTCCTCGACAACGTCGGCATCGGCTACCTCTCGATGGACCGCTCGGCC